>NZ_JBNNPS010000001.1:0-985633 GCF_050275975.1 Neorhizobium sp. NPDC001467 | reverse complement strand
ACCGCCGTCATGCGAAAGCTCGTGGTCCTCGCAAACGCACTCCTGCGAAAAAAGCAAAAATGGACTCCAAAACCGGCTTGATCAAAACGGATACTTTAGCCTGATAGTCGCCCGTATTGCCGGTGACGACGCCGCTTGTCGCAACGGACGCCGTGTCGGAACCAAGCAAATATGGGGGTTCGCGAGTTATGCCGCGAAGCCCCATATTTATGTCGCTATTTGGATATTGACGGCGCATAGTTCACGCGAGGAATTGACATTCGTCTTGGAGACCGCGGCATGAACACGTTCCCGACCAAAAAGCGCTCGATTGCCTTCTTCCTCGTTCCGCAATTTACCATGCTGCCTTTCGCTGCCGCAGTCGAGACGCTGCGCATTGCCAATCGCATGCTGGGTTATGCGGCCTATACATGGCGGCTCTGTTCCACCAATGGTGAAAAGGTGGTCTCCTCCTGCGGCATCGGCATCGAGGTCAATTCCTCCATCGCGGACGAACGAAAGGCGCTCGGCGGCGAACACAGGCCGGACATGGTACTGGTCTGTTCCGGCATCCAGGTAGAGGACTTCCACAACAAGACGGCGAGCGCGTTTCTGCGCGAAACCTACAATCGCGGCCTTGCCGTCGGCAGCCTGTGCACCGGCGCGCATCTTCTTGCCCAGGCCGGCCTTCTCAATGGCAAACGCTGCGCCATTCACTGGGAAAATCTGCCGGGATTTGCCGAGGCCTTTCCGCAGGCCGAAGTCTATGCCGATCTCTACGAGGTGGACGGCAACATCTATACCTGCGCCGGCGGTACCGCCTCCCTCGACATGATGCTGAACTTGATTGGGCAGGATTTCGGGGACAACCTTGTCAACCGCATTTGCGAGCAACAGTTGACCGATCGCGTTCGCAGTCCGCACGACCGTCAGCGGTTGCCCCTGCGGGCACGTCTCGGCATCCAGAACTCAAAGGTCCTGTCGATCATCGAGGTCATGGAGGCCAATCTTGCCGAACCGCTCTCCCTCATCGACATCGCCGATAGCGCTGGTCTGTCGCGGCGGCAAATCGAGCGCCTGTTCCGCCAGGAAATGGGGCGCTCCCCTGCCCGCTACTATCTGGAAATCCGACTCGACCGCGCGCGCCATCTGCTGGTCCAGTCCTCCTTGCCCGTCGTGGAAGTGGCAGTCGCCTGCGGTTTCGTCTCGGCCTCGCATTTCTCGAAATGCTACCGCGAGGTCTATGACCGCTCCCCGCAGCAGGAACGCGCCGACCGCAAGCTCACGATCATGACGGCGCAACAAAGCGTTGCCGCCTGAGACGCGATATCTTCGACAAGAAAGGCGCCGCTGCCGGCAGCGACGCCCTACCGTTCGTTATGGGGAACCGCGAAGCGGTTACGCCACGCTTTTCTGTGCCTGACCTGCGCTCGCACTGGCCGCCCGCATCGAGCGGATCTGGATCAGCGTGTCGAGGTTCTGGTTGACGCGGCAGTAAAATTCCTCGTCGATGAACGGGCGGAGCATGAAATCATTCCCCCCCGCCTTGAGGAAACGCGCCGAAAGGAGACGGTTGTCGGAGGACGATACGCCGATCACGCGCAGCTCGTGGCTGCCGCGCACCGAGCGTATGCGGCGGGTCAGTTCGAACCCGTCAATATCCGGCATGTTGTAATCGGTGACGACGAGACCGATGTCGGCATTCTTCTTCAAAAGGTCGAGCGCTTTCGCGCCGCTGTCGGCGGTGCTCACACGGAAATTGTAACGCTTGAGCCGGCTGGTCAGCAGCGCCCGGGCGGTCGGGCTGTCATCGACGATGAGGACGTGATGCTGATGATTGGTGAGGAACCGGCAGACCGATTCCGCCAGCATTTCAACGGCAAAGACGTTATCCTTGAGAATATAGTCGACGACATCCTGCTTCAGCAGCTTCTCACGGGTATCCTCATGGAATGTGCCGGTGAAGACGATGACGGGAACGCTGAGATCGATCAGGTATTCGAGCGCCTCACCGTTTTCGGCGCCGGGCAGGTTGATGTTGGATATGGCGAGTGTAATGGGGTCGGTGGACCGATCATAGGCGAGCTGCAAGTCCTCGAAATTTCGGCAGATCTCCACCTCGATCCCAAAGAGTTCCTTCAACCGCTTGCCGATCATCGAAGTGAAGACATTGGAGTCTTCAGCCAGAAGGATACGCGCGCCGGCCAGGTCCTGGCCGGAATATTGCATGCCGGAAATGCCGAGAAAAGTCATGATGCCCCTGTCAGTGAGAACCGCCCCTGATGAAGCATATTGACGATGACGTTTTGCAGAACCGTTAATCGAAAACATGATCTTTCCGGTCAGTCCTTGCGGCCGGCACGACCTATACTTGATTACGCTCCCCCGCGCGGATCCTCTTCCTTCTCCGGGACCCAATTCGGCTTGCCGCGATGCAGGACGATTTCCTGTTGCGGGAACGGAATGTCGATGCCCGCCCTACGGAAAGCCTTGAGGATATCGGCGCGCAACTGGTTCCGTATGCGCAAGCCGGCGTCCATGTCGGCCAGGTGGAACCGCAGTTCGAAATCGAGCGAAGACGGTGCAAAACGCAGGAACTCCACATGCGGCTCCGGGGTGCGGAGGATTTCTGGCACTTCCTTGACAAGGTCGAGCAGGATCTCGATGACCTGATGCGGATCGGCGTCGTAACTGGCGGAAACGGGGATCTCGTTGCGCTGGATGCGGTTGCGATGCGTCCAGTTGCCGAGCGGCGCATTGATGAGCTCCGAGTTCGGCACGATGATCGACTGCTTACGGAATGTCTCGATTTCCGTGGCCCGCACCGAAATACGCTTGACGATCCCTTCCGTCGCGCCGGTGATGACGTGGTCGCCCACCTTGAACGGCCGTTCGACCAACAAGATCAAGCCGGACACGAAGTTCGAAACGATGTTCTGCAGACCGAAACCGATACCGACGGACAGGGCTGACGCCACGAGCGCGAAGCTCGACAGATCGATCCCCGCGGCCGAAATGCCGATAAGTGCCGCCAGGCCAACGCCTAGGTAGCCGATGCCGGTACGCACCGAATTGCGCACGCCCATATCGACCTGGCCACGGGCCATGACATTGCCGTCGATCCATTTCTGAATCCAGCCGGTCACAACATATCCTGCGGCGAACAGAAGGACGCCGCCAAAAATGCTGACGATCGAGATTGAGATATTGCCGATCGTGATGCGGGTGAAGAACTGGTAGACCCAGGACTCGATGTCGGTCAGCTGAAAGCCCCAGGTAAGCAGGATCAGCGGAATGCCGAACACCAGCGCGAAGGCATAGATGCTCAGCCCGGCGAGAAGCCCCGTCTGATCCAGCCCGACATCGCCGAACTTGAAACGCTCGGCCAGCTTCGTGCCCGCCGCTGTCTTCTTGAAGGCGCCCTGTTTGGAAACCGCCTTGCCCGAAAGCAGACCGATATAGATCAACACGGTGACAGCACCCGTCAGGACGACCTGGGTCGCGACAAAGCGGGCAAAGCCCACATAGCCGGCAATCACCGAGAGAATCAGAAGCAGGCCGGCCAGTCGCAACAGGATACGCGCAGCCCGCGGCCACGGATGTCCCTGTGCGTCGGCCGTTTCGCCCGCAGCGATGATCGGCTTCACGAAGGACAGGCCGATCATGATGAGACCGATCACGAAGGCCGCGATGATGCTTTTCGCAATCGTGACGATCAGCGGCGAATTCAGGGCTTCGCTGACGGAGCCGAGCAGATAGTCGAGCCCGTTCACCACCGCCATGGCGATGACCGCCAGCGACAGAAGCCGAGCACCGCGATTGGTGATGCGCACCAGCCGCCAGTCCGGATCTGCCGGCGCAAGCACCGACGACGTCAGGTTCCAGACGAAATAGATGAACCAGACGAACCCGAAAAACGACGCGACCATCGCCGACACGTCGGATCGCAGCACGTTGAAGCCGTCGAGGAAGAGATAGGAGCAGATCAGAAACGCCGCAAGCGACATGGTCTCGACGACTGTGGACCAGAAGGCCACCGACAGCCGTCGCAGATAGGACGGCGCCTCGCCGCCCACGACCCTGCGGTGGATCAGCCGCGCAAAGACGCGGTAGCCTCCGAGCAGGAAAAGAAGACCTGCGCCAAGCGAAAGAACCAGCGCACCCAGCAGCTGGTACTTCTTGTAGTTCCATACGAAACCGGCCCAGCCTGAAATTGTCCGCGCGAAGTTCGATACTTCCCTCTTGGTTGCCTGCCCGGCTTCGATGAACAGGTCGCTGGACATGTCGGTATGGCGAAACAGCGTCCGGGTGAAAAGATTGCGCCGCAGATTGGTGATGGTATTGCCAAGCTGGTTGGCGCTGTCGGAAAGGCTTGCAGCGTTTTCCGCGACGACATTGAGTTCCGCCCGCTCGTTCATAAGCCTGCCGCGCTCCTGCGACACGAGCGGCGGCTCGCCGGGCTGTCCCTGCTTGGGCGCCTCGCCGAGAGCGGTCAGGCGTTCCTGAATCTGCGTTTCCCGCTCCTTCAGCCGCGCCGAGGTCTCCTGCATCGCGGCGGTGATTTCCTCGGCACGAACGCGCAGTTCGGCAAGGCTGCCATCGTCATCGCTGTCCCGCTGCACGCGCTCGCGAAAGGCGTCGAGCTGCGAACGGATGCCCGCCAGGTTGGCGCGCACATTGGCATTGATGGAATCAGCCGTCACCTGCGCCACGCCGCTATCGGCGGGCGCGGCCTGACCGTTCTGATCCGGCTGCGAAGACGCCGGCTGGCTGCCCTGCGGCGGATTTGCCGGCGCCTGGGCCGGCGGGTTCTGGGCTGGTGGTGTTTGGGATGGTGCTGTTTGGCCCGGTGCTGCCTGGGCATGCCCCGCGCCCGCCGGAACATCCTCCGCGTGGCCAGCCGAAGACAACGGACCCGGCGCAACGGCAATCAAAAGCGCGATCATGGCGGCCGCGGCAATACGGCCAATGCCGGTTTTCTTCGTCTTCGTTTCGGACACGCGATTACTCATCCATCAAACTGGGCCAGGCGGGCAGATTCGTCCGCGAAGATAGGGATAGATCGCGGCGAAGGAAAGGAACGACGCGATGGCGGTCAAAAACTGCATTTTTTCAATGGCCAGCGATGCTTGATCGGGAACCACAATTCCTTGTTCGCGTTCACCCCCGCACAGTTCAAAAGGGGTATCATCCATGGAAGAAGCAGGTATCGGCTGGATCGCAGCCATCATCATCGGCGGCATTGCCGGCTGGCTCGCTGAAAAGTTCATGCGCAGCAATATGGGCGTGCTCATGAATATTCTTCTCGGCATCATCGGTGCCATCGTCGCCAACGCCATTCTGGGCGTTTTCGGCATCGTGCTGGGCGGATGGCTGGGTTACCTCATCGCCGGTTTTGTCGGAGCCTGCATCCTGATCGCGGTCGGCCGCGCCATCAGGCGATAGCCGACCGATCGAGCGACAACCCTTCAGAAACCGGAGCCGGGCTGCGACAGATAGTCGAGCTCGGCTTCGGTCGTTTCACGCCCGAGGATGCCGTTCCGATGCGGAAAGCGGCCGAACCTTACAATCACGTCTCGGTGTCGCCTCGCAAAATCGAGATATTCGGCATCCCCGAGATCGGAAAACAGCGCGACGGCACGATCCTGGTCGTCAACATCTTCCGAATGCTCGAACGGCAGGTAGGAAAAGCAGCGGGCGTGGGTGTCAAGTTCGCGGTCAAGACCCGCATCCACCAATAGCCGCGCTTCCCGCAAGGCCATCCAGTCCGTCGAGAAGGCCATCGGTGTGCCGCGATACATGTTGCGGGGAAACTGATCGAGCACCAGAATGGCAGCCATCCGGTATCGACCCGAAGAACGAAACGCGCTGATATCGCCCTGCGCCAATGCCCGATGCAGGTCCGCAAAACGATCGCGAATGAGGTCGTCGAGACCTTCGGGCGGTTGAAACCAGCGCGCCTTGCCAAGTTCCTCGAACCAGAATGACAGGACCCGCTCTGCGGCTTTTTCATCTACGGCCATCGCCCGCTCCTTCAAACGATCACCGGACCAGCATCGAGATCAAGCGGCGCCGCGTCCACACCCAGCATCTCCGCCAATGCCAGAACCACCATCTTGTGATCCTCCCGCTGCGGCAGTCCCGATACGGTGACCGCGCCTATTGCCCCCACGCCGCGAACGACAATCGGAAAACTGCCGCCATGCGCCGCATAATCGGTTTCGTCGACACCGTATTTCTCCGAAACACTGCGATTGTCCCTCGCCAGGCCCAGTCCGACGGCATAGCTTGCGTGCCCGAAGCGGGTGGCGACATTCCGTTTGCGCCTGACCCATTGCGCATTGTCGGGAACCGACCCCGGCAGGGCCGCGTAAAAGGCCGGCATGCCGTTGATGTGGATATCGATAGCGATCGGATGGCCTGCGGCCACCGCCATCTGCCGCAAAAGCCGCCCCAGTTCCCAGGCACTGTCTAGATTGAACCGGTCGAACTGCAAAACCCTTTCCTGTTCGCGGATCAGTGCCAGGTCGTCTTCAATTGCCATAAGCGCAGCCTCCTTATCTCCGCAGGAATTGATGGCTGCTCCCCTCGCTGATGTAAACCCCGCCGACGTCTGCAACGGACCTCCCGGAACCTTTCGACCCGCCGGCAGTTACGGCGGAAAAGGAGATAGGCCATGTCCACACCCTCGTTTTCCGGCCGCAAATTTCTGATCGGCGCCACCTATGCCGCAACGATCATCCTGTTCGCCTCGATCGCCTGGCAACCGGGTTCCACCACGCTCGACAAATCGAGCCGTCTTTCGGGGTCGCAAACGGAAACCGCCTTCCTGATGCAGCGCTTCGGCAACCCGCAGCGGACCAGCCCGTAACTGGCTTTCCCACAGGCGCGCGAAACGCTCCGCAAAAAGATTCAAGAAAATTCGCCGCGCCGCTAGACAAGCCGGATGAACCCCTTTATACGCCCCCTCACACCGCCGGTGACACCAAACGCCGGACGGATTAGACGGGTGATTAGCTCAGTTGGTAGAGCAGCTGACTCTTAATCAGCGGGTCGTAGGTTCGAGCCCTACATCACCCACCATTTTTATCTTATGATATCAATGGGTTACACTGAATTCTTCTGTCATCAGACAAAACACGGACACCCCGCTAGATCACCATTAGATCACGCGAGGTAACTATCTGTTTTTCCGTTCTATTTTCGTTCCAAGTCAACAGACTTGTGGATAACGACTGTGACGGACGGATTTGAACCGTCGAACCTCCCTCGTCAGCATGCTCTCCGCGAACTGAAGATCGCGGCTGTCGGCTGGGGTGCGCTCCTCCATCGAGCTGCGTCACCTGCGATCGTGCCTTCATTCCCTGCAAGATTCGAGACGCAGAAAAGGCGGCAGGATCTCTCCATGCCGCCTTCTAGCAAGTGTGCGATATCGGGCACCACCCGGCGGTCTTGGATTCGAACCGCGGACCTCCTCTGCCGTCAGTCCCCGTGGCTGTTTCCTTGATCCTTACGGATCGCCACAACGATCATCCCAACGAGAGCGGTGCTCTGACCAACTGAGCTAAGCCGCGCATGAGTATGATTGTCGCCGGCGGAGCCAGAAGCAAGACTCGCTTGACTCGCATGGCGATGAGAACAAAATAGGAACAAATTCGTTGACGCGGATATCATTCCTACGGAGACCCTCATGACTCAGCTCGCTCTCGATATCCCGGAAGAAGAAACTGTCACCCAGTCGCCTGCGGAAGTCGATCTCGCCGTGTCAGTCCTCAATGCTGCAGGCGGTGATCCGCTCGTCGCGATCCGGTCCCTGCTTGCCGACGCCGATTTCCTCCGCGACCAGCTCTGGATCGCCAGCAATCTGATGTCGAAGGGAATCTCCCGCGGCTGGAAGCCGAAGTACGAGCGGGTATCGTGAAACACCGCCGAGGTGTCGATCTCGTCCGCGATGGCGCCGACGTCGGCTACACGGTCGGCGAAGGCAGCCGCCGTGGATCCTCCGAGCCGCCTGATGCTCCATATCGAATAGAGGTCTGGTCGGATGCGCCTGAGAGCGGTGGCCAGCTCCTGGAAACGATATCGAGGTCGACGACGTTCGGGGTGTCCTGCGCGGCACTGAAAGCCGCCGTCCGCGAGCGCCCAGGGAAGACCCTGATCCATCTCAATCAGAGGCATCGCATGACGATCACACAGGCGCCGGATCCGCCTCTTCCGGAGTGCAGGCGGCCGCACCATCAACGGCAGCGGCCGCTGAAGAGACGCTTGATATGCTGCCGGAATGGTACGTTCTTGTCGGCACCTGTCCGCATGCAGGAGGAGCGGGTCGATAGAGAGGCGCGATATCATCCCCGGTGATGGGACTGCAGGCGGTTCTATCGGCGATCCCGACTCGGCTCAGATGCAAGGGCTGCACGAACAAGTCGGGCAACAAGCTGAGCGAGAAGAAGCTGCCGAGATAACGCATGCAGAAGTCCATGAGATCGATCGTGAAGCCTTTACCTTTCCGGGAGATTTGGGGCTCACAAGCGATTCGGTTCCGTGTACGCCTATGATCCCGAAGTCGGTCAGGAGTGCTGCGTATGTCGATGTTTACTTCTCGCAATCCGGCCGGAGCCGCCATGGGCGAGCTGACCCTGCTGACGGTCGGCATTGCGTCTACCTTCGCGGAAGCCGCTGCCGCGGGCAAGCAAGCTGCCGAGGAACGCCGCGAACGCCGCGCCGCGTATAAGTATGCCTGCGAACTCGTCGAGGCTCGCGGTCGCGCAGATGAGCTTGGCCGCGTGGCTATGCGTGCCGTACGCCACGTTGCCTCGCTCGAGGCCGAGGTTCGCCGTCTCCGGGTCGCGCTGGCGCAGCGTCAGGCGCACATCGAGCGTAACCGTGATCGTGGAGCAGCCTGAATGGATCCCCGCACCGATCTCTCTGATGAGGCGATGGCAGTTCGCTGGGGCGGAATTCTCAACGAGGTCCCCGAGCTTTGGGACGCTATCAGGATCTTCGAAATCAAAAACCGCCCGATGTCAGACATGGGCGGTTTCAGGATCAAGAGCGACTGGGTGTCAGTTTCAGTGGATGGTGCTTCCGGGAATGTATCTAGGATTCGTGTTGGCAACGCCCGGAGCCAGAAATAGCTCACGGTACCGTGCGGCAACGAATGCGCGCTTCTCTTCTTCGACATCTTCCACGGTCGGGATCCGCAGGATCTCGGCCTCTTCTGTTTCTGCCGCAGGCTTCGGATAGATCGGCTTCATGGCCCGCGCTTCCAGGCTCCGCGCACATCCGGCCGCGGTCGACATCGAGAGTAGCGTCAGGTCGTCTTCCGACAAGCTCTGGAGCCACTGCTGACCCTCATCATCGAGCGCGGACAGATCCATCAGCGCACGATCCTCCGGAGACGCCGACGCGTAGGCTTTCACGACCTCAGCAGGCGACATGTCGCGGAGGATGGCATCGATCGCTTCTTCCGTGCGCTTCGCATCCTCGGCTGCCTCTTCGACGTCCGCCTTTGTCAGGTTCTCGAAGCCTTCCGTGCTGGGCGGCGAAAGCAGGCCGAAAAACCTAAGCAACGGTTCGAAAATTGCGGCGATCCAGGTGGACGGATTCAGCAGGCTCCAGAGTGACTTCTTCTTCGGTTCCATGTCGACACCTCCTTGTCTGATGAGACCAGGATCCCGCTCACGGCCGAAAGCGACAAACGGCAGAAATCGCCGGCGGAAAACTCACGGACAAATGTGTGGACTCAAACCGATAGTGCGCGCCAATTTTAACCTAACCAATTTTTGACAATAGCTTTTTTTGGAGAGGTGACTTGCATGTGTCCGGAGATGGACACACCATTTTCTCAACGGCGGATCTTCGCCGGAGGAGACTGAAATGGAACTAGACATCGAAATTGAAGACGACGTCGTCACACGCCCCCGCGCTCTCTATCACCTCACGGATTCCGAAATTGGCGCCGCATGCTGCGAAGCCGAGGAGCTGCTCGCATCGTACGGCATCGACCGAGACGCCGCCGCCGCCGCTCTCGGCATCTCGCCGATCACGCTTAAGGCTTACAGCCGCGGTGTCGCCACGGTATCCCACCGCCGGATGCCCGCGGCCACGCTCGACCGGATCCGGGATCTGGCCGTTGACGCGTACTGGCGTGCGGTTGTTGGGGCATTCCGCATTGAGGTCGGCGGCGAAGATCAGGCTCATCTGACGCCGATCTACACTGCGCACGACCATACCGGACTCGTGCGTGCCAGGCATCCGCACCCGTTGCGCATGCGTGAGATCGCCGACAAGCTAGGCGGCAGTGTGCGGGTGACGTGGGCGATCCATCCAGATGTGAAGGTGCCTCCGCTCGATGCGATGGCCGCTCTCCGGAGCAGGTGGCGGATCGGAGTGTGGCAGCTACGGGATCAGTTTGACCACATCGGCCGCAACGACGTCGACGACGTGCTCTGCGAGATCGCTGATTGCGACAGGTATTCCCTGTGGTCGTTTTCAACAGAGTACCGATATTGGCTGCAGCAGGTCACGACATCCCAAGTCGAGCGCCTCGAAGCCGCCGTCGCAGACATCGAGCGCGGGGACGAAATCCAGCCGTTCGAATCCGCTGTAGCAAAGGCGATGGCCGAACTGGAGGATTTCTGAGATGGCTCGAGTGATGAGAGACGCCACAGTTACCGCGGTGGCCGGAAAGCTCTTCAAGGTGTGCGGCCCGTCGTGGGTGGAAGACAGCTACATGCACTGGTCTGCAGTCGTGAAGGCTTGGGCTGTCGGTGCAACGAGATCGCTGCACGACGAAGACCGCCAAGCTGTCATCTACGCGATCCAGGCGCTCGATGAAGCCGAAATGGAACGTCGCCGGGTCATCGAAGCCGAGGAAGACGCGGCGGCAGAACTGGCGGCGATCGAGGAACTGCAGGGTGCGCTATGGGTCAGGCACTCATGGGATCGCGGGCGGGATTGCCTAGTCACCGAGCGTGTGACGGGGCGGCGGCCGACTGAGCCGGGTTGGTATCGTCAGGGGAGCATCGACGAGATCGAAGCAAGAGAAAATGCCGGGCAGAAGGAGCTGTTTGCGTGACTGAGAAGCCGAGGAAGAAGCACTTCTCCGAGAAGATCGCCCGGAGGCAGCTCATAGCAGAAGGAAAACTGGTTGAGCAGCCGCAATACGAGCGGCCCGAATGTCATCGATGGTGGTCCATACACGATTTCCACCGAGAACTGGAACAGCGGGTAAGGGACAGCGAGGCTGGGGAGTGATTCCGGCCTTTTTCAAGGTTTCTAGTCGCACACCTTGGCGCCCGTTCAATTGGGCTCCAGAAGCTGTCGAGCTATCCCATCGGACATCGTAGCAACGTCTTTTGCCGTCGGTCGGAACAGACGATTGCAAGCGCACCAATCAGCCGTCGTCGCGCACCCAGCCAAGAAGCTCGTCACGAACGCGATCAGTAGGCATCTTTGATACGGCATCCTGAAACCTCTGCCGCTCTCTGACGGCATCCATCTTCTCCGCAGCCTGTTTTGGTCTCTCGGCAGCCTTACCGGCCGCGTAGATCTTCCAGTAGATCGCGACGCCGGTGGCCACGAAGGCGGTCCACTTGACCATGATCTTGCCGATCGAAGACGACAGCCAGATCAGCATGGATCCGCCTTCCGCTTCCTTCCAGGCAGATCGGCGTCGGAAAGGAAGTCACGACTTTTCTGGGATCCGTCTTTGCGTAGGATCGCTGACGAAACAGCTACTGGAGAGTGACGTATCCGCCATGCTGTTCCTCGAGGTTCATGAACTCCGCGAGGGCTTTGGCGAAGCGCTCCTGGAGCGACACCATCGGTTCTCCGGAGAGGAGCATAACCATCCCGCTGCCCGTGTCGACGACCGACCATGAGCCGTCCTCTTCCTCTATGGCGCTATAGCGCCCGAACCGCATGCTCACCTGGTGCTCCACTGTTCCCAAAGCGAGGGCAGCTAATGCAGCGGGCGGAAAAGCCAAGCCGCGGCAGCTTAGGCGGGGAAATTTGGTGGCAAGGGTCGTAGGTCCCATTCACACAAGAGAGACCGCCGCCACCGCGGGATCTAACGAGGTCGTCATGCACCATGCACTGCGAAGCGGATGTGGCGGTGCTGCAGTTGCCAAGAATCCAGTCTGGCCTAACTTCATCTTCTTCGGACGCCAATGGACGGCAAGCATTACTTGTGTTGCCGCGCGATCGACCCAACCAAGTTAATGATGTCTCGTCTCGTGTCAGGGCAACGTATTCGCCGGAACGCTTGATTAAACTCCACCCCCACTTCGCTCACGAGAAACCGCAGAAGGTCATCACCAGTTGAAGCGGAGACTACATCGCTCGTCGCGTCTTCAGGTGGCCCCGCGAAGAAGTGAGTTACCGGAACTTGAAGAGCTGCGGCAATCTGCTGAAGTCGGCCCGCACCGATGCGGTCGCGGCCTGTTTCGTGCCTCTGGAGCTGCTGGTACGAGATGCCAACCATCTTCGCCAGCTTCTCCTGCGATAGCTGCTGTGCGATCCGTGTTGCACGAACATTGGCGGCCACGCGCGCATCAGTCGAGTCTGATCTTCCCCTCATCATTCTCCCCCACGTCAATCTGATCTGCAGGCTACTCTCTTGTCAGTACGGCCACGGCGCTTGGCTGAACAGCCCGCCATCGACCCAGATTGTTTGACCGGTGATGAAGGAGGCGGCGGGAGTCGTCAGGAAGAGAACAGGCCCGGCTATGTCTTCGGGCGTCCCCACGCGACGGAGCGGTGTAATCTTCGACCATGTCTCCGGGTAGTCAGGCGCTTCGTCGAGCGTTCGTTCCGTGACGATGGCCCCTGGAGCAATGCAGTTGACGGTAATGCCGTACGGGCCGAGTTCCGCAGCAGACACTTTGGTGAACTGCTCGATCCCGCCTTTGGAGGCCGTGTAGTCAACGAGCTTCGGAAACGCCAGCTTGTTGCATCCGGACCCAATATTGATGATCGTGCCCTTCTTGCCTGCCGCGATCATCAGACGAGCCGCTGCTTGGGTGTTGAGGAAGCAACCCTTCAGGTTGGTCTGGATTACCCTGTCCCATGCTCCCTCCTCCAGATCGAGCAGGGATGACCATGTCTGAACGCCAGCATTGTTGACCAGCACGTCGGGAGCAAAGCCCGACCAGGATGTTGTCTCGTCAAAGAACCTCTTCACGTCCGCAGCATTGCCGACGTCGCAATCAATCCCGCGCGCGCTGCCGCCCTTAGCCTCCACCTCGCTGGCGACTTCAGATGCGGCACTGTCTGACGCCACATAGCTGAAGGAGACCAAATATCCGGCTGCGGCGAAGGCCTTGACCAGACAGCGGCCAATGCCTGTACTTCCGCCTGTGATCACTGCCAGTCTCTTCAAGTTTCCCGCTCCCAGTGAAGATGCCCGAAGGCAGAGGCCTGTTCATCCGTCGCGAAGTGCGCCTTAGAGGTGTTGATGTTGGAGCTTCTTGGCATCTAGCGTCCTGATGGTCTGGGTCGCATTCGTTCGGACGAGATTATGCATCTGTAAAGACGATTGGAAGTCCGCCTCGGACCGAAGCTGACTAAGCCCCGCTCCTCTACCCGAAGTGGAAAACCTAGATGAGTGTACCTTGCGCGCTCCCCTGCTCCGTCCGCTCCATTCCCGCACCCCTGCGCATCATCTCCGTGGTCGCGCTGAACCTGACGTCGATATCTCGATCTTTTGCCAGATCGGCAAGCGCCTCGTCGGTGAGTTGATCCCAGGCTTTGCCCTTGTGGACGCCGTTTCGCACCCGGGGCAGCAGACCGGGCTCCATGCTCCAGGCGATGAGCTGATCGAGACTGCTCTCGTTCAGGAGGTCACGAAGGTGGTGCGCGGTGACATAGGCGTCCGGCATTGCGCGGTGGGCGGGCAGACCGATCTCGCGGATGAGACCCTGAGGCCGACGCTGATATCGAAGCATCTGGTTGGAGAAGCTGGTGAGTTGCGGCCAGACCCGCAGCGAGCACTTCCAGGTGCAAATCCACGCTACCTCACCTGCCAGCCTCGGCGTGCAATAGCGCTGCTCGAAGGCAGCACGATGTGCGGCGAGTGCCACGACGCCACCCTCTGTTCGAAGAATTGACGGTGCGACCTCCTTCCAAAATGGAGCGCCGATCACGTCGCTGTCCTCGATGTGGTGTATAGCCATGGTCTCTGCAGATATGGGTCGTCCTGGATTGACGAACCGTGCACCTCGCTCGTCCGTCAGCTTCCAGATGCCATCCGCCCCCTGTTCAACGTCCTGCCACCCGATCTCGCAGACGTCGGTCAAGCCGTTGCCAGCGGTTTCCAGATCGATCACGCGGATGCGCAGGATGGTGCCCTCACTCATGCTGGAGGTGCTCGCTCTCTGTTGATCATCTTCGCCACCAGTCAATGGAAGTTCCTCGACTTGACCTTCAGCGTGTCGATGTGGAGGTCCGGGATATAGATGTCGCGGGTCGGCGTCACGGGCTTGTGCGTGTCGCGTGGATCAGGACCGCTGCCATGCGTGGCTCCATCGCCCCGACCGTGCGGCAGGGGGAAGTCGCCGCCCAGCTCGCCGAGGCTTGCAAGGTCGCCGGAGAAGTCGAAGAGGCGCTGTGCCACGAGATGCACGACCTCGCCCTCGCGCTGTATTCGGCCGTGGATCCCCATCATCGAGGCTGACATGACGATCCGCCGCTGCTTCTCAAACAGCGACGGCCAGACGACGGCATTGACGATGCCTGTCTCGTCTTCCAGCGTCAGGAACATCACGCCTTTGGCACTACCCGGCTTCTGTCGGACGAGAACGAGGCCTGCCGTCCACAGCCAACGCCCGTCGCGTTCAGCCATGGCCTCGGCACAGGTGACGATCCGCTTTTGCTTGAGGTCCGGGCGGAGGAACGAGACCGGATGCGACCGGAGTGTGAGGCCCGTGTGGGAGAAGTCCTCCACGACCTCCCTGCCCTCTGTCATCGACCTGAGCCGCACCTCCGGTTCCTGCATCTCCGCGACTACACTGGCTTCGCGCTCGGCGGCCGCCGCCCATAGCTCCAGCGGCTCGTCGCGTAGCGCCTTGATGTCCCAAAGCGCCTGACGCCGTTCGAGCTTCAACGACGACAGGAAGGCATCTGCCTCCGCCAGCTTGACGAGCGATGCTGTCGGCACGCCGGAGCGCCGCCACATGTCGTCGGCGCTTTCAAACGGCTGATCGGCTCGGGCGAGCACGATCCTTGCCGCATCATTGATGGGCAGTCCCTTCACCACCCGCATCCCGAGACGCACGGCAAAGCGACCCGGTTTGCTGGTCTCTTCCATGGTGCAGTCCCATCGGGAGCGGTTGACGCAGACGGGCCGCACTTCCACGCCGTGGTTCCTGGCATCCTGGACGATCTGCGCGACCGAGTAGAAGCCCATCGGCTGGGAGTTGAGGAGCGCGGTGCAGAAGACATCCGGATGATGGCACTTCACCCATGAGCTGGCATAGGCGATGAGGGCGAAGGAGGCGGCATGGCTTTCCGGGAAGCCATAGGAGCCGAACCCTTCAAGCTGGGTAAAGGTCCTCTCGGCGAAGTCCCTGGAGTAGCCGTTGTTCACCATGCCGTCGACCAGCTTGTCCTTGAACTTCGAGACGCCGCCCGTGAACTTGAAAGTTGCCATCGCACGGCGGAGCTGGTCGGCCTCGCCTGCACTGAAGCCTGCGCATACCATGGCGACCTTCATGGCGCTTTCCTGGAAGAGCGGCACGCCGAGCGTCTTTCCCAGTACCGCTTCCAGTTCCGGCGTTGGATATTCCACCTTCTCCTTGCCCTCCCGGCGGCGCAGATATGGATGCACCATGTCACCCTGGATCGGACCGGGGCGCACGATAGCCACCTGAACAACGAGGTCATAGAAGGTGCGGGGCTTGAGCCTTGGCAGCATGGCCATCTGGGCACGGGACTCGATCTGGAAAGTGCCGAGCGTGTCGGCCTTCCTGATCATCGCATAGGTCTTCTGGTCTTCCTGCGGAACATCAGCCAGACCCATCGGCTCGTTCTTGTGCTCGGCCAGAAGCTCAAAGGAGCGTGCCATGCACGACAGCATGCCGAGCGCCAGCACATCCACCTTCATGAACTTCAAGGCGTCGATGTCATCCTTGTCCCATTCCACCACCTGGCGGTCTTCCATGGCGGCAGGTTCAATGGGCACCAGATCATCGAGCCGATCCTGGGTCAGCACGAAGCCACCGGGATGCTGGCCAAGATGGCGCGGTGTGTCCATGAGCTGGGAGGCCAGATCAAGCGCCAGACGCAGCCGGTAATCAGATGCGTTCATGTTGTTCTCGGCAAGCTGTTTGTCGCCGATGCCGTCCTTCGACCAACCCCAGACGCCGGAGGTGAGCTGGCCGATCAGGTCCTCGGGTAGGCCCAGCGCCTTGCCGACATCGCGCAGTGCGCCTTTGGTCCTGTAGCGGGTGACGGTGGAGCAGAGGGCTGAGCGCGAGCGGCCATAGGTCTTGTATATCCATTGGATGACCTCCTCGCGTCTGGTGTGCTCGAAGTCGACATCGATGTCTGGCGGTTCGTTGCGCTCGGTGGAGACGAAGCGCTCGAACAGCAAGTCGCCTGTTTCCGGATTGATCGAGGTGATGCCGAGACAATAGCAGACGGCGGAGTTGGCGGCAGACCCCCTGCCCTGGCAAAGGATGTTCTTCGAGCGGGCAAAGCGGACGATGGAGTAGACCGTGAGGAAGTACGGCGCGTAGTTCATCGTCCGGATCAGGTCGAGTTCGTGCAGGATCGCCTTGCGGACCTTGTCCGGGATGCCTTCCGGATAGCGCTCCGCAGCCCCCTCCCATGCAAACTTCGTCAGCGACTGCTGGGCATCCAAACCAGGGACGATGGCTTCTTCCGGATACTGGTACTGCAGCTCGCTCATGTCGAAGCGGCAGCGTTCGGTGATCTCACGGGTCCGAGCCAGAGCTTGCCGGTAATCGGCAAACAGGCGATGCATCTCTTCAGGCGCTTTGAGGAAGCGGTCGGCATGCCGCTCGCGGTCGAAGCCGATGCTGTCGATGGTGGTGCGGTTGCGGATGCAGGTGACGATGTCCTGGAGTTGCCGGCGGCCGGGCTCATGGAAGAGCACGTCGTTGGTGACCACCGTCTTCACCTTGTGGCGTTGCGCCAGGTTCGACAGGTTGTGGAGGCGCAGCCGGTCGTTCGGGCGACGCCGCAGGCAAAGCGAGACATAGGCGCGGTCACCGAAGACTGCCGCCACCTTGCGGAGCTGGCCTGCATAGATATCGTCCGCCTCGTCGGGAACGAGAATCGCGATCATGCCCTCACTGTAGGTCTCGACATCGGAGAGGTCGAGGATGCATTTGCCCTTGCCGCCCCGGCTTTTGCCGAGCGTCAGCAGCCGCGTGAGCCTGGAATAGGCGGCGCGGTCCGTCGGGAAGACGAGCAGCGACATGCCATCGGCGAGATCAAGACGACAGCCGACCACCAGGCGCACCCCTGTGGTCTTGGCCGCCTCCCATGCCCGAACGATCCCGGCAAGCGAGTTGCGGTCGACGACGCCAATGGCTTCGATCCCGAGCACCGCCGCCGTGGCAAACAGCTCTTCGGCCGAGCTTGCGCCGCGCAGAAAGGAGAAGTGCGTCGTCACCTGGAGTTCAGCATAGCGCATGCTCTCACCCCTCACCCGAAGATGCCATGCAGGAACCACTTGTGCGATCCGGTCCCTGCATCCACGCCGTCGCCTGAACGGAAGACCCAGAGCCGCTCGCCCTGTTCGTCCTCGACCACGAAGTAGTCGCGCACCGCTTGCATCTCGCGCGGACGCAGCCACCATTCGCCAAAGATGCGTTCCGGCCCATCGGCCCGGACGATGCGGCGGCGCTTGCCGCGCCAGGTCAGGACCACCGGAGGCTGGTCGGGCAGCACCGCCATGGTCTCGATCTCCTCCGGGTGCGCCAGGAGGCGCGACGGCCTTGGCCATCTGGCGGCCCAGTCGGCTCCCGTCTCTGCTGCCGTCGGACCAACGCGCCGGACAGAGCGTTCCGGAACGTCGGAGGCCACAGGGGTGATGCGGTAAAGGCGCTGGCCACGATTGCCGAGGATATCGACAAGCGGCGTCACATCCACCACCTCCTCCTCGACGAGAGCGCTTGCGACCTGCTTCTCTTCCAGCGGCTCGGCCATTATCGCTACCAACACCATCCGCTCGATGCCGAAACCCGGGTCGATCTTCTCGATACGGTCGCAGAGCAGCTTTGCCAGCCGTGCCGGATCACGCACGGGCTTCGCAAGCCCGGCACGAAGACACTGGCGGCTATTGTCGACCCGGTGGATGATGAGGTCAGAGCGGCGCACACCCAGTCCCCTCTCCTCAAGCTTTGCCGTCAACTGCCCCACCAGCCGCCGCACATATTTGGCAATGGTCTCAGCGGCACCGATGGGCTCCTGGAAGTTCCTCGCCACCTCCACCAGTTGCGGTGTGCGCAGCGGCTCGATAGGTTCTGCAAGACGACCAAAGAGCTGATCGAGGCGGCGACCGACTTCCGGACCAAACCGCAGTGTGAGTGGCGCACGCGGCAGGGCGGACAGTTCGCCCACCGTTTCCACGCCCAGCACGCGCAGTCCCTGGATCGTGTCCGGGGGCAGCCGCAGACAATGGATCGGAAGCCCTGTCACCGCCTTCGCGACGTCGCCTCGCGGCACCACCACCGTCTCGGCACTCGTTAACCGCGCCAGTGCATGGGCCGCACCCCAGGTGTCGGCCACAGCGGCACGGGCTGTCAGGCCTTTGCCCCTTAGACCATTGACGATGCCGGAGATCAGCAGCTCCTCACCGCCCTGGAGGTGATCGGCTCCTTCGGTATCCATGACGATGCCATCGGCACCATCGACCGCAACAACGGGGGTGTATTGCCGAAGCGCCCATAGCGCCAACCGCTCGACGGCTGCCGCATCCGCAACCGGATCGGCGTCTAACATATGAAGGTTTGCCACCATGGCCTGTGCCTTGCTGGCCGCCATGCCGACCTTCAGGCCAAGCTTGCGGGCAGCAGTGTCGGCGGCCGATATCCAGCGCTTCGAGCCACTGCGGGAGATGACGACAAGCGGCTGGTCAACCGGCACGGCTCCCGCGCCATGCCTGCGAATCCGATCCGTCGGCAGATAGGGGAAATGAACAGACACGACCCTTGGCATCGCAGGCTCCTAACTCAAACTCGGCACATTCTCCCGCCTTTACCCGCATCAGCTCTGCCAGCCATCGCGCCCGTCCAACACCTGCGACGGGCAGAGCCGCAGACGGCAGGACACTGATCCGCCAGCGTGTGGTGGAGGCTGTCGGCTGGCCATAGTCGGATGCTTCCGTCTGCCGCCGCCAACGGCGCACGACGAGGCCAAGCGTCCCGGTCTTCTCGGCGGCGAGCTGCAGGCGTCGCGACGCCGTCATCGGCAGCCTCACCAGTTCACCGACGACTGCCGCCAGTCCTCCGAAGGACAGTCCCTCTTCCATGGAAGCGAGCACATCCTCCTCCCGGTCCGCCTCGCAGTAGATGACGCGATCCGGGTGAAGCCCTGCCTGCGAAAGGGCTGGTGCGAAGAGGTCCGGCCGCGTCAGGCACCACAGGACCTTTCCCTTCGACCGTGCCGCGATGCCTGCCGTGAACAAGGCCGCCGCCGCGCCGTCCACAGTACCCGCTCCGCCGCCTGCGACCTCATGCAGGGCTCCATAAGCAAGTCCTCCGCCTGGCAGTCGCTCGTCCACCTCCGGCACACCGAAGGGCAGCACCAGCGCCTTGCGCGACACGCTGCCTTCCAGATGCGCGATCCGGTCTCTTAAGTCCTCGATAACCCTTGAGGATCGGGCATGCGACATCGTTCACGATCCTCCTCAAGGCTCGCGTGGCACGGGACTTCATGTCCCAAAGAATGTTGATGTTCGCTATCTGTTCCGCTACGAGGGAAGAGTCAAGCGGAGTCAAAACAGGACAGGAACTCAGCATTTTAGCTGGAGCGAAGATTCATCCTGATGAATCAGCCTGGTAACGGCTCTGCGACCGTCACGGAGGTCGCAAAGATTCTTTTTTGGCTGCCTCAACATGAGTCGAAGCCTGTGGATGGGCGTCAATGAGGAAGGGCATGAGCAAGACAAAGTCGAAGCCGCTGGACCTGAACGCCACGCTGCGTCAGGTGCGCCATGCCGTCATCGCGGTGGAGTGCGCTGCCTGCGGCCGCTCCGGCCAGCTCGACCGCGCGATCCTTGTCAGGAAGCATGGCGCGAGCATCACCTTCGCACGGCTGCGCAGGATCGCAGCAATGGGCTGCGACCGCCTGGTGAGTACAGACGGCGACCGCTGCCAGACACGCTTTCCATGCCTCGACGCGGAATCGTAGTGCAATGACGGACGTGGTCGATCAGGAAGCGGGATCATGCGAGCAGGAGCAGGCAAGTCCCGCTCGCGTCCGCAAGATCATCCATGTTGACATGGATGCCTTCTATGCCTCGGTCGAGCAGCGCGACAATCCCGAGCTTCGAGGCAGGCCGGTGGCTGTCGGGCATGGAGAGGCACGCGGGGTTGTCGCGGCGGCTAGTTATGAAGCTCGCAAGTTCGGCGTCCACTCGGCCATGGCATCGGTCACGGCGCTGCGGAAATGTCCTGGCCTGATCTTTGTGCGTCCGCGCTTCGACGTCTACAAGGCGGTGTCACTGCAGATCAGGGAAATCTTTGCGGAATACACGACGCTTATCGAGCCCCTCTCGCTCGACGAAGCCTATCTTGATGTGACGGAGAACCTGAAGGGACATGAGATCGCCACGGAGATCGCCAAGGAAATCCGGGCGAAGATCAAAGAGGTCACGGGGCTCAATGCCTCCGCTGGTATCTCGTATTGCAAGTTCCTGGCCAAGACGGCTTCCGACCTCAACAAGCCGAACGGTCAGGCGGTGATCACGCCAAGGAACGGGCCAAAGTTCATGGAGGCGCTGCCGATCAAGAAGTTTCATGGCGTGGGTCCGGCAACAGCCGAGAAGATGCATCGCCTCGGCATCGAGACAGGTGCAGACCTGAAGTCCAAGTCGCTCGACTTCCTCCTTCAGCACTTCGGCAAGTCGGGCCCCTACTTCTATGGCCTGTCACGCGGGATCGACGAGCGCCAGGTCCGCTCGAACCGGGTTCGCAAGTCCGTGGGCGCCGAAGACACGTTCCGGCAGGACATCCACAGCCTGGAGGCGGCGCAGACAGAGATCATTCCGCTGGTCGACAAGGTCTGGCGCTACTGCGATGCCAATGACATCCGCCCACGTACGGTCACGGTCAAGATCAAGTATGCCGACTTCAGGCAGGTCACCCGCAGCCGCTCCACGAGTGCGCCGATCTCATCTGCCGCCATCATCCGGGACATCTGCGACACCATCCTGGCAGACGAGTTCCCCAGCGACAAAGGCGTGAGGCTCTTGGGTGTCACCCTCTCCTCGCTTGAGCGAGCTGACAACGTGGACGTATCGGGTCAGCAGTTCGACCTGGGACTGTAAGAACACGAACTATACGATACCATGCGCGAATAATTCTTCCTGCCGAGGTGAGAGGATGTGCAATCTCTACAACGTCACAACAAACCAGCAGGCCTTGAGAGACATCACCAAGGCCATGGATCGCCTCGGCAATCTGCAGCCATCGCTGGACGTCTATCCGGATCGGCCGGGGCCGATCATTCGCAACACGCCGGACGGCCGGGAGATGGCGATGCTGACCTGGGGCATGCCGACACCGCCGACCATCCTGCAAGGCAAGCCGGACTGTGGCGTCACCAACATCCGCAACGCTACCTCCCCGCACTGGCGCAAGTGGCTCGGCCTGATGAACCGCTGCCTCGTGCCGTGGACAACGTTCTGCGAGTACGAGGACACGAAGCCGAAGAAGACCAAGCGCTGGTTCGCCATCAACGAGAGCAAGCCTATAGCGTTCTTCGCAGGCATGTGGACGACGTGGAGCGGCACGCGCGGCTCGATGAAGACGCCGCGTGAGGGCGAGCACGAGGTCTATGCCTTCCTCACCTGCGAGCCAAACAGCGTCGTTGGCCCGATCCACCCGAAGGCCATGCCCGTCATCCTGACCACGGAGGAGGAGCTGGACGTCTGGATGCGAGCGCCATGGGACGAGGCAAAGGCCCTGCAGCGCCCTCTCCCGGACGACCGCTTGATCCTTCTGCCCGTGCAGGAGCGCCAAGAGCCGCAGGGAGCGCTGCTGTAGGTGGAACGGAATCTGGCGGATGTGATTGACTGACCGATCAGGAGGAGCCGCTGATGCCAGCTCATGTGGAAGAATACCGAGGCTATCGCATCGCCATCTATAGCCCTTCGCACCACTACGCCGTCATGAGTCCTCCAGGCAGCAACTCGGTGATGGACCTGAGGGACCGAATACCTCGCTCGACGGCGGCAGAGGGCCGCGAGCTGTGCCTTCAACGCGCGAAGGCTCTGGTCGACGAGCTGACGTCATGAGCGATGAAGGAAAGCAGATCAGCGACGGTATCCATGTCAACCACTGGTGCTGCATCGACGGCTGCGGTGAATGGGGCGGGTTCGGGCATAGCCGAAGTAAAGCGGAAAAGGTGATCTGGTGGTGTTGGGAGCACTATCCGCACAAGCCCAACAAGGCCCAATCCGAAGCGGCGGACATCGCTGACATGATCGGCAGGAAGTGAGGGAGAGATGACGACCAAGGGCAAGCTGATCGTGCTGGCAGCGTTTACGAAGAACGAGGACGGCGATCTGGTGCCAGCCTTCGATCCTCGCCAAGTAGATACCGAAGAGCGGGCGAAGCGGGACGCCAGGATGATGGCGGACAAGTATGCTGGAATCGTCGCATGGAGCCGGGAAGCCGACCCGGCCATTGGCGAGTACGGGCCGCCGATCGTCCTCTTCCAGCAGGGCGAGGTTCCGGAGCTGGAATGAGCGGAAGTTCGACAAACGTCTTCATTTCCGAGATCGTGCGGTCCGCCAACGAGATCGACAAGATCGGCGACGCCGAGCGGGGACGCTTGCTCGACCGGGCCGCCCGAACGATCCGCGAGATGAGGATCGAGAGCGGGATCAGGGCATCGGGGAGCGGAAGCGACCGACTGATGGCAATCGTCTCAGCGTCAAGGATCCCTGCGCTCTATTCCGACAACGAGATCAAACTGCACCTTCTCGATGCCGCCGCGATGATGCGCGACTTGCACATCGTGCTGGATACGAACACATCGATCAGTATCGGCAACGATATCCCCTGAACTCGCCGTTGGTTACCTCCCCGTTCGCACTACATGCGCAACGGCCATGAAATCACCTTCCCGGAGAACAAGGGAAGCCACACAAGAAGCGGCTGCATGGGCAAGCGGAGGACGTGGTAAAGCCACTCTAGCCAAGTAGCCGAAGAACCGCCCAGGGCATCGTAGGCGTGCTTGATGTTGGCGGGGAATACGCAAACTGCGTAGACGGCAAGTGCAATCGCTGCGTAGCGGACAAAGCGCGGCAGGAGCAGTCCGATGGAACCGAGGAGCTCGCAGAGACCCGTGAGGAAGATGACCAAAGCGGGATATGGAACCCAGCTCGGCGTAATGCTGAGGAAAGGCTGCGGGAAGGCGACGTGCAGGAGACCGGCAGCGCAATAGAGAGTCGCCAGGAAGTAGCGCGACCGACGCTGCCAGGCATGCACCCTGCCGCCATCGTCGATGCGGTACGCGGGTGTCAAGCCGCGTCCGCCGTGAAGCCCAAGACAGCCTTTGCAATTTCGGGAAGTTGTTCCGCCGGCTCGCCGTCAGGGCGCTGGACTCTGGCATCTCGCTCCCTCCTGAGCCCTTTCAGAACAAGCTCAAAGCCAACCCTCGCCTCGGCCAGTAGTGCGCTAGGAGCAACCGGATGATCGATGACAGGATCGAGGAGGTCGAAGACCGCCGACGCCTGTCGGGAAAGTTCGACGACCTCGCAGTCACGAGCGACCTCACCGCAAATCCGGTGCATCTGGCGGTAGCTGCGCGCCTCCGTTCCAACGTCAAGCCAATGTTCTAGCTGTCCTCGCATGTGTCTGAAACGCACACACGATCATTAGGTCGCGCCGTTAATGCTATAATAGTCAAGCTCGGATTAACCATACCGCCTTCAGGTCATTCGCGAGACATAGGGCGAGTTGAGGGAAAGCTGTTCTACTTGATAAAGCGAAAGGTCCATCAAGGATGCAAGTTTTCAGGGATGAGAGAATCTCGCTGGAACTTCCATCCGAGGCCCAAACTTTTGACTCCCTAATAAATAGCGCCTCAGGAGAACTTGGTGTGATTGTCAGACAGCTATGGAAGTATCCGGTGGCATCTCTCGGCGGCCAGGCAATTGAGCGGATCGAGGCTTATGAAGACGGAGTGATCGGTGACCGCGATCTCTTTCTTGTTGACCTCGCGACGGGTGAAGTAGCCGCTCCGGAAAAGCAGCCGCGCTGGCGCCCAGCTTTGCAGCTCTGGGCATACTGGCAAGGCAGCGTCGCTGTCGTAGCGGCGTCGAATTGGCAGCTTTCTATTGACAACCCAGATCTCGACGATGCCATTTCCGCACATTTTGGGTTCCACTGCGGCGTCAGAGCAGCAGGAACAGTGCTCGTCGCCGGCGAGCGGAAAGTGGAAGTTAAGTCTCGATACGCGGTCAGCCCCCTTCACCTCATCGCCCTGGATGAAGTCAACGCGTTGCAGGCAGCTCTTCCCAATTCCAATTCTGACATCCGGCGTTTCCGTCCCAACATTGTACTTGAAGGGGAATGGCCTGTTGCTCAGACCAGCGGCGCCAACTTCTCCATAGGAGCCATTACGGCAGCCGTCACCGAACCTACGAAACGGTGCGGTATGACGATGATCGCGCAGCCCGGTCTCGGCGAGGACCCGGAAATCCTGCGAACCATCGTGAGAACAAGGTCGCGGTGTCTCGGCGTCTACGCAACCGTGATCGGTGCTGGAACAGTATCAGTGGGCGATCGGCTGCTGACCAACTGAGACGCCTCACTTGACATGGGCTCGGCCGAAAGTGACCGGACAATCGCAGCCGACACTTTCGCCCCCATCTCATGCGCACTGGTGATCCCCTGAACGAATGGTAGCTTGTGGAGGAGGAACGGCACGGAGACGCAATAGAGCTTGTTGCTGACGTCATCTGCCACTCGTGGACGGAATTCATCATCGACGTCGATGCCCCCAGTTCGTCGATACGTCACGTCGCCGTCGCCAGCAACCGACGGTGTCCTTGCCTCTTTCAGCGCTCCTGGCACGATCAGACTTGGAAATGGGAGATCGGAAGCCGAAAGAGCATGCTGTCCTGTCGCGTCGATCAACGCATCGAATTGAAGCTTGCGCTCTCCGACCTCGATTTTCACGCCCGGCTTTTCCTCCCGACGCTTGATCTCGTACGCATCCCCTAGCGTTAGGACGTCGAGACGTCCTGAAGCATGGAGCGCTAGGAGACGCTCGATCGACTCATGTGGCACTGTGGCATATTCATCGACGAACACCGTCTTGAAGTGCTGGTGGAAGCGCTTGAGATCCTCCGTGTTGAAGTGCGGAACGGCTAGAGCGATCACTTCATGCATGCGCAGGATCGCATACCGCCAGCCGATCGTCATTCTGTGAAGCTTGTTGTGCTTCGCCTCGGAGAGATTGCGTGCAGCCGACAAGAATGGATCGGCGTTCTCTCTGGCTGCAAAGTATCGGGCGGCCAGATCTTCGACAGTTGCCAGTGCGAGGCCTATGCTCGCTGCGTAGTCCGGGTCGGCAGCCAGGATCTCGTGCTTGAAGAGATCGAAGAGCTCGTCCAGCAGACGGTCGGGCTTTTCGACCACGAGCTGACGTACGGCCTCTGGGGTGCAGTATCGGAGTGGCTCGTAAGGAATCGGGCAGTAGAAGTCGGCCTCAGGAAGAAGACCCTTGCGAGACATCATCGTCAGGTGGAATCCATCGGTGTCTTCGTGGGGCTGAAATTCCAGCGTCCCTGCGGCGTCACGCAGGAAAAACCCGTGTGCGGTAGCCACTGACACAACCGCATCGATGCCGCTCAGGGACGTCCCGAGCACCCCGACCTTCACCGGGCCAATCCGCTTGATCGCAGCCGCCGGCCACGGCGAAGAAAAGTAGCCTGGCGACGTCTCGGTATCTTCCGGCCAATCATGCCCTGTGGCCATGACGACATGATCGAACGTGGCAGTCTGCTGCTCCTCGCCGCTCCGGCTCTTGTAGGTCAGTGCGATGTCAGTCCGGTTCAACTTGATGTCCAGGACCCGGTGATTTGCCTTCACTTCGATCCCATGGCCGGCATGGAGACCCAGCTTCACAAGCATCCAGAACTGGGCGGCGAAGTAGTCTCCCAGGACCACCCGAGGATAGAACTCACGGTCTCCGATGTCGTCGATCCCGATACCCATCTCCTGGAGACGGTCGATCGGCATCGAGCGCAGCCACTCCACCAAGCTCTGCCCGATCGGCGGGATCTCGATGCTCGCGATGTTTGCGAGCATTGCTCGATCGTTGACGGCCGGATGATAAGGGGTGCCCTTTCCTGCGTCAGGCGTTTCCTCGAAGACCGTGATGAAGAGAGGTTCTGAGCAAAGGATCAGACCCCTCAGGGTGTAGATGCCCGTTGGCCCCGATCCGATAATTGCGATGCGTTTCATGAGATACTTTCAAAGCACTAGGTCCATCCGGACGCAGGGGTGAGGATTGGGACTAGACGCTAGCGCGTGTGACCGGTGAGAAATCGTTCGGCGGTGGAAACTTGACCCACTTTGACTTGAGGGGGAGTGGCTGCTACGCGACGTCCTCTGCAAGAACAAGGCTTGCGGGAGGCAGCCGACCCTCTTCTCCTCGAACCACGGCGTCGATGTAGGCCAGCGCGTTGGCCATGCCGTTCATGGTGTAGGGCTTTTCTATAGCGCCCAGCGCTCCAGCAAAACCGTTTGGGAGCTTCTTGATGTTCCCACTGACGAAGATGTACGGGATGCGCTTCTCAAAAAGCATCCGCCCGACATTGATCCCTGTAGCGCCGTCCTGCAGATGGATGTCCACGAAGGCAAATTCCGGAGCTGCGGCTTTCATAATTGCTGGTACCTGACTGCTGCTTGCCGCCATTCCAACCACGGTGTGTCCGGCGGCCTCGACTTCGCTTTCAAGCTCCATGGCAAGAAGCATCTCGTCCTCGACGATCATGACTTTCAATGGGATGAATCCTTGTCTTCCACCGGGAGGGTGACGTCCACTATGGTGCGCCGTCCTTCCATCCTGCGCTCGATGGTAGCACCGACCTGACTGGCGGAAGCTTCGAGCATCCTGCGTCCAAGTTCGGCGCTGACTGGGTCGGGTTCGACGGGCTCTGAGGTGTCCTCCACGTGAATGATGAAGTGACCGTTGAGCCTTCGCACGAGGAGGTGGATCTCTCCGCCGCCGTCGGCCAACCCTCTACGGACGGCGTCACCGACGAGTTCATTGACGATGAGCGATAGCGGCGTTGCTTTCACAGCAGGGACGAAGACGGGCGAGACATCGAGCGTCAGACGGATGTCGTCGCGTTTGACAGCCTCTACCAAGTCGGTTGCGAGCTCCCGGGCGAGGTCAGAGATATCGAACCTAGTGATATCGTTCGTCGTGAACAGCTTGCGTTGAACGGTGCTGATCGCCTCGATCCTGTTGAGCACCGAAAGCAGTGCCTGCCGCTGCCCTCGATCCTCGGTCAGCCTTACCTGCATCTTCACGATGGAAGCCATGGTTGCGAGGTTGTTCTTGACCCGATGGTCCACCTCGTGAACGAGGAGAGTGCGTGCCGCGAGCGACTCCTGCAGATCCCCTGTACGCTCAGCGACTTCCGCTTCTGCCTGATGCCGTGCGGCCGCCAGCTCGGCTTCTCTGCTCTTGATGTTGGTGAAGTCGAGCTGAGACGCAAAGAAGTACACGATCTTGCCTCCGTCATCGCGCACCGGACTGACAAAAAGCGCGTTCCAGAAAGTGCTGCCATCCTTCTTGTAGTTGAGGATGTCGATTGAAATGTCCTTTCCTGTAGAAACCGCCTCCCGAATCCGGAGCACGGCCGCCCGGCTGGTCTCAGGGCCTTGCAAAAGTCTGCAATTGCGTCCGATCAGTTCGTCGTTGGAGTAGCCTGTCAATTTCTGGAAAGCTGCATTGCAGAAGATGATGGGATTATCGTCCTGGTTGGGGTCTGTCACGATCATCGGCATACGCGTTGCCTTGAAGGCAGCCGCGAACGGATCCTCTCGAACATGTGCTTCCGCAAGGCGCTCGCCAGCGCGTCGTGCGTCAAACCTACCTTTGTCTCTGTCCTGCATTGTCTGCCCTTGAAGATCAGCTATGAACGCCGATCCGCTATGGAATGTATTGTTTCTAAGATGGTTCCGTGTCCCTGATCAGCGTCCTTTGCGATCTGGTAAAGATGTTGTTTCAGCACCGTGCGAGGATCTCTCGAGGGGGCGATGACAAGAGAACAAAAGGTGTATAGAACCCGCTTATGATCAGAGCAGAAGACCTTCGTATCGTTGGAGAGATCTACAAGACGACATCAGGATCGGATCCGTTTGCGGCAGCCATGAGAGCCTCCCGGATGCCGATGATCATCACTGATCCGCGGCTGCCGGACAACCCGATCGTCTTTGTCAACGAAGCGTTCGCCCGTCTGACAGGCTACACCCGCGAAGAAACGCTTGGCCGGAACTGCCGCTTCCTGCAGGGGCCTGGCACCAATACGGAAGATGTCGACAAAATCCGAAAGGCCGTCGCCTCGCGGCAGTCGATAGAGATCGACCTATTGAACTACCGGAAGGACGGTTCGCTATTCTGGAACAGGCTTCTCGTCTCCCCGGTTTTCGACGGCGATGACCTCACGTATTTCTTTGCCTTGCAGTACGACGCGACGCATGAACGGTCGGCGCCCTCACGAGGTGAGCAGCACGAACTAGAGGCGACGCTTCAGCGCAGAATCGCGGATCTGAAGGCGAGCGAGGAGCGGCTAAACTTTACTCTAAAGGCTGGCGGACTTGGAGTCTGGACACTTGACGTCCCGGAAAGTCGCTTGGTCTGCTCGCCGATCTGCAAGGCGAACTTTGGACGCGGAGCTGCCGAGAACTTCACCTATGAAGATCTTAAGGCTTCGGTCCACCCGGACGACTCAGCGCGCTGGCATGAGGCAGTGGTGTCTGCCCTGCAGTCGGACGGTAATCTCCATGTCGAGTACAGGATCGTCAAACCCGACGGCGGCTTGGCATGGATCGAGGTTCGGGCTGAGACGAAGTTCGACGAGGCTGGGCATCCGCTTCAGATGAGCGGGGTGTCAATTGACACGACGGAGCGCAAGAAGGCGGAAATCTACCGCTCCATGATGGCGCAGGAGATGGGTCATCGAATGAAGAACATGCTGGCGACGACGCAGTCGATCGTCAACCAGTCGCTCCGTTCGAACCGGTCGTTGGAAGAAATCCGGTCCACGATTTACGAAAGGCTTGGTGCTCTTGCGCGCTCCGCCGACGTGCTGCGGGGCCGGGAACTCGACACGCATGATCTCCGGGAGATTGTCCGGCAGGCTGTGGCACCGTTTAACGAGACCGGCAGCATCATCTGCCAAGGCCCGGAAGTCACGGTTTCCCATCAAACCACCACCAGCCTCTCGCTTGCTCTGCATGAACTCGCAACCAACGCGATCAAGTATGGAGCACTATCCAGAGCGGACGGTCGTGTGGAGATCGCGTGGGCCTTGGCCGACGACAGCTTCGAGCTGACATGGAAGGAGTCCGGCGGTCCTGACGTCGTCGAGCCTGCGAAACGTGGGTTTGGTACCAAGCTGATCCAGATGCTCGGCAGCAATTTGCGGGGACATGCAAAGATCGAATTCAAGCCGGAAGGACTGGAGTTCTCGGTGACGACGTCCACGGAAGCACTCACAATTTCGGAGTAGTAGTCTTGCTCCTGCCTTGCGTCGAGATTTGAGGCCCCACCACATCAACACTTCACGTTTCCCCGCAAAGATCAACTGATCCCTCTAGTGCACCGACCTCAGCGCCCGGAGTTCGTCAACGAACCAAACGTCCGTAAGAGGCGGAGGTGGGCCAACGGAACCATATTCTTAGAAAGGACGTTGTCTTAGGGATTGCTAAAGATCGGTTCCTCGATGCGCCACGTTGCCAAGCTTGCTTCCATTGTTGCCTTGAGCGGCACCGCCCTCAGTCTTTCCCTGTCTGCTGCCACCGCCTTCCAGCTTCAGGAACCAGCCAGGAACGTCGAGCCACGCCACGGCCAGACGTCTGCATATGCTGACGAAGGCCGAGCTTCGGCAAGCGGGGAATCTGCCGTCCTTTCTGCGAGCGAGATCCGACATATTACTTGGTGCGCCGCCCGATATCGCCTTGGATACGATGCTGTAAACGACACGTTCGTCGGGAATGATGGTGTCACCTCGAAGTGCGTTTCTCCAAGGTAGGCCCTCAGCCTCCTGAGGACATCATGCGGGCACGCAGCCGCCTCCGACAGATCCCTAAATGTCAGACGAACCTCGCGAACCCATTGTTGGGATCGCTCCCGCCGCCAACTCGAAAGGGTCAGTGTTGGCGGGCAAGAGAACAGGCCATCGGCAAAGGCGAGATGAACTCCGCCTTACAAGTAATCGATTAGGTCACTCAGCAGAATGCCGTGCTCATGGAAGAGACGAATGCATCCTGCTGGCGCCTCGTTGAGCTGGCGACGAACCCGTGGTTCTGCTTCGCGAGTCCAGCACAGGCAGGGTTTAAGGCTTGCTAAACCAGGATCATCTATGGTCGCCCATCTCAGCCTTCATCATGGCTCACTGGATGAACCCGCATGCGCAACCCCTTCCAATCCAAGGCTTCACAGTTGATCGCAGCGCTGAACAAGTCGCTCGCGGTCATCGAGTTCGATCCTACCGGAAACATCCTTTCTGCGAATGACATCTTCTGCCAGGTGATGGGGTACTCCGCCTCTGAGATCGTCGGCCGCCATCACCGCATGTTCGTGACGGAGCAGGAGGCCGCTTCGGATGCCTATCAGGCTTTCTGGAGGAAACTCGGCCAAGGCGAATTCGAGCAGCGGGAGTACCGCAGGATCGCCAAAGGCGGCAGGAGCGTCTGGATCCAGGCGTCGTACAATCCGATAATCGACAGCAGCGGCAAGGTGTCCCGGGTGGTCAAGGTCGCTTCCGACACGACTGCAGCACATGAAAGGAACGCTGCTTTCGAGGCGAAGATGTCGGCGATCTCCCGTGTCCAGGGTGTGATCGAATTCACACCTGGCGGAGAGATCATCGACGCCAATGACAACTTCCTCAAGCTGCTTGGATACACCATCGACGAGATCAAGGGCCGCCACCACCGTATGTTCGTGAGCGAGAAGATGGCTGGGTCTCAGGAGTACCGCGATCTCTGGGCGAAGTTGAACGCGGGAGAATTTGCAGCAGGCGAGTTCCAACGTTTCGGAAAAGGTGGACGGGAGATCTGGATCCAGGCGTCATACAACCCGATCTTCGACCTCGACAACAAGGTCAAGTCGATCGTCAAGTTCGCCACCGACATCTCAGGTCGGGTACGTGCGGTTTCGGAAGTGGCTGGTGGGCTCGAACAGCTTGCCCGGAACAATCTACGCCACAGGCTGGAGGACGCGTTCGATCCTGCCTTCGAACCGCTGCGCTGTGACTACAACGCGTCGCTTGATGGACTTCACGCGACGATGAAGACGATCGTGAGCACCGCGGATACCGTGAACTCCGGCACCCAGGAGATCTTGGTCTCGTCGGAGGTCATGTCGAAGCGGATCGAAAGCCAGGCTGCCAGCCTCGAGCAGACCGCTGCCGCGCTGGACCAGATAACAGTGACGGTCAAACAGAGCGCTCAGGGAGCTCTGGAAGCGGCATTGGCTGCCGCGGGCGCTCGATCCGGAACTGCTCTCTCCGGCAAGGTGATGAACCAGGCGGCTGCGGTCATGGGCGAGATCGACGAAAGCAGCAACAAGATCAGCCAGATCATCGGCGTCATCGACGGGATCGCCTTCCAGACCAACCTGCTTGCGCTCAACGCGGGTGTCGAAGCGGCGCGCGCTGGCGAGGCGGGCAAGGGCTTCGCCGTTGTCGCACAGGAGGTGCGGGAGCTTGCCCAGAGGTCGGCCACCGCTGCAAAGGAGATCAAGTCGCTGATCACGGCGAGTTCGGATCAAGTGAAACGTGGCGTGCAGCTCGTTGCCGAGACGGCTGAGGCACTTGAGGACGTCACGGTCAAGGTCGGCGAGATCGATGCCGCGCTTTCCGAGATGGCGAGATCCGCACGAGAGCAGGCGATGGGACTTGGCGAAGTCAATGCCGCCGTTAACCTTATGGATACGGTCACGCAGGAAAACGCCGCCATGCTCTCCAATGCGACGGCCGCGGCAGAGACTCTGACGAGCGCAGCCGCCAGCCTCGCGGAGCTGATGAGGCAGTTCCACCTGAGTGGCCAGTCGGAACCGCAAGAGCGAACGGTGCCCCGTTTTGCGGCCCGATCGCAACTCTCCTTGCGACGTGCCTGACCTTGGGATGTGACAACCGCCCTGCCCGCTACCGCTTGATTACGACCCAGCCTGACCGCCGACCGTACATACTCCTGAGGGAATACCCATGAAGCTTCCAGAAGAGAAGAGACTGAAACGGCTCCAGGACATCGGCATCCTCGACACGCCGGAGTCGAAGGAATTCAGCGACTGCGCGGAGCAGGCACTGACGCTCTTCCCTGGAACGAGCATCGCCGCTGTCAGTCTCGTCGCTCAGGACCGCCAGTGGTTCAAGACGATCATCGGGATCAATGTGAAGGAGACACCCCGCAGTCTGTCATTCTGCTCCCATACGATCGAGACGGACGACGGGGTCATGGTGGTCGAAGACGCAACACGCGACAGTCGCTTCTCCGGCAACTCGCTTGTCACCTCGTCTCCTGGCATCCGTTTCTACGCCGGTGTCAGGCTGACAGGTGGCGTCGGGGCTCTCTGCGTGATCGGGACAAGCCCGCGCAAGGCAGCGTCGTCTGAGCTGGCGAAGCTGAAGAAGCTCGCAAACTATGTAGACATCCAGCTCCTTTCGCACGGGACCCTGTTCAACCTGAGGTGACATCTGGCATCTTGCAGCGGCAGTCTGGTGCCACAAACAGCGACAATGAGTGGGAGATCATGAGCCGATCCGCCAAGACCGAGATGGCGTTGATCGAGTGCCTGCGGGCGCTCATGGCCGCGACGTGGATGACGACGTGGACGATGGACGAATCCCTGCGCAGGTATCGCTTCTCGATGGTGTAGCCGTCGCGCTGCCCGGCCAACACCTTGCGGAAGAGCTTCAAGTCGGCTTCGAGATCGTCCGGCTGCGTAAACACGGCGAATGAGACGCCGTCGATCTCCATCCACGAGATCTCATCCGAGTAACCGGTCGCCCATACTACCGTACCTGGCATCAGGCGGGTGCCGTCCGCGAAGATCGCGGCGCGCCCCTCCACTGCCTCCAGCCGGGGCTCCAGGACGATCACCAGCCGCTTCATGCTGCGGTCATCGTTGCCACGATCGGGGAACGGGTCGATCGCGCGCATTCTGCGGCCTATCAGGCTGTCGGCGCGTGCGCGCAGCAGCCCAAGTCGCTGAAGCCACCACCAGGTGCTGCGGCCGAGGATACGCTCGGGAAAGAGCTTGCGGCGGCGGCCATGGGACAGGGTCCCGAAGTGGGAACCCGCAAGGGAGATTGCGACGTCGCGGCCGCTTGCGCCGTCGCCGATGACGAGAACCGGGCCGTCCGCCACGGACGAAGTGTCTTGGAAATCGGCTACATGGAGTTGCCGGACGTCCGCGGGAAAGTGCGCAGCAAGCGCGGGGATGCGGGGCTTCTGGAACGCGCCAGAAGCGACGATGACGGCACTGGAAGAGAAGAGTCTTCCATCGTCGGTGGTCCCCGCGAACCATTGGCCCTGCTTCCGGAGCTTGGCGACGCGGGTTCCTGTAGCCACCTGGAGCCCGTCGGCGTACCGAGTCAGATAGTCCGCGAACTCGTCCTTGGTGGCGTAGCCGTCCGGATCTCCTGGGAGCGGCGTGCCAGGCAGACCGCTCATGCTCCGTGGGGTGAACAGCTTCAGGGATGCATACCGGTTCCTCCAGCTATCGCCAATGGCCGGATGAGCGTCCACGACGAGATAGGAGACGCCCGCCCTCCGGAGGAAGTAGGCACAGGCCAGACCCGCCTGCCCTGCGCCGATCACGAGGACGTCGTAAATGGCCCGCATCCGGGTTCGGCACCGTTCGTCATGCCGGACTAGGGTCTTGCGGGATCGGAAGCCGGGGCCGGATCTGGGCGTGCCTCGTCCCCGATATGGCGGAAGCTGTAGCCGAAGACAGCAAGCACGAATGCCACGAGAACCGCGAGAAGGATCCTGTTCTTCCTCCTGATCGCAGCCAGGCGCTGGTCGTCAGTGGAACGCGCCACCTCAGTTATCCGCCGGAACGTCGGCGACCTTGCCCACTCCGGTCCTCTTCATGCCCTCGAACGGGTCCGCCAGCGCAGCGTCCGGCCTGCTGACGGGGTACTTGATGTTCGATATGCGGGACGCGAGCTTCTCCGGGCCGTCCTTCTTGAGGAGCTGCCGGAAGCTGGGATGCATGCCGCCGTCGACGTAGGACATGACGGTCGAGGAACTGCCCTTGGCAAGCGCGGCCTCCACCTTCTGCTTCTCGGCCGCGATCTTCGCGACGAGCTGCGGATCGGTGGACTTGGCCGTGGCGGGACACGCTGAGAGCGGATCGCGCGGGTCGCCACCCTCGAACTCGGTGTTGAAGACGTAGCGCCGCCCGCAGACTGAAACCTTTGGTTGCTGCCGGGTCAGTTCAAACGCGTCGTAGCCCTCCTTGAGGGTCTTCCAGAACGGCAGGTTTGGGTCGCCCTTGTGGAGCGCCATGTTCTCCGCCGTCATCCGGAAGGGATATGCCTGAACCTGGAACCGGTCCTGGCCGGAAGAGAGAGCCTTGGAGACGACGGCGTAGATCTCGCCCACGCCCTGGTCCGTCATCGCGTAGCAGCCCGAGGACGAGCAAGCACCGTGGACCATCAGCGACTCTCCGGTGTAGCCGAGCGCCGACTCCAGCCTGTTCGGATAGCCGAGGTTGAACGACACGTAGTACTGGGACTTCGGGTTCAGCATCCCCGATGAGACGTGGTAGAAGCCTTCGGGCGCCTGGCGGTCTCCGTCCTTCATCTTCGGGCCGAGCTTGCCGGACCACCTGCACATCGGATAGGTCTTCAGCATCGCGTAGCGGCCGCTCGCGTCCACCTTCCAGAGCTCGAGCTCGCTCTCCTGCTTGAAGATGCGCACCAGAACGGGGCTTTCAGCCTTCATGCCCTTCTTCGACATCTCCGCCAGCATCCTGGACGGGATCTGCGGCGGCGCCTTCGGCAGGTCATCAAGAGCCATGTCAGCCGCCACGCATCCGGACAGCGCGGCGCCGAGCAGGGCCATGGCCACCCCGCGGCGGAGAAGCGTGACCAGGCGGCCAGTGCGGAAGGTCTGCTTCCGGTCGATCGTCGAAATCATGTGGACGTATTTCTGCCCCGTGGGTTAGATGTCGCGCGGTACATTCCCGCAAGCGCGTTTCGTCTTTGTTAAGCCTAATACACGATCAGATGAGGAAGCGCGAGCGCCCGTTCCTGCCAAGATGCGCCACGATCCTAAGACCTCTAGCTGCTTGAGGTGCAAGAGGGCCTGTCGATATTGACATGCACGACAACTTAATTTCGTCTCCGGCCACTCCCGGTCTACGTCCGACAGATGATGAGAAGCATTCCCGGCATCGCGCGGGCGGCAGCCTTTATCTCCCTATTCTGCCTCTCTGGCTTCGCGCTCGTGAAGCTGGGTTTCGCCCTCGTCTGCTGGGTCGGCGGCCACGATTGGACTGAGGCCCTCATCGGCTCCGTCGCGTCGGTGGCATTCGGAACTGCTATCGGCGTCGAATCCTACATGTGGTTTCGTGACTGGAGGCACCAAATGGCCGCCACCAGCCGTCCGCGCGGAGGCGCTCCGGAAGATCGATCTTCCAATTTCGCTCGGTAGATCTTACCATTGCAGGACCGCAACGGGGTTTGCGGAAAGGATTCAAATGCTGACAATTGGAGACCTGTCGAGGACCACCGGGGTGAAGGTGCCGACGATCCGCTACTACGAGCAGATGGGTCTTCTGAAGCAGCCAGAGCGTTCGGAAGGAAACCAGCGCCGGTACTCGAAGGCAGAACTGGAGCGGCTGTCGTTCATCCGCCATGCGCGCGATCTCGGTCTTACGATCGAGGCCATCCGAGAGCTGATCGATCTGAGCGAACACCCGGAGAAGCCATGCGCCGAGGCCGACCGCATTGCGGCCGAGCAACTCGTCACCGTGCGCCAGAAGATCGAGCGGCTGAAGAAACTGGAGGCCGAACTCGAGCGCATCTCGACGCACTGCCACTCAAGCCAGGTTCGCGACTGCTACGTGATCCGGGCGCTGGCCAATCACGACATGTGCGCCGCCGATCACGACTGATCGCCTTGCGTTCGACGTCCCCCAACGGATCCATTAGCTATTTGTTGACCATGATCCATGAAACTGTGGAGGCCTGCAGCTTCATGGATGACCCTAGTGCCCGCGTACCTCAAGAACTCGTCCTGCATCTCCTCGACCGCGGAAACCTTCTTTCTACGGATCCGCCAGTGGCTGGCGAAGACCGTGTCGTCGGCACTGCTTGCGCTTCCGGCACTCGTATGCACCGCTGGTCTCGCGTCCGCGGAGGACCGCTCTCTCAAGCTCTTCTTCACGCATACCGGAGAGCGCGCAACGATCACCTACAAGCGCGACGGAAGGTACGACTCCCGCGGCCTCGCCGAGATCAACCGCTTTCTCCGCGACTGGCGCAGGAACGAGCCGGCCCGCATGGACCCGCGGCTCCTCGATCTCGTCTGGGAAGTCTACGACAGGAGCGGAGCGAAGGACTACATCCACATCGTTTCAGCCTACCGTTCCCCCGCGACCAACAACATGCTCCGCGGACGGTCGCGCAGTACGGGGGTGGCGAAGAACAGCCAGCACATGCTCGGCAAGGCGATGGACTTCTACATTCCCGGCGTGAAGCTGGCGACGCTCCGGGCGCTCGCCATGCAGGCCCAGGTCGGCGGCGTCGGCTACTATCCGACCTCCGGTTCGCCGTTCGTCCATCTCGACGTCGGCAACGTCCGTGCCTGGCCGAGGATGTCCCGGCAGGAGCTCGCGCGAATCTTTCCTGATGGGAAGACGATGCACCTTCCGGCCGACGGGCGGCCCCTGCCCGGCTATGATCAGGCGGTCGCCGACTACAGGCGACGGGTAGGACCTAACTCGATCCAGATCGCTTCCGCCGCCGGAGAAGGCGACGACGATGACACGGCCCGCACTCCTGTGCGCGCCAGCATCCTGACGGCGATGCTGCCGTCCAGGAAGAGCCGGGCGGAAGAGGCGCTGGAATTACAGACGAAGGCGCGCGCGGAGACCATCCCTCCCGAGCAGCCGGAGTTCGTAGACCTTGCCGCGCTGGCGGTTCCGGTTCCGAGCGTGCGGCCCTCGGCCGCCGTGCCCGCGGACGCAGTCGAGACGGCCTCGCTCGGCCCGTCGTCCGCTCCCTTGGAAGAGCCTGCGAACCCTGCGCCGCTACCTGTGCTGAAGCAACCCTCGGGCGGCATCGCCCTGCTGCCGATGTCGTCTCCCGAGCCCGGGGGGGAGTACGAGGACGAGGTGGACATGGAGGAGTCGCTCGTGTCGTGGGCGCTCTCGGAGCCGGGTTCGCGCGGCATGATTGCGCCGGTCCTGGTCCAGCGGTCGCTTTCCTCAAGCGCGTCCGCGACTGCCGCCTATGACGGCGGCCAGACGGCGGTTCCAACCGAGGCGCAGTTCGACGGCGGCCGCTTTTGGGCGGACGGCTGAGGATCGAAACACCAGGTGACTTCGTCTCTGGCATCAAGAAACTGGGTGCCAATGACGGCTCCGTCACGCCCGAAGACTGACCTCAGGAAGAAGGAAGGCGCTCGACCTGTTTCCAGGGAGCGCCTTCCTGACCCGGACGACGGCGAACGCGCGGCCGAGAGCGGCGCTGCAGGCAGTCATCTATGACGGGTGGTGAACCCTAGATGGTCGCGGGCGGGTGCGGATTCAAGATCTGCCCGAGGCCGATCTACGGCTTCGCGTGACCGCCGTGATCGTCCGGAGCAGCAGGCTGCGGCGCCTTCGCCTGAACGACGAACTCCACCTCGACGGGACCCGCCTTCTCGAACTGCAGGGTGGCTTTGAACTTCCCGCCTTCCGGCGGACGCTCCTTCGGTCCCACGAGCATGATGTGGGCGCCGCCAGGCTGGAGGCTGACGGCTCCACCCGCCGGGATCTCGATACCCTGCTTCGCAGGACGCATGCGCACAACGCCGTCGGCGAGCGACGACTCGTGCAGCTCCAGCCGTTCCGCCGCGGGAGTGGTGCCGCCGACGAGGCGGTCGGCTTCGGTGCCAGTGTTCACGATGACCAGGTAGCCGCCGAGCACGGGAGCGACCGTGGGAGCCTTGGCCGACCATGGATGCTTCAGTTCCAGATTGCCCACCTTGAAGTCGTGGGCTGTTGCGCTGGCCAGTGGCAGCGCGAGCAAGGCTGACGCGGCGGCCAGGCGAATTATTCCTGTTCTCATATCTACTCCATAGCACAAGGTCACTGTCCCGCCGCGTAGCCGAACAGCTCCATCGGGTTCCAGACCGCCAGCACGCCGATCATGCTGAAGACGATCGACGTGGCGACAGACAAGAGAAGCACACCGAAGACGATCTTTCTGCTAGCTGGCTTCATCGGATCGGCCTCAGCAGGCGCAGCGCGTTCATCGTAACCAGCACCGTCGCGCCCGTGTCAGCAAGGATGGCAGGCCACAGGCCGGTGATCCCGATGATCGTGGTGACCAGGAAGACGGCCTTCAGGCCAAGCGCGATCCCGATGTTCTGGAAGATGTTGCGCATCGTCCTCTTCGAGAGGTCGACCATTAGCGCCACGTCTCCGACACGGCCATGGAGCACGGCGGCATCTGCAGTTTCGAGCGCGACGTCCGTTCCGCCCCCCATGGCGATGCCGACATCGGCCGCGGCGAGAGCTGGAGCATCGTTGATCCCGTCGCCGATCTTGCCGACGACGAAGCCTTCCTTCTTCATTTCGCCGACGATCCGCTGCTTGTCTTCCGGCATCAGTTCGGCCCGGACCTCGATTCCAAGCGCGGCTCCCACGGCTTTCGCTGTGCGGCTGTTGTCGCCCGTCAGCATGACGGTCCGGATCCCGGCATCGGTCAGCGCCTTGAGCCCCTCGATGGCGTCCGCCCTGGGCTCATCGCGCATGGCGATCGCACCTGCGAGGACATTGCCGACTACCAGGACGGAGACGGTCTTGCCCTCGTCGTTGAGGGCGGTGATCCTGCGCGAATGCGCCATAGGGATGGCGACGCGCTCTGCGGCCGCCTTGGGGGAGCCGAGGAAGACCTCGACACCGTCCACCACGGCTGTCACGCCCCTGCCACCCAGAGCCTTCGCGTCGGTCGCTGCGGGAGGCTCGATCCCGTCTTCCGAGGACTTCTCCAGAATGGCGAGCGCCAACGGGTGGCTCGATCCCGCCTCGAGCGCCGCGGAGATCCCGAGAACTTCGGGCACGCTGCGGCCGAAGGGTACTACGTTTGTGACCTTCGGTCGCCCCTCGGTCAGCGTGCCCGTCTTGTCGAAGGCGATGGCGGTGAGCCTGCCGAGGCCTTCGAGAACGGCTCCGCCCTTCATGAGCAGGCCGCGACGCGCCCCGGACGATAGCGATGCCGCGATGGCCGCAGGTGTCGAGATGACCAGCGCGCAGGGGCAGCCGATCAGGAGGATGGCGAGTCCCTTGTAGACCCACTCGCTCCATTCGCCGCCCGCGACGAGCGGCGGCAAAATGGCGACCAGCGCGGCAACGGCGACCACGCTGGGCGTGTAGTAGCGGGAGAAGCGGTCGATGAACCGTTCTGTCGGAGCCTTGGACTCCTGCGCCTCCTCGACGAGCCGCACGACGCGGGCGATGGTGTTGTCCTGCGCCGCTGCGGTCACCCGGACACGCAGCGCGGCGTCGCCGTTGACCGTTCCGGCGAAGACGCTGTCATCGACTGTCTTGCGGACCGGGACGCTCTCTCCAGTGACCGGAGACTCGTCGACCGACCCCTCGCCCGCGACGACGACCCCGTCGGCGGAAATCCGGTCACCGGGGCGCACCAGGATAATCGAGCCGACCGTCAGCGTCTCTGCCGGAACCTCCTGGGTCTTGCCGCCCTCCTCGAGCAGCGCCGTCTTCGGTACCAGCGCCGTGAGCGACCTGATGCTGTCGCGCGCCTTGCCCGCGGCGACGCCCTCGAGCAGTTCGCCCACGAGGAACAGAAAGACGACGGCCGCGGCCTCCTCGGACGCGTCGATGACCAGAGCGCCGACCGCGGCGATCGTCATCAGCATCTCGATGGAGAACGGGGTCCCAGCAAGCGCTGCCATCACCGCGCGGCGGGCGATCGGCACCAGACCGATCAGCATGGCAACGACGAAGGCGTAGGTCTCGACGGCGGGGAACAGATGGCCGATCCCGTAAGCTATGGCGAGCGCGCCACCCGCGAAGATGGTGAGGCGGCCCTTCCGGCTGCGCCACCAGGGGCCATCGGTGGGACCATGGTCGTGACCATGGAGACCTTCGATCCGCGCGTCGGATGCATCAGAGGCATGGTTATGGGGATGATCGTGGTCGGAATGGCTGTGGACCGGAGCAGCGATCGGCGCAGCCGTTGTCCGCACGATGGGCGCAATCGAGAATCCGAGCGCTGACACCTGCTTTTCGACCGCCGCCAGATCGACGGCGGGAGAATGCCGCACGGTCATCGTGCCGGCAGTCACAGACACCCCAACGTCATCGATACCTTGCAGTCGGCGCACGGCGGTATCGATCTTGCTCGCGCAGGAAGCGCAGTCCATGCCACCCACACGGAACCTCGTCTGCATCGGTTCGCTCATCATAGAATCCTCATGCTGTCCATGAGGACGGTTTACGACCTCTAGTAGCTAGAGGTGCAAGCGGAAAAACGACGGGATGGAGAAAACCCCGAAATTGGGCGGCAACTGCCACCCGCTATGTGACGCTGCGTGGGATCAAGGGGGTCTCCTTGTTTTCTTGAGGTCCCGTGCCTTTGTTCGATAGGTGTATCGTCATGCACAATCACACTGTGAAAAGCAACGCAATCTGGCAGGCGTTAACCACGGTCAACGCGCCGCTTCCACTTCACATCGACGCGAACACCCTGCTGGCTTGCCTGCGTCTCCTCATTTTGGAGAGACAGTGGAGACCGCATGTGCGCGCCTTTTCGGTGAGGTCGGCGTCGAGATCCTGATGGACATTGTTGTCGAAGGCTCGGTCACTTTTGATGATCTTGCCAAGGCCATCTCCTTCTGGGACGTCGAAGAGGATTGCGAAAATGCGCGATGGGTACGGGAGATGGCTACCGTCCCATTTCCACGTCGTCGATGAGCACCTTGTCGAGCTCGGTGATGCGGGCGACGGACTTGATGACTGCTGCGGATATCAACGCAAGCGGCGTGCTTGATCAGTCGACGGCGGCTTTTTTGCCGAATCTGAGGGATGGCGAGGCACTCAGACGTCGATCAAGCTCGTCGGCCGCATCCAGCTTGTACCAGCTTACAGCGCCACCTTTAGAACAATATTCCCCTAGCCCATCAGCAGCCGCAACAACATGATCTCGATAATGTCTACCGATTAAGTAGTCTTTCATCCCGAAGAGGGTGACGGATGACGATGATCGAGGTTCTCAACACGGATGTGCTGGTGATCGGCGGGGGACCGGCAGGATGCTGGGCAGCCTGGAACGCAGTCGCGAGCGGGCTGGATGTGGTGCTTCTGGACAAAGGCTATGTCGGGACCAGCGGCGCGACCGCCGCGGGCAACACGACAACCATCTACTCGAGACGCGGGACTTCGGAACGGGCTGCTAGCGTCGCGCAGCGGGTGAGGCTTGGCCACGCCTTCGCCGAGCCAGAACGCGTTGAACGGGTTCTCGACAGAACCCACGAAAACCTCGATCTTCTCGCCGGATGGGGTTACGACTTCCCGTCCTACGACGACGGCCGCCCATATCGCGGGATGCTCCGCGGGCCGGACTACCTCCGCTTCATGCGCCAGAAGCTGATCAAGGCACGGGTCAGGATACTCGACCACCATCCCGCCGAAGAACTTCTGCTTTCCGACGGCAGCGCCGCAGGTGCCATTGCCCGGAGCCGTCGTACCGCAGAGGCTCTTGAGATCCGGGCGGGAGCCGTTGTCATCGCGACAGGCGGCTGTGCCTTCCTGAGCGGCGCGCTTGGCACCAACAACCTCACGGGCGACGGCTACCTCATGGGAGCGGAAGCCGGAGCCACGCTGTCGGGCATGGAGTTCTCGGCGCAATACGGGATCTCGCCCGCATATTCCAGCGTCACCAAAGGCGTCGTCTACTTCTGGGGCACGTTCAGCGACGAAGACGGCAACATCCTTGCCGGCGTCGGAGACAGGCAGAGCATCGTCGCCGAGGCGCTCTTGAGAGGCCCTGTCTATGCCGTCCTGGACAAGGCCCCTCCCCGCCTTCAGGAAGGATTCAGACGAGGGCAGCCCAACATCTTCATGCCCTTCGACCGTCTGGGTATAGATCCCTTTAGGGATCGCTTTCCCGTCACCCTGCGGCACGAAGGCACCGTCCGCGGGACAGGCGGTATGAAGATCAACGACCGCGCGTCCACAACCGTGCCGGGGCTGTTTGCCGCGGGAGACGCCGCCACGCGCCAAGGCATGTCAGGAGCAACGACAGGCGGCGGCGGGCCGAACGCTAGCTGGGCCATGGCGACAGGCTCGTGGGCCGGGGAAGACGCTTCGAAGTACGTGAAGTCGCTGGGGACTCACTGGCGGTCTCGGACGGTGGAACGAGTGACCTCTTCGCCGCTAGTCCGGACTGCGCGGGAGAACCCTGACGTCCACGACGTGATCGAGGCTGTCAAGCGGCAAACGCTGCCACTGGAGCGAGGCTTCTTCCGCTCCTCCCAATCCCTTGGCGAAGGATCAGCGGCCCTACGGGACCTATGGCAGGATCAAAGCTGGCGCTGGAGCAGAAGCGCGAAGGTCCGTGAAGCGGAAGCCCTGATCGCAACCGCGAGATGGGCGACCGAGAGCGCGATCCTGCGCCGCGAGAGCCGCGGCCTTCAACGACGTCTGGACTACCCGGACATGAACCCATCCCTGGCGCGCCGCATAGATTCCGGCGGCACCGATTCCATCTGGTCCGCCTTCTCCTCGTCCCACCAATCCTTGAGCAAGGCATCATGATCGAGATCGTCAGCGCCGACAGGTGCGTCAAATGTGACCTCTGCGTCGAAGCCTGCCCCGACAACGTGTTCGATGCCGTCCCCGGAGGTATCCCAGTGATCGCGCGGCAATCCGACTGCCAGACCTGCTTCCTCTGCGAGCTCTTCTGTCCCACGGACGCGCTTTACGTATCGCCGCTATCCGAGACGATCGAAGGCGCAAGCGAGGAGCAACTGATCGAGCGCGGCGTGCTCGGAAGCTTCCGGCGCGAGATGGGCTGGAAGAATTCCAAGCCGCGCGGAACCGCGGGCGACCTCAGCTACCGGATATTCGAGACCGGAAACATCATCCCCTGATTGGAGAGAACCATGCGCAGATTCATAACTTCCCTTCTTCTAGCCGCAGCCGTCGTGCTGACCGGTGCTGCCTCACGGGCTGAGGACGCTCCGGCGACCATCCGGTTCGGCGACGTGGGCTTCGGCTTCGGCACGCCGTTCGGCGTGGGGCTTCAGGCGATCGCCGACGCCAAGGGCTTCATCGCGGAAGAGTTCAAGGGCACCCCCACGAAGCTCCAGTTCACCTACTTCACCGGAACCGGACCAGCCATCAACGAGGCACTGTCCAACGGCCAGCTCGATTTTGCGTCCTATGGCGCAGTGCCCAACATCATCGGCAAGTCCAACGGCCTCGACACCGTCATCCTCGCCTCGTACGGCGGCACGACCGTCTTCGGCGCGGCCCGGCCAGACGTCGACATCAAGTCGATCGCCGACCTGAAGGGCAGGAAGGTCGCTATCCAGAAGGCGACGATCATCCACTGGGCGCTCATCTCCGCGCTGAAGAACGCCGGACTGACCGAGAAGGACATCACGATCGTCGACCTGAAGAACGCGGACCAGCTTGCTGCCCTTGCCGCGAAGAGCGTTGATGCAGCCTTTGGGGCCGACTTCCTGTTGCCGCTCGAAGACAAGGGCCTCGCCAAGATCTTCTACAAGTCGTCGGAAGCTGGCGCATTCGGAGACGGCTTCGGTGCCTTTCTCGTCACTGACAAGTTCAGGAAGGCTTATCCGGAGGCGACGCAGAAGGTGGTGAACGGCTTCGTGAAGGCCGCGCACTGGCTCGGTGACGAGAAGAACAGGGAGGAAGCGTTCCAGATCTGGTCGCGCGCGGGGACGCCCATCGACGTCATCCGCAGATCGAACGTGGGCAGCCCGCTGAAGGAGAAGTACAATCCGCGGCTGGATGCCTTCTTCACGGCCCGGTACAAGAGCGGCATCGCTTTCGACCTGGAGCAGAAGCTGATCCGTCGCGAAGTAAACCTCGATACCTGGGTCGACCGCTCCTACGTCGACAAGGCCGTTTCTTCACTGAAGCTTGACGCGTTCTGGCCAGATCGCGGCGAGAACGGCACCCTCCAGAACTGACGAGGCCAATATCATGGCGACGATCGAGCTCGAAAGATCTTCCGCCCTGGTGCGGGATCGTGTCGGCAAGCCGAACAGGAGGGCTGTTTCCGCGGCCCTCCGGCAGGCGAGCAGCGTCGCTCTCTGCCTGCTCGCGCCGACGCTTATCCTGCTGCTCTGGTGGCTGAGCTCCACCTGGGAATGGGTGTCGCCCCAGGTTCTTCCGCAGCCTGTCTGGGTCATGCAGACGTTCATCGACCTCCTCGTGAACGGAGACATCCTTGCGGCGGCAGCAGTCAGCTTCCAAAGGATCGCGAAGGGCTTCTTCCTTGGCGCGACAGCCGGGTTCGCTTTCGGGATGCTGCTCGGTCGGTCGACGACGGCGGAGGCATATCTCGGCCCCACTTTCCGGGCCATCGCTGCCGTTCCCTCACTCGGCTGGCTACCCATCCTCATCCTGCTCCTGGGGATCGAGGAATCGCTGAAGATCGTCATCCTCGCGAAGGCCTGCTTCGTCCCGATGGCGATCAGCACAGCCGAGGGAGCGAGGAACCTCCCGGTCAGGCTGGTGGAGGTCGCGGACGTGCTTGGTCTTCGTCGCCGTACCAGGTTCTTCAAGCTCGTCGTTCCCGCCATGGCACCGTTCATCGCCAGCGGCGTCAGACTGTCCTTGAGCCAGGCATTCGTGTCGCTGATCGTGGTGGAGATGCTCGCGGGGACAGACGGGCTCGGCTACATGATGGTCTGGGGGCGCACGCTCTTCCAGCTCGACATCGTCATCGTCGGGATGATCATCGTGGGCGTGGTAGGCTTCGTCCTGGACCAACTCCTCAAGACGGGCGAGACGCTCATTCGCCCGGGAGCCGACAATGGCTAGTCGGCTCTGGCGGATGTCGCGACACGCTCCCCGAGGAGCCGTATTTCCCGGTGCCATTGTCCTGCTTTGGTGGGCGGCGACCTCGTCGGGCTTTCTGCACGGGCCGCTGGTGGTGACGCCTCAACAAGTTGCTGCCGTTCCCTTCAAGGATGCTTCGGGGTCTGCCTTGTGGAGCTCTCTCGGAGCAAGCGTCGCCCGCGTCGTGTCCGGAGGGCTGTTCGGCGGCTTGCTAGGATTAGCGCTTGGCTACATGGCGGGTCTCTACCGTGTCGCCGCACTCGGACTGTCTCCGACGATCCACAGTATCAGGCAGGTCGCCCTCTTCGCGTGGATCCCGCTCCTGACCGCATGGTTTGGAAACGGCGAGGTCACAAAGTTCGTCTTCACCGCGCTCTCGGCGTTCTTTCCGCTGTTCCTGGCTGCCGAGCAAGGTGTGCGCCAGGTCCCGCGTTCGCTCGTGGAGGTCGCGCACGTCACCGGACTGACTTACAGAACCAGGCTGCGGAAACTCTATCTTCCGGCGGCTCTCCCGAGCGTCAACGTGGGTATTCAGATTGCCGTGCTGTCGGCATGGATCGGAACGATCGGTTCAGAATACGCCATCGGGAACGGTCGCGGGCTGGGAAGCTACATCGCCAGCGCGCGCGACCAATTCAGGATGGACATCGTCATCGTCGGGGTCCTTGCACTGGCCGCGGGCAGCGTCCTGCTCAACAGCTTGGTGGGGGCGCTGACGCAGAAACTTTCTCCATGGACCCAGGATGTGAAATGACCGCCGCGGCCGCACTTTCCGTTGAACATGTCTCCAAATCCTATGCCCTGAAAGGGTCTGACCGTCTGGTCCTCAGGGACGTGAACTTTTCCGTTGGCCGCAACGAGATCGTGAGCATCGTTGGTGCGTCCGGATGTGGAAAGTCCACCCTGCTCCGTCTGATCGTGGGACTCGACGACGACTTCCGGGGATCCATTAGCCACGGAGCCGACGCATCTGCGGGAACGCGCGTGGGCATGGTGTTTCAGGACCACAGGCTATACCCCTGGCTCACCGTCGAGGCCAACGTGGCTCTCGCTCTCGACCGTAGTCCGCTGTCCTCCGGCGAGAAGCGGGACAGGGTACGGCACTACATCGACCTTGTCGGGCTTTCGAGCTTCTTGACCGCCTACCCCCGCCAGCTCTCCGGAGGAATGGCGCAGCGCGCGGCCATCGCGAGAGCGCTGGCACAGGAGCCCGACGTGCTGCTCATGGACGAGCCATTCGGCGCGCTCGACTCGATCCTGCGCATGCGTCTGCAGGACGAGCTGCTGGCAATCTGGGAGCGGAACCGCGTCTCGATCGTCATCGTCACCCACGATGTCGAGGAAGCGCTCTATCTCTCCGACCGGGTGATCGTGATGGAGCCCGACCCCGGCAGGATACGCGACATTATTGAAGTAGATCTGGAGCGCCCGCGGGATCGTTCGGCGGCTACCCTGGTCGACCTCAAGAGAAGATGCCTGGGGATGCTCGTAGCTTAGGCGACGGGGCGGCAGAGGTACATAAAACACCCGAATACATTAGCTGTCCCAGCGCCGCGGCCAGCTACTATGACCTGTACAGCTTTCCAAAAGACCTCGCTCGTGGAAGCTCGCGATGCCTTTACCTCTTGGCGTAGGACCACCAGATGAGGCAGCGACCCATTGTCATCCGTTCCGAGCAACTACGTGGAAAACCGTGATCTACCCCAAAGATACTCAAGGCGTTCTACCTACGAACGGTGATGACATGAGCGCGGACGCGACCCCTCATCCGTCCCGGTCCAAAACGTTGATCAAGAGCTTTCGCGACCACTGTCGTGACGGCGTCCAATTCCTCCGGAGCGCGGGCCTCTATCTCACTGCGGAGGGGGGTGCCCTGACAGTAACCCGTGGCGGCATCCATGGCGGAACTGGCCACTGAAACTTTCTCGACCGCGTCGGCCGTCATTTCGCAAAATCCTGCCTCTCTAACGGAGGCGGCGATTGCGTCGATGTCGTGGTAGCCGTGAGGTGTCCGCTCCATGAACTTCGGCGGATCATCCCGAAAGCGGCTCACCAGCACCTCGTTGACGACTTGTACGAACTCATTGTTCGAGATCTGGTCCCAGACGGAGAAGATGTAGGTGCCTCCGGCCCTCAGGACCCTGCAGGCCTCACGATAGCTCCGGAGCTTGTCCGGAAAGAACATGACGCCGAACTGGCAGACGAGAGATCGAAGCTTTCGTCCTCGAATGGGAGAGACTGGGCGTCGGCCTGACGGAAGACAACGTTTCCCTTGCCGCTCTGGAGCCGCGTCGCTTCCTCGAGCATCGGCTGGTTGAGGTCGGTCGCAGTGATCTCGCAGTCATGCGGCAGGCATGAGGCGAGCGCTCTGGTGACGACTCCAGTACCCGCAGCGAGCTCCAGGACGCTCGACGGTGCAAGCCGCTCCACCCGCTCCGCCATATCCTCCGCGTATGGCTCGAACAGCATCGGAACCATGTACCGCTTGTAGATCTCAGGAATGCTGCCTGTGAAGGCTTTGTCGGTTTCCGCCATGCTTCCTCCCGAAGCCGTGGAGATCCATCCTATCGTATCCGGTTGTGGTTCTGAAGGCAGCAGCACCCTCACCTTTCGGAGGATGACTTGGTGCTTCGGCGCTAGAACTGCATGCCACTCTTCCACTTGCCGTACTGTCAACGTTTCAATCAATCTTTAACTCTGTCTCCACACCCTTCTCGAACCGCCTCCGTGCTAAAGACCACGTGTGTCAGGAGCATCCATGGACGGTACGCGTATAAGATTGGCTGAGATCATCGAGGCGCTGAGCAAGGCGCTGGATCTTACCGAGGGCCAGCCACAAGGTCACTGCATCAGGGTCTGCTACATCGGTACGCGGCTGGGAGAACGGATCGGTCTGGACCAGCAGGAGCTGAACGACCTCTACTACACGCTCCTACTTAAGGACCTGGGCTGCAGCAGCAATGCCGCGCGCATCTGCCAGCTCTATCTGACGGATGATCTGACCTTCAAGAAGGACTTCAAGCTGGTCGACGGCAGCCTCGGCCAGGTCCTGCGCTTCGTGATCGGCCACACGGGCATGCGTGCAGGACTTGCAGATCGCTTCCGCGCCATCCTGAACGTCCTGCAGAACGGCGGGCAGTTCGCCACCGACCTGATCCAGACGAGGTGCCAGCGCGGTGCCGAGATCGCGAGGATGATGCGCTTCAGCGACGGTGTCGCCGACGGCATCGCGAGTCTTGACGAGCACTGGAATGGCGGCGGCCAGCCGCAGCAGTTGAAGGCGGACCAGATCCCCCTGTTCTCAAGGATCGCGCTGCTTGCACAGGTGGCAGACGTGTTCTGGGCCAGCGGCGGACCCGAGGCGGCAGCCGAGGAAGTGGCACGCCGTTCAGGATCCTGGTTCGACCCTCGTCTTGCCACAGAGTTCGCACCCTTGGCGGCCGACGCTGGCTTCTGGGTCACTCTCTCCTCTCCAAAGCTGGAGGCTGAGGTTCTAAACAGTGAACCGGGGCAGCAGATCGTCCTGGCCGACGAGGATTACCTCGACGACATAGCGGCGGGCTTCGCCAAGGTCATCGATGCGAAGAGTCCCTACACGTCCGGACACAGCGAACGTGTCGCCCTCTTCACCGACCTCATTGCCGAGGAGATGGGCCTCGACATCGAGAACCGCCGTCTTTTGAAGCGGGCAGCGCTCCTCCATGACATCGGCAAGCTTGGGGTCAGCAGCACCGTGCTCGACAAGCCAGGGAAGCTTGATGGGGACGAGTGGGAGCAGATGAAACGTCACTCCGAGTTCTCGGAAAACATCCTGTCGAACGTCGATGCCTTTGCCGGAGCGGCTCTTATTGGCGGCGCACACCATGAGAGACTTGACGGTACGGGCTATCCCAGAGGTCTGACCGCAGATGCCATCCCGATGGAGGTTCGCATCGTCTCGACGGCCGATGTCTTCGATGCTCTCACCGCCGACCGTCCATACCGTGCCGCCATGCCCGTCGCGGAGGCTATGGAGATCCTGTGGCAGGGCGCGGGTAAGTCGCACGACCCCATCTGCATCGAGGCCCTGGAGAGGGCGCTGGCGAGGACAGCATTGGCGAAGCATCTCCAGGATGAAGCCACTCCGGAGTTCGCTGCCGCTTAGGAGCGATCGCCTCCTTCACGTTCTCCAGGCTCCGTATTCTTCGTCTCCTACAGGAACTGCTACTTTTCGGTGTGGCTGGGCGACTGGAACCCACGCAGTCTGGGACGGGTTGTCGGATGATCTTCAGCAGGAGGCGTTAATGGCAACATGGATGCAGGCTGCACTCTGGGGCCTGCTCGGAGGCTCCGCTCTCGTTCTCGGCGCTGCCATTGCCTTCTTTGCCGATCTTCCACAGCGGGTCATAGCTTCGGTGATGGCGCTCGGTTCCGGAGTGCTCATCTCCGCAGTCGCCTTTGAGCTGATGGACGAGGCGTTCGCTCGCGGCGGCTTTGACTCCACCGCGGCAGGGTTCGTTGCAGGTGCCGCAGTCTATACCGCCGCGAACGTCTATCTCTCTCGCCGCGGCGCTAAACACAGAAAGAGATCAGGCTCGAACGAGGACCAGAAGCAGCAGGAAGCGACAGAAGGATCCGGACTGGCGATCGCTGTCGGCGCGCTGCTCGATGGCATCCCGGAGTCGATCGTCATCGGTGTCAGCCTTCTGGGCGGAGCCGGCGTGAGCCTCGTGACCGTCTTCGCGATCTTCCTGTCGAACGTGCCCGAGGGGCTCGCGAGTGCGGCGGGCATGCGTAAGGCAGGACGTTCTCCATTCTACATCTTCGGCGTCTGGGGCGGCATCGCCATAGCCTCCGGCCTAGCAGCCCTCTTCGGTAACGTCGCACTGGCAGGAGCGAGCCCGGACGTCATCGCCGCGACGACTGCACTGGCTGCGGGAGCGATACTGGCCATGCTTGCCGACACCATGATTCCGGAAGCCTTCGAGGAGACCCATGAGTATGCGGGCCTCATCACGGTCTTCGGGTTTCTGCTGGCGTTCATCCTGTCGAAGGCGGGCGGATGAAGCCTGTGCTACAGAACGCCGCCTTCCCTGAATCTCATCCGCGCGCTGGCCAGGAGATTACCCTTCCGGCGAACAACGCGAGCCAGACGAGGAACGGCTGCAGGGGCAGACGGGCTCCGTGATACAGCCACTGCAACAAGGATGCCGAAGAACCGCTGAGGCTGTCATGGGCGTGCTTGAGGTTGGCGGGGAGAACGCAGACGGCGTAGACGGCAAGAGCGATGGCGGCATACCGCGATAGGCGCGGCAAGAGCAATCCAATGGAGCCTAGTAGCTCGCAGAGTCCCGTCAGGACAACGACGTCTTCAGGATATGGCACCCAATCCGGTACAATGCTTAGGAACGGCTCAGGGAAGGCAAGGTGCAGGATGCCAGCCGTACCATATAAAAGCGCCAGAAAGAGACGGGAGCGACGTCGCCAGGTCCCCAGCCCGGTGCCAGACTCAGCCAAGGAGGCTTCGCGTTGCCCGGAGTCGTGGGGCGGTCGTTGCGCCGACACCTAATCGAGCGTCAGAACCGAGCGGAACGGAAGAACATGAATGACGTCACCTGCCTCGTTTCTGATTTCGAACTGGTCGCCATCCACAATCTGTCCTTTACTCACCCCATCCGCCAGAACCTCCCGGGCGGCAAGCACCGCCTCCTCCAATGCGGCTGTATTGGAGGGAAGCTCGACTCCCTCGGGGTCTTCTTCAAGCGAATTGGGTTTGCGGTTGTGGAAGAAATAGCGTGGCATTGATGACCTCTACTTGCCATCTCAACCCGCTCTGCTTTCGGATGTTCCCTCGCTTCAACAAACGGAACGGGAAACTCGGTTAGCTACCGTATAGTGGTGAACGAGCGCGTCGCTTCCGCGTTGGTAAGAATAAGTGCGCGACGAGACGCAACGCCGGGAAGCCAAGCTTGGGCGCCTTACTTGAAGCCGAGCAGAGAGCCACGTGCACTCGCCTGTAAGAGGCTGCTCGACACGCCGCCCGGGCGCGAATTGGTAGATTTTCTGTTTCAACCACTGTTAATCAAGGCGCCAGCAGCACTAGCGGCAACCACTAACGCAACGCCGAAGAACTGACCTGATGTCAGTGACTGCCCGAGGATGATGGATCCGGTCACCGCTGCGATCGCAGGCTCGAGGCTCATCAGGATTCCGAAGGCGGCGGCCCTCATCCGTCGCAGCGCGACATATTCTAAAGCATAGGGAAGCAGCGGAACGAGGAACGCAAGCAGAGCGGTAATCACAGCCAGTTCAAGCGTTATCCCAGGCCCGACCTCTGGGAGGCCGAGGGGTGTCGCCATGGCACCTGCAAAGGCCAAGGAAACGGCCAGACCCTCCAGTCCCGAGAAGAGCTGGCCAACGTGCTTCATGAGGAGGACGTAGCCGCCCCAGCCGACAGCCGCACCCATTGCAAGGACCACGCCGATGATCTCGCCAGGCCATGTCGTGCCGTCCCAGGCAAGGCAAAGGACTCCAGCCGCGGCAATTACGGGGCAGAGGAACCGTAGTCGCCCAATGCCGTAAAGCGTTGCAATAGTCAGCGGTCCAAGGAAATCGATCGCAACCGCCAGTCCCAACGGGATCCGCTCGATCGCGGCGAAGAAGCAGAGCGTCATAGTCGCCATGGAACCGCCGAGTGCGGCCGCCGCAAGCCAATGTCGACGCTCATAGGTTCGAACGCGGGGGCGCACGATAAGGTTCAGGGCAACAGCGGCGATGCAGAGCCTCAGCCAGGTGGTGCCGAAAGAACCAAGGTCCTGCATGACGGACTTGGAGAGTGCCGCGCCTATCTGGACGCTGAACATCGATAGGATGCACAGCACGATCCCCATTGTGGCGTATGTAACTTCACGCTGCCCTGAAGCTGGTGATGCGGGACTGTGGCCTCCTGCTGTCTTCGATTCAGACACTGACATGCCCCACGCCATACACCTGCATGTTGCCTGTGTCTCGAGGGCGCTCGTTCCACAGCGAGAACTCGACGAGCGTCCATCCGCGGGGATCAAATGCTGCGACGACAGAAGCGGCACCGTTTTCAAGTAGCGCTTTTGCGGCGCCGATCGCGGCAAATCTGACTTCAGAAAGATCGCTGTGTGGAGGTATATCTGACAACCGTCTTGACGCGAACTGCGCTCTAACAACGTCATCTGAAAACTGCTGATGCCAGACGATCCAGGTAGACACGGTCGGCCACCCGAAAGCGCTGCTGACACCCCTGAAGCCCGGTCCACTGAGGAAGGCGTCCATGCCTTCAGGTCTCTCCCAGAGATAGAAAGGGGCATAGAGGTTTTCGGTGCTTCCGCCGTCTCCTCTCTTCGCTGTCAGATAGGCTTTGAAGCCCAGGTTGGGAAACCCATCGAGCTTGTGCCCGTTGTCCCTGATGCGACGGTCGATGATCGACATGTCGTAGTCCGCCGGGAGCGTGAAGCTGTACTGCATGGCGATCATCTCGGCTCCTCCACATCCTGAAACCAGTCGACGTTACGTCCGTCCATCCAAGGCTGAACCGAAAGATAGCTGAAGGAGCTGTGGGCTGCTGCGCCATGCCAGTGTTTCTCGCCAGAAGCGAACCAGACCGCATCTCCGGCCTGCAACTCCTCGACGTCCCCGCCTTCAACTTGTGCAAGGCCTCGCCCCGACAAGACATAGAGAAGCTGACCTTGCGGGTGAGAATGCCACTTGGTTATTGTCCCCGGCGCAAGGTCGGCGCGGATGGCAGCCAGATCTCCGTCGCCACATCCCTCAACAAGATTTTCGAACCAGAATGTGTTCGTGCTGATGCCGTGCGGCGACTGAGCAGCATTCCCGGCTCTGCGGATTGTCATCTGGTTCGGGTTGAGCCTGTTCATCTGTACGACTCCGCGCCGGGGGCTACCTGCTCCTGGGCCACCATCTGCGCCAGGCCATCTCCGAAAGACCACTCGTCCGCACCACTCGTGCTGATGACGATCATCAGGTTCTTCGGCTCGAGACCGGGATCGTTCTGAAGTTCTTCCGCAGCTCGCTTGAAGAATGCTTCACGGATCATGGTGCTGCGGGGTCTCCCAGCAGTGATAGCGACGAGAACGAAATGGTCTGAACGCGGACCGGCAGGGTAGTTTCGATCGAAGATCATCTCCGCTGGATCGTGCTGGTGGATGATCTGGAAGCGATCGTTCTCCGGTACCTCGTACTCGGCAACCAGCGCACGGGGATACCGTCTGCCAATGCCCGGACGTAATGTTCCGACTTTCCCCTGATCAGGGAGATTCTGACGAAAGGCATAGCGCCCTCCTGTGTTGATGTTTACACCCCTACCGTTGCATGTCATCTGGATCCCGAAAATCGCATATTTCCGAAGCTTCAGTTCGAAAAAACAGGACGATGAAGAGAAAGCTGAACCTGGACCTCGATGTCATCCGCACGTTTGTTGTCGGGATGGATGCCGAAAGCTTCGCCAAAGCAGCGGAGCGGTTGGGACGTTCGACCTCGGCGGTGAGCGCTCAGTTGAAGAAGCTGGAAGAGCAGACGCAGACTCCGTTGTTCCGGAAGTCGGGCCGTGGTCTTGCCCTGACGGACGCCGGAGAAACGATGTTCGCCTACGGCAGGAGACTTCTCGAGCTCAACGACGAGGCCGTTGTCGCCGTGCAGGGCGTACAACTCGAGGGGTGGGTGAGGCTTGGCCTGCAGGAGGATTTCGGAGAGACGCTTCTTCCGGACGTGCTAGGCCGTTTCAGCCGCGCGCATCCGAAGGTCAAGGTCGAGGCACGCGTGTCCCGCAATGCTGAACTGGTCGATGCCGTCACCAGCGGCAGGCTTGATCTCGCGCTTGCCTGGAGCAACGGGGCGACCACCGCGCACTGCCAGCCGCTCATGAAAGTGCCGCTGTGCTGGATTGGAAGTCGCCAGTATCTCGATCTTCTCCGTCCGGACGAACCTGTCCCGCTTCTGGCTCTTGATAACCCGTGCCTGATGCGCGAGATCGCCACACGCGCTCTCAACGACGCGGGGCGGCCGTGGCGCATTGCTTTCGTCGGCTCGAGCCTTGCCAGCCTCTGGGCGGCAGCAGCCGCAGGCCTTGGCATCACTGTGCGGACAAGCCTCTGGCTTCCAAACAAGGTCGATCAGCTCTCGCCCGTTGACGCCGATCTTCCGCCATTGCCATCCTTGGGGTTGACGCTGCATCGGTCCCAGGCAGAGCTGCCATCAGCGGCGAACGCGCTCGCGTCCATTGTGGCGACCAGCCTTTCGTCATCGATCTGACGTGATGGAGCAGATCAATACTGCAGTCAGGTTGCCGCTGTTCCAGTTGCACCTATCATCAAGATGTCGCACTTGTACCCGGTAGGCCTCAAGAAGACGGGAGGGTTCCGCCGGGACCGACGTCTTTCCAATCAGCCAGATGAACTTCTGCGACCTCGGCGGCCTTCGTATCCGTCAGGAAGCCAGCGCTGAGGATCCCCCTGACCACCTCCTGATAGGAAGCTGACCGCTCCAGCATCTCGACATCATCCATCGATCGCCAGAAGGAGGTGACGAGACAGGTGCTTCCGCTCCTCGACATCACGACGCCGACATAGCCCGGCTGCTGCCTGAACATCGGCAGCGAGACTGATCGCGCAAACTCCTCGTACTCGTCCACCCGAGCAAGATCGAGCGTTGCCTTCCAGGTACGGGCAATCATGTTGTAGTTCCCAATGCCTGCACAAGTTCATCGGTCCGCAGCACGTTGGCAAACTCGTGGCGAAGCGTGGCCACATGGATCCGGTGCACTTCTTCCGCAGGAATACGTTCGCCCTGCCCGTCCTGCATGTCGAAGCAGTCGCATGCGTCCTCGACGAGGATGACCCGGTAGCCAAGGTTCGACCCGACCCGAACGCTAGTTGATACGCACATGTCCGTCGAGATGCCGAAGATAACCACGGTGTCGCACTTCATCCGACGCAGGCGCAGGTCCAGGTCAGTGCCGATGAAGGCTGCGTTGACGCTCTTCCGGATCACTGCCTCCCCTTCCTGCGGTTCAAACCCAGGTCTAAGCGCATTCCCGGGAGCCTCGGGACGCAGCCTCGAGCCGGGTGTGACACTATCGTGGCAAACGTGAATGACCGATCTGCCGGATGAGCGCCAAGCTTCCAGAACCCTTAGTCCATTGCGATCGATCTGGCCGTTCCAGCGCTTCGGCCATTGCGGTTCATCAAATGCTTGCTGCATGTCTATCGGAAGCAACACAGCATTATCGGGTAGATTGTTCATGTTCGCTTTTCCTTTATCCTCCCGACAGGTAGTTGCTTTTGTGTCCGGTTTCGCCGAACAAGATGCCGGAACACGGGACAAACGACCGCTTTAGGAGAGAGCCACAGGATGAACGACCTTGATGAGAAGGACAGGCTGCTTCTTGGGGCACTGCGCGCCGACGCCCGGCAGAGCCTCGTGGAGCTTGCTCGGCACGCTGGCCTATCCCGCAGTGCGACCCATGAGCGTGTTCGTCGGCTTGAGGCCAAAGGTGTTATTGCTGGCTACACCGTCAGACTTGGAGCAGACAGGGAAGCACCAGGGGTTCAGGCGTTGGTCGCGATATCGTTCCAGGCGGGACGGAACTGCGACCACGTGGTGCCACACCTGACCGGGATCCCGAACGTCGTCACCTGCTGGTCACTTGCAGGTTCAACTGACCTGATGCTTCTCGTCGAATGTGCATCCAATGCAGAACTGGACAACGTGCGCCGTCTAGTCGCAACGACCCCCGGCATCGCCACTGTACAGACGCATGTCGCCCTGAGAACCCACTTTGACCGAAGGACCTGACAATGGTCGAGAAGATCATCGTAAGCGCCTGCCTGCTGGGCCGTCCGGTTCGCTACAACGGGACCGCCAGACTCACAGGACATGAACTGCTCGAGCGGTGGCAACGCGAGGGACGGATTGTCAGTATCTGTCCGGAGCTGACGGCCGGGTTCGCTGTTCCTCGTCCCCCAGCAGAGATAGCGCTTGGAAGTTCCGGGGAGGCTGTCCTGCAAGGTTGTGCCAACGTGATAGAGGCGACCGGCCTGGATGTGACGGCGCTTTATGTGGCAGGAGCTCACGCGACGCTGGCGCTGGCCCGTGAGCATGATTGCCGCTTTGCTCTCCTGACGGACGGCAGCCCCTCTTGTGGCAGCGGATTCATCTACGACGGCAGCTTCAGGGGGCAAACGCATGGCGCGGCAGGTGTGACCGCTTCGCTGCTCCGTAACCATGGAATCAAGGTGTTCTCTGAGTCCCGGATCGACGAGCTTCAGTCCTGTCTGAGCAGTCAGGCTGGCAGGTCAAAACGGAGTCTCGCCGAAGCGACTCGTGACGATGGGTACAAAGTCTGAGGAACACTCAGCTTTACTGCCTATTGTAGCTCCCGTAGTGATCAGCAGGAGACGACCATGACCGAGGACCTTTGGGACAAGCCAGTCGAGTTGATGATCGAGAGCTCGGACCACTTCCATCGTGTCAGCAACAGCCGCGAAGCGGTGGCGTGCATCAAGAAGTCTTGGCCAAAGGAGCATTGCAAGCTTGCTGCGACTGCCAAAAAGGCTTGCCTTCTTGCTATCGAAGGCAGAGCCACCAGCAGCCAAGCTCAGGCTGCCTTCCTGCAGGCAGCCGAGAATGCCGGGATCCTGCGGCACTAGGAGACGGCCACTACGACAGCCTTAAGAAGCGGACGTTGTGTACGACAATCGGTAGTGCAGCCGGACACATCCCTTGTCCAGCGCCTTGGCGCTGATCAATTCGGGGCTTGATCTGAATCCGGTCAGCGGAAAGAGGGCCCGCCCAGCGCCGAGCAGCTCCGGGATGATGTAGATCTCGATTTCATCGAGCGCACCACGCTCCATGAACGCCATCTGCAACATCCCGCCGCCAAGCATCCAGACATCACCGCCGTCGAGCGCGCGAAGCTCAGCGATAAGGTGATCGACATCAGCCCTCACCTCAAGTGCGCCTTTGGGATCTTCAATGGGTCGCGATGTAACAACGATGACACGTTGCTCACCGTATGCCCAGGGCGCCGGATGGCTGGCGATGAAGTCATAGGTGCCGCGGCCCATGACAACGGTCCGGATCCCCTTGATGAAGGTGCGATAGTCGTGTTCGCCCAGATCCATCTCGTCATACTTGTAGAGCCAGTCGAGATCATCGTTCTCGCCTGCGATCAGGCCATCCAGGCTGGCGGCAATGTAGCCAACAATCTTTGCCATCAACGTTTCCTTGATTTATAAGTGAATGAACGTTTATATATCTCTATGCCCAGACACAAGACAATCCCCGACGAGCAGGTACTCGACACTTTGTTCGAGCTGATGATGCAGACAGGACCCGATGGACTGACCCTTGCTCGCGCTGCGCAGGCTGCAGGCCTGTCGGCGGCAACATTGGTGCAGCGATACGGCAACCGGGAACGTCTGGTTGAGGCGATCCTTCTTCAGGCCTGGGACCGACTGGACGCACAGACGCAGGCCGCAGACAACGAAGAGGACTTATCTCCTGAAGGGGCCGTCAAGCTTCTTCTGCGCCTGATGCCTCCGGACACGGCGGAGCGCAATGCCTCTGATGGTCTCCTCCTTCTACGGGAGGACATCCGCAACCCCAAGCTTCGTGCAAGAGGTGCTGCTTGGGGCCAAGCGCTCGTGTCAGCCCTGGGACGGCGGCTGTCGACAGATAAACGTGAGGCCGACCTGCTCGGCTGGCAGATGGCTACTCTCTGGCAAGGCGCACATACCTGGTGGGCGTTCAATCAGTCAGTTCCCGCAGATCGAGCGATCCGGCAGGCTTTGGAGGCTTGGGTGCGAAGGCTTTGACTAACTGAGGTATTACCACCCGCTCCTCGCGATGGCGCGCATCGCGAGGAGCCTCACTAACCCGGACATCGCCTGCTGATCCTAAAGGATTCACCCTGAATCAAGCTCCGGTTCCCAGACAGCATCTCCTGTTCCGGTTCCTGCATCGGATCAGGATGAGAACTCGGCTGCAACCGATCCTGTCGGCAACGCCCAGGCGAACCGCTCCTACGGCTGCGGAACGGAGGCTGCCGCAATGAGAAGATTGGCAAGGGCCGTCATGAGCTGCGCGTCGACGAATGGTTTCTGGAGCAGGATGCTGTTCGGCACACCGTTCGCTGACCATTGGGAGGCGCTGTCTCCGGTCATATAGATGACGGGCATCGCTGGCGCCAGTTCGCGTGCGCGACGCGCCACATCCCAGCCTGTGGAGCTTCCCGGCATCCGAATGTCGGTCAACACGGCGCAGAACCGGGCTGCATCGGTCTCGAGTTCAGTGATGGCCTCGTCTCCCGTACGTGACGAGACGAAGTCGAAGCCACCGTCGGAGACAAGGTCCTCGACCGCAATGGATACGAGCGCGTCGTCTTCGACTATGAGAATGAGATGTCTGCCTGAACTCAATGCGGTGGCCCCGTTTACGCCCACATCATAAGCAATTGCTCAACCGGACGCCAGAACGTGCTGCTGCGTACGTAGTTCCCACTGTCTGCGCTCCCGACGAATCTTGCGAGGTGTCCGGAGAAACAATGCGATCCCTCCTGCCCTCCCTTGTCTCAATCACCTTGGTGGGATCACCCTCGGACGTTCGTGCCTCGAATCATGCGGCAGGCAAGTTCATGTCGGACTGCCTTCAGGATGGACCGAGCTTAACCAAGACGGTCGACAAGGCGAAGTGGGAGGAATGGAAACCGATTGCAGCCGACATGGCCATGGCGTTCACGCCCGTCGGCGAACCGACCTCCATCGAAGGCTGGCTGGTCAGGAACGGTGAAGGCGAGTCTTTCGAAGCCGTCGTCGTCTCCAAAGCCGGAACGGCTGGCAAACAGGTGGAAGGCTGCACCACGGCATACTCGGGACGCGAAGCGAGCGCCTTCGAGAAGTTCCTCTCCACCACGGTGCAGACGAAGGCTCTCGGCGAGGAAATGGGCAAGGATATGGTTTACAAGCGCTACGCCCGCGACCGTTGCAGGCCGCGCCGTCGCCATCACGCTTCCTGGTTACCCCAAGGATAGCGACCAAGTGCTTGCAAGTGCAGTTGCGGAGGTGATCGTGGCGAACTGAGGCGTGTCAACATCAGCGCTCAGCTACAGGAGCTCGAAGGTCACCCATCGCTAGACCGGAGGGCGGCGGGGCGGCACTGGCTGGCGATGCACGATGCTGGTCTTCGTCCGGGCGACGTCGTGCAGCGGGCCGAGAAGCCTGTCGAGCTCTCCGATCTCCCGCATGAGGAGCCTGGCGACGAAGCAGTCTTCTCCTGTGACGACGGAGCAATCGACGATCTCAGGCATGTCCTGCAGGACCTTCTCCACCGCTCGAAGCTTGCCTGGTAACGGCTCTACCCGAAGAACAGCCTCCAGGTGGAAACCAAGGGCTCGAGTGTTCAACCGGATGGTGAAGCCCTCGATGATTCCCACGTCCTCCATCCTGAGGATCCGGTCGCGAACTGCAGGGGCAGTCATGCCAATCTGCGCGCCGATCGTCCGCAGGCTGACCCGGGAGTCGTCCAGCAGGAGGTCGATGATCGCCTTGTCCGCGTAATCGAGGATGTGCTTCGTCATGTAAGGTCTTTCGATATGTCCACTTAACGAATCTAGTTATATTGAATCCGCACACCTAACGACCGGTGGGTACAGCAGAACGATAAGCGGGTAACATGTGCCCGACAACAGGGAGCGGCCCATGCGGATTCACAAAGTTACAGCGTTCACGGAAAAGGGTTCGGGTGGAAATCCAGCAGGTGTCGTCCTTGCGGACACGCTGCCGGATCGGGAGACCATGCAGCGTATTGCAGCCGAAGTTGGATACTCGGAAACGGCGTTCACAGCACCGTCTGGAGGACGCTGGCTGACCCGCTACTTCTCCCCCGAGAGCGAGGTTCCCTTCTGCGGTCATGCGACGATCGCCTTGGGAGCGGTCATGGCGGAGGAGATAGGAACTGGACTCTACCAGCTCTCCCTGTCCGGAGGCGAAATCGAAGTGGAAGCATTCGTGAAGGAGGGGACAGGTCATTCCACCCTTCGCTCGTTGCCGACCCGCAATGCACCTGCTCCGGGCACGCTTGTCGAAGAAGCAATCGCGCTTTTCGGGTATCCGGCAGAAGCACTGGATCGTGACCTGCCGCCACGGCTGATGAATGCCGGAGCCGAGCATCTGCTTCTCGCTTTGGACACTCGCGCGCGCCTGAGCAACATGAGCTACGATCTCGAGAAGGGTCGAGCATTCATGCGTCGCCACGGCCTTGTCACCGTAGCGCTCGTCTGGCGCGAGTCCGAGCACCTGTTCCACGCGAGGAACGCCTTCGCCTCAGGGGGAGTCATCGAGGATCCGGCGACTGGCGCGGCTGCGGCGGCTCTGGCCGGTATGCTGCGGGATCAGCGCATACTGAATCAGGGCGAACTGACCATCCTGCAAGGAGCAGATATGGGTCGGCCTTCACGTATCTCCGTTCGCTTCGATTCCTCGGCCGGAAGTCCCGTCTTCGTCAGCGGCGCTACGGCGAAGATCAACTAGCCCGTATAGTGCACGACTTCAGCGCACCGAGCCTACGGGGACGTCTTTCCCAGCCTCGATGGCAACCCAGCGCCCAGAGTTCGTCGACGACTGGCGCTTGACGAAGGTATAGTGGATCTCGTTCCAGGGTCGCACCCTGCCGTCGAGATTGTCGAGGACGAAGTCGCCCCGGGCCGTGCGGACGGTCAGCACCGCATGCCCCTCGCCGTCGGGCTTGCGAACCGTCGTCAGCAGGAGATCCGAGAGCGACCAGCCCTTCTCTGCGAGTTCACGGCGCTTGAGGAGCGCGAAGTCCTCGCAGTCACCTTCCACGGTGGGGTAGCTCCAGAGCTCATCGACCCCGTGCATCTGCCTGTCGGGCTTTTGGCGTATCCTGGCGTTGATCGAGGAATTCACCTCCCCGACCGCCGCCCACTCGGCCTCAGAAGGATCGCGCGCTGCTTCCGGGGGCGACAGCTTCCTGCACTCTTCAGGATCCTTGATGCACAGGTCGTAGTGCCCGATGGGCTGCGTGGCGCCAGCGCCGACAGGCATGCTCGTTGCCGTGGGCATGTCGGCCAGTGCCGCCCATGCGGGCGCAAGTGCGGCTGCGGCAATAAGAACCGCGATCTTCGAAACACTCACGCATTCGTCCCCGTCTTCTTGATGGAAGACTGAGCCGGGTTCGACGCACGGTCAATTTGCGAACTCTCACCCGTGAGGTATCGCGTTCGGCACCGTGCGCGGCATCGGCGGTAGCAAGCATTGCTGGATCCGGGTGCCGCGCTAAATCCTCCCGAAGCGCACGGGCTCCCGCGCCCGGTTGGACCGTCTGTGCGCAAAAATTAGGATTTCATAAATGGGTCTTCTCGACGGCATTCTGGGACACGGAAGCACCGTGGATCCCAAAGAACTGGAAAAGCGCCTCAACGGAGTGCTCATCGACGGAGAGCAGGTTCAGCTTGCCTTCAAGCTGATCCGTGACTTCTTCGTGTTCACCCAGTACAGGATCATAATGGTCGACATCCAAGGGATGACCGGAAGCAAGGTCGACTACGTGTCGATCCCTTTCAAGGCGGTCACTCGCTTCTCGGTGGAGACGGCCGGAACCTTCGATCTCGACGCGGAGCTGAAGATCTGGGTCTCCGGGACCGACCAACCGATCCAGAAAACACTCAAGAAGGGCACGGATGTCCGGGCCATCCAACGTGCCCTTGCCTCGGGCGTGCTACGATAGACGATATCCAACCGTGTAGACGTCTTATTCTGTCGCTGCACTGAATTGATGGAGGCTGCCAGAGAGCGGGGCCATGAGTATTTTAACGAGGAAGTAGATCATGGGGAAGCGGATCGTTTTCACCGGAGGGAGCGGGAAGGCAGGTCGCCACGTCCTGCCCTACCTGACTTCGAAAGGGCATCAGGTTCTGAATATCGATCTCGTGCCATCAGATGAGCCGGGGATCAACACGATCCATGCCGATCTCACCGACAGCGGCGAGACCTTCAACGCATTGTCGATGCATTTCGACTTTGCCGGATTGGAAACAGGATTGGGCCCGGCTCCGGTGGACGCCGTCGTGCATTTTGCAGCGGTGCCGCGAATCCTGATCCGCCCTGACAACGCGACCTTCGCTGCCAACACGATCTCGACCTACAACGTGATCGAGGCAGCCGTGAAGCTCGGCATCCGCAAGATCGTGATCGCCTCCAGCGAGACCACCTACGGGGTCTGCTTCGCGGAAGGAGACAAGGACTATCATTCCTTCCCCCTGACGGAAGATTATGACGTCGATCCGATGGACAGCTATGGCCTCTCGAAGGTCGTCAACGAGAAGACTGCCCGAGCCTTCGCCATGCGGTCAGGCGCTGACATCTATGCGCTCAGGATCGGCAATGTCATCGAGCCTCACGAGTACGAGAAGTTCCCGAAGTTCCTCGCGGACCCGCCATCGCGAAAGCGCAACGCCTGGAGCTACATCGACGCCCGCGACCTCGGGCAGATCGTTCACCTCTGCGTGGAGAAGGACGGCCTCGGCTTCCAGGTCTTCAATGCGGTCAACGATACGATCACCGCATGGGAGCCGACACGGGAATTCCTGAAGCAGTGGGCACCCGAAACGCCGGTGCTTGAAGAACTCGATGACTTCGAAGCGCCAATTTCCAATCGCAAGGCCCGGGAGGTTCTCGGGTTCAAGGAAGAACACGATTGGAAGAAGTACGTGTCGCGGAGTTAGGTGGCTTGGACTTCAGCGCGGAAGTCCGCTCTTGTAGTGTGCAGCGGAGATCACGTACCGGGCTGACGGATAGGCGCGTTCATTCCCAGCAGGAGTGAGACCAGCTCCACCTGTCGGCGCGTTCCCGTCTTCCTCAGAATGTTCTTGAAGTGGGTACGAGCCGTCTCGGTGCCGATGCCGAGCTCCATGGCGACTTCGGGTGCGGACCCACCCCCAAGAAGTGCTCGCGCCACCCTCACCTCTGCTGGCGAGAGATCAAAAGCCCGGACAGGACCCGCATGTCCGGCGGTCCGACGGTGCCTATCCCGGTCACGATCAGGATGGCGAGGCTCCGCGAGAAGATGTCTCTGGCGGCTCGTCTTACGGGAAGCAGGTGAAGGATCAGGGCTGTCCCTCCATCTGCTGAAGGCAACGGCAGGGACTGCACTTCCGGCTTGTCCATGGCATCCAGACGGCGCAGCGCATCGGAAAGCTGCGCCTGCATTGCGGGCAACGCCACGATGACCCGATCCCGGGCACCTGTCACGATCCTTGGAGCAAGCGCCTCGAACCCTTCATTGGCTGAGAGCACCCGGCCACCCGGATCAAGAACAGCGGATGGCAGTCCGATGGCCTCCATGGTGCTGGTGACTGTCCGGGCTTCCGAGAACGCCAGCCTTGAGGCCAGGTAGACGGATCGCACGAGGTCGGGCTTCAGCATGTTCAACCGATCGATCTCTTTGTCGCTGAAGTGGTCCATGCCGATCCTGCGTTGGATGTCGAACATGATCAGATGCCCCGTAGGCTCCTGTGTCACGGCACCGACGACCCAATGATTGCCGAAGCGGTTGATCACCTCCTTGAGGACGCGATCTTCTGCGAATTCTTCCGGAGACATCAACTCGACATCGCGGCAGAACGTCGACGGCATACGCTCGAGGGCGCGCTTCGGACGAATGTTCTCGAAGCGGAGAGGATGCTTGGTGAAGTACTCCACCCCTTCGCGCACATTCGGAGTGCAGACATATCGGTGGGTGCCTTGGGGGTCGATCGCGAAAATGGCAGCCGGGTGGAGCCTGGCCAGCACAGGGTCGTGCGTGCGGAAATTCGTCAAACCGACTTCCGTCGGCATCGGGTCGAGCCGCACGGACACGAATCCCGGGGGGCTTGCCGCCAGCACCGCGACGATCGACCCTTATTCCAGGAAATACTGGAGCCGCCTCGATGAACTGCACGTCCTCATGCCGAGCACGCGCCCTGCCGGGTGTGGAAATGCATCCCATGCCCGGCGATAATGAAGCCCGACACGCAGCGAGCACACCTCGGCCCTCTTTCCCAGAATCCGTTTCGCATCTATCAAGGGCCAACGGGGAGATCGTCACGGCAATGGACACCAATCTACAGGGGCGCCTTGGGAACCTCACCCTGCCGAGGAAGAACGGCCTGATCCCGCTTTTCGAAGCCGTGGTCAATTCGGTGCATGCGATCGAGGAACGCTTCGGATCCCCTAGGGACGTCTCGAACCGGGGAACCGTCACCGTCGCCATACGTCGGCGAAGCGAGCAGGCCGAACTCGCGTGGGATTCGGACCGGCACCTCAAACCGATCAGCGGCTTCGACGTCGTCGACAACGGGATCGGCTTCAACGACCGAAACTGGGAATCCTTCAAGCGGCTCGACTTCACGCTGAAGGGCGACAAGGGGTGCAAGGGGATCGGCAGGCTTACCTGGCTGAAGGCCTTCCGCGACGCGGAAGTCGACAGCACGTTCCCGGACGCGAGCGGCATGGGACGGAGAAGCTTCCGGTTCTCGACCGAAGCGGAGGTGTCCGGTGGAGACAAGAAAGCCGACTTGACACGGTCGGAACCGGAAACACGTGTCCGTCTCCGCGAGTTCCGCAAAGACTACGCGTCCGCCGTCGAGAGTTCCGCCCGAGGGGTCGCGATCCGTCTGCTGGAGCATATGCTCTGGTACTTCGTGAGGGATGGCGGCGTGCCGAAGATCCTGGTGGTCGACGACGACGCTGAGGAGACCATCGACCTCAACGATCTGTTCGACGAGCACATGCACGCCGAGTCCTTGCGACAGGACTTCGAGGTCAAAGGTGTCGGGTTCGAAATCACCCACGTGAAGTTCCGGCTTCGGCAGGACCGCAAGCACGTCGTCGCATACTGCGCAGGCCAGCGGCTCGTGCTGGAGGAGACCCTCGAACTTCCTGGGCTTTCGTCAAGCATCGCGGATGGGTCCGGGTCCTTCAGATATGCGGCATACGTCTTCAGCAGCTTCTTGGACGAGCGCGTCTCTGCCGAGCGGACAACTTTGAACATCGACGACGGTCCCGAAGGTCTTTTCGCCGAAACCGAGATTTCACGAAAGGATATCCGCGATGCGGCGCGTCCGCTTATCGAGGCGTTTCTCGGAGAGGCGCTACAGAACAATCTCGACGCCGGAAAGAAGCGCGTGGAGCACTTCGTAAGGTCGAAGGCGCCGCACTACCTGCCGATCATCAAGCACTTCGACGACGTCCCGTTCGTCGACGCGTCGACAAACGATGCGGCGCTCGACAGGATTCTCCACGCCAAGAAGTTTCAGGTGGAGCAGGTCCTTCTCACCGAAGGAAGCGAACTGCTGAACCCGAAGCTCGGTGACGACTTCAAGGACTATTCGGACCGTGTCGCACGCTACATGGAGAAGCTCCAGAGTGTGAAGCAGTCGGACCTGGCGGCCTACGTCGCTCATCGTCGCGTCGTCCTGGACCTTTTAAAGGCGTCGAGCAAGGTGCGTCCGGACGGTACCTACGAGCGGGAGGCGGTGCTTCACAATCTCATCATGCCGATGAGCACGACCAGCGAGGATCTCGACCACCTGCGTGCGAGCAACCTGTGGCTACTCGACGAACGTCTCGCTTTTCATCAGCACTACCTGGGGTCCGAGGTCTCGCTCAGCAGGATTCCCTTCACCGAGGCCGGAGGTGGCGAGGAGACTGACATCGTCGGGCTCAACATCTACGACAACCCCCATCTGTTCGGCGACAACGACAGCGCGGTTCAGGCCGCCATCACCATCGTGGAGATCAAGCGGCCGATGCGCGACGGGTTCAGGGCCGGCGAAAAGAAGGATCCGCTGGAGCAGGCGCTCGGGTACCTCCGAAAGATTCGCGCGGGTTCGAAGGTGAACGGCCTGGGCAGGCACCTCAAGAGTCCTTCGGAACTGCCGGCATACATCTACGTCCTCGCGGACCTGACGGAGAGCGTGAAGGAGCGCTGCGAATACGCATCCCTTCATGCGGCGCCAGACGGCCTCAGCTACTTCGGATGGAACCCGAACCCGAACATCATGGCATACATCGAGGTGATCGACTTCGACGGCCTCCTTCAGGCGGCGTCCCAGAGGAATGCCGCGTTCTTTAACCAGTTGGGCCTGCCGCAGGGAATGTAGCCGGACGCATACCCGCGTCGGCGTTCTCCGTGGCTTCCGGCGGATCGGCTACCAGGTGGAGATCCATCGGGCCAATGCGCTTGACTTCGGGATCGCGCAGGACCGGAAGCGTCTCATCATCGTCGGGATGCGTGAGGATCTTGCCGTAGCGTTCCGGATGCCTCCGGCGTTCCCGGAGCGCAGGGCAAACATCGGCGATGTCCTCGTGGACCTGATGGCGGCGAACGGCTGGACCGGCGCGCACGATTGGGCGAGCGAGCGAAGGGAACAGCCTGCGTTCGACAGGCACGGGAAGTTCGCAGGCAACGGTGCAACGGCGTCGACGATCGTCACGAGACGCGGCAGCCCTCGCGAGAAGGAGGCAGCGCGCTGGGAATGCAAGGGGGTGGACATCGCCGGACTGCCGGAGCGCGCTCCGACTGCCGAGGAGGCTTCGAAGCCCGGCTTCAAACCGGGGCTGACGTCTTTCTGGCCTCCTGCTCAGTGCTGGCACTGTTGATCATCATGTTTATGCGGGAGCAGAAGGACCGCTGACCTTCATCAGGCGGGAGCGGATGCGGTCCGATTATCATGACATCCGGCCGTGCGTCTTCAGATCCGGACAGGCTGATCGAACAGAAGCCCTCGGAGTTCAACCCCTCGGATCCTGCCCCTGCCGACGTCCTGGATGAAGTTCATGTATCTTCGCGGCGGTGGGCTGGCGATCCGTTGGCCGCCGTCATCGACCCGGGCGTCGAGGCGGAGCGGAGACCTGAGGAGCCGAATCGTTTCCCGGCCGAGGGCCGAACTCACGCCGCATCATCCACTTCAACATCGGCGGGATCAGCTTCACAGGTCGGTCGTCCAGGGTTTCCAGAACTCGGTCGCGTACCTCGGACAGATCTTCGTCCGAGACCTCGTGCGGCGCAAACTGTACCTCGACGGACAGGTGCGATTGGAAATGCGCTGCCAGGTTCTTTCCGACCTTCCGCTCGATCATTGCGCCCGCGATCACCACCCGTTCGAATGCGGCGCCTTCCCAGACCCGCCCGGCCGCTGTGACAAGTTCGAACTCGTCTGCGACGACCGACTGGCCAAGCACCAGGGCCGTTTCGTCGCCAGCGGTCGGCTCGACCATCTCCTGCGCAACAAGAAAGGAGCGCCATCCGTTTGGAAACGGATGCGGCATTGGCTTCATCCAGAGACACGCAGCCCCGGAGAGGACATCGCCAAGCGATCTGGCTAGTCGCGCCGAGAACTCGTCGAAGTCGTATCCATTGCCCACCAGGTAGATCCGCTTGCATCCGGATACCGCCTTCAAGACCTTCCGGTGCACATCCGGCAGCGATTCCTTGATGGCGTTGTGAAGTTCCAGGCGGCCCGACGCCGGATCTCGCAGAACCTTACCAGTCGTCGTCGAGCTCATCATCGATGTCACTCTTAAATCCTCCAAACGTATCCAGGAATGCCCATGGATCGGTAGGGTAACTGGTCCAGAATTCCGAGTCGATCCTCGCCCAATCGACGGGGATCGGTACAAGGACGCGGCCTCGCTGCGTCGTGGCGACAATCGTGTAGCCGTCGGCTGCGAACTCCAAGCCCTTTACCGCATCCCGCAGCCCGGCGACGATTTGGTCTATCGCGCGCGTCGTCGGCTTCAGGGACGAGATCGTGTATCCCGACGTCCTGCTGATCTCGGCGAAGAGCTTCTTGATGTGTGCGGTACCGCCGCCGAAGATGTTCACCCAGGTCGAATAGATGTGGTTCCACATCGCCGCGTTGCGGGTCGGATGTGCTGGCATCAGACTTAGCTGCCCGAGCCACCTGCAGATCGCGAGGTTCAGGTGCGGACAGTGAATCCACCCTCTGTCGACACACTCGACAACCACGTATCCGAGCTCGTGGTGGTGCCTGTTGGCGGCCATGGACTTTCTCGTGCTCTCAGCATCGACCACGAGGTATAGGTTCGCGCGCGGATACCTCCGGTGCTCGTCCTTGAACTGCCGAACCAGATCCGCCTCCCAGGACAGGTCCTTCACGGCCTTGATCTGAGAGTGGTTCCGAGCATCGGGACTCCAGATGACGTGTAGATCGTCGGTGAAGGAATCCCTCGCTTCCTGGATGAACAGCGGATTGTCGCCGGAATTGTCTGCTGCGCATTCGAGAATGTCCCGCACTACGACGAGCGTCTGGAAACGATAGCCCAGTTGTCCCGCCAGCCCGCCGGTGTGCTGGCGGGATGCGTCGATCCCGGCGGCGATCAGGCCTTCGTCAGGAGTTTCGCCTCTCAAGGCTTCGACCTCACAACGGTGGTCTCATGTCGTCCCCACCCTTCTTCAGCCAGTCCGGGTCCCGGACGCGAGCGAGCACCGCGTCGACCACGTCCGCGACCGGGCGGTCCTTGAAGATCAGCCATAGAGGCTTTCCGTCCAAGCCAGACTGAGGAGCGGAGGAATATACGATGGTGCGGATCTCAGGGTGGCCGAAGAGCATCCAGGCAGCACTCTGAGGTCCCCTTCCACCAGCCTCTTCGGGATCGATGACAGCGAAATGGGGTTGGATCTTCTCGAGAATGGCACGGCAGGCCTCGACTCCATCAGCGATGAAAACGGCGGCGCCTGCCTGGGAGAGCGCCTTCTCGATGCGCGGCGTCTCCGACGGAGCGTCCACGACGATGACAGCGATCCCCTCAAGTGGCGCCGACGAGTGTTCCATGATGTCTACCAATCTGTTCGGTTACTGCCGGATTATCGGCATGAGTCCCTTCGACCAGGTTAAGCAGACGTCTCATCGCTATGATTTCGTTGATCGATCGCATTTGAGCGAATCCCTTCCCGGGCCCTTAAGAGATGCACCGGTATCGGGTGATGACCGATTTCGACACATCATGAGGGCAGCATGAATCCTGAGGCGGAGGCACTGGCGGCGACGAAGAAGCGCATCGTCGCGCTCCAGAAGCAGATGACGAGTCGAATCCTCGAGATGGCGGTGGAAGTCGAGAAACTGCTTGAAGTGGTAACCGAGCGGGAGGCGCGGGAATTCCTGCGCGTTTCGTGCAACCTGCCCGTATCCGAACTCAACACCTACGTCCGCTTCGGCAAGGTCCTCAGAGGGTGCGAACCCGCTCTGACAAAGGCCCGTGTATCGTTTCCGGTCATGAAGGCCCTGGTCGCGGCCGAACCGGAAGCGCGCCGTGAAATTCTCGAGCGCATGGACATAGGCGCCAGGATCGATGACCGAGAGATTGCTGCGGTCAGGAAACGCCTGCGCGAAGCGAAGCTGACACCCCGCCAGGTCCTCAGTAAGAAGCACAGCCGGATGGTCGCCGCAGCGGCTCGCGCCCGCAGCACCGACCACGCTTCCGCATTCCAGGAAAAGGTGCGAATCCTATGGGCACAGCTAATCAACTATGCCCCGCGGCGGCTGAACGAGGTAGCACAGTCTGAAGCAATCCGCCTGGAGGCGGCAGCGCTTCTGAAGGAGTTCCAGGCGCTCTTCGGCGACCGCATGACATCGCTCGAGGGCATCAGGGCAGGCTCGCACCGCAGCGTCATGCCGTCTGCCTACCAGGCTCTTGTCCGCATCGCCGAGGGCCGCTTCGGATGTGTCGAACACTACCCTGAAGGCTGTGTTGGACCACGGTCCGACAGCAGCACCCTCGCGGCGCTGCAGAGGTTGACGGGGTATCCGCTGCCGACTGGCGCTGACCGCGACAAAGGGCCGGCGCTAGCCGCGCTGCCTCCCGCCTACGATCATCTGCGCGTCCTCGAGCTCTGCGCCGGAGCGGGAGGCATGGCCATCGGCCTCGAGAAGGCGGGCTTCCGTCACATGGCTCTGTTCGAGTGCGACAAGCATGCGGCGGCCACCCTCCGCCGCAATCGGCCGGACTGGCCCGTGATCGAGAAGGACATCCGGAAGATCGACTTCCGGTCATACCGGAACCAGAAAATCGCGCTCGTGACGGGAGGTCTGCCCTGCCAGCCCTACTCGTCCGATGGCGAAGGACTTGGGAAGGAAGATCCGCGCGATCTGATGCTCGAAGGCGTCAGGGTAGTGATGGAGGTCCGGCCGAAGGCATTCGTATGGGAGAATGTGGACGGGTTCCTGCACGCCCGGCACGCCGATCACGTCGCCGACATCCTCCGACGGTACCGCAAGGCGGGATACCACGTCGACATCCACCGGATGAAAGCCGAGGACTATGGGATCGCCCAGGAGCGCAGCCGCGTCCTCATCGTCGGCCTCCGGAAGGATCTGATGGGAGCATTCAGGATGCCGCCCGCCTTCCCGAACCGCAGAACGAACATCGGCGACGCTCTCGTCGATCTGATGGCGGAGAACGGTTGGACGGGAGCCTACGAGTGGGCCCGCGCGCGTCGCGAGCAGCCTGTTTTCGACAGGGAGGGCAACGTCGTCGTACGGGGCGTGCTTGCATCCACCATAGTGACGCGCCGCGGGACGCCGCGGGAGAAGGAAGCTGCACGCTGGGCGAGAAAGTGCGTCGATATCGCGGGGCTGCCTGAGAGGGCTCCGACAGCGGAGGAAGCTGCTAAGCCGGGTTTCATGCCCGCGCTCACTGCCCGGATGCGCGCACGACTTCAGGATTTCCCGGATCACTGGGAGTTTGCGGGCGGCAAGCAGGCGACCGCGGACCAGATCGGCAACGCCGTTCCGGCAAGGCTGGCGCAGGCGGTCGGACTGGCGATGTACGCGGCAATGACAGGAGTGACATGGGACATGGAGGCGATGCTGTGGCCTGGCGAGGCCCGGATCAGGGTTGAGGCCCCTCCTCTGCAGGCCGAGTTCGGCATCATCGAACCGTCACGCAGCGAAGCTGCCGTCTGAGTTGAGGCGTCCTTCCGTGATAGAGGCCCGACGAAGAAAGACGGATAAGAAAAAGCCTCCTGACTTTGTTACACGCATCAGAGACCTCGACCAGAAAGGCATCGTGGGGCTGTGGACGAAGATCGCCAACGCCTGCTCATCTAAACCCCGGCTTCCGTGACGCCGAGCCTCCTACGCAATGCGACTGCAGCGGGGGCCACGCCAGCGGCATTTCATCGATGGTCGAGTAGCAGGTGATGAAGGTCTGGTAGTGGACGAGGCGCGAAGGCATCCTCGTCCACCCGAGAAGCAACCCGCTGTCACGTCGCCGAGGCAGTGCCTGAGTCGCCGCGGAACAGCCGTAGCACCTCGCGCCCCATAACAACTTCACGATCTAGCATGACAGCCACAAGCGCTTCCATCAGGTCCTCCCGTTCCCGGATGATCGCCTCGGCGCGTGCGAGCTGATCCTCCAGAAGCCGCTCGATACGGCGGCGGAGTACAGGATCCGACCTTCGCAACTCCTCGAGTTCAGCCGCTGTCGTGACTTCATTGAACTGCAGGGCCTCGAGGCCGAGGCTCACGAACATCAGCGTGGCGAGATCGACCGCCTGCTGGAGATCGGATCCCATGAGGCCGCCGGAGCCGTCATACTCCGTGCCGAGATGGACGCGCTCCGCCGCCATTCCAGCCAGCAGCATGCAGATCTCGTCCAGGTACGACTCCCTGCTGCGGTTATGCCCCCTCGGCCTGATCCACTGCACGTGACCGGAAGTGCTGTCCATGTGTCCCGCTTCCTTCGGCACCACAATCATCTCGATGTCGCCGACCTCGAGAGCGAGGCCTACGACCGCATGTCCTGCCTCATGTAGGCAGACGGAGCGCCGCTCTCCTCCCCGCAGAGGCAGCATCGGCGGAACGAGGTTCATCAGGTCGATGGCATCGACCTCCCTGCCCGCCTTCCTTGCGATCCGTCGCGCGTCCTGGACGAGCTGCTCGATACGTGGGTCTTTAGGCATTTGCTGACGGCATCTTGAACCTTACGAGCGTTCCATACAAAAGGCTCGTATTGCTGCTCTGAGAACTGGGTTCCGGTAAGTTTCCTTATCGGAAATGAAGAAATTGCCGCTGGTCCTGGCATTTCCGAATACGAGCCGATGGCATGAGCAATAGATTTTGGAGCGATGCGCTTGCATCATCCGCAGCCGGCAAGGATGATATTGACGTGGAGATGGACCCCACGCCTGATAGATTTCCCTTAGGGCAAGCTTTCCAAGGCAGTTCATGGTTTCAAGGGTTTGAGATCAAACGTGGCGCCACCAAATAGGCTGTCTCTTGGAGGCGGCCTCTTTGGTTGACTTGGCGTACATACCGTAGAACGAGGGGTTCCAGGCTGTGCCCCGACAGCATCGCAGAGATTTGCGCGATCCTTCACAACGACCGTGAAGCTGCCGGTCTCAGTGTTGACGGAAACCGGACTGAGGAGACGTTCCCAGACGACAGCGCGCGCCTAACCGTGCCCGAGTAGGACATGGTGGCGGCTTCTGATGTCGGAGGTTTAGCGAGCATTCTGGCTCGTCTCAGATCAGTGTCTGGAGAGAGCGCTGCCTGGCCGTCTCCAAGATTCGAGATGACATCACGAGAAAAATGAAGCTCCCGGGAAATCGGGGGCTTCAGAGGTCAGTCGAGCTTCACCGGGTTCGGACCATGAAAGGCATCGTAGTCCTGGCTCATGCGGATCAAAGTCTCCGACCAAGCCGGGGTTGTGAGATACGCTGCGATATCTCCGACGTTGAAGACGTTGTCGGGCACGCCGCAATGGTAGACCACGGCATTGTGGAAGCGCGCGCCATTCTTCGGCACAATGTGAAGCGTCCATACCTCATCGTCATGTCCAAACGTCATGACGAGTTCCAAGTCGGCTGGGAACTGCGTACTCATTTCGGCTTGAGAAATCGTCTCCAGCCGTAAGAGAAGTGCACTGTTTGCCGCGCAGATGGCGTCCAGCGTTGGATCGGGAATCAATGCAGACCCCCTCCCGTAAACTTCCCGAGGTATTGGTCGACGCCTAGAGCAAGGAAGGACGCGATCCAGTTGTCGGAGTTCATCGCTTCCTCGACACGACGAAGCGTCCAGACACCATCGAACGCCAACCAGAGCGCATCCTCCGGATAGTGCGAGATTGCGTGACGGCGCTCAGCGAGTTCAACGTGTGTGACGAATTCCTCGTCGACCTTCACGCTCCAGACGTAGACGCCGAGGTCAGCATATTCCTCATCGACTTCGACCGAGCTGCGGGTCGACAGGAACCACATCGCGCGCTTGTGGAGCGATACCAGCACGTCCTCCAGTTCGGCGACGTTCGCAAAAGCTTGGTTGACATCGACCAAAGGCATCGGGAGACGGTAACTGACGGTGCTCATGCCGACACCTCCAATTCCATCATCGAGGCGGACTCGCCTTCGATCGGTGCGATGAGCGCGAGGACGAACTTCTCGAACTCTTCGTTCGAGACGTGCTCGAAGCGCAACTGCTTCGTGCGGGTGTTGGCGCTGATGAAGAACCGTTCTCCATCGATGGTCAGGAAGTCGCAAAGGTACACGGTACTAGCCTCTCTGTGCGTTGAGTACGCGTACAGAAAGGCCGGATGTCTCGTTCTGCGTCAACAGCTTTTCCGTTGATTCTGTGGGTTTGATAGGCGTTTTTTCTCATTGTGTTATTTCGGTCATAACGGACTTTTGCATGAGTTTTTTTAGTAGCAAGAATACGATCGAATGATCATGTTACTTCTTGTCCGACCATCTTCATGATCGCATCCATCACCGACTTGTTCTGCAGCGCCTTGACGATCTTGCTGATGTGTTGGCCCCATCTCACCGGCACCTTCGGAGACGGTGTACGGTCCGCGAAGCTCCGGCTCTCGCGGCACCCTTCGCATTCTGCAGATCGATTTCCTCGACGTCGTAGCCGAATTCTGCGGTTACATGCTCGCGTGAAGTGAAGGCTGCCGTCGGCGGCAGCGACGACGATCTTGTCCTTGGGATCCGTGATGTCGAACATCCAGTCCTCGGCATCCTCAGGCAGCGTAGTCCAGGTGCCGGGCGACATCTGATCCTGATCGAGAGCGCACTCATCGGCTTCTCGATGAAGTCGGCGGAAGGCAGCCAACCGTGTTCATGGTGCCATGCGACGCTGACCCTCTTTTCAGGATCTGCAGACCTCTCCTGGCAGAAGCGTTGCCACATGATGCCTTCCTTGAGACGCTCCCGGATTTCAGCGACTGCCACGATGTCGGCATCGTTGTGAGCAAGGTCGTCTTCAAAGGGGCTGCGATCCGGTGATCTCCAGCGCTCTCCCCACTCCTTCATCAGCCGGATACGGCCTTCCATGAGTGCGGCCACGACGAGGTCTGCCTCGTATTCTTCCAGTTCCAAAATCACCGGCATCACATCCTCCTCGTTCAGGTGCCAGAAGAATGGTGTGCGCTGGCCGTGCGCGGCGCAAGCGCCGGCAGGAATCGACGGGCATGGAAAAGCCGCCCGGAGGCGGCTTGTGGGGGTCAGACTGTCGGATCGTACCATCCAGTTTCGCGAAGCCAGTTGTGTCGAGACCGGATCATTTCGTCTCCGGATTTCCGTTCCGGATCATCTCGGGGAACGAAAAAGGCGGCCGCGACGTCGGGATCGGCAGGGACGACGTTCAAAGCGACGAAGGCATAACGAGTCAGATCTTCGGCGAGAAGCTTGGCTTCCTCTTGCGTCCTGGCCGCCCGCACGTACTCGCCTTGGCAGAAGAGGTCGCTCCTAATCTGCAACTGCCACGGCCACCGATTGGCTTCCTCTGCCCATGGCATGATATCGAAGACGTGCTCTTGACCGACGAACCCAGTCAGCCTGTCCTCATCAACCGACTGCCACTCAACAATGCTCATATCACCCTCCCTGTACTTTGGTGCCTGAGAGAATGGTGCGGGCTATCGGTGCCCCGCGCAAACGCCGGCAGGATTCGGCTTGTCGGGAAAGTGGCCTCTCAGTACTGTCTGCCGACGCAAGGGTTGAGGGATCATGAGAGCAATCGTACTGGCTGCCGTGCTGGTAGCGTCCACTTTATCGACAGCATTCGCGCAAGAGGACGACGAAGAGCGCGCGTTCATCATCAAGCAGTTCAAGGGGTGGACAGGTATTTTGCTGCGCTGCGAGCCGAACTCACAGCACAAGGCTATAGCGGATGCCATCTGTCAAAGCGCCAGCGCAGAATTCAACTATCTGGCGGAGAATTCGGAAATACCTCATCGCATCAGCAAGGACGAGAATTCCTTCCAGATGTATCTGAACGCCGGAAAGCTCGGAACGCCTCTCATCCTAGAACTGGAGACGCTCGCAACGACTGGCGCGGGAGGGCTGACAGCAGTCCACGTAAACTTGGAAGCGCGGAGATTCTACAGCAACGCCATTGAGCAGGATGCGAGACCCGACAATCCTGAGTCCGTGCCCCGGGGCGGTGATCTAGTGCTCTGGGAGCATCCGATGATCGCTTCCGGGTATGGTGAGCAGAACGTGGTTCGGGAGATGGCCCCCTATGTCAACGACAACATCAAGTCGTTCTTCGCGCAGTTCCTGAAGGGGTGGAAAGCAAAATGAAGCAGAAGCTAGCATCAGGTGCTCAGAAGTTCACGGCTGCGGCCAAGGCCCGTCCTGCGGAAACGAGATGGTCAGTCATCGGGGTTGTGGCAGGAGCCGTGCTCGGTCTCATGATCGGAGGCGTAGGCATCGCCGCGATGGGCGGCGCGGCGGGCGTGCCGGCAGCCGTCATCTTCGCTCTGATAGGCGGGGTGATTGGCAACAGGTATGGGATCGCGAAGGATCGGCCAGTCCGCTAGTACCGCTGCCTGATGACGTCGAGATCGTGACGGATGCCCTGAAGCTCGTAGCGGGTCGGGTAGATGAGCTGTCCGATCCGGAGGACGCACAGACCCACCTGCGCTGTCGTCCTCAGAGAGAAGTCCAGTGCAAGTCCGTCTGAATGGAGATAGACGGTGTCGAAGTGGATCCTGTCGTCAGCCCGTCGCAAAGCAGATGACATCGAGAAGCCAGTTTCGTTCGGGTGCGCCCCATAGTCGAGGGCTTGCTCGTAGAGTGTTTCGTACCCTTGAGCGATATGAGCTGAAGCCGCTTTTATGGAGGCTTTGACGGCGCCAGCGGTGAATTCGTCACGGACGGCTTTGCGGGTCTTCTTGCTGTCCGTACGAGACATCCAGCGTTCCCACTTCTTGATGTCGCCACCAATGAAATGACCGTACCCCGCGTGCTCCAGGCACAACCTGAGGAGAGCCTGCACCTCGAAGAGCTGCCCGGCCATTACAGCACTCGTGGCGGCGCGGTAGGCGGCATGGGCACGCAGGAGGAAGAACATCGGGATCTTCGGGTCAGGATTGACTGCGCTGTGCAGCAGCTTGAGGAATAGCCTGTCGATGGCGATGAGGTCGGCCATCGCCCGCCGCTTGTTGTCGAAGGTGGCGAACTGATTGCCGCGCGCGTCTTCCAGGTACTGAGTAAGTGGGTCAGTTCCCCATCCTGACGGCGGCTTGCTGTTCGTCAACGGCTTCTCCTGCGACTCACTGCTATTTAACCAATCCATGATGCCATGGACGCATGGTCAAGCGTCCGCGTAATCCGAGTAAACCACCGAAATCTGCGCCGCTCCTCACCGAGGATGATGCCGCCCTCCGCGGTCAGCGCCGCCGTCCTCGCGACCCACAGCAGCCGGCGCTGCCTTTCGATCTGATGCCGGACAGGATCGAGCCGTGCCTCGCGTTGCTCCGCCCGTCACCGCCGACGGGGCCGAACTGGCTCTATGAGGTCAAGTGGGATGGGTATCGGCTAGCGCTCCACAAGGACAGCCGCGGTGTGCGACTGATCACTCGTGGCGGTCATGACTGGACGCATAGATTTCCGACCATCGCCGCAGCCGCTTCCGACCTTGCCGTCGGGACGGCCATACTCGATGGTGAGGCCGTCGTGCTCGACCAACAGGGCCGTAGCGACTTCAACGCCCTTCAGCAGTCACTCGGCGGCCGTGGTGGCAAGCGGATCGCCAACGAGGTCATCTACATGGCCTTCGACTTGCTGTACTTCGATGGGCATGACATCTCGGCAATGGATCAGGAGGATCGGCGCCGACTTCTCGAAGACCTGGTACCCGAAGATGCCGCAGGCGGGATCCGGCTGTCGCAGGAGATTGAGACAGACGATCCGGCAGCTCTACTCGCGACAGCGTGTGCTCACGACCTCGAAGGTATCATCTGCAAGGATCGTACGGCTCCGTACAAGCCGGGGCGCGGTGGCGAGTGGGTCAAGGTCAAGTGCGTACAGAGCGATGGCTTTCTCGTGATCGGTTATGAGAAGAGCACCGCAGCGCCCAGCGGGATTGGCCGTCTCCTGCTCGCGGCGCGGAAGGGAGAGGCCCTCGTGTATGTCGGCGGAGTTGGCACTGGCTTCAACGCCCGGAATGCGCCCATTCTCCGCAAGCAGATGGATGTCCTGACGACATCGAAGCCTCCGCTGCCACTGAAGCGAAAGGACGTGGTCTGGGTGAAGCCGGAGATCATCGCCGAGGTCGAGTACAGAGCGTGGACTGGCGACGGAAAGCTGAGACACGCATCATACAAAGGCATCCGGGAGAAAGCCGATGCCGACGATGTCTACGAGATCGACCAGTAGCTAATGGAAGTTCCTGATCGGCAGCGTCGAGTAGAACTCGCCCACGACGTCTGCGAAGTTTCTCGTCGGATTGTCCTTGCATGCGCGCAGCAGCGGAACTGTGAGCGCACCGGCAGCGCCATCCTTCACGACCGCACCGATATCCCGGTACTGCTTCTGGCTGATGATCATTCCGGTGTTCAGGCCCGACATGTAGCCGAAGACCCATCCCATGATCTCAAGTGTCCGAGGCTGATCCTGTATGGTCGTGGCCACGATGTCGCGGCATGACGATAGGCCGTAGCCAACCATGTTCGCGGACTGGGCATGCGCGGATCCGGATGCGACAAGCCCCACCGCGACTACTGCATTCATCAATCTCATAAGGATCTCCCCAGCACCCGCAGAGATCATGCATGCCGTGTCCGCGATCGCAATCCCTTAACCGTCGGCACTATCCTCATTTGACTGGGTGTCACATTTCTGGCACCCAGTAGTCATCGACGAAGATGGAGACGGCTATGGCACGGCGGGTATGGACGACGGATGACTTCCAGAAGTGGCTTTCCGCGTCTGGACTATCCGCACCGCAGCTTGCCGCCGTTCTCGACGTCTCCGAGCGCACGGCAAAGAGGCTCCGCGTCGGCGAGGTTGGGATCAAGAACAAGATGACAGCACGCGCTCAAGAATGGCTGCAGCAGTCCCGCACGACGACCGGCAGGGATGCTGAACTGCTCGACTCGTATGCGGAGCAAGCCGGATGGGCCGATCTCTGTCAGGCGTTTCCGGTCGCCCATGTCACAGCAATGCAGTCGGCCATCGCCCGCGGATGGACGTCCGCGAACTCGCATGGCTTCCGGCAGCTCAGCCAACCGGAGCGGATGCCGCAGCCTGCCAAGTGGGGCGATTACGATCTGGAGTGGCTGGCGGGTGTGGACTTGCCGTGGGGTGTTGAAGTCCGTGAGGACGCGGACGGGCGGCCGTATAGGGTTGCGTCAGCGGAGAGGACGCTGCTCGAGCTTGCGGTCAATGAATCCTTGTTCGGCATCGACGATGTTGAGGAGGCCTACCGGGGCGCCTTCGCAGATGCCGACAAGCGTCCGGATGTTCTGCTCCTGAGGAAGAAGGCTCGAGAGCGGGGCGAGAAGGCTGCCGATCAAGTCTACTACTACGTTCGCCATTTCATCTGATTCCGCCGGCGCGTTTGCGCCAGGCATCGACGACGCAAATCATCACCTCAGATCACTACGTGATTTCTGGGAGGACGGAGATGTCGGTATCGAACGGCGAGAGGAACTCGGAGAAGCTCAAGGCTCAGTTCAAGGCTCGCGGACAGGATGTGCCGCAAGGCTTCCAGAGGTATGCGCAGGAGCGACTGACCTGCCGCCTCCGCGCTTTCGAGGAGTCCGAGCACCTGGTCGTCACTGGCGGCTGTCTCTATCACTGGTGCCCGACGATGAAGGACATGGATCGCCCGACTAGCGACATCACGGATCGCGATCTCGTCGCGAGTACGCGGTGTCGTGTGGGCGACGATCACAGGATTCGTGATGTAGTTCATGGTCGGCTGCTCGATGAACGGCCCGGCGGCGGTGTCAGGCGCGGGTTTCGGCTTGCGGGGTGCCATCATGGATCTCCTGCTTCATTCTCGTCGTAGTCGGCAGCCTGAAGGCGCTCCCAGTAGCCCAGTAGCCGATGGAAGATGTCTTTCGAGTCCAAGTTTACGAAGGAGCCGCGGGGACTGGTGCCGTAGTTTGCCAATTCTGCGCCACAGAGGATTGCCTGGATCAGTTCCACGTGCGTTCTGGACATGCCGTGCTTCTCGGCAATGTCCGTGCAGAACAGGCCATCGCGCACGCCTCGCATGACGTTGAGGATGTCGTCGTCGATGTCACTATTGTACGAAGCAAATGGTACGCCGATCGCTTCGTGCGGCGAGAACTCGATTGCGATGTAGTCGGGGCATTCAGGTAGCGGCCGCTTGTCCTCTGCAGGGACCGAGTCGTACCTTTCGAAATGGTCTTCGGCTGATATGTACGGCACATACATCACGCGTCCTCCCAGATCTTGATCACGTTGTCGGCCAGCAGGTCATCGAGCGCCTTGATGATGTCGATGGCGCGCCTGGCATCCTCGAGATCGGTGATCGGCGGATGCTCGGTCTCGATCCTCACATAGTCACCGACGTCGCGGGAGAAGCAGTAGCGCTGCTCTCCGTGCTCGTCGACAAGGTGATCCCACAGCCAATCAATGGCATTGCGGAAGTCCTTGAGATGGCGGCGATCGATCACGACATCCGCCTCCCGGATACTGACGATATCGGAACGCCGTCCGAGCAGTACATCTGCAAGCTGCCACATGACGGATCCGTCGTCCGGCAAGGAGTCGAGACGGAACCGCATGACGAACTGCCAGAGCCTGACGATGTGTCCGATGTCGTATTCACTGCCGAGCGAGACCCAGTCGACCCGCGCCGCAGTAGTCGGCGGACGCGGCTAGACCAGGTGGGGAATCTTTCGACGATGTGTTCGGCTGCGGGCATGCACTACTCCTCGACTACGGGAATAGTGTCCGTGCCGGCGGAGAGAGAGGCAAGTCAGTCGTCGTCTTTCCGCGCTGCCAGGTATTCGTGGTATAGCGGATCCTGCGTTGGATCGTCGTAGCCGTCGGGACGCCAGTGCTCGTCGGGATCGCCTGCAAGCGGCTGGGGTGCGTACGGATCGGGAGCGAAGTCTTCCCGGAAGATAGTCTCGAACACGGCCATCTCGGGATCGAGCTGGCTGTCGGAATAGGCAGGCGGCCATGAAACGACAGGTCGCGTTGATGCCGGGGCAAGCGCATCGCCCTTCCACTTCCCCGGCTTCCTGGCCTTCCGGAACCGCTCGCGGAATTCAGGCATCTTCGTCGTCGGCGACCACTGAGACCGCGGCCGCTGCAGGCAGTAGTTATGATACTCCAGCAGACACTGTCGGAGATCGGACTGAAGCCGGGTCGTCAAATCAGAGAACTTCCCGTCGCCGGCGACGGAGGTCTCGAGGGCGTGCAGGAGCATGTAGGGATTAGCCTGCATCTTGCCGTCGATGCGTCTGAGCGCACGGTTCACGAGGGATCGGATGTTGTCCACCGCTCGCTGCGATAGTCCATCCTTCGTCACGGGATCGAGCTTGCGTGATTTATAGAGGAAATCCGTGAAGCCTTTGTCGAGCTTCGGCAGCGTCGCAGCGTAGTGGCGGTCGAAGATGACCTTGCCGATCTTCTGCGCCATCGGCATGGGAACGGCGTTCGCGACCATGAGGTTGATCGTCTTGTCCGGCCAGCCCTCCCGCGCGTATTTTTCCTTCTTTCGGCGGAAATCGTATCCGCTCGGAAAACCTTGGATCCTCGCCACCTGCTCCATGGTGAGGTAGTGCGCCGCATCCGGAGTGGCAGCGTCGTCCGGATGGGGCTGGTACGAGGGGCCAGGCTTCTCATGAGTGTGTCTTGCTATAGTGGGGCAGACTTCATCTATGGAAAGGATCCCGCGACCGTTCGGTTCGTCCTTCTTGCCCATCCAAGGCCTTGCAAAGAACGCGCCTTTCTCGAGCAGAGCCGCGTCATCCTCGCGCTCCGGATCCAAGATGTCGCGGACGACCATCTTCTTGCCGGCAGCAGCTTTCAGGTCATCGAGCAGGAAGCCGTCGATTTCTCCGAGACGTCCGATGCAGAAAAGCCGCCTTCGACGCTGCGGAACGCCGTATTCCTGAGCATCGAATACGTGCTCGGTCAGGCCGTAGCCATGGCGCTTCCACAGAGCACGGGCGTATTTGTACTGGCTCGACGTTCCTGCTTGTTCGACGTTCTCGAACACGAACCACTCCGGGCGCACCACGCAGATGATCTGCGCAAAGTGCTGGGTCAGCTTCGCGCGGTCCGTGATCTTTCGCTGGCCCGCTTTCGAGAAATCCTGACACGGCGGCCCTCCGGCGATGAGCGTCGGCTGATGACGCATCGCCAGGCAGGCGTTGCCGACATCCTTGAGGTCCATCCTGATGGCAGTCTTACCGGCATGAACGAGGACGGAGTGCGGAGCCGCGTCCCGCTCGAAACTAAGAAGGTGTTCCATGCCCGCCGCCTCGAGGCCCAGACCCATGCCACCGGCACCGGCGAAAAGTTCGATGAACCGCATTCCCACACCCTCACACACGAATCCTTGAGGTCATAGTGTGGGACCGTTGAGCCCAGGTAAACGTCGCCGGCAGGATCAGCCGCCGTTGAGCTTCTTCAGCGCGCGCGTGATCTCGGACTGGTAGATCTTCGCGAGATCCGAATCCTTGACCGAGGCCGAGATCGTGTCGTCCCAACGGAACGAGGGCTTGTACGTCGCGTCATCCGAAAAGCGCACGAGCATCTTGAGCTTGCCATTGCGAGCCTGAGGCCGCTGCCAATACCCCTTCTTGCCGGAGACCTCGCCGAACAAGATACCAGGCTTGCCAGACGTGTTGGCGGCCTTCCATCCTGCGGGTGCGGTGGGCTTGCCTGACGCGCGTAGCCTGTCACGCTTCGCCGCGAGTTTTGCCCGCTTGGCTTTCTCGGCTCTCGCCTGCCGCGCGATCCTGCCGAGATACCCCTTCGTCGCGTTGCCCAGCTTGTTCTTCGATTCCTCGGAGCTGTCGACCCTGACATCGTATTTCGACGCTCCCGGATCTCCAGCTCGTCGAACGCCGCCGTTGATCAGGTAGGTCATGTACCTTGCTTGCTCCGGGCGGATGCTGACCGATGCCTCCAGATTCTGCGGGGTAGCCTTGTCGACGACGAATCCCTTCTTCGTCCAAGGGTTCGGTCCACCCTTGATGTTCTTGTCGGCGTACGCAAGGAGACCGCGGCGCGCACCGAACGCAATCCCATTTAGGAACCCGGCCTGCGCTTGCGGCAGCACCTCCTTCTCGATCGTCTTCATAGTCCGCTCGAAGCCGCGCAGATCGAACTGGAAAACGTCATCCTTCGCCATTCGTCACCTCAAAAAAGAACCCCGGGCGCGCGGTTGATCGCGCGGCAGCCGGGGCAGTTGGAAGGAACCGACAGGGAGTGAATCCGGCGGTAGATGAATGGTGTGCGGCGGCGGCGGACAGCGCAAGAGGATTCATGCGCGAGTCCTTCGGGACGGCTGCCGGCTTCGGACCAGATCGGGCAGCGCGGTCGCGGCCGACGTCAGCGTGTAGAATTCCTCGAGCATGGTTTGCTGCATGATGATCTCGGCGGCGAGGTCGTTGCCCGCAGAGAGATCGTTAGGGTCGCCGACCACGTCCTGAGCGAGATCGACGAGGGTCTCTTAGCCGCAGACGTACTGCGCCACGGCCGCGCGCAGGATATGCGGTGGGACGTGCTCGCCGCCGAGGTAGGCGTGGACGGCTTGACGGGGCGTGAGGTCGGTGTCCATCAGAGGCCTCCGGCATTGAGGCGGTTGCGGAGGGCGTCGATCTGGGCCTGGAGATCCTCGTGAGCCGTCGTGTTCACTTCCGCTTGATGAGCGATCTCTGCCTGCAGATCACCGATGGCTTCCTGTGCTTGTCCGGCGAGTTCCTCGAGTTCGGTCGCAAGGTCGTTGATGCGGTCGATGATGGTATAGTCGCCGACGTACTCAGGCGCCTTAAATATGGCTGCCATGAGGGACAGCGTCGCGGTGCGGAGTGCGTGGACGTAGCCGGAATCGGGCTGGTCGAAGACATCGTTCGCGAGCGTCTGAGGTTGAGGATACTGCCAACGGGTCTCTTCCTCCGGGAAGAGCCACCCGTAGAATCCCTTACCGTCCTGACACTTCATTGCGCCAGCCGAGCTCGTCCCGAAGATCGTCTGTTGCATCGATAGCTGGTTGGGGCTGGTTGGGCCGTAAATGAGATCGGTGGCTTCCCAAGGCTTGTCGCCCCAGGTGGCGGATGCCTCGGCACCTGTGAGCGTCGCCTTCCAGAGCTTCTCGTCAAGCGTGCCTGAACCGCCAGGACGCTTATAGAGATCCTCAATTGCTTGCTCGACCCAGTCGACCCGCGGGGCGAGTGTCTGAATTTTTGCGTCCTTCGCGGCCATCATGATCTCCTGGTGTCAGGAGTATGGTCGCCTCGATGCAGTGAAAGATTCAATCGCCGGCAGCCGTGGCGAGGCTGAATCGAAAAACCGCAACTCGCCTCGCGTTACAGCAAAGCACCTTGCGCGATGCGCGACGCTTGCCGTCGGTATCGCGCCGCCATTGAGGTCACCTCGGCGAATGTTGTGGGGTCTCGGACGACAGCAACCAGGGACAGGGCTGCAAGGGCGTGGCCTTTCGTCGAGTCGGCTTTGGAAAAACCTCGGCCGTTCCGGTTCTTGGCGTAGTCAGCGTCTTCGGCTGCCACAGCGCCTAGGACGAGCAGAGCTTCTCGAGCCTTGGGATAGCGCGGATCGTCGCCGCGCGGTGGTGGGTCGAATTTTCTCATGCCGCACCTCCAGCATCACTACGCTCACTACGAGGAACCCGAGAAAGCCGTTTGTCAAAGACGGAGTAATGGGGGGAAGTCGGCTGATTCAAAGGTCGGGTAGTGACTGCCGTCAGCGCTTCCAGATCGGCTCGGAACTGCAGACGTCCACGCGTCTTCCGCTCGGCTTCGAGAGGATCGTAGCCGCGATCAACCAGGATCCTCTTCGCGGTGTCGATCAGAGCGTCGAAAGCGGCATCCGCTTTCGCATTGCCTCTGGAACGAGCGAAGGAAACCGCCACCGCCGCGGCAACAGCAACGTCCACGTCCGACGCCTCCGGAGCTCCCCGAGCCTTAAGCTTTTCACGATACCGCACCTGCTCGTTCGCATGCGCCTCACCCCTCTGCGTCCGTGCCCTCGGCATCCTCGCCTCCTGTCATCACTACGAGAGCGATTCGCCCTCACTACGAGATATCAGGGTCGCCACCGGCGGCGCATGGGACAACTGAGCATGGGGTGTTCGTTCCGCAGATCTCTTTTTAACTTAACACCATCGCGGACAATATCGTGGACAGCAACACGTCCGCATCCCACCGATCTACGCTGTCCACTTATTTGTCTCTGATGGTGTTAAGTTAAAAAGAGATACGGAAGTGCGAACCGCCCCATTGATTCACTCTCCGCCGACAAGCACCATTCTTTACAGGATGCCGGAACATCCTGATCAGGTAGGTGCGCATGAACGATACTCTCACTACGACGACAGATTGGCTCGTCGACTTCTGCCACAGGTATGACCAGAACCGCAGGTCCCGCGATGAGGTCGCAGATCTGAAGGCACGATCCACGCAGTTCGACGTCACGAATCCCTTTCATGTCCGAGCCGCAGATGAAAAGCGGATGATCCGGGAGCGCGTCGAGGAAGGCTACATCCTGCCGTTCGCCCGAGAGATTGCCGGAAGCGTCAGGCAGCCGTTCGTCGAGGTTGGTCTGCGCAGCGTGAACAATCCCATCCTCAAGCTCTTCGTTACCAGGCTCCCCCGCAAGGGGAAGGTTCGTGCCTCAGACAACAAGGCCGATCTGTACGTCCCATACTGGTCGAAGCTGCTGACGCTCGACTGCGCCTATATCGAGGGGAACAAGGAGTTCCTGAGCTTCATCCGGATCGACTGCGATGCGGTGTTCACGTCGTCTGAGGCATGCCTTGCAGCTCTTCAGAGACGCGTCGATGAGGGCGCCATCCCGCATCTGCCGCACATCGTGGTGGGTGACGAACTGGCAGACGGATCTTTCTGCGGCCCTCATTTCATTTTCATGCTTGAAGTCGGAGCCTGGAACAGCAAGTCGGATGAGCGATGCCGCAAGGCTCCGGTCAAGCTGTTCGAGGCCGTCTCGCGGGGACTGGTGGCGGCGCTTCTGGATCTAGGCGCAGACGCGAGCGCGCCGCATGGCACCCTTCGCTGCAAGAACCCGTTGTCGCCGATCTGGCAGACGCTCACTCCGAACGCGAGCCAGTTCATGTCGCTGAAGGAGTACGCGGACGTCCTGGACATGAAGGCATCGCGCGCGGAGCTGGTTCGGAAATCAGCGCGGATCCAAAGCCGGATGAGCAAGTCTGCATCGAACGAGCTGTTCAACAAGCTTCTCGACTTCGGTTCCAAGCTCCTCGCGTCCTGGCACTTCGCCCGCGACGAACGCATCCTCCTTCCGGCTGACGAACTTGGAAACGCCGTCTACCGCGAACTGGAATTCTACGCGGCCACTTCCGGACTGGCTGAAGACCGTGCTGCCTACGTCATCGAGAAGGTCGCCACCCACCTGGCAACGAGTTTCGATCCCTCGAAGTTGGAGAGGCCGAAGGCCCGCAAGCGGCTGGCTCACGTCGTCGAGGATATGCCGACCGTCGAAGACAGGCAGCGTGCGGGTGCGGCTTATGCCCAAGGCGCTCGCTTTCAGAAGTCATTCGACACCCTGAAGGCCGCCGTTTCAGCTTTGCAGGATGGAGGCAAGCTCGATGGGATGTCGAAGGAGACGATCTCTATCCGTGCCGGTGTCAGCCGCGCATTCGTCTACAAGCACCTCGACACTGTTCTTCAGGAGATCGTGGCATGATCTCGCTGTCGGCTATTGTGCAAGTCCGCCGCCCCGCTCACACTGGTAACAGGATCGGGTTTTACCTGAGCTCGATCTCATTGAGGGAGAGCTTCCGGCAGCTCTCCCTTTTCCGTTTCTGAAAGGAAGCCATCATGACCACATACATGCGCTACCGAGACTTCATTGCCGATCTCGAAGAGAACGCAGAGGGAGATGATGTGATGCGTGTCGTCGAGAACCGATACATCGCGGAGACGTACGACACGTGGCTCTCGCTGGTGGCGGGGAAGGACGGCGGTGTGGCTTTCGTACGCTCCCGGCGCGGCCATCCGTCGCCGACAGACAAGGGTGTCACCGTGAAGGTCGAGCCGACGGTTTCGATGACCGCGCTGGCCGCCGCCTTGGGTGCAACTGAAATGATGTCCCACGCTCGCACGCTCCTGACACCCGGAGCTGTCGACCCTATCACCGCAGTAATGTTCGCCGACGGTCTCAAGGACTTGAGATCGAATCCTTATCCGGACACGATCGAGCCACCACGTCCAGTGCTGCCTCCGATCCGCAAGCCGCCATCCCTCGACGCGGATCTGTGGACGCGCATCCCTCACGCCCTCCGTCGCGAATATCTCAAGAAGATGGCACACGGCATCCGCTGCGGCATCCATCCGGACGACACGGTCACTGAGCTCCTAGCGGCCGCCTGATATCATAGACGGTATATCCGACCTCGATTATACCATGCGCGATATCTCATGCAGAAGTCCGTGAACTCGATCGCTCTCCATTAACCCTGCCGGCGCCTTCTCGCACTGGCGGGGCTCACAACTCCCCCGGGTCCTGCTATTCAGGATCCGAACAAGGACAACACGATGACGCAGGTACTCCGAATAGCCATAGCAGCCTGATCCGCCCTCGCGCGGAGCCGCTCGCTTATGCCTATTTTCGGAGTCTCCACATGTCGTACGTCCGCAAGTTCTATATCAGCGACACCCACTTCTGCCACGATAACATCCTGCGCATGCAGCCGCGGCTGTTCGAGTCCATCGAGCAGCACGACGAGCATCTCATCCAGCGCTGGAACGCCGTCGTCGACCCTGAAGATGTCGTCTATCACCTCGGCGATTTCGCGCTCGGACTCAACAATCCCGATCGTATCCGGAGCATCTTCCACCGTCTGAACGGCCGCAAGTTCCTCATCTACGGCAACCATGATGTCCGCCGCGACGGCGACTTGCATCCGACCATCGCAGGACTCGATTGGGCGGCGCGTCCCGAAGCCCTGATGTTCGTCCGCGACGAAGGCCAGCACGTCGTCCTCTCACATTACGCCCAGCGCGCCTGGCAGGGACACCTGAAAGGCCACTGGCATTTCTTCGGGCACGCTCACGGCCGGCTCGAATCCTTGGGGCGTTCTCGCGACGTCGGTGTCGATCTCCCCGATGTCAATTTCACGCCGAGAACCTTCAAGCAGCTCACGAAAGGATTGACCGATGTCTGACTGGTACGACCGCCTCGTGTCCCGCCATGGCGATGCCATTCCCGCCGCCGAGGATCTGCAGATCCGGCCCAACCTCCAGCCGATCGTCGACGAACTCTTTGCCGCGCTCTCTGGCTACCGCGTCCGTGTTTACGGCATCACCGAACGCGACGAAGGCCTAGTCGTCATCGATGCTCGCGTTTCCGACGACATCACAGCAGCCGACAAGACAGCCGTCTATGCCATCCTCGAAGAGTACCAGGAGCGCCTTAATGACTGATAGTCGCCTTCCGATGGGCTGGTTCGATCTAGTCCACGATCTCCGTATCGCTCTCATGCGCCACCATCCGACGGCAGCCGTCACAGCCATGACCGCTGACCGCGGCTGGCTCCACGTTGCCGTCGACGACAGCCAGCTCGGCCCCGCCGACCGCGCCGCACTCGGGCGCCTCGTTCAGGGTTTTGTCACCCAGTCGTTATCTACCTGCATGAGCTGCGGGTCTGGACATGGCCGCGATCGCGGAGAACGGCGTGTGGTGACGTGTGATGAGTGCGAACAGGAGACTTGGTGCAATGCTTCCTGATATCCCGCGTATTAAGCTCGACGACCTGCAGGCTGACTTCCCCGGTGTCTTCGACGGCGCGCGTTACGTTGACGTCGGTGTCGGCTGGCTGCCTATCATTCAGGACTTCATCCGGATGGCGCAGGCTATTTGGCCTCAGCTTGAGATCACTGAGTTGAAGGAAAAGTTCGGCAGCCTGCGTATCCACAAAGCCTTCCCTCCTGAAGCTGTTCGCGAGGAGATCTACCTCGCTGACGGCCTCGCGGAGATGCGCTCGATGTACCGCTGCGAAGCTTGCGGCGAGCCCGGTTACATCCGCCGTCCGCCTGCCGGGCAGTTTGCGTGGCTCCAGTGTCGCTGTGACGAGCACGCTACTGACGAGCAGCGGTCGTGGCCGAAGCCCGACTTCTACGAGAATCCCTACGTCTGGGTAGCCGGCACCAAATGCCGCTACGATCCCGTCGCCGATACGCTCGAAGCCATGGAGCCGCCGTACGGAACGCTGCCACACGAAACGCGATATCCGCGCCGATGACAGTACCCCGCCGCCGCCTCGGCTTGCCGCCGCCCACCATACACGTCGAGAGCATGGATCGCGCCGACTTGGTGATCCATGCTCTCACCCGCTGCCCAGACATCGAGACTCTGCTCGACCTCTATGCCTTCGACGACGACGACACCTGCAGCCGGATCGGATGGCATATGGCCAGCATGACAGGCACCGATTTCCGGATCGGTCGACGACTGCTGCAGCTCCTCTCTCCGGACGGCTACCTTCTGCCTCCGCCCGAATTCCGGTTGTCGCGCCAGACGGAGCCGACGGAAGAAGACATGTTTCGAGCGCCCATCGTAACGCCGTGGAGTTGCCAGCTCTGGCAGTCCGGCGATGTGCCCGCTGAGTGGCGAGTGAACGGATCCGTCTATCATGGAGATTGGGGGCCGCGGATCTGGAGCAGGCTGCTGTATCTCAACAGGACGTACGGGATGGCGCTCACAGACGAAGGCTGGGTCAAGCTAGGGAGGAGGATCTGATGGCGGATCATAAGCGGCGGACACCCGTATTGGATCAGATCGAGGCCGATATCGCGGAGCGCGGGCGCGAAGCCGAGATCCTACGGACACTGGCACCCCACATCGAGACCGCCGTCGTTGCCGCGATGTCGGTCGCTGAAAAGGATACCCGGGTGTGGATCCGCAGCGAGGTCGAGAGCTGGCAGCTCATCTTGCCGATGTCGGAGGACGAGTGTGCGTGGCTACGGACATACGTTCGTAGCTTGGTCATCGACGAGATGGGGCGCCGCGGACTGCACGACGATGAAGATTGATATCGGACATAACCACCACAGGAGACGTTGATGTCGGAAATAGTCGTCTTGTGTGAGTGCTGCGGACGTCCAGGTGGCCTGATTGGTGCCGGTGACGACGTACGGGCCAAGTGCGTCCTACATGCAGATGTCATCGATGCCGAGGATTGGCGAGCGAAGCGGGAGTCCATGTCGGTGATGTTCGAGAATGAGCAGGAGGCAATCGCGCACTTCTTGCAGGACTACGGTGCCGGTCTCGACTTGATGAAGGAGCTGATGTCAGACGGTGAGCGAGATCCTGAGGATCCGGATGAGATCAAGCATTGAGAACTGGCACCCAGTGCCTGCGGAAGCGGATCCGGCGGGCACTGGGACGGGATGGCGATCACCGATCGGTGACTATCAGGCGGCTTTCTTCATCGTAAGTGATGCCAGATACATCCGGTGACCTTCGAGAACAAATTCCTGCCACCACGTGAGAATCTCGAGCTTCACGTCGAGATAGCTGTTCTTGTCGTACACGAGCTGAGCCACGCTCTCACGGCCTTCGTTCTTGTGAGTGATCATGGTGACCTCTTCTGAATCCATCGGACGACCACGCAACGTGAAACGGGACATCTTCGGGCCGACGATCGAGACGAACGCCTTGCGGAGATCGTGGGTCGATACGTTGAACGGCATCAGCTCGAAAACGCCCCCGGGCTTCCGCATCTCTTCGATCTTATCCGACACAGTGCGGACGTTGATGTGGCCAGCCATATCATCGCCAGTCTTTTTCGGCCGCTGCTTCGGAAACAGATGGACTGATGCTGGATTGTTCACGGCCATCCGGAGAGCGTGCTTCGCGATGCTAGCCGCCAACGGCGGAAGGGGGAGCTTCCGCCAATGGTGGCTCTTGTCCTCGAGACCCCATACGCACTCGTAATGTCCGGAGTCGAACTGAAAGGCTGACTGGAGAGCGATTGTGGGGGTCGTCCGGCGCTGTCCGGTAAGAAGCTGGAGTTTGAGCACACCGCGAACCGTCTCGTTGGGGCACGATTCCAGAGCCTCCCACAACGCTCCAATCTCGATCTGCGTGAGGGCGCGGAACTTCTCCTTGCCAGCGATCTCTGTCGGGCGCTCCAGGCACTTCGACAGGTCGGCAGCGGGGTTGCGGTCAAGGTTGAACTGCTTCTTGTTCACGAAATGCTTGAAGGCCGCCTTCAGTGCGCTGACGGTTAGATCTGCCTGGCGGATCCCCGCTACTACATCCTTCTTCGAGCCTCTGTCGCCGCGAGCCTGCTGCTCCTCGATAGCACGTTCGGTGCATCGGGAGACGATGTTATCTCGGATCTGAGCGAGATCGCGCGTGAGAATGGCGGCAAGCGGTTTTCCGTGGATAGGAGCGAAGTCTTCATGGAGGCCGGGTGTTGCACCCAGCGCCGACTTGTAGCCACGCGCTGTGTCAGCGTTGCGGTTCCGACCGCACCATTCCAGATAGAGGTCACGTGCGACTTCCCAAACTACTCCGGTACCCGTTGCGACATCGTGGAGATGTCCTGCATCCTGAACGGAATACCCGGCTGCGAAGGACTTCACGAGCGTATCGATCGGGTTGCCCTTCTTCGCTTCCTTCCTGATCTTGACGACCAGTTCCCGAAGCATTGGCAGGTCGTCGAGGCCGAAGTGGGCGAACGGTGCGATCTGTAGGTTCGTGTCTCGGGTGCTGTAGTACCAGGATGCTCCGGTTTTTGTGAGCTTGATCGCAAGACCGCTCGTGTCCTGGTCGCGATAGACCACGGCTGCGGAGACGCCTTTCTTGATCTGATTCTTGACCTTTGTGAGTGTGTAGCCGCTGAAAATTTCGGAGGGCATTCGGGATCTCTTTCTCTTGTCTGAGAAAATGGTCACCCGGATCGAATCGCTTGGCAAGTGCTAGACCCCAGCACACTCGTCGGTTAGCAGCCAAATCACGTGTGATTTAGGAACACGTCTCTAAGTCACAACCAAGAAAGTTGACGAAGATATGTGATGAAACTGCACGTCCACAAATTTGCCCTTGTTTCTAAGGCCTTGATCCGTCAACTTTGTTGACAAGCGCTGACGGCGCGGGCAGAAGGAAATACGAGACCCTCTGACTCTTAATCAGCGGGTCGTAGGTTCGAGCCCTACATCACCCACCAACCTTTCTCAAGCCATTGATATCGTGACTGAAGTCTCGGTCTGACACCGCGCTGGACGATCCTGCAGGGTCGAGATCAGGAATGGTCGTCATCCTGTTTCAACCATTCGGTCTGAAAGCTCAGATAACTTGCGCAGATTTCGTTGCCTCTTTCGTCGCGGGCGAAGATTGCGATGCGGCCCTCTTCCTGACTGGGAAATTCGTCGCGCGCGATGTCGAGCATGATCCTGCTGATTTCCGACATGACCCGATCGGCGGACGATAGTTCCAGGCCGTGTTCGTCGCGGCTTGCGCCATTGCCGTTATGGACATCGAAAAAGTATCTTGGCATGGTGATTCCATCTTTCAGCAGACGATGTAATCCCAAGCAAATGGAATTGTTCCGGGGTAACGCGCTCTCGCCCCCGCCGCTCATCCGGCATTGCCCCACGACACGAAAAGCCGGAGATCACCGTGATCCAGTCCCTCGTCCTCAACCTCGAGCAGCGCGACTATCTTTCCGATGCGGAAAAGGATGTGTTGCGTTCGCTGGTGGGGCGCGAAAGGCGATTTTCCGCCAACGAGGACATCGTGACCGAAGGCACCCGTCCCAATAGCAGCACGATGCTGCTGGAGGGTTTTGCCGCCCGCTACAAGGTGACGCCGGAAGGGGCTCGCCAGATCACAGCCATTCATATCGCCGGGGAATTCGTCGACCTGCACGCCTTCCTGCTGAAGACGATGGACCATGGCATTGTCGCGCTCTCATCCTGTCGCGTGGCGATGGTCGATTACGCGGACCTGAAAAAGGTGACGGAAGACTGGCCGCATCTGTCGCGGCTGTTGTGGCTGGATACGCTGATCCATGGCGGCATTCACCGGGAATGGATCGTATCCATGGGGCGGCGCTCGCGCACCGCCCATCTCGCCCATGTCATCTGCGAACTCTACCTGCGCCTCAAGGTCGTCGCCCATACACAGGGCTGGGCGTTTCACTTCCCGCTGTCGCAGTCGGAAATGGCTGACGTCCTTGGCATCTCGCTCGTTCACATGAACCGGGTCATCCAAAGCCTGCGGCGCGAAAACCTTATCACCTGGGCCAAGGACACGATCACCATCCTCGACTGGCCCCGCCTTCAATCCGTTGCCGGCTTCGATCCGACCTACCTGTCCCTGAACGCCGAGCCACGTTGAGGCCCTAACCGTGCCGCGGACGCCGCCTTGGGTATGGCTTCATCTGCGCGAGACCGAGGCACTTTCCAAGCTGAACGACGACGCACCGCTCCGCGGATGGCAGATCGAGAACGGCATGCGTCACGCTGACACGCCCATTTACACTTGGTTAATGTATCGGGCAGGTTAACGGGAAGATAACGGCGCTGGATGTTGAGAATTGGGCAACCATGCCGTCTAACTTCCCGCAGCCGGCATGACGCCGGTTAGGGGCTCGCGGACCCCCTACTCGAGAGAGTTGGTGAGCCCCGCCATGATATTCTGTCCGACAAGCGCGATCGTCGCCGCATATATGTCGATTTGATACATTAGTTAATGTGCATGCATCATTTTCGCACGCGCGTAAAATCGGGGTCGAGCATAGGCGACTGAACCCGTTGAATCTCCGAAGCATCAGGAACTCATTCCCTCTCTCGGGTAATGAGACGAAATGTCGATAAGATCTGCCCTGTATTTCACCGTGCGGTCGTGAAAGAAGAATGTCCTGCACCTGAGGAGATGCCAATGCCGGACCGTCGCGCCTTTCTAGCCTCCCTTTTCGATGCGGCAGTCCGTGCCGCTGATCCGGTCGAGAGCATGCGGCCGCATCTGCCGGCGAGACCGCGCGGACGCACGGTGGTGATTGGCGCAGGCAAGGGTGCGGCACAGCTGGCGCAGGCGTTGGAAGCCCTATGGGACGGTCCCCTTTCGGGGGTCGTCGTTACGCGCTACGGATTTGGCTGTGCGACCGAGGCCATCGACGTGATCGAGGCGTCCCATCCAGTGCCCGATGGGGCCGGCCTGTTAGCGGCGCAGCGCCTTTTCGATGCCATTGCAGGCCTTGATGAAGACGATCTCGTTATCGCCTTGATCTGTGGCGGGGGGTCGGCGCTGCTTCCCGCCCCGCCGCCTGGCATGACGCTCGAGGACGAGATCGCTATCAACCGGGTATTGCTGGCATCGGGCGCGCCCATTGCGGCGATGAACGTTGTGCGAAAGCATCTTTCGACGATCAAGGGCGGCCGCCTTGCCGCGGCGACCCGGGCGCCGGTCGTCAGCTTGATCGTGTCGGACATTCCCGGCGACAATCCCGCCCATGTCGCTTCCGGACCAACCGTCCCCGACCCTTCGACCCGTCATGACGCGCTGGACGTGGTTCGTCGCTACGGCCTGGCCTTGCCCCAGGCTGCGATCGATCACCTTCACAGCGATAAGGCCGACGCGCCACGGCCCGAAGATCCGGTTTTCGGCCGTCACAGCCACCGCGTCATCGCTTCCAGCGGCGTATCGCTGGAAGCGGCAGCGACGGCCGCGACGGAACAAGGCATTCCGGCGGTCATCCTGTCCGGCGCCATCGAAGGCGAGGCCCGCGATGTCGGCCTGGTTCATGCTGCGATCGCGCGCGAAATCGCCACGCGCAACCGGCCCTTTTCGCGACCGGTCGTGATTCTATCCGGCGGCGAGACGACCGTGACGCTGCGCGGCGCCGGTGGCAAGGGAGGCCGTAACGGCGAATTCGCGCTTGCCATGGTGCAGGCCATTGATGGCTACGATATCGAGGTTCTTGCCGCCGATACCGACGGTACCGATGGAACCGAAAACAATGCCGGCGCCTTTTGTGACGGCATGACGATGCAGCGCCTGCGCGACAGGAACATCGACGCGCAGCAACTGCTTAGCGAAAACAATAGCCATGCGGCTTTCGATGCCATCGACGATCTTTTCGTCACCGGTCCGACCGGCACGAATGTCAACGATTTTCGCGCCATTCTGATCCGGTGACGTCGGGTGCCGGATCACCCGTTTCGCGCACGCATGGCGAATGGATCCGTTCCGGCCGAAGCCATGGCCGCGGCATATTCCTGGATCAGCCGCTCGCACAGATCTGCAGCGCTCGGCACATCCTTGAGCGACGCAACTCCCTGTCCCGCCGACCACACCGACTTCCAGGCCTTTGCCTCGCTGCCGAGATCCATCGCACCGTGGCCGACCAGGTTGTCGGGATCGAGCCCGGCAGCGAGCAGGCTCGGACGCAGGAAGTTGGCGGCGACCCCGGAGATTGCCGGTGTATAGATGATGTCGGCGGCGGTCGCGTCCACCGTCATGCGCTTCTGCTCGTCGCTGATCATCGCCTCTTTCGTCGCCAGAAAGCGCGTCCCCAGATAGGCCATATCGGCGCCCATGAGGCGGGCAGCGGCAATCTGCGCGCCATTGCTCATCGCACCGGACAGAAGCAGCGTCCCGTCGAAGAAACTCCGAATTTCGGGGATGAGAGCGAAGGGGCTGAGTGTGCCCGCGTGCCCGCCCGCGCCGGCCCCGACGGCAATGATGCCGTCGACGCCCGCCTGCGCCGCTTTCTCAGCGTGGCGGCGACTGATGACATCGTGAAACACCAGGCCGCCATAGGAATGCACAGCCTGAACCACATCGGGCACGGCGCCGAGCGAGGTGATGATCAGCGGCACCTTGTGCTCGACGATCTTGTGAAGATCCGCCTCCAGCCGCGGATTGGAGCGGTGAACGATGAGATTGACGCCGTAAGGTGCCGCCGTCTCAGCTGTCGCCAGACGTGCGCGGATCTCGTTCAGCCAATCGCCGAACCCTTCCGTCGTCCGCTGGTTGAGGGCCGGAAACGTGCCGACAAGGCCCGACCGGCAGGTTTCGACGACGAGGTCGGGCCCGGAGGCCAGAAACATTGGCGCGGCAATGGCCGGCAGTCGCAATACCTCGAATATCTTCGGCAGTGGCATCCATTCTCCTCCCAAGGCATGCACCAATTCCCGAGCGGACATGGTTATAAGGGCTGACGCCCAACCGCAAGCAGCCGGCGGGGTGGGCCGCCGGCTGCAGTTGGAAAATGGCTGTAGACTTAGCGAACTGCGCGATCAGCGCCCACGGGCGGCTGCAACCATCGTGCGCAGCTGGTCCTTGCGTCGAACGCCCTGTCGGTAGAGCTCGATGGTGATCGCCGCCAGGCGGTTGATCTCTTCGACGTCCTCGACAGCGCCGAGATCCTGTTTCAGTTCCTCGAAAACCTGCTGGCAACGCAGCAGATCGTTCGAGTCCAGAGGCTCCTCGCTTCGCCTCTTTTCACTTCTGATCATTTCAACTCCTAACGTCATGCTTACGCATACTCGAGGCACTTCAGCCGGGGCCGGTTCTGCTTCCGGTCCCTAAGCTCTGGCAGACACCACCTGAGGTGGATGATGGGCGATATGGTTCAGGGGCGTTCGAGGAGACGGATAAATTCGTCGCGCATTAGAAAAGGCGGCGCTTCCTTCGGCGCGGCGCCCGTCTCTTGATGCGGATTGGTGAATTCGAGATCATCATACGGAAGTGCAAGGGCCTGAACGATGTTCATGATGCCGAGCGCGATCCGCTCGCCATCTCTCGTAATTGCTGCCTCCACGATCGCCGTGTTCATTCCCGCGTCTCCAATCGAACGCCTCATAACGGTAAGACAGCGGCTTTGTTCCGTTCATATCGGAATATTTTTATGAAGGTTTTGCAATCACTTGTACTAAAGGTTGAAGCTTCGCGCCTGCAAAATCGCAAGCTGCCTTGAGGCTAAACCAACAGCGATCCCTCAGCCACTTTGACCGCGTGCCCGCCGATGCGGACCCGCCCAATGTCTGAGTCCTTCACCTCGATATGCAGGTTGATGTAGGAGGCCCGACCCATTTCCACGCCCTGCTCCACGAGGATGGGGTGATGTCCATCGGGCAAGCCGTCGAAGTGGCGAATGGCACCGGCAAGCGCTGCAACGGCGGCGCCGGTCGCTGGATCCTCGGCAATCCCCATGTCGGGGGAAAACATCCGGGCGTGGAATTTCGCTTGATGATGCGTGCCACCCCGGCAATAGACATAGGCGGATGCCAGCGAACCCTCCACGAACGGAGCTGCCTTTTCCCACAACGTGACATCGAATTCCATGTTCTGCACCGCCGCAATATTACGCAGTGGCAACATTAGGAACGGAACGCCCGCGCTCCAGATCGACGCCATGTGGTTCTCGAAACCGAGATCGCCGGTCTTGACGCTCAGCGCGTTGGCCAGTCCCTCGATATCCAAAGACAGATCGATGCGGGCAGGCTTGCGAGGCAGATCGAATTCGGCAAATCCGACGCCGCCTTTGCGCAATCGCACCGCGCAGCGCACCGGACCGATCTTCTCCTCGATCATGCAGACGAGATCGACATCACCGGCATCGGGTCCGCGCTCCAGTTCGGTCAGCGCCACGGCACTGCCGACCGTCGGGTGGCCGGCGAAGGGCAGTTCCTTGCCCGGTGTGAAGATCCGCAGACGCGCCGCGTGCGCCGGATTATCCGCCTGCTGCACGAAAACGGTTTCCGACAGGTTCATCTCCCGCGCCAACGCCTGCATCGCCTGATCGGACAAACCATCAGCATCGAAAATGACTGCCAGCGGATTTCCCGCAAGTTTGCTCTCGGTGAAAACGTCGTAGATGGCGTAGCGGCGAGCCACAGCGAACCTCTAGGTGGTTGGCGATGGCATCAAACTGCCCCAGCGTTTTCTGCGGCGCAACCCCGTTTGTTCATTTGTCGGCCCGTGCAAAAAACATGTCGAGTATTGGGTACATGGCCGGACTGTAGTCGTGCGCAGCCCGATCGGATGACCGGACGATGACCGCGGCATCGATCTCCTGTTCCGGATCCTGCCGCATATGGGCCTCGATCCGCGCGGCCATCGCGTCGGCGCTCATCGCAAAGCGGTAAAAACGAAAGACCACGATCCGGTTCCGGTCATGGCTGGCATGGAAATGCGCGTCCGCTTGCGCGGTATCGAGATCAATGCCAGTCTCCTCACGCACCTCACGACGCATATTGCCGACAAGATCGACCTGGTTGTCGGCGACATCGGCAAGGTCGAGCGATCCGGCTGCGCAATAGACCTTGCCTGGACTGGAGGTCCGTTCGCTCATGCGGATGGCAACGATCGCACCGTCGCTCGAAACCGGAACGGCAAAGCCGAAGAGATGCAGGGCGCCCGCCATTTCGGGCTGTTTGCGCCACCACAGAAAGGCGGCATAGGGGATGACCTGGGCAACACCGCGGATGATGCCGCCATCAAGGGTCACACGGCGCTGCAACAGCATTGGGCCGTTGAACAGATGCGGATTTCTCTCGCTCGCGACACGCCAGTTTGCCTTGATTGCCTCGGCATTTTCGACATGGATTGGGTGCGGCCCCTCCACCACACGCAGATCGAAGCCATCGACGCGAAAAGGGTTGGTCGGCGGAGGCCAGACGCCGGGCGGCTTTATCGTCATGCCAGATCAGCTCCTTGAGGGATGCGACGCCGCCGCGATCGCGTTGCGGCTTGTCCATCCTACCCTAGCCCCGCAAAGCAAGACCGGCTACCCGCTACAATCTCCAGGCGGATCGTATGGCGATCGACATCCTATCGCCAATCTTGACCGGACTGCGGCTGAAGGCACGCAGCACCTGTCCATCGCCCAGCGCGAGCCTCAATGCATAGCGCTCCCCCTCGAAAAGCACCGATGTCACCGTCGCCGCCACACCGTCGGCATCGACCTCGACATCCTGAGGCCGGACCAAAATATCGCAGAAGCCATGCCCCTCCGCATGCGAAAGCGATTGCTGCAGCATGCACCAATCGAGCAGTCTGCCGGCAAGCGATGCCGCCGGCCACTTGAGAATCGCGCCCTGGCCGACGAGTTCACCGACAAGACGGCCCTCCGGGCGCGCATAGATGTCCTGCGGGCTTGCCATCTGCAAAACCCGGCCTTCCGACATGACGGCAACGTCGGTCGCAAGCGCCATGGCCTCGGCCTGATCGTGTGTGACATAGATCATCGTCGCGCCGGATCGGGCATGGAATTCCCTGAACGTCTCTTCCATTTCCTGGCGTAGATGGCGGTCGAGATTGGCGAGCGGCTCGTCGAGCAGAACGACATCCGGCTCAGTGACGAGGCAACGGGCCAGCGCCACACGTTGCCGCTGGCCGCCGGACAGATCAGCTGGGCGACGGTCAGCATAGGCTTCGAGCCTGACGGCGTTGAGCGCCTCGCGGATTTTCTTCGCGCGCTTTTCACCAGAGATACCACGCACCTTCAGCGGGTAACCGACATTGTCGGCAACGCTCATATGCGGCCAGAGCGCATAGGATTGAAACACCATCGCCATGTTGCGATGCTCGGGCGCCACCATCGCGCCTGCATCGGCGAGCACGCGATCGCCGAGCAGGATGGAACCGTCGGTCGGCTGTTCGAAACCGGCGATCATGCGCAGAACGGTCGTCTTGCCGCAGCCAGAAGGGCCGAGCAGCGCCAGAAAGCCGCCGTCGCGCACGTCCAGCGACACGTCGTTGACAGCCGGACGTCCCCCGGTTTCGAAGGATTTGGACAAACGGTTGAGGATCAGCTTCGCCACGGTACCACACCTTTCGGCAGTTTCTTCGCCATCAGTTCCAGCAACAGCATCATCGCGATCACCATGATGACGACGAGAACGGAGAGCGCGGCGGCAAGATTGAAACTGCCGCTGTCATCGAGATTGTATATCGCCACGCCGAGCGTCTGCGTGCCGGCCGACCAGAGAATGGCTGAAACGGTCAGTTCGTTGCAGGCAATGAGGAAGACGAGAATGACCGACGCGCCTGCCGCCGGCGCTACCAGCGGCACAACGATATCGATGAGCCGCCGTCCGAAACCCGCGCCTGACAGGCGTGCCGCTTCTTCCAGCGACGGATCGAGCTGGCGGAAGGCGCTCACTACCGGCTTCAGGCTGACCGCGAAGAAGCTGGAGAAATAGGCGACGAGGATGATCCAGATCGTGCCGTATATGGAAATGCCTATGACAGGGATCGGCGCGGCGAAAACGAGGATCAGCGCAACGGCGAGCACGATGCCGGGCAACGCATACGGTATCTCCGCCAGAGCCGACAGAACAGGTGCAAGACGGCTTTTCGAGCGGACGAGATAATATCCTGTCAGCACAGTCACGACGAGGAGACCGAGAGCCGTCGTCAGCGATAGCGCGACGGAATTGAAAAAGGCCGTGCGGGTGATGGTCTGCTTGAACAGGACTTCGCGATAGGCATCCAAGGTCGCCGTTGCTGGTGTCAGCGGCACGCCATAGGCAGGCGCCAGCGAGCTTGCGATCAAGGCTGTCAGCGGCATGACCAGCATGACGAAAATCGCCAGCCACAGAACCAGCTCACCCAGCAGACGCCAGTTGCCCAACCGGAACAGGGCCACCTGCCCGGAAAGCCCAATGACGCGATAGTCGCGACCACGCAAAACCCGTTCCTCGACGGTCAGGCCCATCACCGAGAGGATGGCGATCAGGCCAGAGAGAAGCGAGACATCGGCAAAAGTATTAGGGCCAAAGGCGGCAAATTTCGAATAGATCAGCGTGGGCAAAGTGTAAATCGATGCCGGAATGCCGAGGATGGCGGGAATGCCGAAATTGCCGACGCAGGAGACGAAGGCAATCGCTGCACCCGCCACGAAACCCGGCAAGGACAGCGGCAGGACGATATCCTTCAGCACCTGCCAGGACGAAGCGCCGGACAGCCGTGCGGCCTCGACGCCGTCACGTGGCAGCGCCAAAAGACCGGCGCGTAGCGACAGGAAGACCAGCGGAGCATTCTGGACGCCGTAAAGCAGCGCGATGCCGCCGATCGAATAGAGTGGCTGAGGAGACCCAAGCGGCGGCGCCATGCCAATCGCCTTCAGAAGCGCGCTCGACGGGCCGGTCATGCCGATCCACGACAAGGCCGTCACCTGTGGCGGGATCATCGTCGGCAGCATGAACAGAAAACCGAGCGCCGTCTTGCCGCGCACATCGAACAGCGTCAGCAGCAGCGCAAACCCACCACCGAGAATGACGGCCGCGATCATGCCGAGAAAGGATGTGGTCAGTGTGTCATAGACGGCCTGCCAGACGGCAGGGTCCGACAAGAGCGCATGGGCTCCGCCCCCAAAGAGCGACGAAACGCCAGTCATGGCGAGCCGCCCGAGCGGCAGTACGCTCAGGAAGAAGATCACCACGACGACAAAGGAAAACAGCCAGCGGGGCTGGCTGTTTTCTCGATTCTGAGATCGGAACATCAGGCCTTATATCAGCCCTTGGTGCCAAAGATATCAGAGAAGGTCTTGACGTCCTTTTCCGAATTCTTGAGCGCATCGGCGGCATTCAGCGGCAGAACCTTGATCTCTTCGCGAGCCGGATAACCGGCAGGCAGCTCGATGCCGTTGCGGGCCGGGATGTAACCGAGACCGGCAGCGATCTTCTGGCCGTTTTCAGACAGAAGATAATCGATGAACTTCTTGGCATTGTCCTGATGCTTCGTCGTGGACAGGATGGCGGCCGGCTCGGTGACGGCAGAAACGCCTTCCGTCGGGAAGACGAACTCGACCGGAGCGCCCTTGGCCTTTTCACGGATCGGCATGTAATCGACGACAACGCCGTAAGCTTTCTCGCCAGAAGCAACGGCTTTCAGGACGCCACCGTTACCGCCTGCTGCAACAGCGCCATTGGCCTTGAGGTCCTTGTAGTAATCCCAGCCAAGACCTTCGACGCCGGCCAGCGTCTGAGCGTGGATGAGAGCAGCGCCCGAGGCGACGGGGCTCGGCATGGTGACGAGACCTTTGGCTTCCGGCTTGGAAAGATCAGCCCAGCTCGTCGGCTTCATCGCCGCCTGGGTGTTGTACATGATGCCGGTGGTGATCAGCTTGGTGGAGTAGTAGTAGCCATCAGCGTCATAAAGCGAGGCGTCAAAGTTCTTGGCTTCCGGCGACTTGTAGGCCAAGAGCTGGCCCGCGGCCTTCATGCGTTCGAAGGTAACCGTATCGGCGATCAGCAGAACGTCGGCGACCGGGTTGCCGGCAGCGATTTCGGCGTTGAGTTTTGCCATGATCTGCGGCGTTCCGTCGCGAACCCACTCGACGTCGACATTCGGATTGGCGGCCTTGAATCCGTCGATCGTCGCCTGCGCATCGGCATTCGGCTGACTGGTATAGACGACCAGATCCGCAGCATTCACAACGCCGGCGAGACCGAGCGCGACAAGCGCCGTGAAGGAGGAAAGGAGCTTTTTCATGAAGGCGTTCCTTGTTGATCTGACGCGCTTAAACACACATTCGGCGACACTCATATGACAGACTTGCGCAGCTGTTCAATCAGGCAAAGAAAAAGGGCGGGTCGCCTGTGGACCCGCCCTTTTCGTTGTCTCTAACATGATTGTCGATCAGATGATCGGCAGACTTTCGTGCTCGCTCACCGAAGCATTGGCAACCAGACGGCCAAGGCGCTTGATGCCCTCGTCGATCATCGCATCATTGGCGCAGGAGAACGAGACGCGCAGCGTGTTGGCATTGCTGCCATCGGCAAAAAACGCCTTGCCCGGCACGAAGGCGACCTTTTCCGTCGCCAGCGACTTCGCCAAAAGCTCGGCGCCGTCCATGCCTTCGGGCAGCGTCACCCACACGAACATCCCGCCTTCCGGCTTGGTCCAGCTGGTGTTCTTCGGCATGTATTTTCCGAGCGCGGCCAGCATGGCATCGCGACGGCCGCTATAAACGCGCTTGATCTTGGCGACCTGATCGGCAAAACCGCGCGAAGCGACATGCTCGACGGCGATCTGGTTGATTGTCGAGGAATGCAGGTCTGCCGCCTGTTTCATCAGCACCAGCTTGCGGATGACAGGCATGGCGGCCACGACGAAGCCGACGCGCAGGCCAGGCGCCAGCGTCTTGGAAAAGCTGCCGCTATAGATCGTGCGGGTGTTTTCGATGCTGCCGGAGCGGGCGATATCCAGCGCCAGGATCGGCGGGATGGCGTCGCCATCGAAGCGCAGGTTCTGATAGGCCGCATCTTCGAGAACAGCGATATCCAGTTCATCGGCCAGCGCCAAAAGTTTTTCACGACCGGCAAGGTCGATTGTCTCGCCGGTCGGGTTGGAGAAGTCGGCCGAGAGATAGGCAAACTTTACCGCGCCGCCAGCCTTGGACGCCGTCTCGCGATAGGCTTCCGGCGTGCGGTTGCCGTTGAGCGACAGCTGATCGTAATGCGGCTCGTAGGCATTGAAGGCGGACAAAGCGCCAAGATAGGTCGGCCAGGTCACCAGCGCGGTATCGTTCGGCGACAGGAAGAGTTTTCCGAAATAATCGAGCGCCTGCTGCGAGCCGGAGGTGATGAAGACGTTGTCGGCTGTACAGTCGATGCCGATCTTGGCCATGTCGGCGACGATCCAGTCGCGCAGCGGCTTGTATCCCTCGCTCACCGAATATTGCAGCGCCGAGTTCACCTGGGCGCTTGAAAAGATGTCGGCATAGGCGGCCTTGAACTCGTCGGCCGGGAACAGCGCCGGGTCCGGAATACCGCCGGCAAACGAGATGATATCAGGCTGCTCCAATAGTTTCAGCAGTTCGCGGATTTCCGACGCCTTCATGCGGCTAGAGCGCGTGGCGAAGATTTGTTCCCAATCAAGCACGGGACGTTTCCTCTTATTACAATTTGTTGCCTTCAGCTTTACAGAAATTTCGACAGGTCAGCAATACTGACCTATCGGATAATCATCATTTTCTTGCATTTCTTCGGCCTTCTCCGCCACCGTTATCTTCTCAGTAGGCGGTAAGTATGTCACCACGGACCTGCTTATGATCAAGGAGGAAGATCATGCTGAAAAACCTGGATCCGGCCCTCAATGCCGACGTCCTTTATGCGCTCAGATCAATGGGGCACGGCGATACGCTCGTGCTCGCCGACACCAACTTTCCATCAGATTCGATTGCGCGCCAGACGGTGCTTGGCAAGGTGCTGCGGATCGACAACGTAACTGCTGCCCGCGCCATGCGGGCCATCCTCTCCGTCTTGCCTCTCGACACGCCGCTGCAACCATCGGTCGGGCGCATGGAAATCATGGGTGATCCAGACACCATCCCCGAGATCCAGCAGGAAGTGCAGACGGAGATCGATACGGCTGAAGGCCAGTCCGCACCGATGTACGGGATCGAGCGATTTGCCTTCTACGAAAAGGCCAAACAAGCCTATTGCGTCATCGCCACCGGCGAAACCCGCTTCTACGGCTGCTTCCTGCTGACCAAGGGCGTCGTTCCGCCCAAGAACTAAAACGGAATGGGCCGCGCAGGAGAGTTCCCGGCGCGGCCCATTTTTTCAAACCGTCATGGCCGTATAGCCAGACAAGAGCCGCTTAGTTGACGGCCTTGTCTACGAGCTTGTTCTTGCCGATCCCTGCGTCGCCGCAGGCGCGCATCACGAAAGATGCCTTGGACCGGCAAGCCAATTAGTTGACGGCTTTATCGACGAGCTTGTTCTTGCCGATCCACGGCATCATGGCGCGCAGCTTGGTGCCGACTTCTTCGATCTGGTGGCTGTCATTGTTGCGACGGATACCCTTGAAGCGCGCGCCGCCCGCACGGTATTCCTGCATCCAGTCCGAGGTGAACTTGCCGGTCTGAATGTCGGTCAGAACGCGCTTCATTTCAGCCTTGGTTTCAGCAGTGATGATGCGCGGACCGGTGACATATTCGCCCCACTCGGCCGTGTTCGAGATCGAGTAGTTCATGTTGGCGATACCGCCTTCATAGATCAGGTCGACGATCAGCTTCACTTCGTGCAGGCACTCGAAATAGGCCATTTCCGGGGCGTAGCCGCCTTCGACCAGCGTTTCGAAACCGGCGCGGATCAGCTCGACCAGACCACCGCATAGAACGACCTGCTCGCCAAAAAGGTCGGTTTCGCACTCTTCCTTGAAGGTGGTCTCGATGATGCCCGAACGGCCGCCGCCAACGCCGCAGGCGTAGGAGAGAGCGAGATCAAGCGCATTGCCCGAAGCGTTCTGGTGGATGGCAACGAGGCAGGGAACGCCGCCGCCCTTCTGGTATTCGCCGCGAACCGTGTGACCCGGGCCCTTCGGTGCGATCATGACGACGTCGATCGATGCCTTCGGCTCGATCAGGCCGAAATGGACGTTGAGGCCATGGGCAAAAGCGATCGTGGCGCCGTCGCGGATGTTGGCAGCGATCTCATCCTTGTAGATGTCGGCCTGCAGTTCGTCCGGGGTTGCCATCATCATCAGGTCGGCCCAGGCCGCGGCTTCCGCCACCGTCATCACCTTGAAGCCGTCGGCTTCGGCCTTCTTGGCCGTGGCCGAACCTGCCTTCAGGGCGATCGCCATGTTCTGGGCGCCGGAATCCTTCAGGTTCAGCGCGTGGGCGCGGCCCTGGGAACCGTAGCCGATGATGGCGACCTTCTTGGACTTGATGAGGTTGATGTCCGCATCACGATCGTAATAAACACGCATGCCAAATTCCTTCCCTAAGCGACAGTGTTGACCGGACGCTGCCGGTCCGGCGTTGTCTTGGTTTAACGAACCGCCGAGACCTATGCGGTCTCCTGCGAACCCTTTTGCGTCCCATGCAGGATGAGGAAGGCGTCAACCGCCTTTCGTGCCTGCCGGGTATTGTCCTTCGGCCCCTGCTCTCCCAGAAGCATGCGCACATGCAGATCTGAAACCACCAGGCCGTAAAGCGTGTGATAGGCATCGTCGGCATCGTCGAAACGCAACAGGCCGGAGCGTTTGCCGGTCTCGATCAGCGCCCTCGCCCGTCGGTCGATCTCGCGGCGACCGTGCTCCAGAAGAAGCTTGCCCAGTTTGGAACCATCGCGGCTCGATTGCCCGATCGCCAGACGGTTCAGCGCCAGCGATACGTCGCCGGCCAGAACCTCGAGAAGATCGCGGGCGAACACGTCCAGATGTTCACGCAGCGTCTCCAGGGTGAGCCTTTCGCCGCTGCGGTCAGCTGTGCGAACCTTGCTCTGCTGGAAGGAAATCATCGCCGCCAGCAGGCCGTCGCGGTCTCCGAACCACTTGTACAGGCTTTCCTTGGAACAGTTGGCGGCGCGCGCCAGGCCGGACGTGGTCAAGGCCTTGTCACCACCTTCGACAAGCAGACGCAACGCCTCTCCCAGGACGGCGCTCTGACGCGGCGAAAATTTTGTCGAGGCGGCGGTATCGACGGGCACGATCTACTCCGAGAATGCTGTGGACGGCTCAAGTACCGTACCGTACGGTTCCTATAGTCTACGCATTCGTGTGCCGTCAAGCCTGTTGCGCCAAAATGCCGGGTTCGTAAAAGCGGAACCTGTGCAAGCAACGTGCCCGAACTGGTTCAGGCCGACCGGGCAGGCTCAACGGCGTCGTAACGCATACGGGCCGCCTTGACCGAGACATGGTTGTCTTCGGCCCATTTGAGAACCTCGGACAGAGGTGCAAACAGCGAATGGCCAAGCGCCGTCATGCGGTACTCGACGCTGGGCGGCGTGGTTGGAAAGACCTCGCGATCGATATAGCCGTCGCGCTGGAGGTCACGCAAAGTCTGGGTCAGCATCCGCTGGGAAATGTCCGGAATCAGCCGGCGCAACTCGCCGAAACGGTAGGGCCGGAGCGCGAGCGCCTGCAGCATAAGGGTCGACCACTTGCCGGAAATCTGGTTGATGACATCGCGAACCGGACAGTTTTCGGCATTCCAGTTCGAGACGACATTCTCCTCGACGGGGGGCTTCGGCGCAGGGGCGCGAGTCGTCATGGGTAGTTCCCTTTCGGTAACGATCAACCGGAAAACTGCCTTCTTTACAGCATGCGGTCAATTCCTATTCTAGGCCTGGTCTCATTTTGAGAGCAGCAAACGCCGTTCCGCATGGCCGGCTTACAAAAAAGGAAATCTGCATGGCAAGGCTTCTCGTCACCGGCGCAAACGGCAAACTCGGCCGCGACGTCATCCGGCACCTTCTGGAAACTGTCGGGGTTTCAGCGCAGGATGTGATTGCGGCCAGCCGCGATACGTCGGCGCTGAGCGACCTGAAGGATCGCGGCATCGAAATCCGCAAGGCCGATTTTTCCGACGCGGCGACACTGGCCACCGCCTTTGACGGCATTGACCGCGCGCTCATCATCTCGACCGATGCCTTGGCCGTGCCCAGCCTGCGGCTGACACAGCATAAGGCTGCGATCGCCGCTGCCCAACAGGCCGGCGTCAGCCATATTCTCTACACCTCGATGCCGGAACCGGAAACATCGCTGGTCAGCTTCGCGCCCGACCACCACGGCAGCGAGGAAGCAATCCGGGCCACGGGAATCGCCTACACGATCCTGCGCAATGCGTGGTATCACGACAACTACCTGATGAGCATGCCGCACAATCTGCAAGGCGGGAAATGGTTTACCGCCACGGGCAGCGGTAAGGTCGCAACCATTTCCCGGGACGACTGCGCTCTTGCCGCAGCCATCGCGCTTGCCAAACCACCGGCCGGCAACCGGATCCTGACGCTGACCGGCGCATCCTCCCTCACCGCAGACGAGGTTGCCGCCACCGTTTCCGAGGCCGCCGGCAAGCCGCTTGAAGTCGTACAGGTCAACGGCGAGCAACTTGCGGCCGGCATGGCTGCGGCAGGCCTGCCCGATTTCCTGGTCCGCATGCTGGCGTCGGCCGACGCTAATATCGCGGCCGGCAAATTCGACATCGTGACCGACGATTACAAGACGCTGACCGGGCGCGACCCGCAGTCATTGCAGGCTTTCCTGCAGGAAAACCGGAACGTCCTGCTCGGCTGACGGCGGGACTGGCCGGCAAGATATGCAAATGGCCGCCGACGGTTGTCGGCGGCCGATTTCGTTCGGCTTGGCGGTCGAAGGACCCTCAGGACTCGTCCTTCAACGTCTCCTTTTGGGTAATCAGCCGCGCGCTGTGCAGCCCGGACATATGCGTCCACATCCAGCTCCATGCCACGGCAATGCGCGAGCGGGTGCCGATCAGGAAGTAGATATGTGCCAGGCCCCAGATCCACCAGGCGAGCCATCCAGTCAGCTTGAACCGGCCAAAATCGATCACGGCCGCCCGGCGTCCGATTGTCGCCAGGTTGCCCTGGTGGCGATAATGAAACGGTCCGGGCAGTGCCTTGCCCGACAACCTGGCGCGCAGAAGTTTCCCGACATATTCGCCCTGCTGCTTTGCCGCCGGCGCGATGCCTGGGACCGGCTTGTCGTCCTGCATGACCAGCGCCGTGTCGCCGAGCACGAAAATGTCCGGATCGTCGGCGATCGCAAGATCGGGCCCGACAATGGCGCGCCCTGCCCTGTCAGCCGGCGTCTGCAGCCACTTGGCGGCAGGCGATGCCTGCACGCCCGCCGCCCACATAACGGTGCGCGCCGGCACGAAACGGTCGCCAATCGTGACGCCGTCGTCAGTGATCGCCGTGACGGGATTGCCTGTCAGCACTTCGACGCCGAGCTTTTCGAGTGCTCTTTTCGCATAGGCGGAAAGATCTTCGGAAAAAGCCGACAGCACGCGCGGCCCTGCTTCGACCAGCAGGACACGGGCACGTGCCGTGTCGATCTTGCGAAATTCCCGGGGAAGCACACGGTATGCCAGTTCCGCGATCATGCCCGCCATCTCGACACCGGTCGGCCCGGCGCCGATGATGACGAAGGTCAGTAGCGCATCCTGCTCCTCAGTCCGATTTGTAAGCTCTGCCCGTTCAAAGGCCAGCAGAAGTCGGCGGCGCAGCGTGGTCGCATCCTCGAGGGTCTTCAGACCCGGCGCAATGCTTTCCCAGTCGTCGCGACCGAAATAGGCGTGACGCGCGCCCGTGGCGAGAACCAGCGTATCGAACGGCAGGACCTCGCCCGATTTCAGCTGCACGGTCCTTGCCATCCGGTCGACGCCCAGAACCTCGTCCAGCAGCGTCGTGACGTCCGCACGGTTGCGGTAAAGGCGCCGGATGGGCCAGGCGATCTCGGAAGTCGCCAGCACCGTCGTTGCAACCTGATAGAGCAGCGGCTGGAACAGATGGTGATTGCGGCGGTCGACAAGGGTTATCTTGACCGGTGCACCTTCAAGAGAATTGACGACTTGCAGCCCTGCAAAGCCACCGCCAACGACGACCACACGATGTTCAGACACAACCACTTCCTTCCGGGAAACGCATCGGCATAGATAGATGCTGCGACGCAGTATGGTGTTTTACTGAAACGCGTCAATTTTTAAACTGCGTCAGATTGTCTGCCCGCAGGCGCGCAGGAAGCGGCGCACCGTTTCGGTCATCCCGAATTCCAGCGCATCCGCGGTCAGGCCATGGCCGATAGAGACTTCCGCCAGGTCCGGGATGCGTGCGACGAGAGCGGGAAGATTGGCGACGGTCAGGTCATGGCCGGCATTGACGGCCATCCCCTCGGCCATCGCGGCATCCGCCGTTCGACCCAACTCTTCGATCAACCGGGCCGCGCCTGAGGGATCGTCGAAACAGCCGCCATAGGGTCCGGTATAGAGCTCGATGCGATCGGCTCCCGTGGACTTGGCCAGTCTCACGGCCTCGACGTCGCCATCGCCATCGGCAAACAGCGATACCCGCATGCCCCTGCTCTTCAAGCGAGCCACGACGCGCTTCAGCATGTCCTGATCGGCGCGAAAATCAAAACCGTGGTCCGAGGTCGCCTGCGCCGGATCGTCGGGCACCAGAGTGACCTGTTCCGGCTCGATGCGCTCGCAAAGGGCAAGGAAATCCTCGCTGGGATAGCCTTCGATATTGAACTCGCATTTAGGGAATTCGTCGTCGATCAATGCACGGAGGACCGGAAGATCGCTGAAGCGGATATGCCGCTGATCGGGACGTGGATGCACGGTCAGGCCTGATGCGCCTGCCTTCAGCGCGATACGGCCGAGATGCTCGAGACTTGGCCATGGCAGGTCGCGCCGGTTGCGCAGCATGGCGATAGCGTTGACATTCACGGAAAGCGTTGTCGGCATGGGGGCATCCTCGGGCAGCAATCAAGCCCCTTGACCTTTAAGCCATCCGCCGCGCCAGACAATCGTTTTCAGCCGGTCGGTCAAGAAAGCCGGCTGAAGATTGCGCGTGGCCTGCGCCCGATACAACTTGTCATCGACATAGAGTGACAATTCACCACTGGCGGTGAAGATGGCACCATCGGCTCATAAAAGCTGCGGTTCCGGCGATTCGGAAGCAAGCAGGGAGGGATTGAATGGTGACCGCGCATAAGCCGGCATCTGTCTCGCGCGACGAAGGAGTATCATGCGAGCCGCTTTCGATCTGTTCGGCACACCTGCAGTGCCGCCCCATCTGCCGGTCATGGCGACAGGTTATCTGCCGTGGCTGACGGGCATGGATGCGCTCCCGCCGCATCCGCTGCCGATTGCCGACATGGCCGACCTGTTCGGCGTGACACACCGAACCCTGCATTTCTACGAGGAAAAACTACTTCTCGTGCCAGAGCGTGCCGGCACGATGCGCGTCTATGACGCGGATTGCATTCTGCGGATGATGGTCATCAACACCTGTCGCGAGATCGGCATGTCTTTGAGCGCGATTCAGGATCTCATGGAGCGGTTGTCGCAGACCGGGTCCCAGTCAGAGGCCGATACCGTGTTTCGCCACGAACTGTCGGCCCGCCGTCGGGAACTGGTGGCTGAGGTGGCGCTGGTCACCCGAAGGGTCGAGCAGATCCGCACGCTGATGACGCCGGAGCATGAAAGCGAACAGGTACAGACCGTATCGGAGCCGCCGGCCCGCCTGTCGGATCTGGAAAAGCGCTGCCTTGGCCTGATGACCGAAGGCTACAAGGGCGGCAGCCTGGCGCTTGCGCTCGGCATCTGCAGCGGCGACCTTCAGAAACTCGAAAATGCTATCATGACCAAGCTCGACGCCGGCAACCGCTACCAGGCGGCCGCCAAGGCCATCCTGGCGGGCATGTTGCCGAACTGATCGCTCACCGAACGATGGTGAGCGTCTGCGCCGCACGGGTTACCGCCGTGTAGAGCCAGCGCTCGCGGGTATCGCGGAACGCCCAGCTTTCATCGAACAGGACGACATTGTTCCACTGCGAACCCTGTGCCTTGTGCACGGTCAGCGCATAACCATAATCGAACTCGTCGTAGCGCTTGCGCGTCGTCCAGGGAATTTCCTCTTCGGTCTCGAACGCCTGTTTCAGCAATTTGATCTTGGCGGCGCCGCGATCCATGTCGTCGTCTTCGGGCCGGATCATCAGGTTGATACCGGGCTTGACCGTTTCCCGTGACGAACTCATGACCTGCCAAAGCGAGCCGTTGAGCAACCCCTTGACCTGATCGTTGCGCAGGCAGACCAGCTTGTCGCCCGATTGCGGGTAATCGGCAGTAAACCCCTTCAACTGACGAAGGCGCTGGTTGTAGCGCTTGCGCGTCCTGTTCGTTCCGACCAGGACCTGATCGGCATCGAGCACCAGATCCTGGCTGACGTCGTTGCGGGAAATGACCTTGGCGGTGCCATAGTCGCCATGCATGATCTCCTTGCCCTCGCGAACCTGCATGGCCAGTTGGATGATCGGGTTGTCGCGGGCCTGGCGGTGGATATCGGTCAGCAGATAGTCCGGCTCCTGATCGGTGAAGAAGCCGCCGCCGGAAACAGGGGGCAACTGGCCGGGATCGCCAAGCACGAGAATGGGCGTTCCGAAACTCATCAGGTCGCGTCCCAGCGCCTCGTCCACCATCGAGCATTCGTCGATGACGATCAGCGCCGCCTTGGCGACCGGGCTCTGGCGGTTGATCGAGAACATCGGCGCGATCGAAGTCTTGCCGGTATCCTCGTCTTCAACGGCTTCCTCACCGCGCGGACGGTAGATCAGCGAGTGAATGGTCTTGGCATTGCTGGCGCCACGCGAGCGCAGGACCTGCGCCGCCTTGCCGGTAAAGGCGGCAAACAGCACGTCGCCATCGACATGTTCGGCAAAATGTTTAGCCAGCGTCGTCTTGCCGGTGCCGGCATAACCGAAGAGGCGGAAAACCGGGCTGCGACCGGCCTTCAGCCAGTCGGAAACGGCCTTGAGGGCCTCATCCTGTTGCGGAGCAAACTGCATGCCGCGACATGGCAGGATTCTGCGCGGCAAAGCAACCGAAAAGAACGAAAGAGGATCAAATGGGCCGCGCCGTCATGCCACGGTTAGCCCGACGGCAACTATGCAGGCATCTCCACGGTGAAGGCAAAGCGGGCCTTTTCGCCTGCCACGAGAACGGTGGTGGACGGCCGTGCCGAAAGCTCGGCGCCTGCGCCGGCGCGGGCCGCCATGCCGTGCCAGGGCTCGACGCAAAGGAAGGGCGCGCCCACCTTCTGCCACAGCGCCAGGTTCGGGAGGTTCTCGAATGTGAAATGCAGTTGCGGACCGCCCTCCGCCCCGTAGGTCAGGCCCTCACCCGCCCCTTGCGGGAAAATCAGCGCATCGGCCTTAAACATGTCCGGCCGCAGCGTCAGCCGTCCGCCTTCGAACGGCGAGTCCATCAGCGTGTGCGGGATGAAACCGCCCTCAAGCTGCGACAGAGCCGGCTCGGCACCGTTGTCGAGCACGACTTGATGCGGCTTGCCCTCCCCTCCCGGCAAGGGCCAAAGGAATGCCGGATGAAAACCGATGCCGAAAGGCATGTCTGTCTCGCCATGGTTCTCCACCTCGGCCGCCACCGTCAATCTTGTGCCGTCGACCGCGTGCTCGACCGCCAGCAGGAAATCGAACGGATAGACCGCGCGGGTGACGTCGGAGGCCTTGAGCTCGAAACGGCACATGGTCGGGGTCGATGCCGCCAGATCGAACGTCGTGCGTCGGGCAAAACCGTGCTGGGCCATCGGGTAGACGCGACCGTCGATCTCGATGTGATCGTCCGGCGCCTTGCCGACGATCGGAAACAGCACGGGCGAACGGCCGGTCCAGTATTGCGCATCACCGTTCCAGAGCCAATCCCGGCCGTCCCTGGTCTTCAAGCCCTGCATCTCTGCGCCGAGCGGCGAGACGTCAACCGTCAGATATTCATTTCCGATCCGCACCGCCTGGCTCATCACACGCTCCTCGATTCGACTGAGAGCGAACTTAGCGGCAATCGTTCCTTTTGCCAGCCACGGCGCTGCGCGACGAAGGTCAATGCGATGGCACGAATGCTGGGCAATGGTAGGGGGCTGTAAAGAAGGTTGCCGGCAGACAGGGTCAATAAAAGTTTCCATGCTGGACATGGCTCGCACCTCGCCCCATGTCCATGGGATAGACGAAAGCGGAAACATCCGATGCCCCAGACACCAAAAACACTCAACCCCGTCGTTTCCCTACCGGATGGCACAGTGGTACCCACCCTCGGCGCTGGCACTTGGAACATGGGCGAGAGCGCCCGCGACCGAGCCATTGAGATCGAAGCTTTGCGTTACGCCATCGATCTCGGCGTGACGCTGATCGATACTGCCGAAATGTACGGGGATGGCGGAGCGGAAGAAGTCGTCGGCGAAGCGATCGAGGGCCGGCGCGACGAGGTCTTCCTTGTCTCGAAAGTCTATCCACAAAATGCCAGCCGCGAGGGCGTCGTCGCGGCATGCGAGCGCAGCCTCAAGCGCATGCGCACCGACCGCATCGACCTCTACCTTCTTCACTGGCGCGGCAGCCATCCGCTTGGCGAAACGGTCGAGGGCTTCAAGACGCTGGTCAAACAGGGCAAGATCGGAAACTGGGGCGTCTCGAATTTCGATACTGCCGACATGAAAGAACTGTTTTCTGTCCCGCATGGCGATCGTTGCGCGGTCAATCAGGTCCTCCCAATCTGGGACGCCGGGGCATTGAACATGATCTCATGCCATGGTGTGTCGGCAACGGCATTCCGATCATGGCCTATTCGCCGATCGAACAGGGCCGCCTCGCGCACCATCCTGCCCTCGTCGAGATCGCCAAGGCGCATCAGGCGACGCCCGCACAGGTGGCTCTCGCATTCGTCCTTCAGCACTTTGGCGTGATCGCCATTCCGAAGGCCTCCAACAAAGCGCATGTCGAGGAAAATGTGCGGGCACTCGCCCTGCGCCTGCTGGACGACGAATGGCAAAAACTCAATGCGATATTCCCGGCCCCAACTGAGGCAAGGCCGCTCGAAATGCTCTGACGCGTCAGGCGGGCGGCTGCGACGCTGCCGCGCGCGACTACATGCCCTGGGCCCCGCGATTCATCGCCGCGATGCCGGTACGGCAGACTTCGATCAGGCCCAGCGGCTTCACGACCGCCACGAACTGGTCGATCTTGGAGGATTTGCCGGTGATTTCGAAGATGAAATGACCAACGGTCGCATCCACGACCTTCGCCTGGAACGCATCGGCGAGACGTAGCGCTTCGGCGCGGCTTTCTCCGGCGCCGGCTACCTTGATCAGAGCCACTTCCCGTTCGATCGGGCGCTCCTGCCCCAACTGGCCGGCCCGCACCGTCAGGTCGACCACGCGGTGGACCGGCACGATCCGCTCCAGTTGCGCCTTGATCTGTTCGAGGACCAGCGGCGTGCCATTGGTCACGATGGTAATTCGCGACAGGTGCGACTCGTGTTCCGTCTCCGACACCGTGAGACTTTCGATATTGTAGCCGCGGCCGGAAAAAAGGCCAATGACGCGCGCAAGCACGCCCGGTTCGTTGGTGACGAGAACCGATAGCGTGTGACTTTCGACCTTGGCCGTCTCCGGGGCGATGAAATAGGCCGAGCCGGTCGGTTGCTGATGTGCATTCATGATCTGGGTCCGTTTCCGTGAAAATTCTGTCAGCAATGCCGGCTCGTCTCAGACGAGCTGGCGGCCCTTCGCGTCGATGGCGGTGGCAACCGCATCGTCGGTCGCCTCATCCGGCAAAAGCATCTCGTTATGGGCCTTGCCCGAGGGAATCATCGGGAAGCAGTTGGCGAGATTGGCGACGCGGCAATCGAAGATGACCGGCGCCTTCACGGCGATCATCTCGGCGATCTTGCCGTCGAGTTCCTTCGGGTCGTCGCAATACATGCCGACCGCGCCATAGGCTTCCGCCAGCTTGACGAAATCGGGCATTGCTTCGGTGTAGGAATTCGACAGACGGTTGCCGTGCAGCAATTGCTGCCACTGACGCACCATGCCCATATACTGGTTGTTGAGAATGAAGATCTTGACCGGCAGGTTATGCTGGATGGCACAGGACATTTCCTGGATGCACATCTGGATCGAGGCATCGCCGGCAATATCGATGACGAGAGCGTCGGGATGCGCCACCTGCACGCCAAGCGCTGCCGGCAGGCCGTAGCCCATCGTGCCGAGACCGCCAGAGGTCATCCAGCGGTTCGGCTCCTCGAAACCGAAAAACTGCGCCGCCCACATCTGGTGTTGGCCGACTTCGGTGGTGATGTAAGTCGAATGCCCCTTCGTTGCCTCGGCGAGCCGCTCCAGCGCATATTGCGGCATGATGACGTCGTTCGAGTTCTTGTAGGAGAACGACTTGCGGGCACGCCAGGTGTCGATCGAGGACCACCATTCTGCCGTCTGCGCCCTGTCTGGCTTTTGCGGCAGAGCCCGCCACAGCCGGACCATGTCTTCCAGAACATGCGCCACATCGCCGATGATCGGGATATCGACGCGGACGTTCTTGTTGATCGACGACGGGTCGATATCGATATGGACTTTTCGTGAATTCGGCGAAAACGCATTCAACCGGCCGGTGATGCGGTCGTCGAAGCGCGCGCCGATGCAGACCATCACGTCGCAATCGTGCATGGTCATGTTGGCTTCGTAGGATCCGTGCATGCCAAGCATGCCGAGCCAGTTCTTGCCCGATGCCGGATAGGCGCCCAGACCCATCAGTGTCGAGGTGATCGGGAAATTGCTGAGTTCCACCAGTTCGCGCAGCAGCCTGGAGGCTTGCGGACCGGCATTGATGACGCCGCCACCCGTATAGAGAACCGGCCGGCGCGCCGATGCCATCAGCTCCACTGCGGCCTGGATCGCGTTCTGATCGCCGTCCAGTTTGGGCGCGTAGCTTTTCGCGGCCGGCGTTTCTGCTCGCGGCGTATAAGTGCCGGTGGCGAACTGGATATCCTTCGGGATGTCGACGACGACCGGACCCGGGCGGCCGCTCTGGGCGATGCGGAAGGCTTCGTGAATGATGCCCGCCAAGTCATCGACATTCTTGACCAACCAGTTGTGCTTGGTGCAGGGCCGGGTAATGCCGACCGTATCGGCCTCCTGGAAAGCATCGGAGCCGATCAGTGTGGTGGGAACCTGACCGGACAGGCAGACGAGCGGAACGCTGTCCATCAACGCGTCCTGCAGCGGAGTCACTGCGTTGGTCGCGCCGGGACCGGAAGTGACGAGCATGACGCCGACCTTGCCGGTGGAGCGGGCATAGCCCTCGGCCGCATGGCCGGCGCCCTGTTCATGACGGACGAGAATGTGCTGGATTTCGTCCTGCTGGAAGATCTCGTCATAGATCGGAAGAACGGCACCGCCGGGATAGCCGAAAATGTGCTCGACGCCATTGTCCTTGAGCGCGCGAAGCACGATTTCGGCGCCTGTCATCCGGTTGCCGTTGTCTGCCGTATCCGTCATGTCCTGTCCTCCTGATAGCCGGCCTTCATCTTTGCAATGACCGTGCTTGCTACTGGCATTGGTGCGTCCGATCCGCTTGGTCTGGCTGCGCCGACCGGAAACAAGGCATAAAAAAAGGCCCCTTGAGGAGCCTGTCTTTCCGCGCATGGGTGGCTGTCGCCGGATGGTTACACCATCCTGCCCATGCGCGTTCCCACCACAATAAGAGCGATCGAGATTTTCATGGTGCAAAGTGTTAACGACAATCCGATCAGGCGTCAACGCGCAAAGGCACGAAAAATAGCGCCTACCGCTGTCTTCCAAGAAGAAACAGACAGTTCGTTTGCGACAACCTATTGAAACGCCTTATTAAGCTGCGTGCGCTACTCTCCCCCAAGATTAAAGGGGGAAACCTCGAAAGTAATAGAACGTTCGTTTCAGCCCGATGCAGATAATAGGGGCCAAGTAGTGCGGAACAATGACTTTCATCAGGCGATGACGGCAGGCGAGCAGGAGCGTCGTGACGGAGACAGGCCCGGCAACAGACTGCTTGGACGCGTCGTTGCCTGCAATGGCGCACATGCCACGATTGCCGCGGTTGCCGAAAACGGTGAAACCGGGCTGACCGAACTCTGGTCCGTCGGTCGACTGATTTCCATCAGCGTCGGCACCAATCGCGTCGTCGCGATTTCCTATTCCATGTCTACCGACAAGAACGAATGGATCGACGGCGCCGACAACGAATTCCGCATCGAGGTCGAGTTGCTCGGTGAAGTTCGCGTAAGCCCGGATGGACGCGAAGATTTCTCGCGCGGCATCAGCCGCTACCCCTATCTCGGCGCCATCGCGCACCGGATCCGCGCGGCCGACCTTGTCCGCATCTACGATACCGGCCAGTCCGAAAGTTGCGTCATCGGCAAGCTGACGCAGGACGAGGCGATCGACGCGACCATTCATATTCCCTCGATGCTGTCGAAGCATTTCGCCGTGGTCGGCTCAACCGGCGTCGGCAAATCGACCGCCGTGTCGTTGCTTCTCAACAAGGCCATCGAGGCCGATCCGAAACTGCGCGTCCTGATCCTCGACCCGCATAACGAATTCGCCGCCGCCTTTCCCGAAAAGTCCGTAGTCATCGACACCGACACGCTCGACCTGCCGTTCTGGCTGATGCGCCTGGAAGAGTTTGCCGAAGTGGTTTTCCGCGGTCGCACGCCTGTGCCCGACGAACTCGACATCCTGCGCGATATCATTCCCGAGGCCAAACGCGCCTTTCGCGGTAGCGAATCCTCACTGATGCGCCGCACCACCGAAAAAAGTTCGGTGACCGCCGACACGCCCGTCCCCTACCGCATGGCCGACCTTCTCGCCCTGATCGACGAGCGGATCGGGCGGCTCGAGGGGCGCAGCGAAAAGCCGGTGCTACGCTCGCTGAAGATGCGCGTCACTTCGGCCATCAACGATCCGCGCTACCACTTCATGTTCTCCAACAATACGATCCAGGACACGATCATGGAGACCATCGCCCACATCTTCCGCATCCCGGGCGATGACAGGCCGATCTCTACCTTCCAGTTGGCGGGCATCCCGTCGGAAGTCGTCAATTCTGTCGTCTCAATCTTGTGCCGCATGTCGTTCGAACTGGCGCTCTGGAGCAATGGCGCCATTCACATGCTGGTCGTCTGCGAAGAGGCTCACCGCTACGTGCCGGCCGACCGTGAACTCGGCTTCGTGCCGACCAGACAGGCCATCGCCCGTATCGCCAAGGAAGGCCGTAAATACGGCGTGTCGCTCGGCGTCATCACCCAGCGCCCAGGCGAACTCGACCAGACCATCCTGTCGCAATGTTCGACCGTGTTTGCGATGCGGCTCGCCAATGACAACGACCAGGACATCATCCGTTCGGCCATCCCGAACTCCTCGGTCTCGACCACGAGCTTTCTGTCGTCGATCGGCAATGGCGAGGCGATTGCCTTCGGTGAAGCCATCACCGTGCCGATGCGCATGCGATTCACCCGCGTCTCGCAGAACTATCTGCCCAAGGCCAACGGTGTCACCGCCGCTCATCAGGCCGGCGACGATACGCCCGACACTGTCGATCTGCGCTCCGTCGTCTCGCGCATGCGCTCGGTGTCCGGCCCGGACATCAGCAATTTCCAACGCAGCGTCAGCGCTCAGAGCTTCTCGCAGGTGCAGACGGACGCCTATCTCGACGATGCCGAGGATGACGGTGCCAGCGATGCCGAGCTTGCCCGCTGGACCAGCGAACTGCGCGCGCAGGACCTGCCGTCCCTGGCACCGGATCATCTGTCGTCCGGTGAGGATCTCGAACCCTACCGACCCGACATGCTGCCCCGACCGCCTCAGGATGCCGAACCGCCACGGCTCAGCCGGTTTGCGGAAATCCGCCGCGAAGGTGGATCGGACTACACTTCCCAGGTCCGGACCCAGTTCGGCCGATCGGATACCGTTGGATCGACGCGCGAAAGTCTGTTCAAGAAGCCGCTCAGCAGCCTCTACGACAAGGATTGAGAGGCGCGGCCGGTTTCACCGCGAAGCGCTGCTTCGGGACCCGGCCAGCGTTCCCAGGTCTCGTCCATCTGGTTGCGAAACCAGGTCATCTGACGTTTGGCATATTGGCGCGTCAGCGCCGAACCCCGCTCGATAACCGCCTGCCGGTCCATGCGTCCGGCCAGCATCTCGGCAATCTCTTTCACGCCGATCGCTTTCATGACCGGACTATCCGGCGACGGCTGCAACGCCATCAGCGTCCGGACTTCCTCGATCGCGCCACTTGCCAGCATGATTTCGAAACGCCGGTTGATGCGATCGTATAGAACCGTCCGCTCCGGCAGCACGACGATCTTTTTCGCCCTTGCCGGATCGATAACGACCGGACCGCTGGCCTGCTGATAAGACGAGATCGAGCGTCCGGTATGCATATGGGTTTCAAGGGCCCGCACGATCCGCTGTCCGTCATTCATCTGCAAGCGCGCCGCCGTTTCGGGGTCGCATCTCGCCAATTCGCCATGAAGGCGAGCCGGCCCGTCCTGCAACAGACGCTGACGCAGGTTTTCCCGCAGAGCGTCGGGGATGACCGGCATGTCCGACAGACCGCCGCTCAGCGCCCTGAAATAAAGCCCCGTTCCTCCCACCAGGATCGGCATCTGTCCCTGTTCGCGCAGCTTCGTAAGCAAGGCTGTTACGTCGCGCAGCCACTCGCCTGTGGAATAGGCTGCAAGGGCCGGAACATGGCCGTAGAGAAGATGCGGCACATCCTCCATTTCGGCGTCGGAGGGACGCGCGGTCAGCACGCGGAGCGTGTCATAGACCTGCATGCTGTCGGCATTGATCACCACACCGCCATGCTGTCTTGCCAGAGTGGCGGCGAGCGCCGACTTGCCGCTGGCCGTCGGCCCGGTTATCAGGATCGCGTCGAAATCGTCCACAAGGTCGCTCATCATGGCTTTCGTTGCCACGCTCATTGCCCATCCGTCAAACCCCATTCTGAGCGCGGCATTGGGAGAACGCGCAGCCGCAGCGGCCAATGCTGCAGGTCTATACTGGCTGGCGGACGGGATTGCCTGCGATCTTGCCCTGCGTGACGACGCGGATCTCGACGCCTGCGAGGCGGCTATCCGGGACGTCATTGCCGATGCTGCCATTGATCTCGTCATCCAGCAGGCAGAGACCCGCCGCAAGAAGCTGCTGCTTGCCGACATGGATTCCACCATGATCGGTCAGGAATGTATCGATGAACTGGCCGCAGAAGTCGGGCTGAAGGAAAAGGTGGCAGCGATCACGGCGCGCGCCATGAACGGAGAGATCGAATTCGAGCCGGCTCTGCGCGAACGCGTCGCCCTGCTCAAGGGCTTGCCGATCACCGTCGTCGACGATGTCATTGCCCGGCGCATCACGGTGACCTCGGGTGGGGGGCATCTGATCGCTACCATGAAGGCAAAGGGTTTCTATACGGCACTCGTGTCCGGCGGGTTTACTGTGTTCACCAGCCGGGTCGCCGCCATGCTTGGCTTCGATGAGAACCGGGCCAATATCCTCCTTGAAGAGGATGGCGTGCTGACCGGCACTGTGGCCGAACCGATTCTCGGCCGGCAGGCCAAGATCGATGCACTTGTCGACCTGTGCGACACGCTGGGCATCACGCCTGACGATGCCATGGCCGTCGGCGATGGTGCCAACGATCTGGGCATGCTCGGCCTTGCCGGTTCCGGCGTCGCATTACATGCCAAGCCGGCGGTGGCTGCGCAGGCAAGGATCCGCATCGACCATGGCGACCTGACCGCCCTTCTCTATATCCAGGGATACCGCAGGACGGACTTTGTCGCTCCCGCATAAGCCCGCAAAGCAGCCACGGAGGCGCGCGTGATCATCCTGGAGACCGAACGCCTCATCCTGCGCAACTGGCGGCCCTCGGACCGCGACCTGTTTCGCGAGATCAATGCCGACCCGAAAGTGATGGAATTCTTCCCCTTCCGGCGCACGCATGCGGAATCGGACGCCGTGCTCGATAAGCTCAACGGCATGATCACCGAGACCGGGCTGGGCTTTTACGCCGTCGCCCTGAAGGAGGACGATGAACCGATCGGCTTTTGCGGCCTTTCGCCGACCAACCTGCCCGACATCTTTCCCGAAGGCATGGTCGAGATCGGTTGGCGTCTTGCCACACGCTTCTGGGGCAACGGCTATGTTACCGAGGCGGCCCGGGCGCTGCTGGACGACGCCTTCATCACCCGCGACCTCAAGGCCGTCGTATCCTTCGCCGTTGCGGCGAACCGCCGCTCGACGGCGGTGATGGAACGGATAGGCATGCAGCGGCAGCCATGGCTGGACTTCGACCATCCGCGCGTGCCTGCCAGCCACCCGCATCTGAAACACCACGTGGTTTACGCGGCGGCAGCGGAACTGTGGGCCGAGGCGACGAAAAAAGCCCGCTGACGGGTCGCCAGCAGGCCTTCACACGCTTCGTTATGGCTGACGCCTATTCCAGCGGCACCGCCACGATGCGCAACTCGCCCTTCGCATCCGATACCATCATATGAGCGAATCGACGCCCCTCGCTCTTCAAAGACTGAACACGCTTGGTGACGTCATCGGGGTTCTTGACGGCGTCCTGACCGACTTCGACAATCACCTCCCCAGTCTTCAAGCCTTTTTCCGCTGCAGCCGTGTTCGGCTCCACCGCCGTGATCACCACGCCGTTGACGCCGGCGCCGATGCCGAAACTGCGACGCTGCTCTTCGCCCAGCGACGACAGCGCCAGACCGAGGCCGGCCGGCGAAACACTGTCTCCGGCCGCAGCCGGCGGCTTGATCTCCGGCGCCTGGCTCTGATCCGTATCGTCGTCCGGCTCCATGTCCTCGCTCTCACTCTCCGGCAGAACCGGCTGCCCGGCATCCTGCTCTGGTTCCGCGCTGTTTTCGAGCTGCCCGAGCGTCACCTTCACCGTCTGCTCCTTGCCGTCGCGCATGACGACGACATCGACTTCCTTGCCGACGGGGCTTTCGGCCACCGCAAGCGGGAGGTCGCGCATTTCCTTCACCGGCTTGCCGTCGAAGGTAAGGATGACATCGCCCGCACGAATGGAGCCGTTATCGACCGGTCCGCCCTTGATGACGCCGGAAACCAGAGCCCCGCGCGCCGCCTTCAGGCCGAGACTGGTGGACACGTCGTCCGTGACCGGCTGGATACGCACGCCAAGCCAGCCGCGACGGGTCTCGCCGAACTCGATCAGCTGCTTGACGATATTTTCCGCCAGTTCGGTCGGCACGGCAAAACCGATGCCGATCGACCCGCCGCTCGGCGAGATGATCGCCGTATTGATGCCGATGACCTCGCCCCTGGTATTGAAGAGCGGTCCGCCGGAATTACCCTTGTTGATGGATGCGTCGGTCTGGATGAAATTGTCGTAAGGGCCGGCATTGATGTTGCGTCCGCGCGCCGAGATGATCCCCAGCGTTACCGATCCGCCAAGACCGAAGGGATTGCCGATCGCCATCACCCAGTCGCCGATCCGCATCCTGCGGGAATCGCCAAAACGGACGGCCTTGAGCGGGGCCTTAGGTTCCACCTTCAAAACGGAAAGATCGGTCTTGGTATCTGTGCCGATCAGCCGTGCCTTCAGCTTGTCGCCGTTCGGAAAAATGACCTCGATATCGTCGGCACCCTCGATGACGTGGTTGTTGGTCACGACGAAACCGGCCGGATCGATGACGAAGCCAGATCCGAGCGAATTGACCTTGCGGTTTCCTTCTCCCTTGCCGTCGCCGTCGAAGAAGTCGTTGAAGAACTCCTGAAAGGGAGAGCCTTCCGGCACGACGGGCTTTTGCGGACCATCGCCGTCATTCTTGACGCTTTGTGATGTGGAAATGTTGACGACCGCATCGAGCAAGCCTTCGGCAAGGTCGGCGACCGAGGCAGGCCCGGCACCGGGCACCGGTGCCAGCGAGGGCGCGGCCGGTCTTGCCGGGCTTTGCGCCCAGGAGACGGACGGCGTCGCGATCGCGCCCGAGAGCATGACAAGCGCGGCCCCGGCCGCGACGGATCGTTTCAAGGACGATCGAAAGGAACGAGCCATCTATATCCTCGCTGAGAACCCGACTTATCTGGACCAGAAGCATAAGGCGGAATGAAGACCGGGGAAATTACCTTTTCGTGAGATAGCGCGCTCCATCCCCATGAACAGTGCGCCGGTCCAAACTGTGCGCAATGCAAAAGGGGCGGCCCGAAAGCCGCCCCTCAAATTTACTCGTCTGCCATCAGTTGCCGGTGGCTGCCGGTGTCTGCCCGCCGGTTGCTGGCGCCGCAGGACTGGGCGTCTGCCCCGGAGCCTGATTGCCGTCCGGATTGGAGAAGAACCGGAAGAACTCGGAGTCCGGCGACAGAACCATCGTGGTTCCGGTGCCATTCAGCGCGGAATTGTAGGCGCGCATAGAGCGATAGAACTGGAAGAAATCCTGGTCGCGCGAAAAGGCTTCACCAAAGATACGGTTCCGTTCCGCGTCGCCCTCGCCTCGGATAATCTCCGAATCGCGCTGCGCTTCCGACACCAGTTCGACAACCTGACGGTCTGCGATGGCACGGCGGCGCTGGGCTTCTTCGTTACCGCGGGCGCGGATCAGTTCGGCTTCGGCCAGACGCTCGGATTCCATCAGCCTGAATGTCTGTTCCGACAGTTCGGGCGTCAGGTCAGTCCGACGGATGCGGACATCTTCGATCCGCACGCCAAGCGATTCGGCGGCGATATTGAGATCGCGGTGGATCTCCGTCATCATCGATACGCGCTCTTCCGACAGGGCGGCTTCGAACCCGCGCAGGCCGTAAACACGGCGAAGACCGGAATCGAGGCGGGTGCGCAGACGGGATTCGGCCGAGCTGCGATCACCCGAAACGGTTTCGCGGAAGCGACGTGCGTCGGCAATCCGATATACAACGAAGGCGTCAACGTCGTAGAACTTGCCGTCATTGACCTGAACCCGGATATTTTCCAGATCGAGGCGCAGTGCGCGCTTCTCGATATACTGGACGCGGTCGGCATCCATGAAGGCGAACGGCAGTTTCATGTAAAGCCCAGGCTCGCTCTTCACGGACTGGATTTCACCGAAGCGGATGACGATGGCCTGCTCGCGTTCGCTGACCACGAACAGCGACGAATAGGCGATGAAAAGCAGAACGCCGAGGGCGATCAGGAAAGCAGGCAACTTGTTCGATACCATCAGTTTGCCCCCTGCTGCGTCGCTGCCGCTGCACCGGTCGGCTGTTTCATGAGTTCGTTGATGGGCAGGTAAGGCACGACGCCCTTGCCGTCTTCGATGATCACCTTGTTGGAATTTTTCAGCACGCCTTCCATGGTTTCGATGAAGATACGCTGACGGGTGACTTCAGGCGCGTTGCGATACTGATCGTAAATGGAGACGAAACGCTGGGCTTCGCCCTGCGCCTCGTTGACGACGCGGTCGCGATAGGCCGACGCCTCTTCGCGGACCTGGGCCGCCTGACCACGCGCGCCACCCAGCTTCTGGTTGGCGTAGCGGTTGGCCTCTTCCTTCACCTGGTCTTCGGCCTGCGTTGCCTTCTGCACTTCCTCGAAAGCGCCAGCGACTTCACGCGGCGGAGATGCATCCTCGATCGAAACAGCGTTGATGGAGATGCCCGAACCGTAGCGGTCCATCGTGCCTTGAATGATGTCGCGCACCTGCGTCGAGATCGATTCGCGGCCACCACGGAAAATGTCCTGGGCAGGCCGACGTCCGACCACTTCGCGCATGGCGCTGTCACCGACCTGCTGCAATGTCGTGGCAGGGGTCTCGATGTTGAAGAGATAGGCTTTCGGATCGTTGACGGTGAACAGAACCGAGTACTGTACGTTGACGATGTTCTGATCGCCCGTCAGCATCCAGCCCGCATTGGTGTTGGAGCCGCGCGGCGCGCCGATATTCTGCTGCTGTTCCGTGACCTTGACGATCTCGACGCTCTCGAACGGCCAGATGTGAAAATGCAGGCCGGGCATGGCGATCTCGTCTTTCGGCTTGCCGAAACGCAGCTCGACGCCGCGTTCATCCGGCTGAACCGTATAGACGGACTGGAAGGCCATAAACGCGACGACCACCAGGGCCAGGATGGCAAACACGCCACCGTTGAAGCCGCCAGGCATGGCGCCGCGCAGACGATCCTGGCTGCGCCGGATCAGGTCCTCAAGATCGGGAGGGCCGCCATTGCCGCCCCCGCCGCCGCGCGGGCGGTTCGGTCCCTGCCCCCAAGGACCGCCTTGGTTGTTTCCGCCGTTATTTCCGCCGCCACCCCCCCAGGGGCCGCCGCCATTCTGATTGCTCCAGGGCATCAAAACCTCTTTGTTGATAATCTCAAATGCCGGTGGCGCGCGAATTCCCCCGCACATTTCCCGATCTAGCCCGTTATAGGGTTCGCAACACGGGGTTTCAACGCGCGCTCAATAACTTCCCGGTGTTCGAAGCAGGTTTCAGAGGGGTTCGGAGCAATTTAGAAATCGAAAGCCGTCAAGCCGCGATCATCTGCGATGATAGATGACGAAGCGGGTGGGATAGTTGTCTTTTTCCCCGGCAAGAACGACCTGTTCCTCACCCTTTTCGAACACGGCCGGATCGATGGCCGGAAAGACAGTATCGCCATCGGCAATCTCCGCCTCGATATGGGTGACGTAGAGAATATCGGCGCGTTCGAACGCCTGACGATAGATTTCCCCGCCGCCGATCACCGCAATTTCCTCAGCGCCGCTCTGCAGCGCGATTTCGTTCGCCCGCTTCAGCGCCTCTTCGAGCGACGGCGCCGTTTCGGCGCCCGCAATCGCCAGAGAGGCGTTGCGGGTGACGACAACATGCGGTCTTCCCGGTAGAGGCTTTCCGCCAAAGGATTCCAGCGTCTTGCGCCCGACCACCAACGGCTTGCCCATGGTCATCGCCTTGAAGCGCTTGAGATCGGTCGACAGTTTCCAGGGCATGTCTCCAGCCCGGCCAATGACACCGTTCGCAGCCACTGCGACATAAATGGCGACGGGAACCCTGCTCACACCGCCACCTGCGCCTTGATATGGGCATCCGCCTCGTAATTCTCGAGCGAGAAATCCTCAAAACGAAAATCAAAGATATCCCGGACATCGGGATTGATGCGCATGGTCGGCAGCGCCTTCGGTTGCCGTGTCATCTGCAGCTGCGCCTGTTCGAAATGGTTCGAGTAGATATGCGCATCGCCCAGCGTGTGTATGAATTCGCCGGGCTGAAGCCCGACCACCTGCGCCACCATCAGAGTCAGCAGAGCGTAGGACGCGATGTTGAAGGGGATGCCCAAAAAGATGTCGCCCGAGCGCTGATAGAGCTGGCAGGACAGTTTGCCGTCCGAAACATAAAACTGGAAGAGGCAGTGACACGGCGGCAGCGCCATTTCGTCCACCAGTGCCGGGTTCCAGGCTGACACGATGTGGCGGCGCGAATTCGGGTTGGTCTTCAGCCCCTCAATCAGGTTCCTGATCTGGTCAACATGACCGCCGTCGGGCTTCGGCCAGGACCGCCACTGGTAACCATAGACCGGGCCCAGATCGCCGTCCTCGTCGGCCCATTCATCCCAGATGCGCACACCGTTTTGCTGCAGATAGGCGATATTGGTATCGCCCTTCAGGAACCACAGGAGTTCGTGGATGATCGATTTCAGATGCAGTTTCTTGGTGGTCAGAACCGGAAAGCCGTCTGCGAGGTCGAAGCGCATCTGGTAACCGAAAACGGAACGCGTGCCGGTGCCGGTACGATCACCACGGTCGCTGCCGGTCTCCATCACATGCCGCAGAAGGTCGAGATATTGTTTCATGGTCGCTGGCCGCCGATTCCTGTCTTTCGGACCTACATAGTAGCATGCTTGCCGGGGACCAATCATTCTGACGGATATGGCCGCCCTTTTCCACGGTCATTACGGTATGATGACAAGACCTCTTTTCAACGCGCGCGCAAACACCTATATCAGCCGTGCCGGACTTCGGTCCGGATATGGCGATAAATGGTCGGTGTAATAAACCTATTGGACCCGGGGGCGGTACCCGGCGCCTCCACCAAAAACCGGTCGGTCGAAAGGACCGGCTTTTGATGGGGGCGAAATAGGATCGACAAGGGTGTAAAGATCGTACTTTTGCTCGGCATGATACCGCCGTTATCGGGTCACAAGTGTAGTTGCAAACGACAACAACGCTAAGGAATACGCTCTCGCTGCCTAATGGCGGTGCGGGAATTCCGCTCTAAGTCCTTACGGTTAGCCCCGTAAGGCGGGGTTCGGAGGTACCTGGCAACAGAAACCTCCACTCAAACTCCCCTCGATTGCGCGCCTGCTTCTCCTTGCGCCTTAAATTTTGTAGAATGCCGGAAATCGGGACCTGGCGGGGCTTTTCCCTCACCCTGCGCTGGCCTATAACGGGCAAACACAACGGATCACGAAAAGACGACAACGAATGGAAGACAGGCCGATGGGGCAGGATCATATCCGCTACGATATTCTGGCGCAGGACGCACTGCGCGGCGTCATCCGCAAGGTTCTGTCCGAAGTGGCCACGACCGGCCGGCTTCCCGGTGAGCATCATTTCTTCATCACCTTCCTGACCGGTGCACCGGGCGTGCGCATCTCGCAGCATCTCAAGCAGAAATATGCCGAGCAGATGACCATCGTCGTCCAGCATCAGTTCTGGGACCTTAAGGTCAACGAGGCCCAGTTCGAAATCGGTCTGTCCTTTTCGGACACGCCCGAGCGCCTGGTAATCCCGTTCAACGCGATCCGCGGCTTCTACGATCCGTCCGTGAATTTCGAGCTCGAGTTCGAGGTGCCGATGACGGATGAAGACGAGAACGAAACTTCTGCGGAAATCACCGCCTATCCGGTCGATGCCGCCGCCAAGCCGGCGGAAGGCAGCGCTGAGGACAAGTCGGACGAGCCGAAGAAGGAAGGTTCGGTAGTCTCGCTCGATTCGTTCCGCAAGAAGCACTGATTGCTCGGCGGCTTTAGCCGATCCGGAGAACCCGCATGGCCGATATCGTCAACCTGCGTCAGGTCCGCAAGAACAAGGCACGGGCCGAGAAGCAAAGTCAGGCGGACCAGAACCGCCTGACTTTCGGGCGTACGAAGGCCGAAAAGACGCTGACCAAGGCGCTGAACGAGAAGGCCGAGCGGGCGCTCGACCAGAAGAAGCTCGACAGGCCCGAGGGTGACGCCTGAACGCGCCGCCCGAAACCGCATGAATGCCTTGAATGCCGATCGATCAGTCTCCTGTGCGAGTACGATGCCATGATCCGCAAACATTCCGCAACGCTGCACGGGCACCGTACCAGCTTCACGCTGGAAGACGAGTTCTGGAGCGAACTCAAGGCCATCGCGCAGACGCGTCAGCAAAGCGTCGCCGCGCTGATTGCGGAAATCGATGACGGTCGCGTGGCCGGTAGCAATCTGTCGTCCGCGCTGAGACTGCATGTGCTGCGGCATCTCAAGGGCGCGAGCAACTGATACCGGCGCCGGCCTGTTACTGTTGCACGCCGGGCAGGTTCTGAAAATCAAGAGTGTTGAAATCGGCAGGCGGCGCACCGATGGCATCCCCCGTCGGCGGAACGGTAAGACGCGGCTGCGCTTCTTCGGCGCGCCGCCGCTCCGCCGCCGCCCTTTCCTCGGCAAGACGGCGCTGCTCCTGCTCGGCGGCAAGGCGAGCCTCCTCCTCCAGCCGCGCGCGTTCTTCGGCCTCTGCCTTTTGGTGGGCAATGCGGCGCTCGTTTTCCCGGAACGAATAAAGTGCGGCCTCGCGGCGCAGGCGCTGCTTTTCGAGAACGCTTGCCTGAAGCGTCTCGACCCGCCGGCGCTCCTTTTCGAAAGCCCGGAGAGACAGGAAATTGGCCATGTCGCCGACATCAACGGTTTGCGTCGGCGCGTCGATGGCGCCGGCATAAACCAGTCTCAAGGCCGCATCGCCACCGGCGAGCGCTTCGTCACCGGCATCGAAACTGATGGCAATATCGCCGGCCATGGTATTGTCCGGGAAGTTCAGCCGCAGGGCACCGCTGAACCGGGCAGGACCATCACCAGCCGTGATGTTCTGCGCACGTGCCTCACCATTGCTCATGGTGAAAGGAACGGTAACGTCGCCGACAGGAGACTTCCCGGCATGGACAAGCTGCTCCACAAGCGGCTCAACCCTGGCTTCCGTTACTTCGCCGGTGATCCCGTCGGCTTTTTCGAGAAGTGGCGAGAACATTGACGGGTTGAGGCCGTCGATGGTGAGGCCTTTAAGCTGCACCTGTCCTGAACCACTGGCCGACCGAAGCAGATCAGCGACGCTTTTGGCCGTTGCCTCCGCGACGAGATCAAAGCCGAGCCCGCCGGTCGCGACCGGCGTCCCCCTGCCCGACAGCCACATCAGCGGCGCGAGATCCGCACCGGCAACCGAGAGGCGTGTCTGGAAAATGCCGACACCCTGCCCGTTCGACATCATGAGACGTCCGGCAAGCCGCCCCCCGTTCCAAGTTCCCGCAGCATCCTCAAGCGTAAGGCTGCCGCCTCGATGGACAAGACGTGCGGAAAAATCCGTCACCGGCGCGGTGACGTCGCTGCGCAGGTTTGCGGCCTTCAGATCAAGCGTGACATCGCTGCCGCCGAAAATGGGGGCGGAAAAATCTCGCGTCGTCAATGCGCCGGTTTCGGGATCGGTGACCGGCCCGTAGATTGCCTCCGCCAACCACGGCAGATCGAGCGTATCGACAGAGATCTTTCCGGTCGCAGGCAGCTCCGGGTTCATCCGATCGATGCTGATTTCGCCCTCGACGGCGTTGCCCGATAGCGTACCGCGCAGGCCGGCGAGAGTGACGGTCTCGGGGCTGACCCGCATATCCGCCGACAATCTGGCCGGCAGACCTGCACCGAACCGCGGCATGCCGGTGCCCAGCATCAGCAGATAGGGTTCCAGGTCGGGGCTTTCGGCGAAAAGAGCGACATTGCCGTTGCCGAAAGTTTGGCTGGAAAGGCTGACCTCACCTTTTGCCGACAGGGTGGTGCCACCGGCACCATAACCGAGATCAATCGCTACCGGCTTGTCGCCGCTGCCACTGGCATGAAGTGTCAGGCGGCCATCGCCTTCCACATCGAAGGGCAGCGGATCGAGCCCCGCCTGACCGAACAGCACGGCGGCGCTGGCATTTTCAACCACCGCGCTGACATCGAAATCGTCGGTGCCCGTCAGATCGAAAAGTTCAGGCAGGCGAATGTCGGCCGCGATACGGCTGCCATTGCTGCTGCCTGCCACCTTGGCGGCGACACCGTTGACATTGCCGCCGAGGGTAAGATCAGCCCTAAGTTCGGTCTCCGCGTACCACCCGCCACTTTCGGCGAGCCGTGTCAGGGCCGGGTTGCGCGGCAGGCTGTCACGCATAAGGGCAAACAACGCAGAGGGATCACCGGATTTTAGACTTACCGTGCCGCCACCGGTATAGGACAGGAGCGAGCCTTCAAAGCGCCCACTTGCGGCGATCTGCGCACCGGCAAGATCGCCGACCGTCAGTTCGTCCAAGGACAGCGCGCCATTGGCAAAGGTGAAGGCGGTCTCGACCGCGTTGGCGGTCATGCCGAATGCGGTAAGGCGATCGGCCCGCAGCCTCCCATCGAGCCGGTGATCGAGCACGTCGCGGCCGGCATCATCGCCGGTCAGCAGCGATCCGAGCGCCCGCATGGCGTCGATGTCGATCTCGTTGCCGGACAGGTCCACCATCAGGCCGGGGGTCTGCTCGGGCATCGACTGGCGCTCGATACTGCCGGTCAGCGTGGCGTTGCCGATGGCCAGTTCGAGATCCTGGAACCGTTGGCGGGCAGGGGTAAGATCGACCTTTGCTGAAAACCCTGCAGAGCTCAGACGCCTGATCGCGGGATCGACCTTGCCCGACAGCCAGTCGGCGAGACCGGACGGCTGGTTGGACGCCAGAAGCATATCGCCGGCAAACCCCGCATTGTCGACAAGCCGCAGGCTGCCACTTGCCTCCACACGAGTGCGCCCCGGCAGCGTCGCCACGACCTTGTCGACCGCCCATCCCTCATTTGCAGGACGCAGATCGAGATGGATGTCGCGCATGGTCGTGTCGTTGAGCACGATGGCGGGCAGGCTGAGCGACACCTTGCCCGGCACCTGCGGGATCGGAATCGCAGCCGCCATGCGGATCAGGGCGTTCAGGCGACGGTTGGCGGAAACGGCCGGATTTCGGGCCGTCTTGCCGCCGGTTTCCTCCTGCGTCAGGCGGTTGACGTCGATCTGCTGGCCATCGCCGGTCAACAGGAATTCAGGCTTTTCGCCGGTATCAAGCGTCGCCTCGCCCGTCGTGACGTAAGGATTGTCGGCGGCGCCAAGTTCCAGCCGGTATTCCGGAATGCGGATACGGTCATTGGTCAGTTCGAACCGGCCGCGCACCCGCGGTCCCGGCGGCGGCGGGGTGACAGGCTCTTCTTCGGTCTCTTCCGTCAGCGTGACAAGGTTGAAGCCGCCCTGGTAACCGGCCCGGCCATCCTTGACGGCAAGCGCTCCATCCAGTTGCAGCTCGATCGGTTGAAGGTCCGGCCACAGACGCAGGCGTAACGGCACGGAACCGGCCGCCGCATCCGGCTCGCCGCTCGACAGATTGAACCGCGCGTCATAGCCGTCCAGATTGGCGGTGCCATCGGCCCGCCAGGGACCGGCCAGCGAGGCGGCGGCCATATCGGCGTCGAGCGCCGTCAGGTGACGGATGCGACCGGTCTGCTCGTCGATGAATTCGATCGCGGCATCGGTAATATGCACGTCTTCCAGGACGACGTTGCGCGCCGGGATATCGGCGCGTCCACCCCGCGTCCAATCCAGCGTGCCATCGGCCAGCACGCGGATGCGCGCCTTGGGGCGCACGATGCGCATGTCGAAGATGCGCGCTTCGCCGGACAGGAAGGGCGCCAGTTCCATGTCCATGGAAAACTCGTCGGCCTGTACCTGCGGCGTGCCGTCGGTATCGCGGCCGATGCGCACGTCATGCATGGTCACCGACGGGAATGGCAGGATGCGCGCATCGACATTGCCGTGCACCGTGACCTTCTTGCCCAGAATGCGGCTTGCCTGTGTCTCGAATTCGGTGCGGAAACTCGACCAGTCGAGGAAGAACGGCGCCAGCAGTGCCGTGAACAGGGCCAGCACCACCAGCCCGCCAAGAAAGAGCATCAATCGTCCAAGCACTGCCTGCCGTCTCCCTCTGCGCCGGTTTCGTCAGTCTTCCTGATGCCAGATTTTTCCCGGATTGAAGATATTACCCGGATCGAGGCTTTTTTTCACCGCCTGCATCAGCGCCAGTGCAGGCCCGGATTCCTGCGCCATGAGGCCGAGCTTGCCCTGACCGACCCCGTGCTCACCCGTGCAGGTGCCGTCCATGGCAAGCGCGCGCTCGCCCAGACGATGCGTGAAGGCTTCGACTTTCGCGACCGACTGCGGATCCTTGTCGTCGAACATGACAAGGACGTGAAAATTGCCGTCGCCGGCATGACCGACGATCGGCGCCAGCAAGCCCTCTGCGGCGATATCGGCCTGGGTTTCCGCGACGCATTCGGCCAGACGCGAGATCGGTACGCAAACATCGGTGGAGAAGCCGTTCAGCGATGGCGCGAGCGCACGTCCGGCCCAATAGGCATTATGGCGCGTCTTCCAGAGTTTGGCGCGCTCCTCGGCATTGGCTGTCCAGACAAATTCATCGCCGCCGAATTCCGCGGCGATTTCGGCAAATTGCGCCGACTGCAACGAAACGGTTTCCTCGGTGCCATGAAACTCAAGAAACAGCGTGGGTTTTTCCGGATATTCGAGATTGGAATAGGCGTTGCAGGCGCGGATCTGCATTGCATCGAGAAGCTCGATGCGCGCAACCGGAATTCCCATCTGGATAGTCATGATGACGGCATTGCAGGCCGCCTCGATCGTCTCGAAAGCGCAGACGCCGCCGCCGATCTTTTCGGGAATGCCTTGCAGCCGCAAAGTTACCGAGGTGATGATCCCGAGCGTGCCTTCCGAACCGACGTAAAGCCGGGTCAGGTCGTAGCCGGCCGACGACTTTCGGGCCCGGGTACCGACATGAATTTCCTCGCCCTCGGCAGTGACCACGGTCAGGGCCAGAACATTGTCCTTCATCGTGCCATAGCGAACGGCATTGGTGCCCGAAGCGCGGGTCGCGGTCATGCCGCCAATCGAGGCGTTGGCGCCCGGATCGATGGGGAAGAACAGACCGGTATCGCGCAGATGCACATTCAGTTCCTCCCGGGTGATGCCGGGCTCGACGGTAACATCGAGATCCTCCGGCGACAGGCGCAGAACCTTGTTCATGCGGGAAAAATCAATAGAGATGCCCCCATGCGTGGCATTGACCTGGCCTTCCAGCGAAGAGCCGGTACCGAAGGCGATGACCGGCACCTTATGGGCGGCGCAGGTCCTGACGACTTCTTTCACGTCCTCGCTGGTTTCGACGAAGACCACGCCATCGGGCAATTGCGACGGCAGATAGGTCGTGGTGTGCGCATGCTGTTCGCGGAAGGCCTGACCGGTCTGGAACCGCTCGCCGAAACTTTGCTTCAAGATCTCGACAGCGGCGGCAATGCCTTGTTCGTTGCGCTTGCCCTGCCGGACATCCCTGATTGCCATGTTCAGACTTCCTGTTTTATCCGGGCGCCTCGCCCTCGTCTCTTTTGGTATGGGAGCCGTTCGGCTTTGTCCAGTTTGAAGGGGGAAACTGCGCCTCCGGCAGTTTCCCGACTTCGAAAATCGCTGGACATGCTGTCGGCTCAAGCCTGTCCGATGGCGAGCGATGGAAACCCATGCATTGCTTCGCCGCGGCCGGGCCTACGGGCTTGCAGGGGCGATCGGTCAGATCGCCGGTTTGCGCCGGCCGACCAGCATCAGCAATACGGCGCCCAGGATGCCTGATGCCAGCGATCCCAGCAGAATACCGATCTTGACGTGATCCTGCACTGTCGGATCATCGAAGGCCAGAAGCCCGATGAACAGCGACATGGTGAAGCCGATGCCGCAAAGAAGCGCCGTGCCGGCCATTTGGGGCCATGTGGACTTGGCAGGCAGTTGCGCCAGCCGTAGCTTGACCAGAAGCGCCACCGTGCCGAGAACACCGACGACCTTGCCCGCCAGAAGCCCGACGGCAACGCCCATGGTCAGCGGTTCGGAGAACAGCGAGAGCGAGACCCCGGCCAGCGACACGCCGGCATTGGCAAAACCGAAGATCGGTACGATGATGAAGGCGACGGGTTTGTGCAGCCGGTGTTCCAGCCGGTGCAGCGGCGATACGTCATGCGATGCTTCGGGCGTGCCGGGCGTCAGCTTCAGCGGAATGGTCAGCGCCAGAAGCACACCGGCGAGCGTGGCATGGACGCCGGACGCAAAAACCAGAACCCACAGCACGGCGCCGAGCAGAAGATAGGGCACGAGGGACCCAACTTTCATCCGGTTGAGCGAAAACAGGACAGCGAGCGTCAGTGCCGCGCCGGCAAGCGCCAGACCGTTGAGTTCGGCCGTATAGAAGACCGCAATCACCATCACGGCGCCGAGATCGTCGATGATGGCGAGCGCCGCCAGGAAAATTTTCAGCGAGGCGGGCACGCGTGACCCCAGGAGCGAGAGCACGCCGAGCGCGAAGGCGATGTCGGTGGCTGTCGGCACTGCCCAGCCGCGCAGGGCGGCGGGATTGTTCCAGTTGAAGGCCACGTAAAACAGCGCGGGAAACAGCATGCCCCCGGCGGCGGCCGCCCCGGGAAGAACACGCCGGCTCCATGTCGAAAGCTGACCGTCGAGCATCTCGCGCTTGATCTCGAGCCCGACCAGCAGAAAGAAGGCCGCCATCAGTGCGTCGTTGATCCAGTGCTGCAGGCTGAGCGGGCCGATATAGATATGCAGGGCGTGGAAATAGGGCTCAGAAAGGGGAGAATTGGCGACGATGATCGCGAGCGCCGCCATAATCATCAGGACAAGACCACCTGCAGCCTCGTTGTCGAGAAAGTGGCGGAACGTGGACTGGATACGACCCGGGGACATAAGTGAAGACAAGAGTTATCGCTCCCTTTTGGAAGGTTGACTTTAGTCTCCGTCGATTTCGGGGAACCCGCAGCGCACGCAGCACACGCAATAGCCCTTGATATAGCGCAGGAGCCGATGGTTTTCCATTGAAATCGATCGGTTTTCCCGTTGCCTCGGCCAGCATGGCAGACGACGGAACAGGTCCGCCGAAACAGGTGCTTGGGATTAGCTGCATCGCCGAGCGAGATCGCAATGCACGGCCACATTCGCGTCGGCGCCGGTGCCGTCACTGCGCAAGCAGGCCCTCGGCCAGCGCGCGGAAAGCTTCGACCGCTTTTGGCAACGCAGCTGGTGGATCGTCGCTGGCCGCCACCCACAGGGCCGCATCAAAGGCTGCCCCGCACAGTAGCCGGCCGGCGACCTCGACATCCACCGGCTTCAATCTTCCCTCCTCCGCCAACTGGCGCACCGCAATCATTGTCTCCTTCAGACAACTGTTCTGGCTTGGCCAGGAGGACGGATCGCCGAGGACAGCGGGGCCATCAAGCAGAACGATCCTTTGCACCTCCGGATTGAGCGCCATTTCGATATAGGCTGCCGCCTGGCGCATAAGGCCATCCCATAGATCCGGGCTTGTTGCGCCAACCGCGCCCGCCTTCACCGCCATCTCACCATCGATCTCTTCGACAACGGCTGCCAGCAAACCTCGCTTGTCGCCAAAGCCGGAATAGAGCGCGCCGCGCGTCAATCCGGCGGCCGACGTCAGTTCATCCATCGATGCCGCTGCATAGCCTTTTTCCGCGAAAGCCCTTCGCGCCGAAGCGATCAGCCTCGCCCGGTTCTCCTTCATCGACTCACTGCGAGATACTGCCATCACACCCCTCTCACATACGCAACGTATTTGTAATTGACATACGCCCCGTATCCGAATATTGAAATACGGGGCGTATATCAAAATTCGATGCTGCTGCATAGCGATCAGACAGCACGCTCCCCAGCGGTTCCAGATACCAAAACCAGTAGAAAGGCCGAGCCCATGTCAAAACGCGAAGCTATCTTTCCCGAGGGACGCCATGCACTCTACGATCAACATGGCTATTCAGCCGCCGTGCGCGCCAGCGACCTGTTATTCGTATCAGGCCAGGTGGGAAGCCGCAGCGACGGGACGCCCGAAACGGACTTTGAAACGCAGGTGCGCCGCGCCTTCGCCAATCTGATTGCCGTGTTAAAGGCTGCGGGCGCAACGCTGGATGATGTTGTCGATGTCACCACATTCCACACCGATCCCGAGGCACAGTTCGAAACCATCATGAAGGTCAAAGCCGAATTTTTCGGCGAACCGCCCTACCCGACATGGACGGCTGTTGGCGTCACATGGCTTGCCGGCTTCGATTTCGAGATCAAGGTGGTTGCCCGTCTTCCGTCGGCTGCCAGCAATTGATGCCTGCGCATGGCGGGTCTGCGATCCGCCATGCGTCAAAGCCGGTCATCGCCCTCGCCGGTCATCGACTGCAGCGCGCGCATCACCTGGCCATGGTCGTAGGGCTTGGAAAAGAATGCGCCGCGCTGAGGCAAATCGATCTCGCTGACATGGATATGGCCGGATGTCAGTATGATCTCGATCGGCGGCCAGCGATCGCGCACCGCCGCCGCCAGATCCAGGCCATCCATGCTGCCGGGCATATCGATATCCGTGAAAACCACACGGATATCGCTTCGACATTCCAGAAGCCTGAGCGCCTCGTCGCCATTGGCGGCTTCGATGGCTTCGAGACCGGCATCCTCGACGAGGTCGATCGCCATCATGCGCAACAGCGGTTCATCTTCGACCACGAGCACGACAGGCCTTCCAAACGCCTGGGATTGCCCCATTCTCAGCCTGCCTCTTGCAAATGCGACAATGAGGCGGTCATGACAACCATCAGCCCCAGGGGATCATAACGGATATCGACGTCTCCGGTTCCCAGCAATCCCAAACGGATCAGCCGCGAACCGAAACCCCGACGTTTCGGCTCGGCCACAGCCGGGCCGTCGCTTTCGCGCCAGGTAAAGCGCAATTCAGGCTGGTCTCCCTCTTCCGTTACCTTCCAGTCGACCGCGATCCTGCCCCTATCGTTCGACAGGCTGCCGTATTTGACCGCATTGGTGGCCAGTTCATGCAGGAGAAGCATCACCGATTGCGTCGCTTTCGGCCCCATGAAGACCGGAGGACCGCTGATCTCCGATCGTTCCAGCATGCCGATGCGATCGAGCGTGCCGGAGACAAGGGCTTTCAGATCCGCGCCGGTCCAGTTGCGGTGGATCAGCACGTCATGCGCGGAACTGAGCGCCTGAAGGCGTTTTTCGAAAGCGATGATCGGGTCACGTTGCGTGATGGGTTTGAGCGTCTGGGTGGCGATCGCCTGAACGATCGACAGCGTATTCTTGAGCCGATGGCTGAGTTCCCGATTGAGTATGTCCTGATCCTGCTCGGCCAGAAGACGGCCGATGGCTGCCTGCAACCGGTCGCCTACGCTGCGAATGAAATCCACCTCCTGATGGCTCCATTCGTGCGGGTCCTGATAGTGCACAAATACGAGAAGCGTGAACCGGCCCCTGTCGAAGATCGGCACGTTGACAAGAACGCGTACCCCCACGTCGAGGAGAGCCTGGGCATGATCGCAGGTGCGCGGATCGGCGGTAACATCGCCGATCATGACGGTTTCGCCCCGGCGCAGATCGTCGAAGAAGGACCCGTAGTCTCGGAAGCGGCGCAGTCCTTCGAATGTAGAAACGCCGGGAGCACGCCAGTCCGGCTGGATCATCACGGTTTCGGAAAGGGAATCGACGAGACCGAATCCCGCCTGCGTGGCGCCGAGCGCCCGCGCCATCAGTTCGGCGGCGTCGAAGGCGGCCTGTTGGACGTCTTCCATGTCGCGCAGCACGTCACCCAGTTCCATCATCGCCTGCATGCGCGCCTGCGCCGCGCGTTGTTCGGTAATGTCCTGCAGCGTACCCACCATACGCACCGGCCGCCCATCTGCATCGTGGTGGAAGGAGGCGCGTCGCGAAATCCAGCGGATGCCTTCCCGGGGCGTGACGATACGGTACTGCGCCTCGAGCATTGCCGACCCATCGGCGCGGGTCTTGTCGGCCGATGGCAGATGGCGGTCCTCAGGCAGGATGAAATCGTAGATGACGTCCGCCGGGTACTCATCCTGCACTGGCAGGCGGAAGATGCGGCAGCCCTCGGCGGAGATCTTCATCCGGCCGCTTGCAATGTCGATGTCGAACGTGCCGATCCCGCCGGCTTCCTGGGCTGCGATACTACTGGCCGCGATGGCGCGCACCTCGGAACTGATGCGTTTTTGACGGCGGAAGAGATCATCCTTGCGGCTGGACGTGTGGCGCATTTCCAGAAGCACAACGACCTGACGCGCCAGCGCCGACAACGACTTGCGCTGCATCTCTGTCAAACCGTTGGGCCGAGCCGCGTAGTCGATGACGCAGAGCGTACCGACGGGCACGCCCTCAGCAGAAATCAACGGCGCACCGGCATAAAAGCGGAAATGCGGATCAGAGGTAACGGCAATATTGTCGTTGGTTCTCGGGTCGAGGGTGAGGTCTGGAATGACCAGCACGTCCGGGCTTGATAGCGCATGCTGGCAGACCGACTGCTCGATCGGCCCTTCGCTGCGATCAAACCCGAGACGCGCCTTGAACCACTGGCGATCCCTATCGAGAAGGCTCACCAGAGCGACCGGCGCGTGACACAAATGCCCGGCCAGCAGCACGATATCGTCAAATTCGGGCTCTGATGGCGTATCTAGAATATTATAGAGGGCAAGGGCTTCCAGCCTTCTGGTGTCGTCCCGCTCCGATGTCACCGTATCCAGCACCCTCTCCGCATCACCCCGTCGCCAACATGGAGGAAACTGCTAAAAAAGCAACATCGAACTCTACCCGGCCGATATTCTATTCGGCAGCCTGCAAGGGGCGCTGCTTCGGCGCGTTGGCAGCCTGGCCGTGCGCCAGCGCCAGTTCGTCTGTCAAGCGCTGCGCTTCCTGCGCATGCGGCTTGCCGAAGCGGGCAAGGAGCAGATAGGCGACCGGGGTGATGTAGAGCGTGACAAGCGTCGCCATGCCCAGCCCGCCGACGATCACCCAACCGAGCGCGATGCGCGCCTCGGCACCCGCTCCCTGCGCCAGCACCAGCGGCACGCCACCGAGCACGGCCGCGATCATCGTCATCATGACAGGCCGCAGGCGGATGCTGCAGGCCTTTTCGATCGCCTCGCGGCACGTCGCGCCGGCATCGCGCAAATGGTTGGCGAATTCAACGATCAGAATGCCGTTCTTGGCCATGACGCCGATGAGGAGCACGAGACCGATCTGGCTGTAGACGTTGAGGCTCGATCCGGTCAGCACCAGCGCGAAGACGGCGCAGGCCAACCCGAGCGGTACGGTCGACATGATGATGATCGACGACAGGACGCTCTCAAACTGCGCTGCCAGAACCAGGAAGATGATGGCGATGGCGAAACCGAAGGTAAGCGCCATGCCGGAGGAGTTTTCCTGAAGCGTCGCCGCTTCGGCAAGCGGGATGAGGCGCGAGCCCTGCGGTATCAGCGGTTCAGCCAGCTGCGTTGCCACCTGCACGGCCTGACCGAGCGAGACGCCGTCCTTGAGGCCGGCAGAGAAGGACACGGCGGCCAGTTGCTGTTCGCGTCGCAGCGTTGGCGAGACGGCGCGTTCCTGCAGCGTCGCCACCGTCGACATCGGCACCATGCGGCCGTCCTTGGTCTTCAGGAAGATGTTTTCAAGATCCGTCGGGTCATCCAGTGGCCGTGTCGTCGATTTCAGCTTGACCGGGATCGCCTCGCCATCAACGAAGACATCGACGACCGACCTGCCTTCCAGGAGCGACTGAATGGAAGTGCCGAGCGCCTTGATATCGATACCGAGATCGGACGCCCGCTCGCGATTGACGGTGACAAAGATCTGCGCCTGGTTCGGCTCGTCGTTAAGACGCGGCGTATCGAACAGGTTGGTTTCCCGCAGCGCCTCGATCAGCTTCTGTGCCGATGCCGTCAGGGCCTCGTGATTGGTGCCCACCAACGCCATCTGCAGGCCATTGCCGGCACCGCGAATACGTAGGCTGTTCTGCTGAATGGCATTGGCGCGCAGCGCCGGAACAGTGGAAACGGCGGCATTGATATCCTTTACGATGTCCGCCTGTGTGCGCTCACGTTCATTCCACGGTGCCAGCGTCAGCACCATGAAGCCGCTGTTGGACGCGCCACCCTGCCCCGAAATGGAAAAGATGTTCTGGATCTCGCCGCTGTCACGCAGCGGCTGCAGCTTTTCCTCGATCAGTTGAAGCTTGTCGCGGGTATATTCGAGGCTGACGCCTTCCGGTGCAGTAGCGCGCAGCATGACCATGGCGCGGTCTTCCTGCGGCGTCAGTTCGCTGTGCACCCTGCCGAACATCGTATAGGCGACGCCGGCGATGAGCAGACCGATGATGATGACGGCGAGTGGCGCATTCAGGCAGGCGCTGAGGCTGCGGGTGTAAAGGCCGCCCAGGACACCGCCGAAGCGGCCGAGCATGCCGTGATCCTCGCGCATCGGCTTGGTCAGCATGCGCGACGCCAGCATCGGGCAGAGCGTCAGCGCCGTGATCGACGACAGGCCGACGGCAAAGGCCAGCACGAAACCGAACTCGCGGAACAAGCCCCCCATCTGGCCTGGTAGGAAGGAGAGCGGAATGAAGACGGCAGCAAGCGTGGCGGTCGTTGCTAGCACGGCGAAAAACACTTCCTGCGTGCCAAGCACGGCAGCGGCGCGCGGTCCCATGCCTTCGGCGCGCCGGCGCACGATGTTTTCGAGAACCACGATCGCGTCGTCCACCACCAGACCGGTGGCCAGCACGATGGCGAGCAGCGTCAGGATATTGATGGAAAAGCCGACCATGTAGATCGCCACCAACGTGCCGATCAGCGCCACCGGGATCGTCAGCGCCGGGATCAGCGTCGCCTTCCAGTCGCGCAGGAAGAGATAGATGACCACGACGACGATCAGGCTGGAAAGGCCGAGCGCGATCTCGACTTCATGCAGCGCGCCGTCGATGAAGACGGCATCGTCGCTGGTGATGGCGATGCGCGTTCCTTCCGGCAGGGTCGGCTGCAGGGCGGCAACCGCAGCCTTAACCCCTTCGGAAATGTTCAGGGTGTTCGACTGCGCTTGGCGCAGGACACCGAGACCCACGCCCGGGACGCCGTTGGACCGCAAAGCGGTGGTGCCGTCGTCCGGACCGAGCATGACGGTCGCCACGTCGCGGATGCGAACATTGTCGCCGATCAGGACGTTTTCGAAATCGTGCGGCGTTGTGAGATTGGCGGTGGCGCGGACGATGATATCCTGCGTCGAGGATTCCAGTGATCCGGCCGGCACATCAAGTGCGGCGGTCGACAGCGCGTTGGAAAGATCGGCGATCGTCAGCCCGCGGCCCGCCAGCGCTTCCTGGTCGACATCGACACGAAAAACCTTTTCCTGATCGCCGTAGAGCTCGACATCGGCGACACCGTCGACGGCCGCCAGACGGTCGGAGATTTCATTATCGACCAGAAGCGTCAGATCTTCCATCGACAGCGTCGTGGAAGTGACGGCGAGACGCATGATCGGCTGGCTGTCGCTGTCGGCCTTGATGATGCGGGGTTCGTCGGCATCCTCCGGCAACTGGTTGGTGACGCGACCCAGCGCATCCCGCACGTCGTTGGCGGCCACCGCCAGATCGGCCGTGTCGCTGAATTCCAGCGTGACGCGGCTCTGGCCGAAATCGGAAACCGAAGAAATGGACTTAAGGCCGCTGACGCGAGCGACTGCGCCCTCGATGACGTCGGTGACTTCCTGGTCCATCGTCTGGGCCGAGGCGCCGTCATAGGTGGTGCGCACGCTGATGACCGGTTGGTCGACGTCCGGAAGTTCGCGCACTTCGATACCGACGAGGGCCGCCAGACCGGCGACCACCAACAGCGTGTTCAAGACGGCAGCGAGCACCGGGCGACGCACGAACAATGCCGTGAAACTCTTCTGGCTGTCAGCGCTTTTGCCGTGGCCGGACATGTGTTCGCTCTCGTCGTTGATGCTCATCGGCTGGCGACCTCCGGCGTCTTTTCACCGGCCACGCGCACCGTGCCGTTTTCGCGAACACGTTGCAGGCCTTCGGTCGCGACCATGTCGCCCTCCTTCACGTCCCCGGCGACGAGAATGGCGTCGGGATTGCGCTGAATGATGCGCACGCGGGCCTTCACCGACTTCTTGTCGACGATCTGCCACACGAACGAGCCCTTGCTGTCCCACTGGACCGAAAGCGGATCGACGGAGGCATAGGTTTCGCCGGGAAAACGCATCGTTACGCCGAACGACATGCCGGCGCGCAGAAGATCGTCCTCGTTGTCGATCTTGGCCCGGATCCGGATGGTGCGGCTGGCCGGATCGACACGGTTGTCGACCGCCTCGACTTCGCCCTCGAACACGCGGCCCGGACGCGAGGCGGACGTCGCCTCGACCGGCATGCCGACCTTGACCTGCACGGCAAACCGTTCCGGCGCCCAGAAGTCCACCAGCAATTGCTCGCGGTTATCCAGCTGAACGATATTGCTCGTGGTGGTAACGTTGTCGCCGATATTGACAGCCACGATGCCGACAATGCCATCGATCGGCGCCACCACGGAACGGCGCTTCAATGCCAGTTCGGCATTGGTGAGCGTCAGCTGCGCGGTTTCCTTGGCGATCTGCGCATCGAGAACCTCGAGACGCGAAAAGCTCTTCAGCGCCGAATAGCTGTCCGACTTTTCGCGGGCGCTGCGCAGCACGACCTGTGCCTGATCGCGCACGATGATCTGCTCATCATCGTCGAGCTGGGCAAGAACCGTGCCCTTGCGGACGCGATCGCCCGACTTCACGTGAATTTCGTTGATGGTCCCGGAGGCCTGCGGCATGACGATGACCGACTGGATAGCCTCGCCGCTGCCGATTGCCGACAACTGGTCGTTGACAACACCCTTACCAACGGGGCGTGTAGCGACCAGAACCGTTTGCTGCCCACCGCCGCCGCGTTGGGTCCCGGCTGGCGCCCTGCTGCCGGAGGACGGCTCCGCCGAGACGGGTTCGCTGACGGCCGGATTGATCTTGGCGACGGCGCCTTCGGGAACACCCATCGCAACCAGCGTACGGCCGGCGTCTGCCGACAGCCACACCCAGAGACAGAGGCCTGCAAGCAACATCGCCGCCGAGATCACGAGCTGGTTTCCGATCCGCATGCATTTCTCCGGCATTCAAGGTAAGTAGGCAGGTCGCACGGCTACAATTATGTTCGCTTCGGCCGTTCCGCGCAATGCTTCGCAGCCGACCTTACCGATTTGTAACCTCGCGAAATTGCAAGCATATGTCGGCTGCGGATGTCCGCTTGGAAAACTACGGGCGGCTATGACCATCACCCGCCCGGCGCCAGCGGTTTTCACTTTACCCGGCGCCGGGTCTGAAAAAGTCCACAGTCACGGCGCAGCGTTGGAATGAAAGCAGAACATCTTTCTGGCCTTTCGGTTCCGAATCACTACATTGGCGCCCATGAGCAATAGTTTCGACGATATTCCGTTCTTCGATGAAGAGCCGGAACCCCGCCGCCAGCCGCAGCGCGGCCGGACTGAGGATGCCGCCAGCCCAGCCGCGGGCGGTCTTGGCATCGCGGCGCGCGCAATGGCCGCCCGCGATCAGAACCGGCCTTCCATCGACTACCTGTCGGGCCTCAACCCGGAACAACGCGAGGCTGTCGAGACGACAGACGGCCCAGTCCTCGTTCTCGCCGGTGCCGGCACCGGCAAGACGCGCGTGCTGACAACCCGCATCGCCCATATTCTGGCGACCGGAAAAGCATGGCCGAGCCAGATTCTTGCTGTCACCTTCACCAACAAGGCGGCACGCGAGATGAAGGAGCGCATCGGTGTTCTCGTCGGCGGCGCGGTGGAAGGCATGCCGTGGCTGGGCACATTCCATTCGATCGGCGTGAAACTGTTGCGCCGTCATGCGGAGCTGGTAGGCCTTCGCTCGGACTTCACCATTCTCGACACCGACGACGTCGTGCGGCTGATCAAGCAGCTGATCCAGGCCGAAGGTCTCGACGACAAGCGCTGGCCGGCCAAGCAGTTCGCGGGCATGATCGACGGCTGGAAAAACAAGGGGCTGCTTCCGCCAGACATCCCGGAAGGCGATGCCCGCGCCTTTGCGAACGGCAAGGGCCGCGAGCTCTACGCTGCCTATCAGGCGCGTCTGCGCACGCTGAACGCCTGCGATTTCGGCGACCTTCTGCTGCATCCGATCGCACTGTTCCGCAAGGCGCCGGATCTGCTCAAGGAATATCACGAGCGCTTTCGTTACATTCTGGTGGACGAGTATCAGGACACCAACACCGCGCAGTACATGTGGCTGAGGCTGCTTGCGCAGCGGCCGAAGGGCGTTCCGCAGAATGTCTGCTGCGTGGGTGACGACGACCAGTCGATCTATGGCTGGCGTGGCGCCGAAGTGGACAATATCCTGCGCTTCGAAAAGGATTTCGTCGGCGCCAAGGTCATCAAGCTCGAGCGCAACTATCGCTCCACGGAGCATATTCTCGGCGCTGCCGGTCATCTGATCGCCCACAATGAAGGACGCCTGGGCAAGACGCTGTTTACCGACCGTCAAGAACCGGATGACGAGAAGGTGCAGGTGCACGCCGCCTGGGATTCCGAAGAGGAAGCGCGCGCAGTCGGCGAGGAAATCGAGCGGCTGCAACGCGGCGACAGCACCGATGGCAAGAAGCACGCGTTGAACGACATGGCGATCCTCGTGCGCGCCTCCTTCCAGATGCGCGAATTCGAAGACCGTTTCGTCACGCTCGGCCTCAATTACCGCGTCATCGGCGGTCCGCGCTTTTACGAGCGTCTCGAAGTGCGCGATGCGATGGCCTATTTCCGCCTCGTCTGCCAGTCCTCCGACGATCTGGCCTTCGAGCGCATCGTGAACACGCCCAAACGCGGACTAGGCGATACGACCATCCGTAACCTGCACGACTATGCCCGCACGCGCGACATTCCCATGCTTGCCGCAGCAGGTGATATCATCGAGACGGACGAGTTGAAGCCGAAGGCGCGCAAGGCGCTGTTCGACGTCGTCCAGAGTTTCAAGAACTGGCAGGAACGTCTTGAAACCGTTCCACATACCGAGCTGGCTGAACAGATACTTGAAGAGTCGGGCTATACCGACATGTGGAAGAACGACAAGTCGGCGGAGGCGCCAGGCCGTCTCGAAAACCTCAAGGAACTGGTCCGCTCGATGGAGCAGTTCGAATCCATGCGCGGTTTCCTTGAGCATGTTGCGCTGGTCATGGATGCGGAGACTAACGAGAACCTCGATGCCGTCTCGATCATGACGCTGCATTCGGCCAAGGGGCTGGAGTTCGACACCGTGTTCCTTCCCGGCTGGGAAGAAGGGCTTTTCCCGCACCAGCGCGCGCTGGACGAAGGCGGTCGCTCCGGCCTGGAGGAAGAACGTCGTCTCGCCTATGTGGGCCTTACACGCGCAAAACGCCGCTGCCATCTCTGGTTCGTCTCCAACCGGCGCATCCACGGCCTGTGGCAATCGACTATGCCATCGCGTTTCCTTGATGAATTGCCGCCGGCGCATGTCGATGTCGCCGAACCTTCCGATAGCAGCTATGGCGGCTATGGCGGGCGCGGCGGCTATGGCCAGTCACGCTTCGACAAGGCCGACCCCTTCGCCAATTCCTACGCAACGCCCGGCTGGAAACGCGCCCAGGCCAACAAGACGGATGCCACCCGCGACAATTGGGGTTCGCGCTCCGGCCATGCGGTCGAGCGTATCGGTTACGGTGAAACGGGGCCACGCGGCCGCATGATCGAAGGCGAACTCGTGGCCAAATCGGTCGCAAGCACGCCTTCGAAATTTGCCGTCGGCGACCGGGTGTTCCACATTAAGTTCGGAAATGGCAACGTGGCGGCGATCGAGGGCAACAAGCTGACCATCGAATTCGACCGCGCCGGGCAGAAGCGCGTGCTCGACGGCTTCGTCGAGAAGGTGTGACGCGAAAATAGAGAGCGAGGTCGGGCGTGAAAATATGGGTCATGTCCGATCTGCATCTGGAAGCGTCGCCTATGCGGCTGCCGTTGAAAATCCCGCAGGCGGATGTATGCGTCTGTGCGGGCGACCTGACCATCCACGGCATCGTGCCGAGCCTGCGCTGGCTCCATGATCATGTTTCCTTCCGCATGCCGGTGGTGTTTGTCGCAGGCAATCACGAATTTTACGACGCCGTTTTCCGCGACAGTCTGCAGGCTGCACGCGAGGCCGCACCTCTGCTTGATGACATCCATTTTCTCGACGGCGGTACGGTGACGCTTGGCGGTACTCTTTTTATCGGCGCGACGCTGTGGACGGATTTTGCGATGCTGGGCGATGCGCAGGCGGCCATGGCGCTCGCAGGCGAGCGGATGAACGATTACCGCCGCACTCTTTATCTACAGGATCCGCCACAACCCTTGACGCCGGCCCTTACCCGCGAAAAACACGTGGCCGATCGGGTAGCCATCGAACATGCGCTGGCAGCCACGCCGAAGGACGGACCGCGGGTCGTGGTGACGCACCATCTGCCAAGTCGTCTGTCGCTTCCCGAACGTCAGCGTGAAAGACCGATCTCGGCGGCCTATGCTTCGGACCTCGAAGAGACAATCCTTGCCGCAAAGCCCGATTTGTGGATCCACGGCCATGTCCACGTCGCCTGTGATTACCGGATCGGCGAGACGCGCGTCCTTGCCAACCCGCGTGGTTATCCCGGCGAGCGGACGCATACGCTGTTCGATGCTGGCCTCGTGGTGGAGGTCTAGCGCACCTCGCAGCTAATCTGAGCCATTCTGCCGGCGCCGATTAGCGAAGGGCATACCTTGGGGTACGTTCGGGCCGATCGCCTCTGCCCCTGACGGAAAGATGCCCGCCCCTCCTTCCTTCTGATCAAATGCGGGGTTGATTGATACCGGCCGCCTATTCGTTCGGCCGGCTTGGCCGTATGCTTTGGCTACCACACGCGCCGGCCGAACGGAGAGCCGACTCCGTCTAAGCCAACAGAATGGCGCAGATTAGCTGCGACCCGCTCTAGCGCCTCAGCGCAATCCCTGCCGGTGCAGGAAGGCGTCGACATCCGTGGTATAGACGCCCGGCCGACCGAGATCGGCATTGATGGCTTCATGGCGCAGTGCGACGGCAAGCGTCGAGACACGGCTGCCGGCCTTTGCAGCAAACGCACGCGCCTGTGGGCAGGACGTTTGGCGCAGACTGGAACAGACCAACAGGATCGGCGGCAGGCTCTTACCGTCCCGGAGCTGCGCAGCCGGCGAGGCTTTCCGCCACCGGGTTGGGTCCCGGCCGAAAGCGCGGCCGTAGAGGCGCGCATGTTCGCCGCGCATGATCGCCTCGACATCGAGCGCAGCGCTATCAAGCGCCACGGTCGCCAGCCACGGTTCGAGCTTCGCCTTGCGGGCGAGATCGCCATCGGTGGTCACCAGCATGGCGACATGGGCGCCGGAGGAATGCCCCATCAGCACGATCTTGCGCGGATCCCCACCCCAGCCGGCGGCGTTCTTCTGCACGAAGCCGAGCGCCAAGGCTGCGTCCCCAGCCTGCGCAAGCGGATCTGCCTGCGGCAGAAGCCGCGTCTCGATGGAAACGAACAGCGCGCCCTTGGGGAGCCAGTGCGTCACCTTGTTGTCGACCACCTGCGCCGCCGATTTGGAACCAAGCGCCCAGGCACCGCCATGCAGCATGACGATGATCGGTGCGTTGACAGTCGGTTTTGCGGGTTGATAGAGGTCGAGGCGCTGCTGCGGCAGTGCGCCATAGGCGAGATCGCGCTCGATGCGAACGCCTTCCGGTAGCGCTGAGACCTCGCTTGCCGGCCCGCCGCGCCGGCGTTCCGCTCGAAACAGAGCGAGAGCAGAGGCGCAGGACGGCGCAACCTCGCTCGCATGCGCCCGCAGGCATGTGGCTACCGCGCCGCCGCCAGGACGGATACCGCGGCAGAACTGACGGTAATCGGCACGGCATGCCCTGCTGGAAACCAGAGCGCCCTCGGCCTGCGCGACCGCTTCGCCGGCCGGGGGCAGCCAGGCCGCGAGCGACAGCGCGATAGCAGCAAGCCACATTCGGGTTCGGGAAGGCATCTGCCTGATGAAGTAGGATTGCTTTGAGAGGCGGCGATCGGCGGCAAGAAGCAGGAGCATGGATCACAATTCTCCGGGCGCAGCGCGGCAAGCGGGCGCTTGCCGATATTCGCGAGAATGAGCCTTCGCCGTCAAGAATGCTTTTGCACCCGATGCGCGGCAATCGCAGCGTACCGCCGCAAAAGCCCCTGGCCGCCCCGCGTCATTCCCGACAACGACCAAACGACAAAGACGCCGCCCGGCAGGCAGCGTCTTTGCTCAAGGATCACATTTTCGGGATCAGGCGTCGTTGCCCCGTTTGAACAGGTCCACCAGCGTCTTGCCGGAGGAGCCGCCGCGTCCGGGACGCTTGCCATCCCATTCGTCGACGATCACCAGATGGGTAATATCGCCGCGACGGAAGGCCGCAAGGAACTTGTCGTATTGCGCAAAGGCCACGCAGCCGTGCGAATCGCCGCGTGTGCGCAGCAGGTAGCTATGGGCCAGCAGACCGGTCCGGTTTAGCGGGTTCTTTCCGTCGACCGAGGTCAACCGAATGGCCGCCACGCCGTGGAACAGCTTTTCCCGCATCGACAGCTTGTAGCTTCCCGCAGGGGTCGGCCCCTTCATCTTGACATGCGTCATCTTCGGATCGTCGCGCAGCTTGCCGATGCCGGAATGCGCTTCGAGCTTGCTGCCGTCCGGCAGATAGACCGTCGCATTGGTAATATCGTACACCGCCACCTTGGAGCCGAGACCCGACCAGTTCGGCGCCGAACGGGAGGGGGCCGACGGCGCCGTCTGGCGCATCGGATTGTCCGGCTTGGCATAGGCAAGAACCGTATCGGGCTTTTCGTCACGCGTCGGCTTCTGCGGCGAAACGCGGGCAATCGCATCGAGACCACTGCGCGGCGAGGCGCCTTCGGAAAGATCGACCTCGGGCTTCGCTGGCTTGGAAGCGGCCACGATCTTTGCGACCTGCGGGCGGCCGAACGGCATCGGCCCGTTTTCCGGCAAGGCATCGCCAAGCGCAAGTTCGTTCGAACGGGCTGGCGCCTCAGGGTCGGCAGCGGCAATTTCCATACTGTCTTCGACCGGCGCGATCGTCTTAAGCTGCGCGACGTCCGTGGCCGGCACGACATCCTGGACGATATCCGGCAGGGCGCCGCGCGGCGCGACAGCGACAACACTCTGCATCGCCGGCATCAAAGCTCCGCGGATCGCCTCGGAATTCGGGCGGGCCGCCATCAGGGCCGCGAAGCGCCGGTCCTCTTCGGCAGCCTTCATCTTGGCAGCAGCCGCGACGAGCGCGATGTCGAGCCCGGCGCGCACGGCCTCGTCGGCCGGTCGCAAGGCGGCCATGACCGATGCCTCGGCGCCTTCAAGACGGCCCGATTTCGGATCGACCGATGTCGGAATTCGCGAAAATTTTGCAACGTCAACCAGGCGCTGCCGGTCGCTATCGACGGTCACCGACTGGTGATCGTCAGCCACAACTGGAACCGGCGCGGCGACGCGCATCGACAACACGGTTTGGAATTTCGGCTGCGGCGCGAGGCTCGTTGTGCCTGCCATCTTGCCCACCGACAGGACGGCAGCACCAACCCAGACACCACCGAGCAAGGTTGCACCAAGAACAACGGTGCCGACGAAAGCGCCTTTCGACTTGCTTGCGGACGCCTTGGCCTTTCGACCCTTGCGCCTGCCATTGGGGCATTCAAAGGAGTTTTCGAAACTGTCTATTGTCAGCGCCATACTGGTTACCCGCACACTCTACGCAAACCGGTGGCGCTACCGAACGCCACGCCACCGAAATCGGGCAACACGCACGGCGGGAGATCAGAAATCTCCGAGCCAGCGATCGCCGGTTGCTGAAGAGAATGCCGAGTTATGGTAACCAAATTGTTTACGCCGCCCCTGATTTCGATCCCCAGTCAGTATTCAATTGCGCTAATACTGGCGCTTTCCGTCGGAAATTTAGCCAAAATACGGCGAGGAAGCGGCAGCTATGCTTAACGCGCCGCCGTCCCAATGCGTCAGCCGTCCATGCGTCGCACGACCGAGCGCTCCATGAAGAACCATGGGCGCAGGCGCACGCCGATGACGTTGCCGACAAAGGCAGCCACGGCCCAAAGGTAACCGTGAAGACTGCCCGATGCAATGCCCGAAAAATAGGCGCCGATATTGCAGCCATAGGCGATGCGGGCGCCGTAACCGAGAAGCAGACCCCCGACGACGGCGGCCAGCACCGAGCGCAGCGGAATGTCGAGGCTCGGCGCGAACTTGCCGGCCAGTGCGGCGGCCAGCATGGCACCGGCGATGATGCCGAAATCCATGACCGATGTCACGTCGGCAAACACGCTCTGCGCCAGTGCCTTGGCGTTAGCTGGTTGCTGCCAGTGCGGCCACGATGCGACATCGATCCCGATCAGCTGCGCACCCTTGGCGCCCCACAGCGCGAACGCGGAGGTGATGCCCCATGGACGACCCGCAAGCGCCAACGTCGCGAAATTCAGGATGACCAGCGCCACCGCCCCGAACACCAGCGGCCAGGGACCGCGCAGATAGCGCGACAGGCCGTGACGCGGCGATGGCGGTGCCTGTTCGAGCGCGCCGTTGCGTTTCTTTTCCACGAAGACGGTCAGGGCGGCGATGGCGCCGAAAATGAGCAGCGAAACGGCAATGCCGCCCAGCGCGCCGAAAGGCTGGAAAAGCGCAGTCGCCGGCAGCGCCGGCAGCGCCGCCCACCATTGCGTATGCATCGTGCCAATCAGCGAGCCGACGATGAAGAAGAACAGCGTCACCAGCATGCGGGCATTGCCTCCGCCGGCGGTAAACAGCGTGCCGGAAGCGCAACCGCCACCGAGCTGCATGCCTATACCGAACATGAAGGCGCCAACCATGACGCCGATGCCGGCCGGCGAAATATTGCCGCGCACTTCATGGCCGAACAACGTGCCGCTGGCGAGGAACGGGAAAAACAGGATGACCGCAAGGGCCAGCAGCAGCATCTGAACGCGCAGGCCCCGTCCCCTGCCCTCGGCGATAAAGACGCGCCAGGCGGAAGTGAAACCGAAAGCAGCATGGTAAAGCGAAATGCCGAGTGCGCCACCGACGAGGAAAAGCGCACCTTGCGCGGGACCGTAAGCCACACCCAGTGCCAACGTGCCGGCAACCAGCACGATGAGGGCGCCAAGACCCGGAATGCCGAGCGTGGGCATATCCGCACGCGGTTCGGCAGGGGAAGCAGAAAATGTCATGGAAAAACTCCTAGATATGTCGCTTTTATACGAGCCCTGGCGACAGCCTACGAGGTACGTCATTCGCTCTGGGCGGGCGAACAGAGATTCCTGTTCGCCCAGTGGAAGATTGGATAGAAAGAATATAGCGTTGATGCGGCGATATCCGGAGCCGGGTGCCGCCCGCATGCTGGCCGTTGCCTCGCCGTCAGGTGGGCACTTTACCCGGCGCGGGTGCCTCACCGAACTGTTTCCGAGGCGGCGGTTTATGCTAGAGTTCCAGAGGTGCTGCTTTGCCCGAAGACGGTCGGCAGCGATGGGATTGCGCAAGGAGAAGAGCCATGAAGGCGCTGCTGCTCATCGATATCCAGAACGGTTTTTGCCCGGGCGGCAATCTGCCGGTTCCGGATGGGGACGCGGTGGTACCCGTCGCCAACCGGCTGATCCGCGACGGCGGCTACGACGTTATCGTCGCTTCGCAGGACTGGCACCCGGCCGACCATGGCAGCTTCGCCTCGCAACATCCCGGCGCCAAGGTCTTCGACAAGGGCGTGCTATCCGGCCAGCCGCAGGTTCTGTGGCCCGATCATTGCGTTCAGGGCACGCAGGATGCGGAGTTTCATCCCGATCTCGATATCGGGTCGGTGGATTACATCCAGCAGAAGGGCGAGAACCCGGCCGTCGACAGCTATTCGGCCTTTCGCGACAATGACCGCGGGGCGTTGACCGGACTTGCAGCCTATCTCAAGGCCCAACGTGTGCAGGAACTCGACATCTGCGGGCTGGCCACCGACTACTGCGTTAAATTCTCCGCCCTGGACGCGCGCGACATGCTGCCGGAACTGACGGTCCGATTCGTGTCAGATGCAAGCCGCGGTATCGATCGCGAGGGCGTTGCCTCCGCAATTGCGGAAATGCGCGCCCGCGGCATCGGCATCGTTACCAGCGACGACATCCTGTCAGACTGATCGCCCCCCAGCCCTGCGTCAATAAGTCGGGTGCAGCCGCGACCTCTCCAGTCCTTCATGGCGCCGCTCGCAATCCCTGTCCTCGGCCAGGTCAAATGCCCGCGCGCCGGGATTATTTACCAAAATCGATCGGTCGGATAAACGCAATTCGATTGCAAGCCCGCCCGCCGGCTTCTACAGGCAGCACAGGATTGCGGGATGGAACGCAACGCGGGGATGGCATGGACAAACAGCAGCAGTTGGCGAATGGTTTGAAAAAGGGCGTCGTGGTTGCGTTGTCCTCCGCGCCCTTCGGGGTCCTGTTCGGCGCGATTGCCGTCGATAACGGTTTCAGCATCGCCGAGGCGGCAATGATGAGCGGGCTCGTCTATGGCGGCGCCAGTCAGCTGGTCGGCATCGAACTTTTCGGTCATCACGTCGCCGCCTGGGTGATTGTCCTGTCTATTCTCGCCGTCAATTTCCGCCATGTGCTCTATTCGGCGGCCCTGACGGGCGTGATCGGCCGCTATCCGCATACGGAGCGCTGGCTTGCCTTCTTTCTGCTGGTCGATCCGCAGTTTGCCGAAACGGTGAAGCGGGAGGAATCCGGCCGGACGGCGACATTTCGCTGGTATGTCGCCATGGGCGCGGTCATCTGGGTCTCATGGGTCGCGACAACGGTGATCGGCGCCTATTTCGGGCGCATGATCGGCGATCCGAAGGCGCTGGGCATCGATGTTCTTTTGCCGGTCTATTTCCTCGGGCTGACCCTCGGTTTCCGCAGCCGCCACAATTTCATGCCGGTCATGCTGGCAGGAGCGGTCGGCTCGGTCGCCGCCTTTCATCTGGTCGGCTCGCCCTGGCATATCAGTCTCGGCGCAGTGCTGGGCATCCTCGTGGCCGTCGTTCTGCCGCCACCGCAAACACGGACAGGCCCTGAACCGGCTCAGTTGAATTCGGAGGCGGCAAACTAGGATGGACCAAGAGATCGCAGCCTTCTCCATCGCCCCGGATACCGCGCTTCTGATCGTCATTGCGGCGATCGCCACCTATCTCACGCGCATTGGCGGCTATCTTCTGGTCGGCAGCATGAAGCGCATTCCGCCACGGCTGGAATCGGCGCTCAATGCCGTGCCGGCAGCGGTTTTGACAACGCTGGTGGCACCGCCCTTCGTGTATGGCGGCTGGGACATCAAGATCGCCATGGCGGTGGCCCTGGTGGTCGGCCTGCGGTTTCCGGGCCTCATTCTGCTCGCCGTCGGCTGGGCGGCCGTGATGGCCGCCCGTTACGGTTTCGGCATCGGCCTGTGATCACGCCGTTATCGGCGCGGTCGCTTCCTCCAGCCAGGCCTTGACGGCGGCGTCAGTGATGAGCGGTGACAGTTTTTCCCGCACCGTGCCATGATATGCATTCAGCCATTCCAGTTCGTCCGCCGTCAGCAGCGCGGGAACGACAAGCCGGCGGTCGATCGGGCACCAGGTCAGCGTTTCGAAAGACCGCATCGCCATATCGCCACCCGCCACGTCCTCCGCTTCGCGCACGAAAATCAGGTTTTCGATGCGGATCCCGTAATGGCCGGGGCGATAATAGCCCGGCTCGTTGGACAGGATCATGCCGGGCAGCAATTCCTGGGTGGCAAGCCGCGAGATGCGTTGCGGGCCTTCATGCACCGACAGATACGAGCCGACGCCATGGCCGGTACCGTGCGCGAAATCGGCGCCGGCCTTCCACAGCGCGATCCGGGCAAGAGGATCAAGATCGCAACCACGCGTTCCCTTCGGGAAGCGCGCGGTGCTGATCGCGATCATGCCCTTGAGGACGAGCGTAAAGAAGCGCCTGCGATCCTCAGGGACCGTGCCGATTGCGACCGTGCGGGTGATATCCGTGGTGCCGTTGACATATTGCGCGCCGGAATCGATCAGGAACAGTTCGCCGTCGTCAATCGTCCGGTCGCTCTCGCTGGTCACCCGGTAATGCATGATTGCGGCATGCTCGCCGGCGCCGGCGATCGTGTCGAAGGAGACGTCCCGAAGCGGGTTCTGCATCGACTGGCCGACGCGGGCACGCGCGGCCTCCAGGGCCTTCACGGCCTGAATCTCGGTGAGCGAGCCGGGCTGCGACCGGTCAAGCCAGGCGAGAAAATCGACCATTGCGACGCCATCCTGGACATGCGCATCCGCTGATCCCGCCAATTCGACGGCATTCTTGACGGCGCGTGGCAGGCGCGCCGGATCAGGACCCTCGACCACCGTGCCACCGGCTGCTTCAATCGCGTGGCCGAGCGCCAGCGCCGTCAATTCGGGATCGACAAGGATGCGCGCGCCATCGTTGGCGTGAACCGCGATGCGCGCGGTCAACGATGCCGGCGCATGCAGTGCCGCAAGCGGCTTCAGGTGGCCAAGCGCCTCCGCGCCGAGCTTGCGCTCGTCGATAAAAAGCTCTGCCTTGCCGTCTGCCGTGATCAGCGCGCGTGACAGCGGATGCGGCGTATGCGGCACGTCGGCCCCGCGGATGTTGAATATCCATGCAACGGATGAAGGGTCGGCGATCAGCGCGGCCGACACGTCTTTGGCTTTCAGGCCGGCAGCGATTTCCGCGATCTTTTCGTTCGCCGGCTTGCCGGCATGGGCTTCCTGCTGCACGGTTACTGCGCCCATCGGTTCGGCCGGGCGGTCCGTCCAGGTCTTGTCGAGCGGGTTCTCGTCGAGCACAACGATCGTGCCGCCGATTTCGGAAACCGCCTTGGCGAGCTTCTTCACTTCCGCACCGCCATGCAGCCACGGATCGATTCCGAGGCGAAAACCCTTGGGCGCATGTTTGGCCAGCCATAGATGCGGCGGCTCGTTGACGAGATCTCCGCCGGTAAACACGCTGCCATCCACCTGTTCGGCGAGCTGCGTCACATAGCGTCCGTCGACAAACACGATAGCCGTCGAGCGGGTGATGAGGGCGATACCCGCAGAACCGGTAAACCCGGTGAGCCAGGACAGGCGCTCGGCGGATTTCGGCACATACTCGCCCTGATATTCGTCGGCCCGCGGGATGAGAAAACCGTCGATCCCGAGATCGTCGAAGCGGGCGCGAATGGCGGCGACACGCTCGCGTCCGAACTGCGGCGTGGACGTGCTGTCGAAGGACTGAAACATAGGCGATATTCCAAAGGCTGCGTGTGAATGGACGTGGCCCACCCATATCGATTTCGTGACGCCTACGCCAGAAAAAGCGCGCCTTGCCCAAGATGCGGGGGGCAAGATGGTGCGCCATGCGCTGGGAACATGGCTCGATTGAAATGAGCCTACTGCCTGAGCAATCATGCTTCGCTTATAAAGATCCCAACACACCGATACGATATTCAGACAAGGACGAAACCGATGGGCAATTCCTTTTTCCGCAATGCGTTCGACCGCGTCGTCGCCGCCCGAAAGCGCCAGGCCGACATGCTGATCAACGAAACCTTGTTGCGCTACGACGACCAGACGCTGAAGAGCATCGGCACCAGCCGCGCCGAACTGCTGCGCAACCGGTTCTGATCGCTGGCGGAGGCAAACTTTTGCCGCACAACTGCATGAGATTTCCCCATGCAACAACTGGCATTTGGCAAGCCGCGTGTAACAGAACATAGCCGCTAGAGCCCTCCTCCCAAGGCTCGCGGTCCGCTGGTCGCAAACCAGCACGAGGCGGCACCTTTGGTGTCGCCTCTTTTTTTCTTTTCGGTTCAAGCCGCTTCGAGAACTGAGCGCGCTGCGGACGCTATCAGAGCTTGCGCAGATGGATCGTTACCCAGCCATTGCGCCAGATGGTGCGCATATGAGCAAGACCGGCGCCGGAATAGGCGGAAATCACCTTCCAGCGCTGCTCGGCCAGGATACCGGACAGGATCACAGAACCGCCGGGCGACAGATGCGTCACCAGTTGCGGCGCCATCTTGATCAGCGGGCGCGCAAGAATATTGGCGATGACAAGGTCGAACGGCCCATCGCGGTCGAAGGCGGGCGAATGAAAGCCCGGCGCGGTTTCGAGCGCAATGCCGTTGGCAATGCCATTGCGGCGGACGTTTTCACGCGCCACCCTGACGGCAATCGGGTCGATATCGGTCGCCAGAACCGGTATCATCGGCCTCAGTTTGCGCACGGCAATCGCCAGCACGCCCGAGCCGGTGCCGAGATCGAGCGCATTTCGCGGCCTTTCGGCATTGAGCACACGTTCGATGGTTTCCAGGCAGCCGGCGGTGGTGCCATGATGACCGGTGCCGAAGGCCTGGCCGGCATCGATTTCGATGGCGATGTCGCCGGGCCGTACCTTGTCGCGATCGTGGCTGCCATGGACGAGAAAACGACCTGCCCTGACCGGCTTCAGGCCCTCCAGCGATTTGGCAATCCAGTCGATATCCGGAATGATTTCGCGCTCGATGACGGCATCCGGGAATTCCTGCGCCAGCGCCTCGGTGATCCGACCGTGCACCTCGACCTCGTCCTCGGCCATCATATAGACCGAGGCCTCCCAGATATCGCGCTTTTCATCGATTTCCGTAGTGCCGACGGCAAAATCCTCCTCGCCGAAGCAGAAGGACAGGATGTCGAGAATCTGTTCCGCCTTCTTCTCGGTGGTGGAAACATAGAGGCGGATTTCGCTCACGGTCGGATCCTTAGATTGTCTGCAGGTCTGTGCCATGCCACACAAGGCGGTCCGGCTTCAAGCCGTGATGGCGACTTCGCGCGAGAGTGACGACGTTCAGCTACCGATCAGGCTGGCAAGCTTGCTCATGGCGCTCTGGTCGTCCTCGCCATAGGCAATGGTCTTCGAAAACCGGCCGCCATGGTCGAGCAGGAAGATCGAAGCCGTGTGATCCATGGTGTAGTCGCCATCCGGCTGTTTGTCGTCCACCGGTACCTTGCGGGCATAAACCTTGTAGCCCTTGACCATGTCGGCGACCTTCTGTGGATCGCCTGAAATACCGGTGATCCGGCGGCTAACGTTGGAGATGTACTGCCCCAAGACTTCAGGAGGGTCACGCTGCGGGTCGACCGAAACGAAGAAGGCGTTGATCCGGCTTCCGTCCGGATCGACCTTTTCCAGCCACCCATTCAGCTCGTAAAGCGTGGTTGGGCAGACTTCCGGACAATGGGTAAAACCAAAGAACAGGGCGGTTGGCTTGTCCTGAAACGCCTTTTCTGTGATAGGCCGCCCATCCTGCGCCACCAGTTCGAACGGAACGCCGAACGGGCCGTCGGCAATCCGTTGCTGCTTGCCGGTAACTTCCATGGTCAGCCAGACCAGCACGCCCGCCAGCGCGACGACGGCGACCCAGAGAACGATGCGAAAGGTCTTCATGCCGGATATGCCTTCTCGTAGCAGTGCCGGCGCCCCGGTGCCGGCAATCTCAACCGGTGATAACCGAGCGGGCCGGATGGCGCAATTCAACAGCGCGATTTCATAGCTTAGACGCGATGCCGCTGCTCAAACCGTATGGGCGTTCACGCGCACCAGGACATGCCGTTCTCGGCCATCACGCGAAAAATCTCCGAGCCGTACTGCAACCATCCGAGCACCGACAGAATCAGCAGTCCCGTCGCCAGAATAGAGCCGGCGAGGATCAGCGGAAGGCGTATCGATGGAGCTTGGTCCTGCATGTAGACCAGTATAGCAGGGTTTTTATTCTTCGAAACCGTCCAAAACGAGCGAGCGTTCCGGGAGATTAGGGGAAGTTTAACCCGAGTCTGACAGCGTGTGCGCAACGAAATCAGGATGATCGTCATGAGCAACGCCATCAAGCAGTCGGGAGCCTATCTCGAAATCGTTTCATTCCATCTGGGCGACCAGGAATTCTGTATCGACATCATGGCGATCCGCGAAATCCGCGGCTGGGCGCCAGTGACGCCGATGCCGCACACCCCGCCCTATGTGCTCGGCCTCATCAATCTGCGCGGCGCGGTGATCCCGGTCATCGACATGGCCTGCCGTCTTGGCATGAAAATGACCGAACCGTCGGAACGGGCCGCTATCATCGTCACCGACATCGCTGGCAAGCTGGTAGGGCTTCTGGTCGAGCAGGTCTCCGACATGATGACGATCAAGAGCGAAGACCTGCAGCCCGCACCGGAAATCATTCCGGAAGGCCAGCGCGCCTTCTGCCGTGGCATCGTCGCGCTGGAAAAGACCATGGTCTGCTTCCTGAACCTCGACACTGTCATCGCCGACGAACTGACCCGCGAAGCGGCCTGATCCGAGTTCGAACTGGCTTCCTTCGCGACACCCGCAGTGGCAACACTGCGGGTGTTTTCATTTCGCCTTTGGAACGATGCTCACGATCGTGTGCGCCACAAAGATGTGATGGAACCCTAAATTATTGTAGAATAACGATTTTTCTTTGAAACCATCCCCGCGGCAAGCGGTTGATAGCATGTGATTTCATCACGATGCGGCAACCTTTTCGCTCCCGGAAGCGGTTGCCACGTCTCTTCAAAGAACGTGAAAGCAAGGAGAATGTTATGAAAAAGGCTATTGCACTCGCCACCCTGATTTCCGCTTCTGTTTTTGCCGCCGGCGCCTCGGCCCAGACCTATGGCGCGGCCGCTCCGGTCGTTTCGGCTGAGGAAGTGACCGTGGTCAACGTCACCAACGACCCGAGCACCGGCAATGGCAGCCGTTTGCCGATGAACCTTACCAATCCGGGCCCGGAACTGATCCAGGACGCCCAGGCCCAGCTCCAGTCCGATCCGGCCCTGGTCGACGCACTGGCCATGAAGAACGTTCAGCTCTCGAACGTCGTTCACATTCAGACCGCTGCCAACGGCGGCAAGGTTGTCTACGTTCGCTAACGGCGCCGCAGACGACGCAAAGAGCCGGGTCGCAGGACCCGGCTCTTTTTTTGTGCGTCATAAGGATCAGGGTTTCGAACCCGTCCACGACACCTGCTGTCCATAGAGGGGCACGGTGGAAATCGCCATTTTTGCCGATCCGTCAACGATCCGCCGCGAATGGGCGAGATAGACCAGCGCATTGTTCGTCTTGTCGTAGATGCGCTTGACGAGCAGGTCCTTCCAGATCAGCGAACGGCCCTGGCGAAAAACTTCCTCGCCGTCGCGCGAAAGGTCGATTTCGCCAATCTCGATCGGTCCAGTCTGGCTGCAGGAAATGGCGCTATTGGACGGGTCCTCGAACCAGTTACCGTTCTTCAGGCGGTCGATCATGCTGCGGTCGAAATAGGTGACGTGACAGGTGACGCCTTTGACCGCGGGGTCAGCCACAGCCTCGACGATGATATCGTTGCCGATCCAATCGACGCCGATCTTGCCGACCACCTGTGACCAGGCCGGGAGCGAAAGAGCAGCCGCCAGAGCGGCGACGCTGGCAAAGGTGAAAAAACGACGAGGCATATCTTTGAATTCTCCGGTCAGCGATCCGTGACCAGACATAAGGTGCAGGCGCCGCCTTGCAAGATCGGGCGTTACGACTTGAGCAGCCTGCAGGCGTCGTAACCGCCGCTGAAGAGCCGGCCGCTGCGCATGCCGATTGCCGGCGCAATATCCCTGATTTCCGTAACGTTGAGCGCCTTGGCGATGGCAAGCGACGCCTGCGCGCAGATGGTCGCATCCTCGGCAGCATTATGATGCAGGAAGGAGAGCCCCAGATGCTGGGCCAGAATGTTGAGCTTGTGTGAGCCGAGATGCGGCCACACTTTCTGCGCCATTTTCACGCTGCAGAGATAGGAAAGCTGCGGATAGGCCTGGGCATATCGATCGAGACAGGCGCGCCAGACGGAAAAGTCGAAGGAGGCATTGTGGGCGATCATCGTCGCGCCGGCAAAATCCTCGGCGAATTCGTCCATCACCTCGGGAAACTCGCCGGCATCCTCGACATGTTCGGGACGGATGCCGTGAATGGCGATGTTGAAGGACGAAAACCGCATGTCCTTCGGGCGGATCAACCGCTCTTCGACCCGGGTCACCCTTCCGTCCTCGATCCAGGCCAGACCGACCGAACAGGCACTGCCGCGCTGTTCGTTGGCGGTTTCAAAATCGATGGCGATGGTTTTCAAAGAGGTGTTCCGGATGGCGATGGTTCGGCGCTTTTAAGCCAGCTGGACCGATTCGGCAAAGATGGTCAGTTCCGACGGGTTGACGTTTCATCGATTTTGCAGGTCAATGTCGTCATGACCAATCGCGCCACCCTTTGCCACACGACCGTGACCATTCGCCTTGCAGGGCGCGTGGCGGGTCTGGCGCGTTAATCGGTCATCCATCCACCACCCTGCCGAATGATGGCAGGGATCGGTGTTCCGCTCTGCCTCGGCACAAATCCAGGAGAGCACAGATGAATTCATCAGCAGGATCGACCGAGAGACCGCAGCGTCTCAACCGGTTAGAGGGCTTGGTGATCCGCGCCGCCTGCCCGCAGGATGCGGAAGCAATCACCGCCCTGCATAATCTGCCCGGCTATCGTTATGGCACCCTGCGCACGCCGTTTCATTCCGTTACGGAAATACGAAGCTACCTGGAGAGCCCAACGGGGGATGGCAGACGCCTTGTCGCAGATCTCGACGGTCGCGTGATCGGCGATATCGGGTTGACGCTCGCCGGCAATCCGCGACGTCGCCACACCGCCACGATCGGCATGGGTGTGCATGACGAATTTGCCGGACGCGGCATCGGATCGTCGCTGATGGTGGCCGTGCTCGACCTCGCCGACAACTGGTACAACCTGCGCCGCCTCGAACTGACCGTCTATACCGACAACGACGCTGCCGTCCCCCTCTACGAAAAAAACGGCTTCGTCATCGAAGGCCGCCTGAAGGACTATGCCTTTCGCGACGGCCATTATGTCGATGCTTATACGATGGCGCGGTTGAAGGCCTGAGCCTTCAGCCGCCGATCAGGTTGAGCCACGCGTCCTCGCTCATCACCTCGACGCCGAGTTCCCGGGCCTTGTCCAGCTTGGAACCGGCGCCGGGGCCGGCAACGACATAATCGGTCTTCTTGGAAACCGAACCCGCCACTTTGGCACCGAGGCTTTCGGCCCGCGCCTTCGCCTCGTCGCGTGTGAATTTTTCCAGGCTGCCGGTAAAGACGACCGTTTTGCCGGTGATCGGACTGCCGGATGCGGTGGCCTGCTCCGCATCCTGCGGGACGACCTCCGCCAGCAGCCGCTCGATCACGTCGATATTGCGCTTCTCCTTGAAGAATTCGACGATGGCGCGGGCAACGATTTCGCCGATGCCTTCAATATTGTTGAGGTCCTGCCATGCGTCACCGGAAAGGTCTGCCGCCGCCTTCATCGACCGTTCCAGCGCCTCATAGGTACCGTAATGGCGTGCCAGCATCTTTGCGGTCGTCTCGCCCACATGGCGGATGCCGAGCGCATAAACGAAGCGATGGAGTGCGATCGAACGGCGCTCGTCGATGGCGTCGAACAGCTTCCTGACGCTGACTTTGCCGAAACCCTCGATGTTTTCGAGTTTTGTCAGGGGCGATGCGCCCTGCCGCTTCTTCAACGTGAAAATATCGGGTGCGGTGCGGATCTGCAGGGACGGATCCTCGGCCTCGAAGAAGAAATCCACCTGCTTCGTGCCAAAACCCTCGATGTCGAAGGCATTGCGCGACACGAAATGTTTAAGGTGCTCGGTCGCCTGCGCTCGGCAGACGAAACCGCCAGTGCACCGGGTCACCGAATCGAGCTTGCCGGTCTTTTCGTTCTTCTCGCGTATCGCATGGCTGCCGCAGACCGGGCATTTGGTCGGAAACGCGTATTTCGTGGTATCGGCCGGACGCTTTTCCATCACCACGTCCAGCACCTGCGGGATGACATCGCCGGCTCGCTGCACGATCACGGTATCGCCGATGCGGATGTCGTGATCTTCCTTACGGATGCGCTCTCCCGAATTGCCGATGCCCTCGATATAATCGGCATTGTGCAGCGTCGCATTGGTGACGACGACGCCGCCGACGGTGATCGGGGTCAGACGCGCGACCGGCGTCAGCGCTCCGGTTCGTCCGACCTGGATGTCGATATTCTCGACCGTCGTGAATGCCTGTTCGGCTGGAAATTTATGCGCCGTTGCCCAACGCGGCGAACGCGAACGGAAACCGAGGCGCGCCTGCAGGTCAAGCCGATCGACCTTGTAGACGACGCCGTCGATATCATAGTCGAGATCCGGGCGGGCGAGCCCGATCTCGTTGTAATGAGACAGAATGTCTTCCAGCGAGGTCAGGCGCTTCATCAGATCATTGACCGGAAAGCCCCAGTCCCTGAACGTCTGCACCATTTCGAACTGGGTTTTGGGCAGGTCGTTCGGCTCGGAAATCTCGCCCCAGGCATAGGCGAAGAATTTCAGCTTGCGGCTTTCCGTCACCTTGGCATCGAGCTGGCGCAGCGAACCCGCGGCGGTGTTGCGCGGATTGACATAGAGCTGTTTGCCCTGTGCCTCCAACTCGGCATTGAGCTTCAGGAAGTCGCTTTTGGCCATATAGACTTCGCCGCGCACTTCCACGACAGCCGGCACGCCCTTGGGCAGGCGATTGGGAATTTCCTTGATGGTCCTGACGTTGGCGGTGACGTTCTCGCCCGTCGTGCCGTCACCCCGCGTCGCGGCGTTGACGAGAATGCCGTTTTCGTAGCGGATGGACATCGACAGACCATCGATCTTGGGCTCGGCGGTAAACGCGATCGAATTGTCCGGCAACTGACCGAGGAAGCGATAGACGGAGTTGACGAAATCGCGCACGTCCTCATCGGAAAACGTGTTGTCGAGCGACAGCATCGGCCGCGAATGGGTGATCGGCGCGAAGGTGGCAAGCGGCGTGGCGCCGACCTTGATCGATGGCGAATCGGCGCGGATCAGCTGCGGAAATCTTTCCTCGATGGCGCTATTGCGGCGCTTCAGTGCGTCGTATTCGGCATCGGTAATTTCCGGCGCGTCATGGCCGTGATAAAGCGCATCGTGCCGGGCAAGCTCCTTTGCCAACCGCTCCAGCTCGGCGGAAGCCGCCTCTTCGTTGAGGGTGTCGATCGCTGTCTGGTCGCCGGCCATTGGGATTCTCCATGTCTGTCGTTTTTCTAGAGCAATCGACGACGATTGGAAGAAGCGGCGCGTCTCGATCTCCGTGAAAATCACGCAGTTCTTTTTGAAAACGGCACGCGACGCGCAAAATGCCCACTGGACGCTGCGCCCTGTGACACCTTAATACCTGCGCACGAAAGTCAGGTTCAGCGACGACGACAAGGGGCACCGCATGGCCAATCGATGGCGAGATACCGGATTACGCTATGGGATTGTGACGCGCCTTCTGCACTGGTCGATGGCTGCTCTCATCTGTTGGCAGTTTTCCGGTCTGGTCATCGGACGACTTTTCGGGCGCTCCGGCTTGACGGATCTTCTCAACGTCACGCATGGCTCGCTCGGCACCACCATCCTCATCATGGCAGCCGTCCGGGCGCTATGGGGCTTTTATAATCTCGGCCAGCGGCCAGCGCATGAGCGCGGTCCTCTTGGGCTTGCCGCCCGGGTCGGTCATGTCGTCCTCTATCTTCTGATGCTGTTCGTCCCGGCGCTGGCGCTGCTGCGCGCAGTCGGCTCGCAATGGGGACTGATGCTCTACGGGTTCGAGATCGTTGCGCCCGGTGGCGAGAATGTCGAGTGGATGATCGCGCCCGCACGTCTGCTGCACAGTACGCTTGCCTGGACGCTGCTCGCCATGATCGCAGGCCATATCCTCATGGTGCTGATCCACCGTTACCTCTGGAAAGATACGGTTCTGTCCCGCATGGCGGGGCGCGACAGACAGGTCGCGTCAGCGCACTAGTTAGGCGTCATCGTCGTGATAGGCATCATCATCTTCGGTGCCGTAGAGCTCGAAATCGAGAACGAGGCCCCGCTCGCCGAGCGCTGAAAGCAGTGCAGGCTCCAGGTAAAAACCCTCCTTCCCATCGGCCATGAACAAACCAACCAGAACGTCGCCGTCATACTGCGCCGAGAGGTCCCTCCAGACAGCCAGGTCATCCGTAAGCTCGGCCAGAAGCGCGGTGAGCTGAGCGCCGAGGTCACCGGAAAGCTCTTCGTCGGCTTCCAGCTGCCACGTCCCGGTTTGCGCCAGAACCGCATCGCCCTCTTCCGGGTCTATGGCCGCGCCCTTACGATAGGCGGTGGTCGGCCTCGCGTTGAGCGATTTCGAAATATGGTCCGGATCGAGATCATCGCCGAAGAAACGCAGGCAGGCGATGGTTTGATGAACTGCGGCCATGATAATCCTCAAGCGTCTTCAAAGTCGATCGTCATCGCCTGCATATTCCGCAGCGGCCTATCCCTCGGCGGCCAACAGCGCAGCGGCTGCCGCCCTCGCCTCGGCCGTAACGGAAGCGCCCGACAACATGCGGGCGATTTCCTCGGCGCGATTCTCCGGCGTCATGGTGGCGACGCGGGTGGCGATCTTGTCCGATCCGTCACCGGCCGGCCCCTTGGAGATCAGCATATGCGTGGCGGCGCGAGCGGCCACTTGCGGCGCATGCGTAACCGACAGAACCTGAACATTTGCCGATAGCCGTTTCAGTCGCTGGCCGATGGCATCGGCGACAGCGCCGCCGACGCCGCTGTCGATTTCGTCGAAGACAAGCGTCGGCGCCGAACCGCGATCGGCAAGAGCGACTTTCAGCGCCAGGAGGAAACGCGAAAGCTCGCCGCCCGAAGCAACTTTCATGATCGGACCGGGCCGCGTGCCGGGATTGGTCTGCACATGGAATTCGACCTGATCGATGCCGTCGGCACTTGCTGCCTGTGCATCGGTAGTCACGTCGACCATGAAGCGGGCGCGCTCAAGTTTCAGCGCCGGCAGTTCGGCCATCACCGCATCCGAAAGTGCCGAAGCGCCGTCGTGGCGCTTGTACGAAAGCGCCACGGCAGCCTGGTCGAACGCCGCTCTGGCAGCCTCGGATATCTTTTCCAGCTGACCGAGCTTTTCCTCGCCCGCATCGAGATCGGCAAGATCGGCCACCATCTTTTGCGCCAGCGCCGGCAATTCGGTCACCGGCACGGAATATTTGCGGCCGGCGGCGCGCAACGCAAACAGGCGCTCCTCGACACGCTCCAGTTCGCGAGGATCGAACTCCGTGCGGCGAAGCGCTGCCTCCACCTCCATCTGGGCGTTGGAGAGATGGTTGAGCGCCTGATCCAGCAGTTCGACGGTTTCTTCAAGAAGACCCGGCGCCTCATGGCTCTTGCGTTCGAGCCGCCGCACCATGGAAGCGATCAGCGGCACCGGCGAGGCGTGACCGTTAAGGAACTCCGAGGCTTCGGAAATGTCGCCGGCAATGCGTTCGGATTTCTGCATGCGGGCGCGCGAATCGGCAAGCTCGTCTTCCTCACCGTCGCGCGGCGACAGGGCTTCCAGTTCCTCGACCGATGAACGCAGGTAATCGGCTTCCCGCGCGGCAGCCTCCACGCGGGCGCGGTGGGTCTTCAGCGTCCGCTCGGCATCTTTCCATGCCCGATAAAGGGCGGACACCCGCCCTGTTTCATCTGCCAGACCGGCAAAGGCGTCGAGCAGCGTGCGATGGGCATCTGTATCGACCAGGGCGCGATCGTCGTGTTGACCGTGGATTTCGACAAGCTGGTGACCGAGCTGGCGCATCAGTTGCACGCTGACGGGCTGGTCGTTGACGGAGGCCTTGGTGCGGCCATCGGCGGACTGCACACGCCGGAAGATCAGGTCGCCGTCGTCATCGAGGCCGTTTTCGCGCAGCAGCTGCCGGGCGGGATGGTCCATGCCGACATCGAAGACCGCCGTCACCTGCCCTCTGTCGCTGCCGTGACGCACGAGACCGCCATCGCCACGCCCCCCAAGGGCCAGCGAAAGACTGTCGAGAAGAATGGATTTTCCCGCGCCGGTCTCGCCGGTCAAGACGGAAAGGCCGGCCTCGAAATCAAGGTCCAGCCGCTCGATCAGGACGATATCGCGGATCGACAACTGGATCAGCATGTTACCTCGATCCGGCCCTGTCCTGCCAAAAGACGATCAGGCGCCACCGCCTGCAACCAGCCTGACGGCCGCGCGCGAAATCCAGGAGCCGCGGTTTTCCCGCGGTTCGAGCCCGCCGCCCTTCAGAAGCTTGTAGCTGTCGGCATACCACTGGCTGTCTGGATAATTGCGGCCGAGAACCGCAGCAGCGGTCTGCGCTTCCTCGGCAATGCCCATGGCGTAATAGGACTCGACCAGACGCGCCAGGGCTTCCTCGACCTGGTTGGTATTGCCGTATTGCTCGACGACCAGACGGAACCGCTGGATACCGGCGAGGTATTCCTTGCGTTCGAGATAGTAGCGGCCAATCTGCATTTCCTTGCCGGCGAGCTGGTCGCGGGCGAAACGGATCTTCGCCTGTGCGTCATCGACATATTCCGAATCGGGGTAATCGTTGACGACCTTGTTCATGGCCTCGATGGTGCGCGCCGAGGCGCGCTGATCCTGGGTCACGTCGCTGATCTGCTTGGAATAGGACAGGCCGACCAGATACTGCACATAGGCGCTATCGGCGGACCGCGGATACTGTTTGAGGTACCGGTTGCCGGCGGCGATCGCCTCGTCGTTGCGGTTCATGCGGGTGTTGACGAACGTCGTCATCACCAATGCCTTGCGGCCCCATTCGGTGAACGGGTTCTGCTTGTCGATGGCTTCGAACTTGCGGGCCGCCTCGCCCATATTGCCGGCCTTCATGTTGGCCAGACCCTGATTGTAGAGCTGTTCCGGCGGATCGGTGGCGAGCCCAAGCTTGGTAATGTCGATATCGGGGTCAGTACCGCAGGCCGTCACGGTCATGCCGGCGGCTGCCAGCACGAGGGACACGACCGCGATACGGGTCGATTTCCCGATTACTGAAGACCTGACATTAGCCATGCAAGAGTTCCCGTTTGCAACGCGATAAAAGGAGCCACCGCCCTGACAGGCGTTCTAGCCATAAAAGCAGTACAAGGGCAACGCAATGATGGCGCATTCGCGCAATTTTGTGGCAAGAGCACGGGTTAAATTCCCGTAAAAACAACAAAAAGAAAAAGGCCGTCCACAGGGGACGGCCATTACGATGAGCTTCGGACAGACGCGGCTGGCGGTCAGCCGACCCAGGGCGCGAATTCCGGAACATTGACCGGTACGAAGGCGCTGGCACGAACGCGCTGGCTGCGTGCCGGCGCTTCAACGATTTCGTAGGCCGTCGGGTCGCTCAGCAGTGCTTTCAGTGCATTGGCATTCATCTTGTGACCACCGCGATAGGAGCGGTAGCAGCCGATGAACTGCGCCCCGGCCAGCGCCAGATCGCCGACCGCGTCGAGCGTCTTGTGACGGACGAATTCGTCCTTGGCGTAACGCAGGCCCTCGACATTGACCACCGTATTGTCATCACCGATGACGACCGAGTTTTCGAGCGAGGAGCCGAGTGCGTAACCCGCAGCCCACAGACGTTCGACATCGCGCATGAACCCGAAAGTGCGTGCACGCGACAGTTCGGAACGGAAGACCGAGGCCGTCAGATCGCCCTTCCAGGACTGGCGTCCGATCAGCGGCGAATCGAAATCGATCTCCACTTCGAAACGGGTACCGTCATAGGGGCGGAATTCCGACCACGACGCGCCGGCATCGATCCGCACCGGCTTGACGATGCGGATGTAACGGCGTTTCACGCCGAGATTGACGATGCCGACCTGTTCGATCGCCTCGATGAAAGGATAGGAGCTGCCGTCCATGATCGGCATTTCGGCGCCTTCGACTTCGACAACAAGGTTGTCGAGACCAAGTGCGTAGATCGCCGCCATGACATGTTCGATGGTTGCGACCGAACGAGCCATGTTGGTGCCGAGAACGGTGCAGAGATCCGTATTGCCGACCTGCGAGGACACGGCGCGGTATTCGGCTGTGGTGCCGTCAGCAAGGGCGCGGGAAAAAACGATGCCGGTGCCGGCATCGGCCGGCTGGAAGGTGATCGATACCTGGCTTCCCGAATGCACGCCGGTTCCCGAAAGCGTGACGGGGGCGGCGATTGTGGTCTGGAAGCCGAGAAGTTCGATGCTCATTCTTTCATGCCTTTGCTGACCGGCCCTGCCTTTGCGGGCGATCCGGAATTCCTGCCCCTCGATCCGTTCGGCCAAACCGAACCTGATTCAGGGTCTCTTGAGGATCTAGATACGTCTCGGCGCAGCATATCTCAAATCACTGTTCGTTTCGCATTGTTACGAAGCCAAGTACCGGCAGATGCTCGACAATTTCCCTTTGAGCAAGGATATGCGTAAGGGCCCGGATCGCATGATCCAGGCCCTTACGACAGCATGATGTTCGCCTGTGGATCAGGTCGACTGGCGGCGCAGGAAGGCCGGGATTTCCAGCTGGTCGTCCTCGTGATGAGCGCCTGCACGCGGCGTGCTGCGGCCATGATCGTCAAGGCTGCCACGACGCGGTGCATAGAGGCTGGCTTCCGGCGACAGCGGGCGACGCTGCTGGGAGGAGGCAGCCGGAGCCTGCATCATTTCACCGACATGATCGTCTTCTTCACGACGGCCGAGCGAGTTGGTGATGCGCTTCAGGAGACCCATCGGGCCGCGCTCTTCGTGGGCCGGCTGTGCCGGGTGAGCGCGCTGATCCATCTCCGCCTTAACGACCGGCGGAAAGTCTTCCACGCGGGGCATGCGAACCTGTTCGACGGTTTCGCGAACGATCGGCTGGCTCATGACGGGCGCTTCCGGCTGCATCATCCGCGGTGCCGGGACCGGCTGCGGTGCAACGGGAGCCTGGGGCTGCGGTGCCGCGTAGGACGGCTGCGGAGCAGCGGCATAGGACGGCGCCGGAGCTACGCGCGGTGCTTCGGCCGGAGCCGATGCGAAGATGCGGCTCTGCGGACGGAACTCTTCGGCCTGAGCAACCGGAGCCGGCGCCGGAGCGACCGGCGCAGGAGCGACGGCGATGGCCAGTTCGCGTTCCATTTCGGCTTCGGCGTGGCGGATGGTCTCGGCGATCGGATCAACCGGTGCCGGGGCAATCGCGCGGGGGGCCTGCTGCATGACAGGCTGTGCTGCGGCCGGAGCCGGAGCAACGGCCGCGGAAGGACGGATAGTCGGCTTCTGGGCTGCGCGCATTTCGGCGGCTCGCAGGTCGACCTGGCCCATGCCGCGATCGATGCCGGTGGCAACGACGGACACGCGGATGATGCCTTCGAGCGCTTCGTCGAAGGTTGCGCCGAGGATGATGTTGGCGTCCGGATCCACTTCCTCGCGAATGCGGGTTGCCGCCTCGTCGACTTCGAACAGGGTGAGGTCGCGACCACCGGTGATGGAGATCAACAGACCCTGCGCGCCCTTCATCGAGGTTTCGTCGAGCAGCGGGTTGGCGATCGCCGCTTCGGCGGCCTGCATGGCACGGCCCGAACCGGAAGCTTCACCCGTACCCATCATGGCGCGGCCCATCTCGCGCATAACCGAGCGAACGTCGGCGAAGTCGAGGTTGATGAGGCCTTCCTTGACCATGAGGTCGGTGATGCAGGCAACACCCGAATAGAGAACCTGGTCGGCCATTGCGAATGCGTCGGCGAACGTGGTCTTGTCGTTGGCGATGCGGAACAGGTTCTGGTTGGGAATAACGATCAGCGTGTCGACCGACTTCTGCAGTTCCTGGATGCCCTGCTCGGCAAGGCGCATGCGGCGCTGGCCTTCGAAGTGGAACGGCTTGGTGACGACGCCAACGGTCAGGATGCCCTTGTTACGTGCGGCCTGCGCCACAACTGGAGCCGCGCCCGTACCGGTACCACCACCCATGCCGGCGGTGACGAAGCACATGTGCGTGTTCTGAAGGTGGTCCATGATCTCGTCGAGGCACTCTTCAGCGGCAGCGCGGCCGACTTCCGGCTGCGAGCCGGCGCCGAGACCTTCCGTCACCTGCACACCCATCTGGATGATACGGTCGGCCTTGGTCATGGTCAGAGCCTGAGCATCGGTATTGGCAACGACGAAGTCGACGCCTTCGAGGCCAGCCGTGATCATGTTGTTGACGGCATTGCCGCCGCCGCCGCCGACGCCGAACACGGTGATCCGAGGCTTCAGCTCGGTGATGTCCGGCTTGTTGAGATTAATGGTCATCTAACCGTTCCTTCTTAATGTCTGGGCCGAGTCGCCACTCGGCCGTCTATTCCCGATTACCTCGACACGCTGGTGCGAAACCGGTGTGTCAGAAACTTTCCTTCAACCATTGCCCCATTCGCGCCAGCCGGCCATCGCCGCTGACCAGGGCCGACGCGAAGCCACCGTTTGTCGCATGCGTCTCCAGAGCGGCGACCTGCGGGTAGATCATCAGTCCGGCCGCCGTGGAGAAGGCCGGTCCCTTTGCTGCGGTCGGAAGGCCCGACAAGCCCATAGGACGCCCGATTCGGACGTTTCGGGCAAGGATCCGACGTGCCGTCTCCGACAGGCCGGTCAGTTGGCTGGCGCCTCCGGTCAGAACCACGCGCTTGCCGACGATCGGGCTGAAACCCGATTTCTGGATACGGTCGCGGATCATTTCCAGCGTCTCTTCGAGCCGCGCGCGAACGATGCGGGTGACCAGAGCCTTGGGGATCTGGGTCGGCTGGTCACGGTCGTCCTCACCGATCGGCGCAACCGAAATCAGGTCGCGCTCGTCGGCGCCGGTGGAGATGGCCGAGCCGTGTACGACCTTCATCCGCTCGGCATCCTCGATTCGGGTGGACAAACCGCGGGCAAGGTCGGTGGTGATGTGATGGCCGCCGAGACCGATGGCATCGGTATGCACCAGCTTGCCTTCACAAAAGACCGAGATCGTGGTCGTGCCGCCGCCCATGTCGATGGCCGCGCAGCCCAGTTCGACCTCGTCGTCGACGAGGGCCGCAAGGCCGCTGGCATAGGGCGTGGCGACAATGCCCTCGACCGACAGATGCGCGCGATTGACGCAAAGCTCGAGATTGCGGATCGCGGCGCGCTCGGCCGTCACGACATGCATGTCGACGCCAAGCGTATCTCCATACATGGACAGCGGATCGCGGATGCCGCGTTCGCCGTCGAGCGAATAACCGGTCGGTAGCGAGTGCAGGATGACGCGATCCTGGCGCTGCGACAGCTGGCTGGCATTGATCATGACCTTGCGCAGATCGCCGGAGGCAACCTCCTGACCGCCGAGGTCAATGGTGGCCGTATAGACGTCGCTGGCCAGACGGCCGGCCGAAACGTTGACGATCAGGCTGTCGATGGTGAGGCCGGCCATACGCTCGGCGGCATCCACGGCCAGACGCACAACGCTTTCAGCGGCGTCGAGATCGGCAATTACGCCGGATTTGACGCCACGCGAGCGCTGGTGGCCGATGCCGATGATTTCGACATGATGGGTACGGCCAGGCAGAACTTCACTTTCCTGCCGAGGCGTCAGCCGCCCGATCATGCACACGACCTTGCTCGATCCGATATCAAGAACCGAAACAACATGGCTGCGCTTGGAAGACAGTGGCTTCAGGCGCGGCAGACCGAGATTGGAAGATCCGAACAGGCTCACGTTTCCCCTGCTTTCTTCAATGCCTTGGCCCGTGCCGCAACCGCCTGCTGGCGGCGTTCGGCGGCATCGGCCGTCAGCTGGACGGTGGTGCGATCGCGCAGACGAAGATCGACGGCAGCAATGTCGCGCTCCAGCATCTGCTGGTTGGTTTCAAACTTGGCGAGGCGCTTGAGGGCCGCGCCGACATTGTCTTCCGGCAACTTGACGACGATGCCGTTGTCGAGATGCAGGTCCCAGCGGCGGCTGGCGATGCGCACGAAGGCGCGCACACGCAGCTTCAGCTCCGGCCACTCGGCCATTTCCTCTTCGAAGCCGGCCGCGGCCTTTTCGGCATCGCGTCCGACGAAGAGCGGCAGGGAGGCAAACTTATTGTCGCGCAGGGGCGCGATGATGGCGCCGCTCTTCTCGATCAGCGACAGTTCGCTGCCATGCTGCCAGATGCCGAACGCTTCGCGCTCCTTGAGCATAACCTCGATCGTGCGCGGATAGACTTTGCGGACCTCGGCATAGGCAACCCAGGGAAGCTGCGAGAGCTGGCGGCGTGCCGATTCGATATCGAGCGCGACCAAAGACGTCGTGCCGTCGAGACCAAGCAGTTGCAGGATGTCGATTTCCGATGTCTGGCTGTTGCCGGACACGCGGACATCCTCGATGGCGAAGCCGGCAGCGGCCGTGGTGGCCTGGGCAACCGTCTGAGTGTGCCCGCCGATCGACATGCCATAGAGACCGACGGCAGCAAAAAAGCCGAATGTCGCTATCGTTCCCGTATGGCGCGGAATATCGATGCGACCAGTCGCCAGACTGACGCAAAAACGCACGACACGGCGCAGCGGGCGCGGCAGCACCCGGCGATCGTCCGCAACGGGGCCGTCCTCCAAAGGATGGCGCGGTTCGCCCGCCCTTTTGCCGTTCATCGCGAACAAGACGCGTCCTCCACCATCCAACGGACGAGTTCACCAAAGGAGTGGCCGGCATGCGCGGCCATTTCGGGCACCAGCGAGGTCGGGGTCATGCCCGGCTGTGTGTTGATTTCCAGCCAGATGACCTCGCCGTTTTCGGAGAAGCGATCGTCGTAACGAAAGTCCGACCGACTCACCCCACGGCAACCCATCGCCTGATGCGCCTTGAGAGCCAATGATTGAATCTTTTGGTAAATATTCGGTGAAATTCGTGCCGGAATGACATGGGTCGAGCCGCCGGCAGCGTATTTGGCATCATAGTCGTAGAAGGTGTCGCCGTTGGGGACCACCTCGGTCACGCCAAGCGCGACATTGCCCATGACACCACAGGTCAATTCACGGCCATAGACATAGCGTTCCACCATCACCTCATCACCGTAACGCCATTCGGACGAACCGATGACCTGCGGCGGATGTGCCTGGTTTTCCTTGACGATGACGACACCGAAGGACGACCCTTCGCGTACCGGCTTCACGACATAAGGCGGCTTGATGGGATGCGCGTTGCCGAAATGGTGGCGATCCAGCACCCTGGCCTCGGCGACCGGAATGCCGGCAGCCTTGGCGACATGCTTGGCCTGCTGCTTGTCCATCGACAGGGCCGACGCGAGCACGCCCGAATGCGTATAGGGAATTTCCAGGTATTCGAGAATACCCTGAATGGTGCCGTCTTCACCGTAGGGACCATGCAATGCGTTAAAGCAGACATCGGGACGCAGGTTCGCCAGCACGGCCGCAACGTCACGTTCGACATCGACGCGCGTGACCCTGTAGCCCTCGCCCTCAAGGGCATCGGCACAGGCATTGCCGGAAGACAGGCTGACAGGCCGCTCGGAGGAGAAACCTCCCATCAGAACAGCCACATGCTTGCCACTCATAAACCACTCCCGAAAAAATCACCTTAGGTTGCGGGATCACGCTTGTGCGAAACTTTCGACAGGTGATTCCAACAGCTCTCGACGCCGTCAGTTAAGCGCCATTAGGGTTAACAAAACGTTTACTTTCGTTAACCAAGGCCATTGAAACGCGTTAATGGCAAGGAGAAGGCAGCCATCCCTATTCCGCCGGCACGCATGGTAGCTTTCGTCTTTTCAGCAATTTTTTGCGCTTTATTGCCGCAAAGGCATTTTATCGGAAGTAAAATTGCGTTATGGCCGCTGCGCCCCTTCTTAACAAGTAGGGCATACATCACTCACGGATATACAGATGACACAGATGGATACCCCCGTGTCGTCGGCCGCTGAGCCGCTGGAACCTGTTGCAAAGAACTCTGCTGCACAAGTCCTGACGGCCAGCGTGGTCGGCACGACGATCGAATTCTTCGATTTCTATGTTTATGCAACGGCTGCCGTTCTGGTTTTCCCGGCACTGTTCTTCCCGGGCTCGGACCCGACGAGCGCGCTCCTCGCCTCGTTCGCGACCTTCTCGATCGCCTTTTTCGCCCGTCCGCTCGGCGCCATCGTGTTCGGCCATTACGGCGACCGCATCGGCCGCAAGACGACGCTCGTGGCCGCGCTCCTTACCATGGGCATTTCCACGGTGGTGATCGGCCTTCTGCCGACCTATGAGCAGATCGGCGTTCTCGCACCGCTGCTTTTGGCGCTTTGCCGTTTCGGCCAGGGTTTCGGCCTCGGTGGAGAATGGGGCGGCGCGGTTCTGCTGGCCACCGAAAACGCACCTCCGGGCAAGAAGAGCTGGTACGGCATGTTCCCGCAGCTGGGCGCACCGCTCGGTCTGTTCCTGTCGTCGGGCGTGTTCTGGATACTCCTGCATTTCATGTCGCAGGAAACGCTTCTGTCCTGGGGCTGGCGTGTGCCGTTCATCGCCTCGATCGCGCTGATCGCCATCGGCCTGTGGGTGCGTCTGTCGATTACCGAAACCCCGGCTTTCCAGAAGGCCATCGACAAGCACGAGCGCGTCGAGGTTCCGGTCGCCGAACTGTTCCGCAAGCATAAGCGCAGCCTCGTGCTCGGCACCTTCGTGGCGCTCGCCACCTTCGTGCTCTTCTACATCGGCTCGGCCTATCTTCTGTCCTACAACGTTAAGGTCCTGAAGATGCCGTTCCTCGATGCGCTGGAAGTGCAGCTTCTCGGCTCGGTCGTATTCGGCATCTTCATCGTCGTGATCGGCAAGCTGGCGGAAAAATACGGCCGCCGCGAGATGCTGATCGTCACGACCGCACTGATCGCCGCGTTCTCGTTCTTCCTGCCTTACCTGATGACCAACGGCGAAGGCATGATCTTCCTGTTCGTGGTTCTCGCCATGGTGCTGATGGGCATGACCTACGGCCTGATCGGCACGGCACTTGCCGCTCCGTTCCCGACCTCGGTGCGTTACACCGGCTCGTCGATCACCTTCAACTTCGCCGGCATTTTCGGCGCCTCGCTGGCACCCTATATTGCCACCTATCTTCAGGCGAATTACGGCATGACCTATGTCGGCTACTACCTCTTCGTAGCCGCCCTGATCACGCTCGCCTGCATCTTCCTGTCGGGCAAGGACGAAGTCTGATCCTCGACTGGATGAACTGACGAAAAAGCCCGCGAGACCGATGGTTTCGCGGGCTTTTTCGTATTCAATGAGGATCGCTATTCGCCAAAGTGCGCCCGGCTTTTTCGGCGCTCCTGCCGCTTATCGAAGATGATCCACGCAAGGCCTATGACCGCTGGCACAGCGGGAAGGATGTAAAGGTAGAAAGCCATTGTGAAGGTCATATTCCAAGCCTTCCTAAAAGTTGTCTCGCTATCCAATGTCGTATCAAGGCCGCCAAAAGCCAAACCATCGTTGATATGCCGATTCTTAGCGTGAGACTTTCCAGGCTACCGCTGCAGAGAACGATGTTATCAAAGCAACGAAACCCGCAACAGCGTAAGCGGTCGATAAGCGATCAAGATTGGCGGCTGCCAGCTTCAACCGTTCGTTCCGAACAAGAACGCGTCGCCGCTCTTACTTTTCATCATAACCGGCATCGGACATCGATCACCCCGCCGACCGATGGCGCTACTTGTCGGCGTGAACCCGCACCTTGCGGCGTGCGCAACGCTCGTTCAGGAGCACCGCAATCCAGCCTGCGCCCGCGATCACGAACGGCAATATGTAGAGGAAGAAAAATGTCGGGGCATTCATGATATCAGCCCTCCAAGAGCGCGTCTTGCACTCAAATGTAGTATCAAAGCCCCCAAAAGCCAAGCCACGGTGGAAACCGCGGTCGAAAGCGAAATGCTGAACGACATCGCGCCGCTTGAGAGCGACACTGCCGGGCAATGAAACCGGCCGCGACGCAAGCCGTGGAAAGCCGGTCCAATGAATTGGCGAGCAGCTTGGTCCGTTCATTGTGTACCAGCGTCATCAACGCCTCACAAACGGACCAGCAGAGCCGATCATCACTCCGTCGTCAGGCCCTGAAAGGGACGCACCTCACGGCCGGGCATGAAGACGCCGAGGCGCTTGATTTCCCATTCCAGCTTGATGCCATGCTCTTCGAACACGCGCTGGCGCACCATCTCGCCAAGATATTCGAGATCGTAACCGGAGGCATGGCCGATATTGATCATGAAATTGCAATGCAGCGCGGACATCTGGGCGCCACCGTTCATCAGGCCACGGCAACCGGCTTCGTCGATCACCTTCCACGCCGAATGGCCTTCGGGGTTCTTGAAGGTCGAACCACCGGTCTTTTCCTTGACCGGCTGCACGGTTTCACGGTGCTGGCGCACGGCGTCCATTTCGGCGCGGATCTTTGCGCGGTCGTCCGGATACCCTTCGAACACGGCATGGGTGAAGATCAGGCCGGCGGGAGCCGAGGAATGGCGATAGCTGTAACCCATGTCGGCATTGGAGAGCACGTGCTTGTTGCCCTGACGGTCAACTGCATGGACTTCGACAACGCGATCCTTGGTTTCGGTGCCATTGGCGCCGGCATTCATGCGCAGCGCGCCGCCAATCGAGCCGGGAATGCCGTAATAGAAGGCGAAACCGCCGATGCCGTTGTCCATGGCCATGGCGGCGACATGCTTGTCCGGGCAGATGGCGCCGGCCTTGATGCGATTTTCACCCGCCAGTTCGACCTGGCCAAAACCCTTGGCCGAGAGGCGCAAAACGACACCGGCAATGCCACCATCGCGCACCAGCAGGTTGGAGCCAACGCCGACAACCGTCAACGGCACGTCTTCCGGCAGAAGTTTCAGGAAGGTGACGAGATCATCGACATCATGCGGCTGGAACATCAGCTCGGCCAGGCCACCGGCCTGAAACCAGGTGACCTTGTCCATCGGCGCATCGGGCGTCAGCCGTCCGCGGATGTCCTTGACGCCCTCACCGAGCGAAGCCAGCAACCGTTCCCCATTCACCTGCTTCATTGCGTATGCCCCGAAATGCCCTGCAATTCCTTTGGCAGCGATGCTGCCCAGTGCGTGATGTTACCCGCACCCAAAAGAACCACGAAATCGCCCGGCTTGGCAATGGTGGCGACGATGCCGGCGAGCGCTTCCGGCGAGGCCATGAAGCGTGCATCGCGGTGCCCACCGGCGCGGATGCGCGATGCGAGCGTCTCGGAATCGGTGCCTTCGATCGGGTCCTCGCCCGCCGCATAGACGGGCGCCAGAATGATGCTGTCGGCATCGTTGAAGCAGGTCACGAAATCTTCGAACAGGCTGTGAAGGCGCGTGTAACGATGCGGCTGGTGGACGGCGATGACACGCCCCGTGCAGCTTTCGCGCGCAGCCTTGAGCACGGCCTTGATCTCGACCGGATGGTGACCGTAATCGTCGAAGATCGACACGTCGTTCCAGGTGCCGGTCAGCGTGAAGCGGCGTTTTACCCCACCGAAAGCGGCAAGCCCCTTGCGGATGTCTTCTTCGGAAATACCAAGACGGTTGGCGACCGCGATTGCAGCCGTGGCATTGGAAATATTGTGGCGGCCCGGCATGGGCAGCGTCAGGTCCTTGAAGGAGAAGACGCGGCCGGTGCGGCGACGGCGGATTTCAACGTCGAAGATCGCCTTGGTGCCTTCCATGCGCACATTCGAGAAGCGGGCATCGGCCTGCGGGTTTTCACCATAGGTGACGACCTTGCGGTCCTCGATCTTGCCAACCAGCGCCTGCACTTCCGGGTGGTCGATGCACATCACGCCAAAACCATAGAAGGGCACATTTTCCACGAACTGGCGGAAAGCGGCGCGCACGGCGTCGAAATTGCCGTAATGGTCTAGATGTTCCGGGTCGATATTGGTGACGACTGCAACGTCGGCCGGCAGTTTGAGGAAGGTCCCGTCGGACTCGTCGGCCTCCACCACCATCCACTCGCCCTCGCCCATGCGGGCATTGGTACCGTAGGCATTGATGATGCCGCCATTGATGACGGTCGGATCGAGATTGCCGGCTTCGAGCAGCGTTGCGACCATTGACGTGGTCGTGGTCTTGCCATGCGTGCCGCCGATCGCGATGGCATTGCGGAAACGCATCAGCTCGGCCAGCATTTCGGCGCGGCGCACCACCGGCAGTGATTTTTCACGCGCGGCGATCAGTTCCGGATTGGATTTCTTGATGGCGGTGGACACGACCACGACTTCGGCATCACCGAGATTTTCCGCCTGATGACCAACGAAAACCGGGATGCCCTTGTCGCGCAGGCGCTGCACATTGGCGCTGTCGGACTGGTCGGAGCCCTGAACCTTATGGCCAAGGTTATGCAGCACTTCGGCAATGCCGCTCATGCCGATGCCGCCGATACCGATGAAATGGACGAGGCCGATGGCCTGCGGCATCTTCATGCCCGAACTCCTTTGAACTGCGCGATCCCTTGCGCCCCGGCAATAGCGACAACCATGTCTGCAAGCAAGGTCGTCGCATGCGGACGGCCGGCCTGCCTGGCGGCTTCCGCCATTTTTGCCAGACGCTCAGGCTCGTGAAGCGCCGCTTTCAGCTTCTCCGCCAGACGCTCCGGCGAAAGCTCCGCTTGCGACACGACTTCGGCACCACCGGTTGCAACGAGGGCCGCGGCATTGGCGGCCTGATCGTGATCGAGCGCGTAAGGATAAGGGACAAGAATGGATGGGCGGCCAATGACCGACACTTCCGAAACGGTAGAGGCGCCGGAGCGGCAGATGACGAGATGGGCGGACGCAAGACGCTCTGCCATATCGGGGAAGAAGGCCGAAACATCCGGCGACATCTTCAGCTTGGCAAAGCAGGAGCCGACCTGATCCTGATCTTCCGGACGTGCCTGCTGGGTCAGCACGATACGATTGCGCTCGCTCTCGTCAAGAAGGCTCAACGCCGTCGGAATGGCGCGCGAAAAGAACTGCGCGCCCTGGCTGCCGCCGAAAACGACGAGGTTGAACGGCTGGCCCTCGAGGCTTGGCTGATAAGGCGTGTTGGCAGCGGCAAGCACGGCAGGACGCACCGGATTGCCGGTCGTCACCGTCTTGTCGGCGTAAGCACCGGCGCCTTCCGGCAGAAAGCCGCCGGCAATCACCTTGACCCGCTTGGCAAGCGCCTTGTTGGCGCGGCCCATCACAGCGTTCTGCTCATGGATCATCGAGGGTACGCCGAGCCCGGTCGCGGCCAGAAGGGGCGGAACGGTCGGGTAACCACCGAAACCGACCACAGCGAGCGGCTTGATCCGCCCGATCAACTTGCGAGCAGCGCGCAGCCCGGTCCACAGCTTGAACAGCGATTTCGCCACGGCAACCGGGTTCTTCGAGCCGATCGTCGCGGATGGCACGACATGGATTTCGTCGGCCGGAAATTTGCCGGCAAAACGCTCGGCACGGCTGTCGGTCACCAGATGCACGGAATAACCGCGCGCCTTCAACTCATGAGCCAGTGCTTCGGCCGGAAACAGATGGCCGCCGGTTCCCCCGGCGGCAAGCAGAATGATGCCTTTAGTCATGAAACCCTTTTACTCCGCCGGCACCGCAGATGTCACGCGGAACAGGCTGCGTTCCTGTGCACGCTTTTCCGGGCGGTGGCGCGTCAGTGCCAGAATGAAGCCGGCGGTGACGGCAACCGCGATCATCGAGGAACCACCATAGGAAATCAGCGGCAAGGTCATGCCCTTGGCCGGGATGAGTTCGAGATTGACGCTGATATTGATCATCGACTGCACACCGAGTTGCAGCACGAGACCCGCAACAGCAAAACGGTTGAAATCATTACGCTCACGAAAAGCGTGACCAAGGCCCCGCAGAACGATGAAGGCAAAGATCGCGACCAGAACCATGCAGAACAGGATGCCGAATTCTTCCGCCGCGACGGAAAAGATGAAGTCGGTATGGCTGTCGGGGATGATACGCTTGTAGATGCCCTCGCCAGGTCCAAGGCCGAACCAGTTGCCGTTGATGATGGCGTCGCGGGCGGTGTCGACCTGGAAGGTGTCCCCCTCACCGGTCCAGAAGCGGTCGATACGACCGGCTACGTGCGGCAGCATGTAATAGGCGGTCATGACGCCACCCACACCGAGACCACCGAGCAGGACGATCCACAGCCACGGCATGCCGGCCATGAAGAACATGCCGCCCCAGACAGCGCTGGTCAGGATGGTCTGTCCAATATCGGGCTGCGCGACGAGAAGCGCACCGACGATGCCGAACAGGATGATGGCGAAGAGGTTGCCAGGAATTTCGGGCTGGCGTGCGTGCTCGGCAAACAGCCAGGCACAGACGACGACGAAGGCGGGTTTCATGAATTCGGAGGGCTGGATCGACAGGCTGCCAAAGTTGACCCAGCGCCGTGCTCCCTTGACCTCGACGCCGAAAAATAGCGCCAGCACCATCATGCCCAGCGCCACGGCCAGCAGGATGATCGCAGTCCGGCGGATCTGGCGCGGCGAAAACAGCGACAAGCCCACCATGACCATGATCGAGGGCACAAGGAACATCGCGTGCCGTTCGACGAAGTGAAAGCTGTCGAGGCCGAGACGTTCTGCCACTGCGGGAGATGCGGCAAAGGACAGCATGAAGCCGATCCCCATCAGGAGAATGAAAGCCGCCAGAAAGAAGCGGTCGATCGTCCAGAACCACTCTGCCAGTGGCCCACGGTCTACGCGGCTTACCATCGTCACATCTCCTTGTTGGGCTCGACCAGCATCGTCACACCGTCAAGACCTGCGACCTCGGTAACGAAAGCATCACCGCGGACCTCGAAATTCTTGAACTGATCGAAGCTGGCGCAAGCCGGCGACAGCATCACGGCAGACGCCTCGCCGTCTTCGGCAGCATCGGCCGCCGCATGCGCAACAGCCTGGGCAAGCGTGCCGGAAATCTCGAACGTCACGGCATCGCCCAGCGTCGCGGCAAATTGCGGCGCCGCCTCTCCGATCAGATAGGCTTTGACGATACGCGGGAAGAGTGGAGCGAGGCTTGTGATGCCACCTTCCTTAGGCAAGCCACCGGCGATCCAGTAGATACGGTCATAACTCGACAGCGCAGGCGCTGCGGCTTCGGCATTGGTCGCCTTGCTATCGTTGACGAACACGGCCTGACCACGACGGCCGACAGGCTGCATGCGGTGTTTCAGGCCGGGGAAACTTTTGAGACCCAGACGAATCTCTTCGATGGAAACGCCGACCGCAAGGCAGGCGGCAATCGCCGCCGCGGCGTTCTGGGCGTTATGGGCACCTTTCAGCGTATCGATGCCGGCGAGATCTGCCAGCTCAGAGATCTTGCCGCTGTGCGCGCCGAGAATACGGCTGCCTTCGGCATAAAGCCCTTCTGCGACCGGATTGCGCTTGGAGATGCGCTCGACCTTCACGCCGGTGCGTTCGACGCGGTCTGCGATCAGGGCACAAAAGCTGTCGTCGACGCCGATGACGGCCGTATTAGAACCGGCAACCAGGCGTTCCTTGATATCGGCGTAATGCTGCATCGTGCCGTGGCGGTCGAGATGGTCAGGCGTCAGGTTGAGAAGAATGCCGGCGGATGGGTTCAACGTCGGTGCCAGGTCGATCTGGTAGGACGAGCACTCTACCACATAAAAACGCTCGGCTTTGGGCGGATCGAGCGTCAGAATGGCAGTGCCTATATTGCCGCCGAGTTGGGTATCACGGCCGCTGGATTTGAGGATATGCGCGATCAGCGCCGTCGTCGTCGACTTGCCGTTGGTGCCGGTAATGGCGATCAGAGGGCAATCCGGCGCACGCGCGCGGCGTTCGCGCACGAAAAGTTCGACATCGCCGATTACCTCGACACCGGCTGCACGGGCCAGATCGACCGTCCAGTGCGGTTTCGGGTGGGTGAGCGGCACGCCGGGCGACAGCACAAGCGCGGAAAGCGAAGGCCAGTCCAGCTCCCGTAGATCTGCCGTCGTTACGCCTTCGTCGGCCGCCCTGGCGACGCTGTCGGGATTGTCGTCCCATGCGGTGACGAGAGCGCCACCGGCCACCAGCGCCTTTGCCGTCGCCAGCCCCGAGCCCCCGAGGCCGAAGAGAGCGACTTGTTTGCCAGAAAACGTGGAGACCGGGATCATGGAGTAATCAGCGCAGCTTGAGGGTGGAAAGGCCGAGAAGGGCAAGGCCGACGGCGATGATCCAGAAGCGGATCACCACCTGGCTTTCTGTCCAGCCGAGCTTTTCGAAATGGTGGTGGATCGGCGCCATCAGGAAGACGCGCTTGCCCGTCAATTTGAAGAAACCGACCTGGATGATGACAGACAGGGTTTCCATGACGAACAGGCCGCCGATGATGGCCATGACGATCTCGTGCTTGGTGGCAACCGCGACCGAACCGATCAGACCTCCAAGCGCGAGCGAGCCGGTGTCGCCCATGAAAATGGCGGCGGGCGGCGCGTTGAACCACAGGAACCCAAGACCGGCCCCGATGACCGCGCCCAGAATAACGGCAAGCTCACCCGTGCCGGGCACGAAATTGATCTGCAGGTAATTGGAAAAGACGGCGTTGCCGGCGACATAGGAAATGATGCCGAAGGAAGCTGCCGCAATCATCACCGGCACGATGGCAAGACCATCGAGCCCGTCCGTCAGGTTGACGGCATTGCCGGCCGCAACGATGACGAAACCACCGAACAGCACGAAGAAGATGCCGAGATTGATGACGAAATCCTTGACGAAGGGAAAGGCGATTGACGAGCCGAGCGTCGATCCGTTCTGACCGGTGGCGAGCGCCATGCGCATCATGAAGAAAGTAGCGATGCCAGCGATCAGGAACTCGATGCCCAGACGCGCCTTGCCGGAAAAGCCCTTATCCGACTGTTTCGTGACCTTGAGGTAATCGTCGTAAAAGCCGATGGCGCCAAAACCAAGGGTCACCAGCAGGGTCGAGACCACGTAGATATTGGACAGATCGGCCCACAGCAGCGAGCCACCCAGAATGCCGGCAAGGATCATCAGCCCGCCCATCGTGGGTGTGCCGGCCTTCTTGAAATGGGTCTGAGGGCCGTCGGCGCGGATTGGCTGGCCCCTGCCCTGGCGCACGCGCAGCGAGTCGATGATGCGCGGACCGAACATGAAAACGATGAAGGCGGAGGTGAAGGCAGCGGCGCCCGTCCGGAAGGTGATATACCGGAACAGGTTGAAAAATTGGACGTGGTCCGCCAGTTCGACTAGCCAGATCAGCATGTTGGCCCTTTCTCGGAAGCCGGGATCAAGAGTGCGGCTCCGTGTCTGCGAAGGCCGGATAGTTGTCAATAAGAGCGTCGATAATCTTGCGGAAACCAAGCCCCAGCGAGGATTTGACCATCAGCACGTCGCCGGGAACGACCGACTGTACGCAGTAATCCGCGAGCGCCTGCGTCGTTTCGAAATAGGCCACCTCGACGCTGCCGGGTAATGCGTCGCGCAATGCGGCCATTTCACGGCCGGCCAGCCAGACATGTTCGATGCCCGCCGCCAGAAGTGCGCCGGCCACGTTTTGATGCACCTTGGTGGAATGCTCGCCCATTTCCAGCATGTCGCCAAGCACTGCGACCCGGCGGCCCGAAAGTTCCGGCTCATGTGCGGCCAGAAGCGCTATGGCGGCCCGCATCGAGGCCGGATTGGCGTTATAGCTCTCGTCAATCAGGGTCAGGTGGCCTTCGCCGATGCCGAGCCTGTGCCGTTCGCCGCGCCCCTTCACGGGCTTCAGCTCGGCCAATGCCTGCTTGGCTGCGCCCATGTCGGCACCGAACAGCGACACCACAGCAAGCGCCGCCATGGCATTTTCCGCGATGTGGCGGCCGGGTGCGCCGATGCGGACTTCTGTCGTATCGCCCTGCAGCGTCGCCCAGATGGTCGAGCCCTCGGCATTGCCTTCGAAATCCGCCAGACGGAAATCGGCTCTCGCATGCTGGCCGAACGTCAGGACGTTTTCCACGCCGGCGGCCTGCGCCGCCTTGTCCAAGAGATCGTATTGCGGGATGTCGCGATTGATCAGCGCCGCACCGCCCGGCAACACGCCTTCGAAAATCTCGGCCTTGGCCTGCGCAATCTCGTCGAGATCGCGGAAGTGGCCGAGATGGGCGGCGGCAATGGTGGTGACGACAGCCACATGCGGGCGCACCATGGCGACCAGCGGGCGGATTTCGCCGGGATGGTTCATGCCGATTTCGAACACGCCGAAATAGGTGTCGATCGGCATGCGGGCGAGCGTCAACGGCACGCCCCAGTGATTGTTGAAGGAGGCGACGGCGGCATGCACCTTGCCGGAAGGGGCGAGAGCGTGGCGCAGCATTTCCTTCGTGGTCGTCTTGCCGACCGAACCAGTTACGGCGACGATCTGGGCACGGCTGCGCTTGCGGGCCGCAACGGCGAGCCTGCCGAGCGCTTCAAGTACGTCCTCAACAACGATCATCGGCACCGACAGGCGGCCCATGGCCGGCAGCTTGCCCTCGGCAACAACGATCAGCGCCGCACCGTTGGCAACCGCGACGCCGGCATAGTCGTGTCCGTCGACGCGATCACCCTTGATGGCAAAAAAGGCTTCGCCTTCTCCGATCGAGCGGCTGTCGATGGAAATGCCGGTAATGCCAGCCGGCAATGCGCCAACCGGGCGGCCATCCATCACGGCGGTCATTTCATCACAGGTCCAGAGCACGCTCACGACTTCAGGCCCTCCAGTGCTTTTCGAACCTCGACATGATCGGAAAACGGCAGGGTCGTTGAACCGATGGTCTGCCCCTCTTCATGGCCCTTGCCGGCAACGATCAGCGTGTCGCCTGCGTGCAGCAGGGAAACGGCGTGGCGAATTGCCTTGGCACGGTCACCGATCTCGATAGCGCCGGGAGCGGCTGCCATGATTTCCGAGCGGATTGTTTCAGGCTGTTCCGAGCGCGGATTGTCGTCCGTGACGATCACCACATCGGCAAGCCGCGTGGCGATTTCCCCCATGATCGGACGCTTGCCCTTGTCACGATCGCCACCGCAGCCGAACACCACGACGACGCGGCCGGTGGTGAAGGGACGCACGGAAGAGAGCACGTTCTGCAGCGCATCCGGCTTATGGGCGTAATCGACATAGGCCGGCGCGCCGTCCAACGTCTGGCCGACCAGCTCAAGACGGCCGGAAGCACCGACCAGTTTTTCGAGCGCGGCCATCGCCTTTTCGGCTGAAACGCCGGTGCACATGGCGAGACCTGCGGCAACCAGCGCATTGGCGATCTGGAAATCACCGGCGAGCGGAATATCGACCTCGAAGATACGGCCCTCGGCGGTAATTTCGGCGGTCTGCTTGTGACGGAAATGCTCGACGCGCTTGAGCGTCAGGTAGGAACCTTTGCGGCCGACGGTGCGGACATCGAGCCCGGAGGCGCTGGCAACGCGAATGGCTTCCTGCGACCACGGATCGTCGGAGAAGATCACCGCCGGCGAGCCCTTGGGCATCAGCGTATCGAACAGCCGCATCTTGGCGGCCATGTAGGATTCCACGGTCGGGTGATAATCCATGTGGTCGCGGCCGAGATTGGTGAAGCCGGCGGCCGCTAGTCGAACGCCATCGAGGCGGCTCTGGTCGAGGCCGTGGCTGGAGGCTTCCATGGCGGCATGCGTCACGCCTTCCGATGCCAGTTCGGCGAGCAGCGCATGCAGCGCGATTGGATCAGGCGTGGTGAGCGAACCGTAATCGTTGCGGGTGGGCGACACGACGCCGGTCGTGCCGATCATCGCAGCCGGGTGGCCTGCATATGCCCAGATCTGGCGAGTAAACGAAGCAACCGAGGTCTTGCCAGCCGTACCGGTGACGGCGACCATGGTATCCGGTTGCGCACCAGAGAATTTTGCTGCCGCCAGCGCCAGAAAACGGCGCGGATTGTCGACGGTCAGGACCGGAATGCCGACATCGGCCGGATGCGCTGCGATCGCAACCACCGCGCCGCGCGCGGCGGCGTCTCCGATAAAGCCTGCGCCATCCGCCTTACTGCCGGCCATGGCGAAGAACAGCGCGCCGGGAACAACCTTACGGCTGTCAGAAGCGACCGCCTTGATCTCGACATCCCCAACGGGACCGTTCACAGCCTCGGCAAGCTCAGGAAAATCTGTGCCGATCAGCTCTCTCAATATCATTTCTGCCCTCTCCTTCCGGGGGCCGGATCAGACCGGCCCGCGAATCGTCGTGCCATTCATTATGACCTAATAGGACACGAGCAAGGCGGAGCCATTTTCACCAAACGAAGGTTGTACACCGAGAATAGGGGCCGACCGTGCGATGATCTCCTTGACCATCGGTGCAGCGGAGGTCGCAGCAAGCGCCGCCCCATTGCCCTTGTCGGTTTTCGGTTCGTCGGAAAAGCTCAAAACGACGTAGCGCGGATTGCTCATCGGGAAGGCTGCCAGGAAGGCGTTGAAGTTCTTGTCGTGGGCATAGCGACCGTTGACGACCTTGTCGGCCGTACCGGTCTTGCCGCCGACATCGAACCCGTCGACGCGGGCATTACGGCCCGAACCCTTCGAACCGTTCCATTCGAACAGATAGCGCATGTCGCGGCTGGTGGTCGGCTTCATCACCTGACTGGCCACTTCCGCCGCCTGCTCTTGCGTGCGCGGCAGGAATGTCGGCGGATAAAGGACGCCGCCGTTGACCAGAGCCGCACCCGCGACGGCGGTTTGCAGCGGCGTAGTCGAGACGCCGTGGCCGAAGGAGATCGTGATCGAGTTGATCTTCTTCCATTCGCGCGGCTGGCTGGGGTTTGCCACTTCCGGCAGCTCCGTATGCATGCGGCTGAGCAGACCAAGACGCGTCAGGAAAGCCTTGTGCTCCGTGATGCCGACAGCGTCCGCAACTTTGCCGGTGCCGATATTGGAGGAATACTGGAAGACTTCCGGAATGGACAGGACACGCCCCTTGCCGTGGAAATCCTTGATAGTGAAGCCGCCGATGCGGATAGGGAAACGCGCATCGATCGTGTCGTTCAGCGAAATCTTGGAGTAATCGAGGCCCATGGCGAGCGTGAAGGACTTGAAGGTGGAGCCCATTTCGAACGTGCTGTTCGTCATGCGGTTCATCCAGCCTTCCGGACCGTTGGCATTCGGATCGTTCGGATCGAAATCCGGCGCCGAGGCCATGCCGAGAATCTCACCGGTATGAACGTCGATCACCACGGCCCCGCCGCCGATCGACTTGTATTTGTCTATGGAACTTGCGACCACATCGCGCACGATCGACTGCACGCGCACGTCGATCGACAGCTTGACCGGTTCGAGCGGCTGACTGGACGTCATGCCGACGGCAGCGAGATCGGCCAGCCCCTGGCTGTCGATATAGCGTTCCATGCCGGAGACGCCGCGATTGTCGATATTGACGTAACCGACGATATGCGCGGCTGTCGGACCGCCCGGATAGAAGCGCCGCTTTTCCGGGCGAAAGCCGATGCCAGGAATGCCAAGCGCCAGAATCTGGCTCTGTTGTTTCGGCGTCAACTGCCGCTTCAGCCACTGGAACCGGCTCTTGGACGACAGCTTGGTATAGGTGCCCTTGACGTCGAGATCATGCAGTACCGTCGACAGCTTTTCGATGACCTCATCGGCATCGACGATCTTGTGGGGTTCGGCAAACAGCGAAACGGTGCGGATGTCGGTGGCAAGAAGCGCACCGTTGCGGTCAACGATATCCGGACGCGATGCCATCAGCCGGTCGGCGGGCGGAATACTCGACGTCGTCTGCGGTTCGCTCATGGCGTAAAACACCATGCGTGCGCCGATCACGCAGTAGAGCGCGGCAAACCCGAAGATGACGAGACCGACCCTGTTGCGCGCCTGCTGCGCCTTGCGTTTGCGGATGCCCTCGAAATTCGCGCCGGCCTTGCGTGACGAGACGCCACGGGCACCAGTCGAGAAATGCCCCCTGCTCTTCAGCACCATGATCCGGGAAAGAAAAGACATCAGCGGTTTACCGATCCGGTTGAAATTGAGTCTACGCGTACTGACCCGCGTGCTACCGGAACGGGGATGCGCGAAGCTGGAGGCGACGCTTTTGCGGCTGCCACACCGCGGATCGCCTTGGCCACTTCGTCATCGGCGCCCGCGATCAGCTGCTCGATCGAGGTTTCCGGCTGCGGCAGCTGCGATTTGAGCATGGGCAACTCGTTGGGCTGCGAAAGCTGAGTGGTTTCGGTGGAGACGAGCTGCAGTTCCTGCTGGTAGGTGCCGATAAGATGCTGCAGGCGGTTGGGCTGCGTTTGCAGCGCCCAGTCGGCTTTGAGAAGATCGATCGTGTCGCGCTCAAGCCGGATTTCCGTCTGCAGTCGATGCACCTCTTCCAGTTTCAGTTCGGCGCGGTGCTTGATCGTGTAGGTGACGACGGCCGCGGCCGTCATGGCGCCGATGAGAACGATATCAAAGCTTCTGAGCATGCTTAGGCTCCCATCGTTGCTAGGCTTGCGAGGTCGGGGAGGTCGAAAATGGACATATTGAAGGAACCGTGGGGCGCCGTGGTACGCAGGCCCGCACGCAGCTTTGCGGAACGGGCGCGCGGGTTGAGCTCCGCCTCTTCTTCGGTGGCACCGATCATCGGCTTGCCGATGGTCTCGAACACGACCGGCCGCTCTTCGACCAGCGGCATATGGCGCGAGCCTGCGGCCTTGCCGGAACGGTCAGCGAAGAATTTCTTGACGATGCGATCTTCCAGCGAATGGAACGTCACCACGACGAGGCGACCACCGGGCTTGAGCGACCGTTCGGCGGCAAACAGCGCCTGCGCCAGCTCGCCCAGTTCGTCGTTGACGAAGATGCGCAGCGCCTGGAAGACGCGGGTAGCCGGATGGATCTTGTCCTTGGCGCGCCGCGGATTGACGGTTTCGATCAGATTGGCCAGATCGCGCGTCGTCGTGAACGGTTCCTGTGCACGGCGCTTTTCGATAGCACGGGCGATGCGGCCGGCATGGTTCTCCTCGCCGAGGAAACCGAAGATGCGGGTGAGGTCGCCAACCTTGGCGCGATTGACAACGTCCGCTGCGGAAACGCCGGAAGCCGACATGCGCATATCGAGGGGTCCGTTGCGCTGAAAGGAAAAGCCACGCTCGGCTTCGTCGATCTGCATGGAGGACACGCCGATATCGAGCACGACACCATCGAGACCGCCTTCCGGCGCATGCTGATCGAGACTGGAAAACTGCGAATGGATGAGCGAAAGACGACCGCCGCTTGCCTTGACCAGAGACTGACCACCCGCAATCGCCGTCGGATCGCGGTCGAGCGCAATGACATCGGCGCCAGCATCGAGAATGGCCGAGGTATAACCGCCTGCGCCAAACGTGCCGTCGAGAATGATCTCGCCCGCCTTCGGCTGCAGCGATGTCAGAACTTCGCGGAGAAGAACCGGGATGTGGCGAACCGATCCGCCATCGGCTTCAGGTGTCCCGTCGCCAAGATTCGCCGCCATCCCGTTTCCTCGTCCTACTGAGGGCGCGACAGACTCGAGCGCCCTTCTCTTGCTGCCGCCTGCGCCTCGTGAAACGCATGCGGCTGCCAAAGCTGAAAATGATCCGAGCGCCCGACAAAGGTCACGTCCGCACTGATTCCCGTGAAGTCCCGGATGAAATCCGTGACCATCAGCCGGCCTTCGGCATCGAGCCTCATGAAAACGCCGCCACCGTGAACCAGCAGCGACATCCTGTTCGCTTCCGGCGAGAACGGATCGACCGCCTCGATCTGCCGCTCGTACCGCTCGAGCAGATCCAGACCGCCGACGCTGATCGCCGGGAAGACGAGGTCCTGGAGGCAATAAAGCTCCTGAACACCCCGCTGCGCCAACACGGAACGGAACAGCGCCGGCACGGAAACCCGCCCCTTCGCATCGATCCTGTTCGTCGCATTGGACAGGAAGCGGTTCATTACGCCAAACATCCACTTCCGAAAGCCGCCGAACGAAAAACATGTCGGCCGAAACACACCGCGCGATCCCGGACAGAAGCCACGACCCAGCAGCCGGATGACCATAAGCCCATCCGCCTTTCCGTTTCCGGAACTGGTCGAAACTGTCTGATTGAGGGGCCTTGCGCGACCCTTGTGCAGTGCAGTTTTGGGATAACATGGGACCATATGGGCGTCAATGGGAAGCGCCGGGCAAACCGGAACGCGACATTGTTTATTTATAACCTGTTAAGTTTAACAAACAGTTAGCGCGGGAAGTCGGCAGATCACCTGCGCCCATGCGCGGAAATGACCCGCCTCCACAGGTTAAGTTATTGCCTCACCTGTCAGATTAGAAAGAAGGCGGATATCGACAGTAGCGCAGGAAACAATCTGGGCGCGCATAAGCGATGGCGCAACTCTACGCCAGGGCGTGAACCGCTTCCCGGCCAGTGATACGCCCCGGCATCGCCATGGGCGGTCCTGCCGCCTTCAGAGTGTGAAGACCAGTTGGCCTGTAAGCCGGGTTCTGTATGGCGCCGGTAAAAAACCGGCACGTGGCAGCCATTCATCTGGGACGCCGTTTGCACGACGCCTCACGCAACCCACCCGGATGACTGGCCCGAAAACCGGCTGTAGCCCGTCTTGCGACGAAGCCCGCGTCATCCCTATTCGGTCTTGCTCCCGGTGGGGTTTACCATGCCGCCGCTGTTACCAGAAGCGCGGTGGGCTCTTACCCCACCCTTTCACCCTTACCCGGCCTGAACCGGGCGGTATCCTTTCTGTGGCACTTTCCCTGGGGTCGCCCCCGCCGGACGTTATCCGGCACCGCGTTTTCGTGGAGCCCGGACTTTCCTCACCCTACCGCCTTTCGGCATTGGTAAAGCGCGGCTGCCCGGCCAACTGGTCCGCGCTCCTTAGACGAGACAGGGCCGAAATGCCACCGGGAAAACGCCAGCTGGCGCCAATCATAGGAAATGGGCGGGGAAACCATTGGCCGGCGCATAGACGTCGTCCTCGATCCGGCCATGGAAAAGCAGTTCTGCGCCAAGCCTGCCGATTTCGTCAGAACTCTTGGCTGCGGCTCCGCAGCCACCTGTAAGCACCCCGGTGCGGTCCGAGACCATGGAAATGGCGGGGTAACCGGTCGGCGTGAAAGAGGTGACGCAGGCGGCCATTGAACTCCTTGACAGATCCACTTCGGGCACGAGTTTGGCCACCACCGAGGCCAGATGACGGTGGGTGCTTTCGCGTCCGCCGGACCGGAACCATGCCCGGATCTCCGGTTCGCTGCGAAGCTCCACATTGTTGGGGTCGCCTCCGATCTTGAGATAGAACCTGCCGTCGGGATAGCGCACCGGCGGCAGCATGTAGATCCCCTCCGCCGCATCCGTCCACCGCCAGATCAGCGACGGCATGCCGGCGAATGCCGCCATCTGCGCCTCGTCGATTTCGAAGAAGGACACGGTACGGCCGTAGACCTTCAGGTCGAGCCGGGCCCCCAGCAATCTTTCGGCGATGGAAAAGCCGCCCGCAGCCACCAGAACCTTGTCCGCCGTGTAGGTCTTGCCCTCGGCAGTCGTGATCGTGACGAGACCGGCCCCCTCGCGCGTGGCGGTGACCGTCTCGCGGATGACGGTCGCGCCCTGCCGCTCCGCCAGAAGGGTCTGCGCCTTCACCAGCCGGCGCGGATTGATATGCCCGGCATTCATCCGCTCGAAAATGCCATCGCTCCCCCGCGGGAAGGCGAAATACGGAAAGGCCTCGACGAGACCGGAATCGTTCATATCCTCCGTCGCCACGGCAAGCGCTGCTGCTGCCTTCTGCACGCGACCGACATAGCTCAGATCGTCATCGTGGCGTTGCGGACCCACCACAAGGCAGCCGACCGGGGCGTAGAAATCGATGCCGCTCTCTGCGGCAATGGTCCCGTAACGGGCAATCGAGCGATTGGCGAGTCGCGCCCAGGTCGCATCCGGATCGATCGTGCGGGTAATGCGCGCTTCATCATAGTGGCTGGCAAACACGCCGGTGTGACTGGCCGTATCGGCAGGCTCCGCCGGTCCGATCACCGCAACGCCATCCGTCCAGAGCGAAAGATGGCGTGCGGCAGCCGCGCCCATCATGCCGCAACCGATGATGATGAATTTGAAATGCCCGTTCATATCCTGCTCGCGTTCCGTCGTAAGCGATGATGCCCAGACACTTGTAGCGGTTTGCGGAATCAATTCCAGAGCAAGACGGACGATGATCGGTCAGGCGTAACGCGGCAGCGAGGCCAGCAGGCGATGCAGGGTATCGATGGTCGACATATCGGCAATGCCGTCAACGCGTTCGGTTCGGAAATGCCGCTGGAATGCTTCCACGACGCCCTGCGTATGCTCGCAGAACTGCCCGGTGATCTCGATACCGTAACCGTAAAGCGCCAGCATCGATTGCAGTGCCTCGACCGGCTGGCCGCTGTCGCCGCGCTGGAAGAAGCGACCGCCGGAAATCGGCGTCGGCGCGACCCAATGGCCGATCCCGGCCTGGTGCAGCCGACGCCATGGAAAGTTTTCGCCCGGATCGACCTTGCGGATCGGCGCCACATCGGAATGACCGAGAATGTGCTGCGGCGCGATCGAGCGACGGCGCGCAATATCGCGACAGAGATCGATCACCGCCTCGACCTGCGCACCGGGAAAGGGCGGAAGTCCGCCGGGGTGGCCTGCATTGGCGATCTCGATACCGATCGAACGGGAATTGGTATCCGCCTCGCCTTCCCACACGCTCTTGCCGGCATGCCAGGCACGCCGGCCCTCTGGCACCAACTGGAATACGGTACCGTTTTCGCGAACGAAATAATGGCTCGATACCTGGCTGCCCGGATTGCACAGCCAGGAGAGCGCCTCATCCTCGCCGCTCATGCCGGTATAGTGCAAGATGATCATGTCGGGCTCGCGCCCGCCTGCCCGCTCACCGTGATTGGGCGACGGCATCAGCGAGGCGCCGATATGCTCGGATTTGACCGCGCTCATGCTGCGCGGCGTTCTTTTTCGATTTCCGAATAGGCGGCGTTAAGGGCAGCCATGCGCTCGGTTGCGGCCGCATGCAGCGCCGCCGGCACACCGCGCGCGTGCAGCTTGTCGGGATGATGCTCGATCACCAGACTGCGATAGCGCTTGCGGATCGTGGCAAAATCGTCTTCCGGCGAAACGCCGAGCACGAGATAGGGGTCGCGCCCTTCCAACTCCACATGACGCGCCATGATACGGCGGAAATGATGTTCGTCGATCCCGAAGATCTCGGCGATGCGGGCAAGGAAAGACAGTTCCTTCTCATGCAGAAGGCCATCCGCCTTGGCGATATGGAACAGGCCATCGACGACGTTTTCCAGCATCGGGCAGTTATGCGTCCCGGTGCCACACAGGTTGGCAAGCTTCGAGGCATAGGCTTCGTAGCCGGCCACGTCCTGACGCGCCAGATTGTAGAGACGCGCGACGTTCTGGGCTTCTTCCGGCGGAAAATCGAAGATCTGACGGAAAGCCGTCACTTCCTTTTCGTTCACATTGCCATCGGCCTTGGCCATCTTGGCCGAAAGCGCGATGATGGCGACGGAAAACGACACCTGACGCCGTGTTTCCGGGTCTCCTTCGAAAACGGTACGGATTGCCTCCACCACGCGCGACAGCGCGCCGCCGGCCGCATCGCCGATCGCGCCCAGCAGCTTTTCCCAGAGAGATGAAATTTGGAGGCAGGCAAAATCGATGATCATCGCGCCACATGACCAGTTTTCATCGATTTTTGCAAGGCTGGGACAAGCCGCACACAAGAGCTCCGATCATCACTTTCGTGCGAGAGCATTTTTGAAAGACGCCCTGATCCGACATTCCACCACAAGTCTTTTGCGTAACGCCTGACGTTACGGCAGGTCGAAGCCATGCCTTGCACGCTTCGGATATCGGATCGCCGCATGGCGCTGCAAAACAACAAATTTTCGAATATTGCCTTTACAGCTGTGCTTGGGTGACGCAACCATCAAGGCTGGCGCTGTAGGAGCGGTCGACGCTGGGAGGAGAAGTCATGGCTGGACGGAAAGTAGCGATGCTCACGGCAGGAGGCCTTGCCCCTTGCCTGTCGTCGGCGGTCGGCGGATTGATCGAACGTTACAGCGATGTCGCGCCTGAGCTTGATCTGATCGCCTATCGATCCGGTTATCAGGGCGTGCTGCTGGGCGATTCGATCGAGATCACCGGTGACATGCGCGAAAAGGCGCACCTCCTGCATCGCTTCGGTGGGTCACCGATCGGCAACAGCCGCGTCAAGCTCACCAATGCGGCGGACTGCGTCAAACGGGGCCTCGTCAAGGAAGGCGAGAACCCGCTGAAGGTGGCGGCCGAACGGCTGGCCGCGGACGGCGTCACCATCCTCCACACGATCGGCGGCGATGATACAAATACGACGGCGGCCGACCTTGCCGCCTATCTCGGCCAGAACGGCTACGATCTTACCGTCGTCGGCCTGCCGAAAACCGTCGACAACGATATCGTGCCCATCCGCCAGTCGCTCGGTGCATGGACCGCGGCGGATGTCGGCGCGCAGTTTTTCGACAACGTCTCGAACGAGCAGAGCGCTGCCCCGCGCACGCTTATCATCCATGAGGTCATGGGCCGCCATTGCGGCTGGCTGACTGCTGCCACTGCCCGCGCCTATATGCAAAGGACGAAGACCCACGATTATGTCGGGGGCTTGCTGATGGACGCACAGTTGAAAAAGATCGATGGCCTCTATCTACCCGAAATGCGCTTCGACCGCGACGCGGAAGCTTCTCGGCTGAGGGAGGTGATGGACCGCTACGGTTACGTCACCCTGTTCGTATCCGAGGGCGCCTGCATGGATGTCATCGTCCAGGAACTCGAAGCCTCGGGCGAAAACATCAAGCGCGATGCCTTCGGCCACGTGAAGCTCGACACGATCAATGTCGGTGGATGGTTCCAGAAACAGTTTGCCGCACTGCTCGGCGCGGAACGTTCGCTCGTCCAGAAATCCGGCTATTTCGCACGTTCGGCGCCGGCCAATGGCGAGGACCTGCGGCTTATCCAGGGCATGGTCGATCTGGCCGTCGAAAGCGCCTTGAACGGCGTATCCGGCGTCACCGGACATGACGAAGATCAGAATGGCAAATTGCGCACGATCGAATTCCCGCGTATCAAGGGAGGCAAGCATTTTGATTTGTCGACGCCGTGGTTCGGCGACGTGATGACGGCAGTCGGCCAAACTGTCGAAAAGGCCTGATGTCGGTCGGCAACGGCGCGAAAGAAGACGGGCCGGAGGAGAATGGGAATGTCCAGCGATACAATGCTAGTTTTTGCGGCGTCGTTGTTCCTCGTCATCCTGCCCGGTCCGCTGGCTGATCTGACCGCTCGATACACTTTGGCGCGCGGACGCGCGACCGGCCTTCTGACCGTTCCGGCGATCGCCCTCGGTCTCGTTGCCGCCATGACGGCAGCGAGCCTGCCTGTGGTTGCGCTTGCCCGCACCCTGCCGCACCTGTTCGAACTCGTGTCCTGGATCGGCATGGTCTATCTCATGCTGCATGTCCTGTGGACGCTCCAGCATCCAGCGCGCGGTTACCTTGCCCATAACGACAACCTGCCCGAACGCCGTCCGCTGCGCATCGTCCTTTACGTCTTCCGCGTGGCCGCGCTCAGGCCCCGCTCCATTCTCGCCTTCCTCGCGCTGTTGCCTCAGGCGCTCGATCCGCGGGCTGTCCTGCCGTGGCAATTGGTCGAATTCGACCTGGCCTTCATCGCAGCCGTCGTGCTTGGAAGCATCCTCAACATGGAACTGGCCGGCCATCGCCTCAGGCGCATGGAGAAGCGCGGATCGGGGCGCCCAGCCTCGCGCAAGCCTCATACGCGATTCATATCCCGCCGTGCGGTGACGGCAGGCTATCGGCGCATTGCCGCCTGAACACGCAGCATGTAACGAAGACAGCGCAGCGCCGGAGACAAACGGTAAAAATACCGTTTAAACAGAGACTTGGTGTACAGCGGTGCAGTCCACTTGCCCGAAGCCTACCGATCGGTTAATGGACTTGGCTGTCCGTTAAGATTCACCAACGGGCTTGGACAAGCGATTTTACGAGAGCGACCCAATGGCAATAGACCGATTTGGCGGCTGCAAGACGGCTCTGGCTTTTGCACTATCCTCCGTTCTCGCCGGTTGTTCGAGCATGGATCAGGCCTCCGGGCCGAGCCTGAAGACCGGTCAGGTCGCGGCATCTGCGACCGACCCCAACGCACCCCAGACGGCCGATATGGCCGGCACCAATGCACCGGTCCCTGAAAAGACCGGCCGCATCCAGATTGCCGCACTGCCAAGCAGCGTCAGCGCGCTCGCCATCCAGACCGCCGCACTCGCATCCCCCGAACCGGCGCCACAGCCCGTAGCGCTTGCCATCGCGCCGGTGGCTGACGCAACAAGTGCCGCCCAGGCGATTGCCGGCGCTGCACCGGTTGCCGGATCGGCGCCGGCCCCTTCGACAAATGCCGGTCCGGTTGCTGCCGCGACGGCGCCCGTTCCCGCGCAGACGGCCACCGGGCTTGTCGCGACGACCGCGTCCGCACATCCGCTTTCCGCCAAATCGGGCCGTATCGTGTCGCCGCAGATGACCGGTGGTCCGGTCGCCAACGAAACCGTACAGACCGCCGAACTGCCGATCACGCCGGAAATGGTTGCTATCCAGACCGTCGTACCAACCCCCAAGCCGACCGCGCCTAACATGATGCTGGCCTATGCAGGCCCCACCAACGCGGTTTCCGGCATGATGAATGCGGGCTTCTTCCCGCCGGCACCGGGCGCCCCCATCCCCGACACCGCCGATGGCAGCACGCCGGAACTCAACAAGCTCATTACGCGCTATGCGGGCCTCTACGGTGTCCCGGAATCGCTGGTGCACCGTGTCGTGCATCGCGAAAGCAAATATGATCCGAAAGCCTACCACAAGAACGGCTATTGGGGTCTGATGCAGATCACCTATCCGACCGCGAAGTCGATGGGCTACGACGGCCCGGCCAAGGGCCTGCTCGACGCCGAGACCAACCTGAAATATGCCGTGAAATATCTGCGCGGCGCCTGGCTGGTGGCAGGCAACCGCAATGACGACGCCATCAAACTTTATGCGCGCGGCTATTACTACGACGCCAAGCGCAAGGACATGCTACACGTCCTGAAATAGGCCGAGCGCCCCTCCCCAACCGCTGCCCGCGTCGCCCGACCACGACTTCGACGACCGGAATCCGGGTTCGGCCATACGGCACGATCACCGCCTACGCTCTTCGCCTGGTATCTTAAAGAGACCGCCCCGCTGGCTGCGATATGGCCAAGCCATTGGCGTCCGAAACACGCCTCTCAGCTCTCAGCGCACGGCCTTCACCGCTGCCGCCACCAGATCGAGCGCATTATAGCCGCCCCCGGAAGGCGTCAGGCCCATGCGCAGCACCACAAGCCCCATGGAAGGCACCACAGCCAGCGTCTGCCCGTCATGACCGCTCAGCATGAACAGGTCGGCCGGCAAGCCATCGCCATCGCGGCCGTAGAGCTTCAGCCAGGTCTGCATCTGTGAGTAGCGGCCGTCGGACATGGGGGAGGCCGTGCTCATCATCGCAACCGTCCCTTCCGGTAAAATCCGCTCGCCCCTCCACAGGCCATCGGCCGCAAGCAGCATGCCGAACCGCGTCCAGTCGCGTGCCGTCGCATAGATGTAGGAACTGCCGGCATAGGTGCCGCTGGCATCGGTCTCGAAAACCGCACTCGTCATGCCGAGCGGCCCAAACAGCGCCCGGCGGGGATAGGCAAGCGCAGCCGCCTTGTCGCCGATGCGATCCATCCACAACTTCGACAGCAGGATTGCGGTGCCGGAAGAATAGGAGAACCGCGTTCCGGGTGTCGCCTCTAGCGGCGTGTCGATCGCAAATGCCGCCATGTCCTCTTCCAGGAACAACATGCGGGTGACATCGGCCACCGTGCCGTAATTTTCGTTGAAGCCAAGTCCGCTTTCCATGGCGAGCAGTTGCGCCAGCGTGATCTCGCTGCGTTCGTCGCCGGCCCATTGCGGAAACAGGTTGCTGTCGGAATAGGAAAGCCTGCCCTCGCCCACCAGCTTAGCGACCAGTGCCGCATTGACCGTCTTCGCCATCGACCAGCCGATCAACGGCGTCTTGTCGGAAAATCCCGCGCCATAACGTTCGCCAATGATACGCCCGTTCTGGGCCACGATGACGGCCCGCATGCCGGGACCGCTGAATGCCGCGTCGGAGAGGAGCGATGCGACCCTCGGATCCGCTTCGATCCTCGTGCCCTGAGGAAAAAGTTTGCCGGCTGCCGCTGATTCGATACCGGAGATCGGCGCCTGTTCGCGACGCTGCCCCTGCGCCTTCAGATCTTGCGTCACCGCGCAGCCGGCACCGTCACGATAGATCGCCACCGAAGGTGCGATGAAACCGAACAGGCCCGCTTCCACCCTTGCTGCCTGCGCGTCGACATTCACCCGCATCAGCTTCAGCAGCGGATGGCCCGGCGCCTGAACGTCGACGGCGAGCACCTCGCCGGCATCGCGTCCGGCCAGAAAAACGTTGGAACACACGATTTTGGCGGCATAGCCGCTGCCCACCCGCAACAGCTCCGGCGGCATGGTGACGAACCAGAGAAGACAGGCGGCCATTAGCGTGAGGGCGGTAACGGCTGTGATCTTGATGACACGCATGGCGGGCTCCGGTTGCGGCCGCATGCAATCAGGAAAATCAGAGCCTGGAAAGGGGGCGCCGGCATTTCAGTCGCAGCCATCCCGCGTCATCAAACTGTAGCAGGCGGCGTCTAGAGCCGTTGCAACTCATGAAGAGCAGGAAACGACCATGACGGATTTTGCATCGGAAGCCGGCTACCTCAAGAACGACAAGCTCAGAACCGCGCTGCTGCAGCACAAGGCGCTGTCGGCCAAGGGTTTTTCCGAGCGGATGTTCGGCCTGCTGTTTTCCGGTCTGGTCTATCCCCAGATCTGGGAGGACCCGGATGTCGACATGGCGGCGATGGACCTTGGCCCAGGCCACCGCGTCGTCACCATCGCCTCGGGCGGTTGCAACATGCTCGCCTATCTCAGCCGGCACCCGGAAAAAATCGACGTCGTCGACCTCAACCCGCATCACGTCGCGCTGAACCGCCTGAAGCTTGCCGCCTTCCGTCACCTTCCCGCTCATTCGGACGTCGTGCGCCTGCTGGGCCAGCACAATGTCGACGCCAACCCTTCCGCCTTCGACGGCTTCATCGCACCGCATCTCGATGATACGACCCGAGCCTATTGGCTCAAACGCGGCATCAGCGGCCGTCGGCGCATCGACGTCTTCAAGCGCAACATCTACCGCACCGGCCTGCTCGGCCGCTTCATCGGCATCGGCCACCTGCTTGCCCGTATGCACGGCGTCGATCTGACCGAATTTGCCCGGTCGAAATCGCTGCGGGAGCAACGCCAGTTCTTCGAGGACCGCATCGCACCGCTGTTCGACAAGCCGTTCATCCGCTTTCTGACCAGCCGCAAGAGTTCACTGTTCGGCCTCGGCATTCCGCCGCAGCAATATGATGAACTGGCAAGCCTTGCCGATGACGGCTCGATCGCGCCGGTCCTGCGCCAGCGTCTCGAAAAGCTTGCCTGCCATTTTCCTCTGCGGGACAATTATTTTGCCTGGCAGGCCTTTGCCCGCCGCTATCCGCAGCCGCATGAAGGCGGCCTGCCTACCTATCTGCGCGAGGAACATTACCCCGCCATCCGCGACAATGCGGAGCGCGTCAGCGTCCATCACGCCAGCTTCACCGAACTTCTCAACCAGAAGCCGGCAGCCTCCGTCGATCGCTATATCCTGCTCGACGCCCAGGACTGGATGAACGATGAGCAGCTGAACGATCTGTGGAGCGAGATCACCCGGACCGCTGCGGAAAGCGCGCGCGTGATCTTCCGCACCGCCGCAGAAAAGAGCGTCATCGAAGGACGTCTGACGCAGGCGATTGCCGATCAGTGGACCTATCAGCCCGCCCGGTCGCAAGCGCTCAACCAGCAGGACCGTTCGGCGATCTACGGCGGCTTCCACATCTACACCAAGAACGCCTGAGCAGGGCACGCGCATGGCATCGGCAAACGAACAGACGCATCTTGAAGACGACGATGTCCGCCACGCTGCCCGCATGGACGGCATGTACCGGTATCAGCGGCACATCTACGATCTGACGCGCAAATACTACCTCTTCGGCCGCGACAAGGCGATCACCAGCCTTGGAATGACCGAGGGTCAGACGCTTCTGGAAGTCGGGTGCGGCACCGGCCGCAATCTGCTTCTCGCCCATAAGCATCACAAGGGCGCGCGCCTTTACGGGCTCGATATCTCGGCGGAAATGCTGGAAAGCGCGCGCCGCAATTTTCGCGGCAAGCCGGTTCGGCCGGACTTCAAGGTGGCGGACGCAGCCACGTTCAAGCCGCAGGATTTCGGCCAGCAAGGCTTTGACCGCATCCTCATCTCCTACGCCCTGTCCATGATCCCCGACTGGGAAAGCGCCATCGACGCGGCCCTGGCCGCGCTCAATCCGTGCGGTTCGCTTCACATTGTCGATTTCGGCCAGCAGGAACGTTTGCCCGCGTGGTTCCGTGGCCTGTTGCAGGCCTGGCTGATCCGCTTCCATGTAACGCCCCGTGCCAACCTGCACGAGGCATTGGAAAAGCGGCTGGAAGCCGCGGGCGCCGACATGCTGTTCGAGGAAATCGGCGGCGGTTACGCCTGGCACGCAATCATTCGCAAACGCGTCTGATCCGAGCCTGACGCAATTGTCATCGCCGGCCTTGTCTGCCCGGCTCCAATCCTGCGGTCTTTGTGTTACAGGAGATTCGGCCATCCCGGTACGCGTCGATCCGGCGCGTACCGGTTTCCTTGCGCTCGCCCTCGCGTATGGACGGCCGAGCAGCGCAGCCGCAAAACCGGACCCTTCATGTACCGTACCCTCCTTGCCCTTGCCGTGACTGCCATCCTTGCCACCGGCTGCACCTCAACCGCTGATCTTCTCGACACGCCGTCGATCAAGGGCACGCGTTTCAAGGACAATGATCCGCAGGATTTCGGCCGCAACCATCCCGGCACCCACCCGGTGCACGGTATCGACCTGTCGAAGTGGAACGGCACCGATATCGACTGGCAGGAGGTGAAGAAGTCCGGCGTCGCCTTCGTTTTCATCAAGGGCACGGAAGGCAAGGACCGCATCGATTCCGCCTTCGCCAGCCACTGGCGGGCCGCAGCGGCGGCCGGGATTCCCCATTCCGCCTATCATTTCTACTATTTCTGTTCGACACCGGAGGATCAGGCCGACTGGTTCATCGAGAACGTGCCGAAGGAAGCCAACATGCTGCCGCCGGTTCTGGACATGGAATGGAACCATGCATCGCCCACCTGCAAGCTGAAACCGGATACCGCCACGGTACGCGACGTGATGCAGCGTTTCATGGACCGGATCGAAGCTCATTACGGCGTGCGGCCGATCATCTACACGTCCGTCGATTTTCATCGCGACAGACTGGTCGGCGCCTTCGGCAACCATCACTTTTGGGTGCGCTCGGTCGCCGCCCATCCGGGCCAGATCTACGCCAACCGCAAATGGACCTTCTGGCAATATACCGCCACCGGCATCGTTCCCGGCATCAAGGGACCGACGGATATCAACGTGTTTGCCGGTTCGCAGAAGGCCTGGCGCCAGTGGCTGGCTTCCGCCGGCAGATAGCCGTTTTCGAGCCTTTTGGCTGACCCTTGCAGAAACGACAGGGAACTGCTGTAAGACGAAGCCCGGCGGCGCCCTTTCCTTGTTTCGGTCACATTGTTTCCGTCACAACGGTCGGCAACACCGTTTTGAAGCCGCTCCATTAGCATCGGGAACCGGTTCATGTCCAAAACCGCGATGAACCCATACTCTCGCCCACAACAGGAAACGTTTTCCATGTCCGTTGCCCGTCGTCTCGTTCTGGCGATTTGCCTGCCAGCCCTTCTTGCCTCGACCGAGCTGTCCCGTGCCGCGTCGCTCGAATTGTCCGCCGGTGCCGACACCAAACCGGTCGCCTGCGGCGGTGAGCTAGCGGCTTTTCTCGCCGGCGTGAAAGAGGAGGCGCTCGCCAAGGGTATCCCGGCCGATGCCATTGACACTGCTCTTGCAGGGGCGCAGATCGACCAGAAAGTCCTGTCGCGCGATCGTGCCCAGGGCGTTTTCCGCCAGACCTTTCTCGAATTCTCGCAGCGCACCGTCAGCCAGGCGCGCCTCGATATCGGCCGCCAGAAGATCAACCAGATGAAGGACGTCTTTGCCCGTGCCGAAAGCGAATATGGCGTGCCGGCCGGCGTCATCACCGCCTTCTGGGCCATGGAAACCGATTTCGGCGTCGTACAGGGGGATTTCAACACCCGCAACGCGCTGGTAACACTGGCGCATGATTGCCGTCGCCCGCAGCTCTTTCGCCCGCAGTTGATGGCGCTGATCGAAATGGTCCAGCATGGCGACCTCGATCCGGCGACCAACACGGGCGCATGGGCTGGCGAAATCGGCCAGGTTCAGATGTTGCCGAAAGACATTATCGCCCACGGCGTCGACGGCGACAATTCCGGTCATATCGACGTCAAGAAATCCTCCGCGGACGCGGTTCTGACGGCCGCAGCCTTTATCAAGTCGCTCGGTTACCGCAAGGGCGAGCCGTGGATCCAGGAAGTGCAGGTGCCGGAAAACCTGCCCTGGGAAAAGACTGGTCTCGGAAACGAGATGGCGGCATCCGAATGGTTCAAGCTTGGCGTCACGCCGCGCGATGGCAACACCCAGTTCGGCAACCTGCCGGCAGCGCTGATCATGCCGCAGGGCCGCAAGGGACCGGTCTTCCTCACCTATCCGAATTTCAATATCTATCTGGAATGGAACCAGTCGTTCATCTACACGACCTCCGCCGCCTATTTCGCCACCCGCCTGTCCGGCGCGCCGACATACGTCAAGGGCAATCCCGATCCGGCGCTTGACGATGCCGCAATGAAGGATCTGCAGACCAAGCTGCAGACCCACGGTCACGATGTCGGCAAGATCGACGGCATTCTCGGCTCCGGCACGCGCGCGGCGATCCAGAAGGAACAGCAGCGCCTCGGCCTGCCCGCTGATGGCTGGCCGACACAGCAGCTGATTCAAGGCCTCTGAACGCGCCTGGGCCCATCAAAACGTCGTAGCTGCGCCGCCATCCCGCAAATCGGGTGGCGGCTTTTTCCATCCCGGTCTATGGCTGTGCGGCACGGGTTTGCAGGGCGGGTAGGAAGTTACAGGTCGACCGCGGTGCCAGAGGGAAGAACCGGGCTTGTGAAGACGCCGTCGTAGCAGGTGCAGCAACGGGCTGCGGCGTAGCCTTCCCGGCCTTTGGGGCTGCAAGGGCGGGACCGCGGCGACTTTCCCTTGCGGGCGAAAGCACCCTTCCTCATATCCACCACCCATCTGCTCGGGAGATCGATTGGCATGAAAACCACGACCACGTCGGGACCAGGCGCCACCGTCTGGCTGCTGCTTTTCGTCCTCGGCCTGCTGTGGGGCGGATCGTTCTTTTTCGCCCGCATCGCCGTGGCGCAGGTACCGCCCTTTACCCTTGTCTTCGTCCGGTTGGCCTTGGCGGCGCTGGCGCTGCATGTCTACCTGTCCGGTCGCTTCGACGTCTATCCGCTGTTGAAACAGCACTGGCGGTCCTTCGCAGTGCTTGGCCTCATCAACAACGCCATACCGCATACGTTGATTTTCTTCGGCCAGACGGAAATCGGCGCAGGCCTCGCCGCCATTCTCAATGCCACCACGCCGATCTTTACGGTGCTGATCGCCAATCGCTTCACCGAGGACGAGAAACTGTCGGCCGCCAAGATCGTGGGCTGCTTGCTAGGCCTTGCCGGCACGGTCGTGTTGATCGGTCCCGGCGTCTTCACCGCCACGGCTGCACCTCTCTGGGCGCTGCTCCTGCCCGTTCTCGCCGCCCTCTCCTACGGCTTCGCCGCCACTTACGGCAAACGCTTCCGCACGCTGCCGGCGCCTGTCACCGCGACCGGCCAGCTCACCGCCTCGTCGATGATGATGCTGCCGCTCATGCTGCTCGTCGATCAGCCCTGGATGCTCACCTTTCCATCGCTCGCGGTCGTCGGGGTTATTCTCGCCCTGGCGCTGCTGTCGACCGCGTTTGCCTATCTCCTCTATTTCCGAATCCTTGCGCTTGCAGGCGCCACCTATGCCTCGCTGGTGACGTTGCTCGTGCCGCCCAGTGCCATTCTGCTCGGCGTGGTTTTTCTGCACGAGCGACTGGATGTTGCGGAGATCGGCGGCATGGTGCTGATCGGCCTCGGCCTCCTTGTGCTGAACGGCATGCTGAAAATCGGGACGCGGTCGCCATCCGCCAAGACGCGGGTCCCGGTGCCGGATCGGTAGGCGGCATCATCGCGATCTGCTTTACGACACGAGCGTCGGCAGGCGTGGCAGTTCACACGGCCTGCCGGCAGGTCTCGGCGGCAATGTCGGCAGCATTCGTGCCGATGTCAGGACCCATCTGCAGTGCGGGTTCTGACAGCACCGGCCGATCCAGGTCGCACCCGGAAACCACTTCGAACGGGCTGCCCTGAGATGACCACGATTCGATATCCACACCCCAAATGTGGCAATCCATCACAAAACGTAACGCTTATTAACACGCCGAGCAGTTATTTTAAGCGCCGATTAACGCTGTATCTTAATGGATTTTATCTATTTAAAACATCTAATTAGCGCGTATTTCCAGGCCTGGTGCGCGTGTAAGCATCGCAACGCAGCGTAAATTTTCGTTTGCATTTGCGGCGGAACTCGCCACAATTGATCTGTCAACGCAAGGAGGCAGATATGGGACGCACTCATTCTCTCAATGTCCTGGTGGTTGGTGCAGCGTTCGTTTTCGTAGCCTCGATGCTCTTCATCTGAGGCCAGCCGCGCCCTTCAACCGGTCATTAAAGCATCCACTGGCCGTTTGATCTTCAATGCACTTCAAATTGAAAAAGGCCCATGATCCGAAAGGATCATGGGCCTCCTTTTTTGGCGCGTCGCGGGCTGAAAGATCAGGCCGCAGCGCCGGCCTTTACGGCAACGCGCTGGCGCCCGAGCCGGTCCAGAACGGCATTGGTGAGCGCCGATCGGTTCATCGTATAGATATGGAATTCACTGTGGCCGCGACGGATCAGATCCTCGATCTGTTCGGCCGCCACGTCGGCGGCAACCTCGGCACGGGCGACGACGTCATCCTCGGTGCCGGAAAAACGCTGATCCAGAAATGCCGGCACCGTCGAGCCACAGCGGCCGGCAAAGCGTTTCAGCATGGTGAGGTTCTGGATGGGCATGATACCCGGGACCACCGGCAGGGTGATGCCAGCGGCACGGACCTTGTCCATATAACGCTCGAACACGTCGTTATCGAAGAAGAACTGCGTCAGGGCGCGGTCAGCGCCGCTCTCGGCCTTGCGCCTGAGCATTTCGATATCGGCAGCGGCGTCAGGGCTTTCGGGATGTTTTTCCGGATAGGCGGACACGGAAATCTCGAAGCCTCCGATCTCCTTCAACGCCGCCACCAGTTCCGCGGCATTCGCATAACCCTGGGCATGCGGCTGATAGGCCGTTCCGATACCGGCGGAAGGATCGCCGCGCAAAGCCACGATATGGCGAACGCCGGCCTCGCGCAGTTCCTTGATAACGGAGAGCGTTTCCTCGCGCGGCGCATCAACACAGGTCAGATGCGAAGCGGTCGAAAGCGGCGTATCGGTCAAAAGGCGACGGACGGTGGTCATTGTCGGCGCCTTGGTGGAGCCGCCGGCACCATAGGTCACGGATACGAATTCCGGGTTCCAGGCCGTCAGGTCGGCGACGGATTCCCACAACTGCGCCTCCATCTCCGACGATTTCGGGGGAAAGAACTCGAAGGAAAGACGGAAGGATTTGCCGTTCTGCTGATCGGTGGCTCTCGTCTGCATGGCTTAAATCTCCGATATCAAATTGTCTGTTCAGCGAGCGCACGGACCGTGCTCTTCGCATCCGCGACCAGCAGCCGGCGGTCACGCGCCAGCCAGACGGTGGCCGTCAGCGCCGCTTCGCTTCTATCGTCGGCATCAAGGTCGATCGTCTGCTCCACATCAAGACCGGCCTTGTTCAGCCATTCGGCCACCGCCTGGTGCGAAAAGCCGAGCCGCACATGCGCATGCGCGTCTCGCAGGTATTCAAGGCTATGCGGCGCCAGATCGACGATCAGCAATCGTCCGCCCGGCCGCAGCACCCGCGCGGCTTCGGCAATCGCGAGTTCCGGCTGATCGAGAAAATGCAGGACCTGATGCACGGTAACAAGATCGAAATCCTGTCCTTCCAGCGGCAGGTTGAGGATATCGCCGTGACGCACGGACGCCTTGACGATACCGGCCTTATCGAGATTGGCGCGCGCCACCGCCAGCATGTCGCGGCTGGCATCGATGCCGACCGCATGCCGATAGGTCTTTTCCAGCACCCGCAGCATCAGGCCGGTCCCGGTGCCCAGATCGAGCAGCGCATCGACCGGGTTGGGCCCCACCAGCCGCAGCACGGCGTCCTCGACGGCAGCGTCGCTCACCAGAAGACGGCGAAGCTCGTCCCATTCGGACGCGTTGCGGCTGAAATAGGCTTGCGCACGGTCGGACCGCGCTCGCTTGACGGCGGCCAGACGCTCACCATCGCGCAGGAGAACCGGATCATTGCAGTCGGACCCGGCAAGCAGCGTGCGCACGAGCACGGCGCCGTCACCTTCGTGGCGAAGGCGAAAATAGGCCCAGGCGCCCTCCTGATAGCGTTCGATTAGATCTTCTTCGGCAAGCAGTTTCAGGTGGCGCGAGATGCGCGGCTGCGACTGTCCGAGAATTTCAGTCATGTCGCTGACTGTCAGGTCGCCCGATGCCAGAAGCGCCAGCAGGCGAAAACGGGTCTGTTCACCCGCCGCCTTCAGAACATCCACCAGTCCATCCAGCCCCAAAGCCATCGTCATCACCAAAGCACAATCAACATATAAAGATATGTTTATGTGAAGACTGTGACCCTTGCAAGCGGAAAGCGGCAGTTCGCACAGATGAATGCGGACCGGTGAACTGAAGAAGGGGCCCGACGGCCCCTTCCTGAATGACTGGATATCTCTAAGCTTAGCGCGTCAGGCGCTTGTAGGCCTGGCTTCCTGCATTCAGCGCATCCGGGCCGAGGCGGCGGATTTTGTCCTGCTCGTAATCCTCGAAATTGCCCTCGAACCATTCGACATGGCCGTCACCTTCGAACGCAAGGATGTGCGTCGCCAAACGGTCGAGGAACATGCGATCGTGGCTGATGATGATGGCGCAGCCGGCAAAGGCTTCGAGCGCGCTTTCAAGTGCGCCCAGCGTTTCCGTATCAAGGTCGTTGGTCGGTTCGTCGAGGAGGAGAACGTTGCCGCCGGCCTTCAGCATCTTGGCCAGGTGAACGCGGTTGCGCTGACCGCCTGAGAGATTGCCGACCTTCTGCTGCTGGTCGCCGCCCTTGAAGTTGAAGGCGCCGCAATAGGCACGCGAGTTCATGTCGAACTTGCCGAGCTTGATGACTTCGGCGCCGCCGGAAATTTCTTCCCACACTGTCTTGTCGCCATCGAGCGCGTCGCGGCTCTGGTCGACGTAACCGAGATGCACGGTATCGCCGATGCGAACCGTACCGGCATCCGGCTTTTCCTGGCCCGTGATCATCTTGAACAGCGTGGTCTTGCCCGCACCGTTCGGGCCGATGATGCCGACAATGCCGCCCGGCGGCAGCTTGATCGACAGGTCGTTGATGAGCGTGCGGCCCTCAAAGCCCTTCTTGATGCCTTCCATCTCGATAACGACGTTACCGAGACGCTCCGAGACCGGAATGATGATCTGCGCGTCGCCGGGACGGATGCCCTCGGCTGCGTCGACCAGTTGTTCGTAGGCCTTGATACGGGCCTTGGACTTGGCCTGACGGGCTTTCGGGCTGGATGCGATCCATTCCTGTTCGCGCGACAGCGCCTTCTGGCGGCCAGCTTCTTCGCGGGCTTCCTGCTGCATGCGCTTGGCCTTCGCCTGCAGGTAAGCGGAGTAATTGCCTTCGTAAGGAATGCCGCGGCCACGGTCGAGCTCAAGAATCCAGCCGGTGACATTGTCGAGGAAGTAGCGATCGTGGGTAATCATCATGACGGCGCCGGGATAATCGCGCAGATGCTTCTCGAGCCAAGCGATGGTTTCGGCGTCCAGATGGTTGGTCGGTTCGTCAAGCAGCAGCAGGTCCGGCTGCGACAGAAGCAGGCGGCAGAGCGCAATACGGCGGCGTTCACCACCCGACAAATTGTCGACCGGAGAATCCTTCGGCGGGCAGCGCAGCGCTTCCATCGCCATTTCGACCTGCTGTTCGAGGTCCCACAGGTTCTGGCTGTCGATAATGTCCTGGAGCTTGGCGCCTTCGTCGGCGGTCTCGTCGGAATAGTTCATCATCAGCTCGTTGTAGCGATCGATGACGGCCTGCTTGTCGGCAACGCCTTCCATAACGTTTTCGAAAGCGGTCTTGTTGGGATCGAGCTTCGGCTCCTGCTCAAGGTAACCGACGGTCGCGCCCTCGGCGAGCCAGGCTTCCCCGGTAAATTCCTTGTCCTGGCCGGCGATGATGCGCAGCACGGTCGACTTACCGGCGCCGTTCGGGCCCAGAATACCGATCTTGGCATCCGGGTAGAAGGACAGGTTGACGTTTTCGAGGATCTTCTTGGCGCCGTAGGACTTGTTCAGTCCCGACATGTGGTAGATGAACTGACGTGCCATCGGTAATTCTGCTCCGGGGAAATGGTTTGCCGCTATGTAGGCGAAGAAGCGCCCCGGGGCAACGCGTGGCGCGGCGAAAGCGGCAGGTTTCGACGGCTAATTTGCGTTATCGCAAGGCCGCGTGGTCGATCCGGAACAGCTGGAACGGATTTTCGGCGCCATTGGGAAGCCGCATCAGACCCGGCCAGTCATCTCCCGCCGACAGGGCGTCGTAGAGCGGCGCGGTGCCGTAATCCGGCTTCAACGGAAAGCGGCAGATGGCAACATAATCGAAGGGCGCCAAGGCAAGGTGGCGCACGGCCGGATCGGAACTGAGAAAGGCCTCGAACATTCGCTTCATGCCGGGTGCGGCGCGGTGAAAGGGAATGGCCGCAACGGAAAAACCGTCTGGAAGCCCATTGATGAGGGTGATCCCCATCCCCTGAGGCGCAGCGATCCGGCCGGGGCTTTGTGCGGCCAGCGCGCTGAAGTCACCTTCGCTGCAGGTATCGAAGGCCATGTAGTCGGCGGCGTCGAATCGAGCCATCGGAACTGGCGTGACCACAGCAATCCACCCGGCCACCACAATATAGGCTGCGACACAGACTATAGCAGCACGACGCGTCATCTTGCCGGTTGCCCCATCCAGGAAGAACCGGGTCGCGATCGGCACGAAAAGCGGCGCGAAGGCGAAGGCAAAGCGGATGTAGCGGTTGAGCACCAGCGTCAGGATCAGCGCCGCCCAGGCAGTGATGAGCGCGATCAACAACCCCGGCCAGCCATCCTGCCGTTGCCGCACGAGAGCGCCCGAGGCAAAGGTCAGGACAGAACCTAGGATGACCGCCAGGGCTACGATGGAAATCTGCCCCTGCTCGATGAAATAGAGGGCACTATGCTCCTGTCCGACACGATCAAGCCAATGGCTTTTCGAAAGCGGATCAATCATCCAGTAAGGACCGGCAAGGCATTGGCGAAACAGGAACGCGAACAAGCCGACCACGGCAGCACCCGGCACGACAAGCGCCGCCGCCTGCGCGGCCCAACCGGCATGCGGCAGCAATCTTGAGACGCCCCATAAAACGGCGCTTAATCCCGTCAGCAACACGATATAGGGTGCTGAGAAGGCATCGCACTGCACCGAAAGAAGACCGACCGGCCCAAGCAGGCCATAGGCCAGCGGAAGGGACAGCAAGAACAGGATTGCGGAAGCTCGTCTCAGCATCAGGGCGGCGCCATCCGCCCGCAGAACCATTGCCGTCAACAGACCGGCATAGACGCAGGCGATGAAAGGCAGCCCTTCAAGCGAAATCGCCACGGCGCCGAGCGTGCCGAGACCGACAAGCCAGCCACCGACGCGGTCCCAACGCACAAGGCCGCACACGATCGCCATCAGGGCAACGATCTGGCCGTTGTGGTGGTCGATGCGGCCCGGAACGAATTCCCACAGGGCGAAGGCCATCAGGACAGTGGCCGAACCGACGACGACATGACCGAAAAGCGAGGCCGTTACGCGCGTGCGCCGGTAGATGACCGCGCATTCCAGCGAAAACACAGCCAGCATGAGCGGGGGCCAGATTTCGAAGGCCAGAGAAAGCGCTTTCTGCGCGCCAAAAATCGGCGTCAGCAGCCAGGCGATCAGCACGTAGGGAGCATCGATGAGGCGTGACCAGGGGGAGACATAAGGCTCCGGCAGTGCAACCGCCGGCAGCCCCAGATCCCACCACGACCCGCCCCCGAACATCAGGCGACGGATCTGGATTTCCCGCATCTGGTCGTCGACGTCGCCAAGAAACGTGCGGGCATCGGCGAGATCGAAAAGGCAGACGACAAGAGCAACCAGGAAGACGGTGAAAAAAAGCGGCAAAAGTCGCAGTTCCGCACGGCCCCTCAGACCGTCCATACCGGTTTCAGCGCCATTTGCCATGTATAGAAAGCCCCCGAAAATTCCAATCCGGAAACTAGTCTGTGGCCATTTAAGATTGCGCTAAGGCCCGGCCTCTGCGAAACAGAAGTCAGAGGCATATTCCAAGTACAGCGAAGCACATGTTCGATACGACCGAAAGGCTGCTCACCGCCAGCGGCGCCAGCCTTGCCTATCACTACGCGCCGGCCAGCGTCGCCCCCATCGGCATCATTATCGTCTGCCACGGGCTTGCGGAGCATTCGAGACGCTATCGCCCTTTCGCCGAGGCAATGGCAGCACGCGGCTTCCATGTCTATGCCCATGACCACCGCGGCCATGGCGAAACGACCGCCGTGGATGCACCGATCGGGCGTTTCGCAGTACGGAACGGCGTCAAGGCCGTGATCGACGACACGATGGCATTGCGCGACCGTGCCGCGAGCGTCCATCCCGGCCTGCCGATCATTCTGCTCGGCCATTCCATGGGCGGCCTGATCGCCCTCAACGCCGCGGAAGATTTTCCTGGCAGTTTCGACGGGCTGGCGATCTGGAACGCCAATTTCCATCCCGGCCTTGCCGGCCGCGCCGCGCAAATCCTCTTGAAGACGGAGCGAGCCCTTAAAGGCTCGGACGTGCCGAGCACGCTTTTGCCCAAGCTTACATTCGGCGCCTGGAACAGGGCCATCGGAGAGGGCCGTACCGACTTCGACTGGCTGAGCCACGATCCTGTCGCCGTCGATGCCTATGTCGCCGACCCGCTCTGCGGCTTCGACGCAAGCGTTTCGATGTGGCTCGATATTTTCGAGATGACCTTCCGCGCCATCGGCAACGACCGGCTGCTGCGACTGCCTCAGGACCTGCCGGTCCATCTCGTCGGTGGCGGCCAGGATCCGGCGACGGACAATGGGCAGGCGGTCAAGTGGTTGAGCCGGCAGATGCACCGGCTGGGCATGACCGCCGTCACCTGCGCGATCTACCGCGACATGCGCCATGAAACGCTGAACGAGATCGGCGCCGCGGACGCGATGGCGCAATTTTCCGCATGGGCGGCACAGATCGTGTCCCGATCGGTCGAAAACCGCCTGCGCCCGGGAATGACCTCATGATTTTTAATCACGTGCTCACGGCGGTGCCGAGGTCTATCAGTGCCTGACGGAGCTCCCGCGCCAGCTGCATCGCGGCGGGCGTCGCGGGCCGGGCAATGGAGACGAGATGACAGACACGCCAACGAGAAAGCCCCCTCTTGCCGGCGTGCGGGTGCTCGAACTCGCCCGCGTGCTCGCCGGCCCCTGGGCCGGCCAGGTGCTGGCCGATATGGGCGCCGATGTCATCAAGGTGGAAAACCCTGATGGCGGCGACGATACCCGTGCCTGGGGCCCTCCCTTTGTTGAAGGCATTGCCGGCGAGAACTTGTCGGCCGCCTATTACCATTCCGCCAATCGCGGCAAACGCTCGATTGCTCTGGATCTCAAGACCGAAGAAGGCCAGCAGACCGTTCGCGAACTCGCCGCCCGCGCCGATGTCGTAATCGAAAACTTCAAGCGCGGCGGTCTCGAAAAATACGGGCTCGATTACGACAGCCTCAAAGCCATCAATCCGAAACTCGTCTACTGCTCGATTACCGGCTTCGGGCAGGACGGCCCCTATGCCGACCTCGCCGGCTATGATTACATCGTTCAAGGCATGTCGGGCTTCATGTCGGTCACCGGCGCGCCCGACGGCGAACCGATGAAGGCGGGGGTCGCCATTGCCGACATTTTCACGGGCATCTATGCCGTCACCGCCATCCAGGCCGCCCTCATCCATGTGATGAAGACCGGCGAAGGCCAGTTGGTCGACATGGCCCTGCTCGATGTGCAGGCGGCCATCCTGGCCAATCAGAACATGAACTATCTGGTCTCGGGCATTGCCCCTTCCCGGCTCGGCAACGCCCATCCCAATATCAGCCCCTATGAGGTCGTGCCTGTCGCAGATGGCCATGTCATCCTTGCGATCGGCAATGACGGTCAGTTCCGGCGCCTGACGAGAATCCTTGGCATCGAGGCCATGGCCGACGATCCGCTGTTTGCCACTAACAAGGCGCGTGTCGCCAATCGCGCCGGCGTGCGGGGCATGCTGACGACGGAAACAGCCCGGTGGCAGAAGGGCGATTTGCTTGAGGCCTGCGGCAAGGCTGCGGTGCCCGCCGGCCCGATCAATTCCATCGCCGAAATGTTCGAAGACCCGCAAGTGATCGCGCGCAAACTGCGCATTGATCTGGAGGCCGAGGACGGTACGGTGATACCCGGCGTGCGCAGTCCCATAATGCTGTCGAAAACGCCGCTTTCCTATCATCGCCCGAGCCCGGCGCTTGGCGAGCATACCGACGAAATTCTGGCGGAGCTGGGCAAGCCCCCGGCAAGGACATCGAAAGGACGGATGTAATGAAGACCGGTGGTCAGCTCATCGTCGAGGCCCTAAAGGCAAACGGCGTGAAACGCGTATCCTGCGTGCCGGGCGAAAGTTACCTCGCCGTGCTCGACGCGCTTTACGACAGCGATATCGACGTCCTTGTCTGCCGTCAGGAAGGCGGCGCTGCGATGATGGCCGATTGCTGGGGGCGCCTGACCGGTGAACCCGGCATCTGCATGGTGACCCGCGGTCCCGGCGCCACCAATGCCTCAGCCGGTCTGCATGTGGCAAAGCAGGACTCGGTGCCGATGATCCTGTTCGTCGGCCAGATCGGTCGCGACATGAAGGAACGCGAGGCCTTTCAGGAGGTCGAATATCGCCGCGCCTTCACCGAATTCGCCAAATGGGTAGGCGAGATCGACGATGCCCGCCGCATTCCGGAATTCGTCACCCGCGCCTTTGCCGTCGCCACCTCCGGCCGCCCCGGCCCGGTCGTGCTGACCCTGCCGGAAGACATGCTGGTGGAAGAGGTTGAAGCTGTTACTGCAAAACCCTATACGCCGGTCGAAAGCCACCCGGGCGCATCACAGATTGCCACCTTCGCCTCGGTTCTGTCCAAGGCCAAGCGGCCGATGTTCATTCTCGGCGGCACGCGATGGAGCGAACAGGCGGTCGCCGATTTCCAGACGTTTGCCGAAAGGTTCAAGGTGCCGGTCGGCTGCTCCTTCCGCCGCCAGATGCTGTTCGATCATACACATTCGAACTACGCGGGCGATGTCGGCATCGGCATCAACCCGGCGCTGTCGAAGGAGATCAAGGATTCCGACCTTCTCGTCCTTCTTGGTGGTCGGCTCTCGGAAATGCCGTCATCGGGCTATACGCTGGTCGATATCCCCTACCCGGCCCAAGCCTTCGTGCATGTCTATCCCGACCCTGAAGAGCTGGGCCGCGTTTATCGCCCGGACCTCGCCATCTGCGCCGCACCTGCTGAATTCGTCGCGGCGCTGAAGGACCTGCCCGCTCCGAAAAATCCGGTCTGGGCCGAACGGACCGCGCAGATGCATGCGGCCTACGAAAAATGGTCGACACCGCCGAAGACCGGCCCCGGCGACGTCCATATGGGGCCGATCATGGACTGGATCGAAGCCAACACACCAAAGGATGCCATCTTCACCAATGGCGCCGGCAACTACGCCACATGGCTGCACCGCTTCCATCGTTTCCAGCGCTTCAACACGCAGGCGGCCCCCACATCCGGCTCGATGGGCTACGGCCTTCCCGCAGCCGTTGCCGCCAAGCAGTTGTTTCCGCAGCGTGAGGTCGTGTGTTTTGCTGGCGACGGATGTTTCATGATGCATGGCCAGGAATTCATCACCGCCGTGCGTTACGACCTGCCGATCATCACGGTCCTGGTCAATAACGGCATCTACGGCACGATCCGCATGCATCAGGAACGCGAATATCCCGGCCGCGTCAGCGCCACCGATCTGGTGAACCCGGATTTCGTCGCCTATGCGCAGGCCTTTGGCGGCCATGGCGAACTGGTGGAAAAGACCGAAGAGTTCGGCCCGGCCTATGAGCGGGCGCGCGCCAGCGGCAAACCGGCGATCATCGAGGTGCGGCTCGATCCCGAAGCCATCACGCCTGCGAAAACGCTGACACAAATCCGCGACAAGGCCTAAACAACAGTTTGAACGAAAAAGGCCGGGGCATCAGATGACGCCCCGGCCTTTTCATTGAACCTTCGAAAGAATCAGATCGCCGCGCTGACGATGAATTCCACCTTGTATTTCGGGGCCGCCAGCTTGGCTTCGCTGGTCGCGCGGGCCGGCGTGTTGGCCGGATCGACCCAAGCTTCCCAAGCGGCGTTCATCTCGGCAAAATCAGCGATGTCGGACAGATAGATCAGCGTCTGCAGGATCTTCGACTTGTCGGAGCCGGCAGCCGCCAGCAGGCGCTCGACTTCCCCCAGTGCATCCTTGCACTGTTCGGTGACGGTAGCGCCCTCGCCGACCTGGCCGGCCAGATAGACGGTGTTGCCGTGAACGACAGCGCCGCTCATGCGGGCGCCGGTCTCGATGCGTGTGATGGTCATGGGAATACTCCTCGATAAAATGCGGGCGTGGGTGGGCCGGCACCCGCATGAGCGCCGGCGGCGATATGATCAGCCGCGAAAACGCTGGCTCTGTTCGTAGATCGCCGTGGAACGGGCGCCCGAACGGCAATAAGCCAGAACCGGCTTGGGTAGGTCTTCCAGCGCATCGACCATGTCGGTCACGCTCTCCGGCGTCAGCCCCATGCGGCCGACGGGGATATGACGGATCTCAAGACCCAGTTCCTGTGCGCGCGCCGCGACTTCGGCAAAGGCCGGCTGGCCGGGCTCTTCCTCGTCAGGACGGTTGCAGACGATCGACCTGAACCCCTGCGCCTTGACCTGATCGACGTCCTCGACAGTGATCTGGCCGCTGACCGAATACTCGTCGTTGATCGGGCGGATATCCATGCGTGCCCCTCCGGCTACCTCAGTTACGATCACTTAGCGTGATGCGGCGCAGACCGTCAATGGAAGCTCCGGAATGAATTAGACAAAAGCGAAACGCAACGCGTAACGCGCGCTTTCGCCCGGCAGCAACATCTTGAGTTCGTCGTTTTTTTCCAGTTCGCCACGCTCTGCCAGTCGATGCGAAACCGGTTCGATGCCGAGCACATGCGCCGGCGCCTTCTGGTTTCGCCACATCTGCAGATAAGGCAGCGCATCAGTGCGGAACCGGACCTTCAGCGTGCGATTATCGAGTGCAGCGATCGGCCCGAGCGCCACCTCGGCCCAGTCCTCGCCTGCCCTTGCCGCATCCACGCAAAAGACGCTGCCGGGATCTTCGCCGAAATTCCACGGCAGTCCGCCCGGCTCGAACATGGGGCCGGAAAGCCTGACACCCTCGTCGAACAGCCAGGCGCCAAGGTTCATGTGATACATGTGGACGCGTGCAAACGGCGTGGACCCGGTATTGGTTACCTGGTCGTCAAGAGACACTTCGCCGCTTCGGCCGTCGATACGCCAGTGCCGTTCAAGCATGGCCGAGCCGCCGTCGGCGAGCACGACTGGCACCTGCGCGCGGCATTCGGCGTCGTCACCCTGCACATCCCAGAACAGGATATTGGCCGGATGCGCGGAAAAGGATCCGTGCAGCGGATAAGTCCGGCCATCCGCCCTGCCCGCTATGAGATCCGGATGACGGATATGATCGGGTCCGCAGGTAAACAAAAACCCTTCCAGGGAATGATCGATTCGCGGATCGCCATCGTCGGGAATGGCCCGGCCGGGGGCGATATCGATGCCCTCGACAATACAGCCGCCGATATCGAGAACCGATGTCGGGTCAAGGAAGAGTTTCGGTTCACGTCCCGTCGAAAATGCCTTCATGTCCGCTATCCCAAGATCATCCCTGTTGGTATACGCCCAAACACGTAGATTTTAACGCCGCCTTCACCACGAATTCATTTTTTCCACATTAGGGTCTTAATTTATTCGTCTGGAACAATGGCCACCAGCGTTGGAACGAGACGACACTCTCGCGTGTTGGTGAAGAAGTTCAAGGATCGGTGATATCGTGAAGCGCAGCCTCGTTACAAGCCTCAGCCTTATTGCCCTGACGGCGGTCAGCATGCCGGTTCAGGCGCAGGTCATGTATCGCGATTACGGTGGCGCGCCCGACTACCGCCCCGAGCGCCAGTACGACGGCACGCGGCCGACTCTGGTCACGCCAGAGGGATACATTCTCGACTATACGCCGGAACCCGGCGAATTCGTCGTCAGCCGCGATCGCAGCGGTCGCCGTGTCTATATGGATCGCGCCGGCAACGTCGTCGCCACGGAAATGCAGCAGCAGAGCCGTCGTGACCTTGGCGGATACGGCGGCAATGAACCGGTTCCGGGTGTCTCGACCGGCTACCGTGACTATCGCGACTATCGTGGCAACGGCTCCTATGACGGCGAAGTGACGGGGTCCGTTCCCGACCGCGGCTCGATCACCCGTCTTCCGCTCGATGCGCCGTCCAACGACCCGTCGCAATACGATCCGGACTACGCCTCGATCGAGCCGAACCAGACGCAGCCGCTTGGGCCTGAGCCGAAACATTCCGGCACGACGATCACCGTCACCAACAAGCCGCAGGCGGAAATCGCCGCGCTCCAGGTCTTTCTCGACCGCGAAGGCATTTCGCCGGGCGTGATTGACGGCCGTTTGGGCGACAACGTCAACAAGGCGATTGCCGCGTGGCAGGAAATGACCGGCGAGACGCTCGATCCGAACAATGCCGAGGATATCGTCCAGCGACTGTCCTATTCAGGCGGCATGCCGATCGTCGAATATACCATCACCGCTGCAGACGCAGCCGGTCCTTATGTTGCGTCCATACCGGAAGATTATGCCCACAAGGCGCAGCTGCCGGCCATGTCCTACACCTCGACCAGCGAAAAGCTGGCCGAGCAGTTCCACATGGACGAAGGATATCTGAAGGCGATCAACCCGAATGTCGACTTAACCATTCCCGGCACGATCATCAAGGTGATCAGCCCCGGCCAACCCAAGACCGGCGAAGTCACGCGCATCATCGCCGACAAGGGCCGCAAGCAGGTGTTTGCCTATGGCGCCGATGGCAAGCTGATCTCCGCTTATCCCGCGACGATCGGCTCGTCCGATACGCCATCGCCGGTCGGCAATCACACGGTCGCGCGTATCGCGCTGAACCCTGGCTACACCTACAATCCAAAGATCAATTTCACGCAGGGTGAAAACAAGGAAATCCTGCAGATCCCGCCGGGTCCGAACGGTCCGGTTGGTACGGTCTGGATCGCGCTATCGAAGCCGACCTACGGCATCCACGGCACGCCGGAACCATCCAAGATCGGCAAGACCAACAGCCATGGCTGCATCCGCCTCACCAACTGGGATGCGACCGAACTGGCCAAGATGGTCAAGCCCGGTACCACCGTCGAATTCGTTGAATGATGGCAACGGACTGAACCGCTCTAGACAAGACAAGGGCCCGGAAGCGCGCTTCCGGGCCTTTGTCGTGAATGGATTGTCCGTCAGGCTGCCTGACGACGGAACGAAAATACGCGCGGCAAGCCAGAGCGCACCACCCGCACCGGCATCAACCGCATGACTTCCGTCGCAAAGGCTCCGGCATTTTCGCGCGCTTTGTCGACATTGCTGACCTTGGTCGGATCGAGTGTGTGCAGCGTGCCGCCCACCTCGAACAGCTCCTTGAAAGCATTTCGTTCATTGATCGGCGTGTTCAGGACGTTGACGCCGCGCGCTGCCAGCAGGCCCTTGATCGCCACCAGCGCCTTGGTCGTTACCATCGAGGCGACACGAGTCAGCACCACCGAATGGGCGATATCGAGATTGGCTTTGTCCTTCATCATCGCCAGCAGATCGAGGATCTGTGCTGCGCCCTTGGCATCCATGGCTGAGCCCTGAACCGGGATCATGACATGGTCGGAAAGACCGATGGCCGTCGTCACCAGCGCGTCGCGAGCGCCGGCTAGATCGATGATGAAATAGTCTGTCTGCGCGGCCATCTCGCGCAGATGACATTGCAGCGAGGCAAGGCTTACCTCGGAGATCACCTCGATATTGCGGATGGGATCGGACATCTGCGCCCACTGGCTGATCCAGCGCTGCGGATCGGCGTCGATCAGCGTCACGCGGTGGCCGGAATGGGCAAGTTCCGTTGCCAGCAGAAGGGCTGCCGTCGTCTTGCCGGCGCCGCCCTTGGCATTTGCGAATGAGATTACTGGCATGCGATAAATCCTCGAAAAGGTGCGAGCCGCATCGCTCCGGTGGGGCGCCGGGAAACATGGCGCCGATACTCACATCCTTTCCAAACATGGTTAACAAGATATTAATTCAGATATCGTTAATATAATGATTGAGTTTTAAGCGCCGTCCGCAAAACGTGAAAACCCGCCGTCAAGCAGCGGGTTTTCCTTGGCCTTCCCGGGGGTAGGATCGAATGCCCCTGCCTGTAAAAACGTTAAAAGCAGTCGCGAAACAGCGTTCCGGTGTTTTCCAGCGTCAGTGCAACCGGGTTGCCGCCGGCACTCGGATCCTCGATTGCCATGGCGGAAAGCTCGTCAATCCGATCAGGCGCTACTCCCATCGCCGTCAGCGTTTCGGGCACGCCGAGTTCCGACCGCAGTGACAGGACGTAATCGTAAAAGCCATCAAATCCGCCGGCTATGCCAAGATACGCGGCGGCGCGCGCAATCCTGTCCTCGATCGCGGGGCGATTGAAGCGCAGCACGGCCGGCATCACCACCGCATTGGTCATTCCGTGATGAGTATTGTAGACGGCGCCGATCGGGTGCGACAGCGCATGGATGGCGCCGAGCCCCTTCTGGAACGCCACCGCCCCCATGGCGGCCGCTGCCATCATGTTGCTGCGCGCCTCGATATCGGTTCCCTCAAGATAGGCGCGTGGTAAAAAATCCTTCACCAGACGCATGCCCTCCACCGCTATTCCCGCCGACATCGGATGATAGAAGGGCGAGGAATAGGCTTCGAGGCAATGCGCAAACGCGTCCATGCCGGTGCCCGCAGTGATCACCTCCGGCATGCCGACGGTCAGTTCCGGATCGCAGATCACCACGCCGGGCAGGAATTTCGGGTGAAAGATGATCTTCTTCACATGCGTCTGCGAATTGGTGATCACCGAGGCGCGGCCGACTTCCGAACCGGTGCCGGCTGTGGTCGGCACAGCCACGATCGGCGCGATGCCTTCGACCGACGCGCGCGTCCACCAGTCGCCGATATCTTCGAAATCCCAGACAGGCCGCGTCTGGCCGACCATGAAGGCCACGCATTTGCCAAGATCCAGCCCCGAGCCGCCGCCGAAGGCGACGACGCCATCATGGCCGCCATCGCGAAACGCCTTGATACCGGCTTCGAGATTGATCTCGTTCGGATTGGGATCGACCTCGGCAAACATCGCCCGGCCGAGCCCCGCCTCTTCCAGCACATCGAGTGCCGTCTGGGTGATGACCATGGTCGAAAGTCCGCGATCGGTAATCAGCAGCGGCCTTTTCATGCCCAGCGTTTTGCATGCCTCGGCCAGTTCCTTGATCCGGCCACGCCCCATCCTGACGGCAGTCGGGTAACTCCAGTTCGCAACGATGTTCATGCTGTAACCTTCTTCAGGTGGTATGATTTCGGACGCGTGAGATTGTGGAAACCGAGAACCGACAGCGATCCGCCGCGGCCGGTCTTCTTGACGCCGGTCCAGACGAGCGCCGGGTCGAGATAATCGGCACGGTTCATGAACACGGTGCCGGTTTCGATCTCGGCGCCGATACGCGACGCTCGCTCGACGTCCTTGGTCCAGAGCGAAGCCGTCAGCCCGTATTGGCTGTCATTCATCAACGCCAACGCCTCGTCATCGCTCTTCACCTTCATGATGCCGAAAGCCGGCCCAAAGGTTTCCTCGCGCATGAAGGCCATGGAGTGATCGACATCGACAAGCACCTGCGGCGCGAGATAGGCGCCACCATCATCGGCCGGAAACAGTTTCGGATCGACCAGCGCCTTGGCGCCTTTGGCAACGGCATCGGCCACCTGCTCGCGCACAACCTTGGCAAACCGCTTGTTGGCCATCGGCCCAAGCGTGGTTTCCCCGTCCAGCGGATTGCCAAGCTTGTAGTTGGACACCCAGGCGACTGACTTTTCCACGAAGGCATCGTAGAGGCTCTCATGCACATAGATACGCTCGATGCCGCAGCAGCACTGGCCGGAATTGAAGGTCGCACCGTCCATCAGCGTATCGACCGCCGCATCAAGATCGGCATCCTCCATCACGTAACCCGGATCTTTGCCGCCCAATTCCAGCCCAAGCCCGGTAAAGGTCCCGGCCGCAGCCCGCTCGATGGCGCGCCCGCCTTCCACCGATCCGGTGAAGTTGATGAAGTTGAACGAGCCGGCGGCAATCAGCGCTGCACTGGTCTCATGGTCGAGAAAGACGTTCTGAAACACATCCTCTGGCACGCCGGCCTCGACAAAGGCGCGCACCATGCGCTCGCCCACCAGCAGGGTCTGGGCCGCATGTTTTATTATGACGGTATTGCCGGCCATCAGCGCCGGCGCCACCGTGTTGATGGCGGTCATGTACGGATAATTCCAAGGCGCGATGACGAAAACCACACCGTGTGGTTCGCGCTCTATGCGCCGCGCAAAAGTCTGGCTGTCCTCCACGTCGATCGGCTTCAAGGCGTCAGCGGCGATGGACGCCACGTAATTGGAACGCTCGTTGAAACCTTTGAACTCGCCGCCATAACGTACCGGACGCCCCATCATCCAGGCCAGTTCCGGCACCACCTCGTCAATCATCTCGTTGAGCCGGGCGACACCTTTCAGCACCAGTTGCACACGCTCTTCCAGCGGCTGTTTGGCCCAGCTTTTCTGGGCTTTTCGGGCACGTTCCACCGCAGCCTTTGCCGCATCGAGCGAGAGCACCGGCCGCTCGGCGTAAACCGAACCATCGACCGGCGAAATGCATTGGATCATCGTCATTTCCAAAAGAACTCCCAGTTCAGCAAGCTATCAGCAGGCGAGTGTGCGGACATGGCCCGCAGCACCGTAGTCGAGGATTGCGCGATCACGCGTGATGATGGTGAGGTCGTGTTCCCGCGCCGTGGCAATGAGAATGCGGTCGACAGGGTCCCGATGGATCGGATCAGGCAGGAAACAGGATTTCATCAGTATATCCGATGACACGCCTGCCTGCCGCGCCGCCAGTTTCGCTACCGCATCATCGAACCACAGTTTCGGATCCCTGCGCATGATCATGCGCCCCTTGCCGACCAACATGCCAATCTCCCAAGCGGAGAAAACCGAAACCCAGATCCGGTCCGAAACCGGCTCGATACCGCGCAGCACGCGTTGCGCTTCAAGGTGAATGGCTTCGTCCTCCGCAAGGTAGATCAATGCGCAGGTATCGAACAGATAACGGTCAGCTCTCATATGACGCAGCCCAATCCGCATCGAAAGGCGCCGTCAGATCCACACCCGGTAAGATCGTCACGGTTCCCTTCATGCATCCCCGTACCCGATCGTAGAAATTGCTGGCCTCGAGATTGAGACCGTCCTGACCCGCGTTTCGATTGTCCAGATCGACTGCTGTGTCGGAAGCTTTGAGCGCGCTATCGTAGCTACTCTGATTATCCTCGGCGAAACCGGCGGCCCCGCCCCGCCGGCGTGCGGCGATTTCCAGCGGCGACACTTTGAGGTATTCGGCAACCCCGTCCTGCTCCTCCGCACTCATTTTGCGCTCACCTTTCAGCATGCGGGAAACGGAACTGGGATCGAGTTTAAGAAACTTGGCAAGCTCACTGCCGGACGAGCCGATTTCCTTCAGCCTCGCATAAAACCAGTCACTGTCGATCTTGGTCATGGCCTCACCCTTGAAAGCTCAAACGCAACCTAGGCGGTCATCGAGGAAAACTCAACAATCTCGCATGGCTGACTGTGGTTTCCTCATGCGCGTTCAAACCCTCTTGCCACTTCCCAATCGGTCACGCGCCGGTCGTATTCCTCCTGCTCCCAGCGGGCCGCCCGCGTGTAGTGATCGATAACGTCGTCTCCGAAAGCTTCCCGAAGCATGCTTGATCCGGTCATCACCTCGGTCGCCGCCCGCAGGGTCACCGGAATTTCGCGCACGTCCTTGACACCATAGGCATCGCCGACGAAGGCCGGCTCCAGTTCCATCTTCTTTTCGATACCGTCAATGCCGGCGGCAATCAGCGCCGCCATGGCAAGATAGGGATTAAGGTCGGCGCCGCCGACACGGCATTCGACACGCACCGCCTTGGTATCCTCGCCGCAGAGACGATAACCGGCGGTGCGATTGTCCTTCGACCATACCGCTTTGGTCGGCGCGAACGTGCCGGCTACAAAACGTTTGTAGGAATTGATATAGGGCGCCAGGAAATAGGTGATCTCACCGGCATGGGCGAGCAGGCCGGCCATGTAATGCCGCATGGTGTCCGACATGCCGCATTCACCATCCTTGTCGAAGAACAAAGGCGTCTTGCCGTCGGCGCTCCACAGCGACTGATGGATATGCGACGAGGAGCCGGCGGCGGAATAATGCCACTTGGCGAGAAAGGTGATGGCCTTGCCCTTGAGGAAGGCGATTTCCTTGCATCCGTTCTTCACGATCACGTGGCGGTCGGCCATGGTCAGCGCATCGGTGTACCGGACATTGATCTCCTCCTGCCCCGCCGACGCCTCGCCCTTGGAATTTTCGACCGGAATGCCCGCGCCCTGCAGGCCGGTACGGATGGCCCGCATCACATCCTCTTCCTTAGTGGTCTGGAAGATGTGATAGTCCTCGTTATAGGCGCTTGCCAGTTTCAGGCTGCGATAACCGGATGCCTGCGCCTGTTCGTAGGTTTGGTCGAACAGGAAAAATTCGAGTTCGGTCGCCATGAAGGCCTTCATGCCCATGGCCTCCAGCCGCGCCACCTGCCTTTTCAAGACGGCGCGCGGCGAATGAAGCACCTCCTCACGGGTGTGATGATCGAGCACATCGCATAGAACCAACGCCGTGCCATCCAACCAGGGCACGCGGCGAAGCGTCGAAAGGTCCGGCTTCATAACGTAGTCGCCATAGCCCTTTTCCCAGCTTGTCGCCTTGTAGCCGCCGACCGTTTCCATCTCGAAATCGGTGGCAAGCAGATAGTTGCAGCTGTGCGTTTCCTCCCATGCGCTTTCGACGAAAAACTCGGCTTGGAAGCGCTTGCCCATCAGCCGGCCCTGCATGTCGACCTGGCAGGCCAGAACCGTATCGATGACGCCGCCCGCGACATCGGCCTTCAACTCTTCGAAACTGTATGCCTTGGCCATGCCTGAACCCATTGCTTGAAAAACAATCGAAGAAAAGCGCCGGCGGCGGCGATGCCGCCGGCATTGCGGTTTGTAAGATCAGGCGCGTGCCGCGGCTGTTGCGGCGAGCGCTTTCTCCTTGTGTTCCAGCGCGAACTCCTCTTCCGGCGAGAGGATCAGCTTGTGACGACCAATCAGCGCAAAATAGGCGATCGCCACGGCAAACCAGACGGCCACCCACAGCACGCCCTTTGTAAAATTCGGATCCTGCACCTGATAGACCAGCGTTACGCAGGCGATCAGGATCGTCAGTACCGCGCCGGGAATGCCAAGCGGCGAGCGGAACGGCCGCTCGATATGGGGCAGGTTCTTTCTGAGCAGGATGAAGGAAATCGCCTGCATGATGTAGGAGAACATCGCCCCGAATACCGCCATGTTGATTAGTACCGCGCCGATGACGCTACCGCCCGCTTCTGCCCCCAGCGCGAACCAGATCGCCAGCATGACGGCCAGGCCGATACCGGCGCCCGTCAGCATGGCAACGTGCGGCGTGCGGAAGCGGTGATGGGTGACGGAAAGCGCGGTCGGGAAATAGCCGGCCCGCGACAGCGAATAGATCTGCCGGCCCTGCGCGTAGAGAATGGTATGGAAGCTGGCGATCAGGCCGGTGAGCGCGACCAGGCCAAGAATGACCACACCGCTGTCACCGTAGACCGCTTTGAAACCGTCGAGCAACGGCTCGAGCGCCGAACCGAGATGGAAGGCACCCACGCCCGGCAGCGACGGGTTGAGAAGCACGATCATGAACGCCGAGATCATCAGCGTGATGATGCCGAGAATGATGCCTTTTGGCATGTCACGCTTCGGATCGACCGATTCTTCGGCCGCCAGCGGCAGTTGTTCGATGGCAAGGAACAGCCAGACGGCAAAGGGCAGCGTGGCAAGAACACCGGAAAACCCGAAGGGGAACCAGTCGCCATTGCCGTCCGGCAATTCGATCGGTGCACCGTTAGGCCCGACGCCGATATTCAGCGCCCATCGGGAAAAATCCATGTTCGGGATGGCGCTGATCCAGAAGAATACCAGCACAGCCAGAGATATCAGGGTAATGACCAGCGTCACCTTGAACGACAGTTCGAGCCCGAAGATGTTGAGGCCAAGGAAGACCGCGTAGAAGAACACCCAGAGCATCGGCGAGTAGGCCGCATCCAGACCCAAAATAGTGTTCACATAGGCGGTGATGAAGGTGACGATGACGGCCGGGGTCAACACGTATTCGACATTTTCGCAAAGACCGGTGACGAACCCGCCCCACGGCCCCATGGCCGTGCGGGCAAAGGAATAGGCGGCCCCCGTATGCGGCAGCGCCGGGCTCATTTCAGCGATCGAAAAGGTCAGGCCGAGATACATGACCGCGATGATGATGCCGGCAACCAGCATGCCGCCCCAGCCGCCGGTGGCGAAACCAAAATTCCAGCCGGAAAAATGGCCTGAAATAACGGCACCGACACCGAGCGCCCAGAGGGACCACACGCCCGCATAACGGGAAAGATGCCTTTTTTCGAAATAGGATGCGTCAGCCTTCTTGTAGCTGACGCCGGATGATGAACGTTCCATGCCTTCTCTCCTGATCAAAGAAAAAACAGGCGACCGGCCACAATGGCCGGGCAGCGCCCCCAGTTCAGTTCGTGTCCGCCGCCCGATATTTCGGTGCGTACGGACGGCAGTGCTGTTCCCTTAGGAGTCCGAGGTCTCGGCGAGGCTTTCCCGCAAGAGGCCCGTGAGAAAATCGGCCACGACTCCCTGGCCGATTTCGTCGTCTACCAAATCGTTCCTTATCTCGATCATGACATTGAGAAGCCCGGCCGGGATGGCATGGACTTCCAGCGTATGGGTCACACCGTCGGCGGCCCCGTAAGGTTCGTTGCGGGCGATCCGGTACAGACTGGTATTGGCCGCCGCCGTCAGCATGCGGTCCGCCAGCCGGCTGTCTCTGTCGTGCAGTATACCGATCTCGACCTCGCGCTTGCGGCCATAATAGACCGGCGTGAAACTATGTACCGTCACAAGTACGGTCGCCCTTCCCGCTTCTCGTCTTGCCGCGATTTCCTCGGCAATATGCCCCTTGAACGGCAGGTAAAGCGCCGTGGTGCGCTGCGATTTTTCCACCTCCGACAGGTTCTCGTTGCCGGGAATTCGAAAGACCTCGCTGACATCCCGCATCGCCGCCGGTGAGATCGGGGGGCGATTGCAATCGTAAATCAGCCGCGAAAAGCGCTGATGAATGAGGACGGCATCGAGGTTTTTCGCCATCAGTTGCGCGACGGCAAGCGCACCCGGATCCCATGCGATGTGCGAGACGAGCGCCTCTGTCGGCAGGCCAAGATCGCCATAGGCCTCCGGCAGGCGGTTGGACGCATGTTCGCAGATCAACAGGACATCGCCACGGCCGCCCGGGTTTTCCACCGCGACGGCGTTGCCATCCGCCTCTGTCAGAACTGCCGACCGAATGAGCATGCAGAGCCCCGCCGCATTCGTTAACGAAGATTGAAGAAAAGAATTCTTCATCTTTTGCACAAGGTCAATCGGTTCTCTGAAAAAATCTTTTCAGCGCCTCCATTGACAGAAATGCTCTTCCGGCTGTTAATTTCGCCAACCGGCAAAGACCGGAGGGGAACAAGCATCCGTGCCAGACATCTTGCGCACCGTGTCAGACGTCATTCGCCGGCACTACGACGGCCTGACACCGACCGAGAGACGACTGGCGGATAGCCTGCTGGAGAATTATCCGGTGTCAGGGCTTGGCAGCATAACCGCGACCGCTGAAAACGCCGGCGTTTCGACGGCAACGGTGGCGCGCGCCGTGCAAAAACTGGGCTTCAAGGGCTATCCGGAATTCCAGGCGCGCCTGCACCAGGAGCTGGAAGCGACGATCTCCAATCCAATCGCCAAACACGATCAGTGGCAGGACCTATGGGCGGCACGCGCGCCCGATACGCACATCCTCAACCGTTTCGCCGAAGCCGTCACCGACAACCTGCGCGACACGCTGGCCGAAATCGACATCGCTGCCTTCGATGGGGCGAGCGCGCTGCTGCGCGATCTCGATCGTCACATCTATTTCGTCGGCGGTCGCATCACCGGGTCGCTGGCCGAATATTTCTTTACGCATATGCAGGTCATCCGGCCGCGCACGACGCTGATTTCCAACAATTCCAGTTCCTGGCCGCAGCATGTGATCAACATGAATGCGGGCGACGTCCTGGTGATTTTCGATATCCGCCGTTACGAGCAGGAGATGGCGACGCTGGCGGAAGCCGCAAGCGCTGCCGGCGTCGTCATCGTCTTGTTTACCGATCTGTGGGCCTCGCCTGTCGCCCATTCGGCCCGCCACATCTTCAAGATGCGCATCGAGGCCCCGTCGGCCTGGGATTCCTCCGTCGTCACCCTGTTCGTGGTAGAGGCGCTGATCGAAGCCGTGCAAAGCGCGGAATGGCAAGCCACACGCGATCGCATCCATTCGCTGGAAAATCTGTTCGAGCGCAGCCGTCTTTTCCGGCGTGGCGGCAAAAACGATCGCCAAAACCACGGATAGCCACTGAAAACAGTGGAAATCCAAGCATTTGCATTGATGCTTTGGCGGCTGTGCATACTGTCACATACGCTACATAAACCGGTTCTACGAGTGTCGCCGACACGTTCTGAAACCCAGGAGGATACCGTGATCACCAAGACCAGACGTCTTCTGTCCGTCACCACCGCCATGGTCATCGCTTCGACCGGCTTTGCCTATGCAGAGCCGAGCGCAGAGCTGATCGCGGCCGCCAAGAAGGAAGGCTCGCTCACCACCATCGCCCTGCCCCACAGCTGGTGCAATTACGGTGAGATCATCTCCAGCTTCAAGACCAAGTACGGTATCGAAGTCAACGAGCTGAACCCGGATGCGAGCTCCGGCGACGAGATCGAAGCCATCAAGGCCAACAAGGGCAATACCGGCCCGCAGGCGCCTGACGTCATCGACGTCGGTCTCTCCTTCGGCCCGTCCTCCAAGGCTGAAAAGCTGATCCAGCCCTACAAGGTCTCCACCTGGGATTCGATCCCGGACGACGCCAAGGACGCAGAAGGCTACTGGTACGGCGACTATTACGGCGTTCTGTCCTTCATCGTGAACACCGACATCGTCAAGAACGTGCCCAAGGACTGGAAGGACCTCACCGGTTCGGACTATGCCAATTCGGTTGCGCTGGCCGGTGATCCGCGCTCGTCCAACCAGGCCGTTCAGGGCGTTTACGCCGCCGGTATCGCCGCTGGCGAAACAGATGCCACCAAGGCTGGCGAAGCCGGCCTGAAGCTGTTTGCCGAAATCAACAAGGCCGGCAATTTCGTGCCTGTCATCGGCAAGTCGGCTTCGCTTGCACAGGGGTCCACCCCGATCGTCATCGCCTGGGATTATAACGGTCTGTCCTGGCGCGACACGCTGAAGGGCAACCCGCCGCTCGAAGTCGTCGTTCCGGAATCGGGCGTCGTTGCCGGTGTCTACGTCCAGGCGATCTCGGCCTACGCACCACACCCGAACGCCGCCAAGCTGTGGATGGAACACATCTATTCCGACGAAGGCCAGCTGGCTTACCTGAAGGGCTATTGCCACCCGATCCGCTTCAACGATCTTGCCAAGAACAACAAGATCCCGAAGGACCTGCTTGACGCCCTGCCGCCGGCAGCCGCTTATGAAAAGGCCAAGTTCCCGACGCTCGACGAGCAGGACAAGGGCAAGACCGCGATCACCACGCAGTGGGACAAGGTCGTCGGCGCCAACATCCAGTAATCGATGGCAATCGATCTCCCCGCCTGGTGCGGGGAGGTCTTCCTTCCTCCGGCAGAAACGGCGGCCTTGATGTCCACCGCATCCCCCCTCATCGACCGCCGCACGATCATCGACTGGCTCGGCATAGCCCCCTTCATGATCTTTGCGCTGATGTTCCTTATCGTGCCGACGCTTTACCTCGTCACCGGCGCTTTTTTCACGCCTGACGGCCGGTTCACGTTCCAGAATATTGCCGACCTGTTCACGCCGACCATCCTGTCGGCCTACTGGATCTCGATCCGGGTTTCGCTGGCCTCCTCGCTGGGTGGCGCGCTGATCGGCTTTTTCCTGGCATGGGCGATCGTACTCGGGGGCCTGCCCTCGTGGATCCGCAATGGCCTCCTCACCTTTTCCGGCGTTGCCTCCAATTTTGCCGGCGTGCCGCTTGCCTTCGCCTTTATCGCGACGCTCGGCCGCACCGGGCTCGTCACGGTTTTCCTGCGCGAATGGTTCGGTTTCAATCTCTATTCGACGGGCTTTAACCTCCTGTCCTTCTTCGGTCTCACCATTACCTACATGTTCTTCCAGATCCCGCTGATGGTGCTGATCCTGACACCGGCGCTCGACGGGTTGAAGAAGGAATGGCGCGAGGCTTCGGAAATTCTTGGCGCGTCCGCCTGGCAATACTGGCGCATGGTTGCCCTGCCCATCCTGTGGCCAAGCCTGCTCGGCACCTCGCTGCTTCTATTTGCGAACGCCTTTGGCGCCATCGCCACAGCCTACGCGCTGACCGGCGCCTCGCTCAACATCGTGCCGATCCTGCTTTACGCACAAATCCGCGGCGACGTGCTGCACAACCCCAATCTCGGTTACGCGCTGGCGCTCGGCATGATCGTCATCACCGGCCTGTCCAACGTGCTTTACATCTGGCTGCGCATGCGCGCCGAACGCTGGCAGAAGTGAGGGCGCCATGAAAATGAGCAAATTCTTCGCCTGGCTCGCGATCGCCGTCGGCGTCATATACTTCTTCGTGCCGCTGCTGGGCACGTTCGAATTCTCGCTGCGCATGCGTCGCGGCGAGTATTCGTTCGATGCCTACGGGTCGGTATTTTCCGACCTGCAGTTCCAGCAGACATTCGGATTCTCGATCATGATGGCGTTGCTTACCATCGCCTTCGGCATGCTGCTGGTGGTGCCGACCGCCTATTGGGTGCGGCTGCGCCTCCCGCAGATGCGACCCTTTGTCGAGTTCGTGACGCTGATGCCGCTGGTCATTCCAGCCATCGTCATCGTCTTCGGCTATCTGCGGCTCTACAATTCCTCCTCCTATATTCCCTTCACAGGTTCCGTCCTCGGCACCAACATCCTTCTGGTGATGTCCTACATCACCCTGTCGCTTCCCTACATGTACCGCTCGGTCGATACCGCGATGCGCACGATCGATGTGCGCACGCTGACGGAGGCCGCCGAAATCCTTGGCGCCAAGTGGCCGACCATCCTGTTCCGCTGCATCTTTCCCAACGTCATGTCGGGCGTGCTGTCGGGCGCCTTCATCACCTTTGCCATCGTGATCGGCGAATTCACCATGGCAGCGCTCCTGAACCGCCCGGCCTTCGGCCCCTATCTTCAGCTTGTCGGCGCCAACAAGGCCTATGAGCCGTCCGCGCTCGCGATCATCGCCTTTGCCATCACATGGCTTTCCATGGGCCTAATCCAGTTCGTGTCGCGCTTCGGTAAGCTGACACAATCCCGTCCTTACAAGGTTTGATCCATGCCCTTTCTCGCGCTCGCAAACATCAAGAAGAGCTTTGGCCAGACCCAGGTCGTGCATGATTTCAACATGGCGATCGAAAAGGGCGAGTTCATTTCCTTCCTCGGCCCATCCGGCTGCGGCAAGACGACGATCCTGCGCATGATTGCCGGTTTCGAACCGCCAAGCGACGGCACGATCCATATCGACGGCCGCGACCAGACGCGGCTGAAACCCAATCAGCGCAATATCGGCATGGTGTTTCAGGCCTATGCGCTTTTCCCCAACATGACCGTGTTCGACAACGTCGCCTTCGGCCTGAAGGTCGCCGGCCAACCCAAGGCGGAGATCGAAACACGCGTGAGGGAGATGCTGAAACTCATCCATCTCGAGCACTTGGCCGAACGCTATCCCTACCAGATGTCCGGCGGCCAGCAGCAGCGCGTGGCGCTGGCGCGCGCTCTTGCGCCCAAACCCCAGGTCCTGCTCCTCGACGAGCCGCTGTCGGCCCTCGACGCAAAAATCCGCGTGTCGCTGCGCGAGGAAATCCGCCAGATCCAGCGCCAGCTCGGCATCACGACGGTCTTCGTCACCCATGACCAGGAAGAGGCGCTGTCGATTTCAGACCGTATCGTCGTCATGAATGCCGGTCGCGCCGACCAGATCGGCAGCCCGTCGGATATCTACAACCGTCCGGCCACGCGTTTCGTCGCCTCCTTCGTCGGCACGCTCAACATTATCGAAGCCACAGTCGTTGATCCGGCAGTCGGTCTGGTAAAGATCGGCGACCAGACGATCACCCTGCGTCAAGCGATCGCCGACAAGGCAGGTGGCGACATGATCTCGCTCGCGCTGCGTCCGGAAGCCGGCTCTCTGGCCGAAAGCGCCAAGGGCGACACGGCACTGACCGGAAAGGTGGTTTCCGCCAACTTTCTCGGCTCCGTCGTGCGGACCCGCATCGATGTCGGCGGCAACGTCATCTCATTTGACATGTTCAATTCGCCGGATCTCGTCATGCCCGCGCCCGAGGAGATCGTCACGCTGCGCTTTTCCGCTGGCGACCTGCTGGTGATCCGGGATTGAACTTTAGGGATTGCTTGTGGAAAACGATCCGCGCCGCATTTTGTGATGACGGGTAGGGGTTGGCATAAAATTCTGCAAGCGCCGCTGCGAGCCTTGCGACAGAGCTCCAGACCAACGCGGCCACTGCCCGATGGAAACCCCGGTTCTGCCGCAGTCTGGGTGGCGCGGAACCGCATGCGCCGCCCGCCTGATCGTGCCACCCGGGCATAAAATCCGTTTGCGATCTTCAAGCAGCGGCTTGATCCGACGGGCTTTCTACCCTTGCCAAGCCGGGAGCTTTTTGACAGACCGGATCAGGCACAGGAAACAAAGGCAGGGTTCATGCGGAACACCGACAGCGTTTCGATCTTCGAGATGTTTTCCGAAATCGCCGTGGCGATCAACGAAAACAGCCACCGCCTGGTACGCCTGACCGACCATGAAGGCCGGGGCGACCACGGTGCCGTGACGCCGGATATGTTCGACGCGATCGAGGCCGAACTTGCTGGTCTCGAACCGTCCGAATGGACGCCAGGGCGCTATTTCGACCTCGCCGCAGAAACCCTTCTGACCATCCCGGGCGTTGCTCCGCGCCTCTACGCCAGCGCCTTTCGCCGCGCCGGTAGTGCCCTGATGCGCAAGCGCTCGGTCCTGTCTGAGGATTTCGGCAGCGCCTTCGCCGCCATGGCCACCAGCTTTCGCGACCATGCCGAACGCGAACCGGGCGGCGCCGAGATCGCCAGCGTCTGGCTGCGTGCGGCAAAGGCCTATGCAATCGAATCCGCCGCCGGCGGCAGCCTCTCCGCCTGTCTTAAGGCCGCGACCGAGGCAGCGGAAGAACGGCCTGCGGGTCTTCCCGCCCCGGGCGCCGGCGAACTCTCTTCTATTCTCGTTATTCGCGCCATGCGTGACGCGCTCAGCCAAGAGAACTGAACTGAGACGAAAGCACTCGCCATGCGGGTGTCACACACGTCGATTATCGTTGGGCCATGCATGACGACGATCTTTTTCTTCCCGAAAGCCGTGTTCGGCAGCTGATTGCAGATCAAACGCCGCAATGGGCTGACCTGCCCTTCAGACGTCTCGCCTCGTCCGGCACTGACAACGCGTTATACCGGATCGGCGATGATCTTCTGCTGCGGCTTCCGCGCCGCAGGGAATCCGTTGCAGTCACAGCCAAGGAACTCGACTGGCTGCCGCATATGCAGGGCCTGCCGCTGGCGGTGCCGAACCTGCGGTATCGCGGCACAGCCAATGTTGGCCAATCCGTCGATTTCGGCATTTTCGACTGGCTGGAAGGCGATCTTGCAACACCGGACATGATCTCCGACCCGTTTCAGGCAGCAGAATATCTCGCGGCATTCCTGCATGCCCTGCACCAGAAGGACACGACCGGCGCTCCGCGCTCCGGTCCGGCCAATCACCGCCGCGGCGTCGCTCTCGATGATCTTTCCCCTGTCACCCTGCCCGCCATCGACAGTCTCGCTGACGAGATCGACATCAAGACCGCGCACGAACTCTGGAAACGCGCCTGCGCGCTTTCCCTGCCCCAAAAATCCGTCTGGCTGCATGGTGATCTGAAGGCCGACAACCTGCTTGCGCGCCACGGCCGCCTGCACGCGGTCCTCGACTGGGGCCTGGCAGCCGTTGGAGATCCGGCTGCAGATTATGCTGCCGCGTGGGTCTTCATCGATCCAACCGCTCGCGAGCATTTTCGCAACGCTCTCGGCTTGAAGGATGAAGACTGGCTGCGAGCGGAAGGCTGGGCGCTTTACGGCGCCGTCATCGCTCTCAGCTATTATCGCGGTGGTCGCAACGAGGTTTTGTGTCGGCAGTGCCGCCTAACACTGGATCGGCTTGGATTGCTGCTGTTCTGAACGCCGCCACCCCTGTTGGCGTCACCCTCGGGCCTGTCCCGAGGGTCTGTCCCGAGGGCCTAAGCACGTCGCCGAAATCGCGACGTAGCAGATGCTCGGGACGGGCCCGAGCATGACGGTGTTGCAGCGAAATGGCTCAGGCAGCCTCGTCCTTCGTCGCCCCCTGCGGCACATAGTTCAGCACCGGACCCAACCAGCGCTCGACTTCCTGTACCGCCATGCCCTTGCGGGCCGCATAATCCTGCACCTGATCGCGTTCCACCTTGGCGACGCCGAAATAATAGCTCTCCGGGTGACCGATATAGAGGCCGGACACGGAAGAACCCGGCCACATGGCGTAGCTTTCCGTCAGTTCGACTCCGGTCGTCGCCGTCGCGTCAAGCAGGCGGAACAAGGTTGCCTTTTCCGTATGGTCGGGCTGGGCCGGATAACCGGGTGCCGGGCGGATGCCCGCATAGTCCTCGTGGATCAGTTCTTCATTGGTGAGAGTTTCGTCCGGCGCATACCCCCAGAATTCCTGGCGCACACGCTGATGCATACGTTCGGCAAAGGCCTCGGCGAGACGATCGGCCAATGCTTTCACGAGGATCGAGGAATAATCGTCATTGGCGCGCTCGAACCGCTCGGCGATTGCTACTTCCTCGATACCGGCGGTAACAACGAAGCCGCCGACATAATCCGCGCAACCGCTGTCTACCGGTGCGACGAAGTCCGACATCGCTACATTGGGGCGGCCATCGCGCTTGGAAAGCTGCTGACGCAGGGTGAAGAACGTTGCCGCCTCCTCCGTCCGGCTTTCGTCAGTGTATAGCCGGATATCGTCACCCACCGTATTGGCCGGCCAGAAACCGATCACCGCACGGGGACGGAACCAGTTTTCCTCGATGATCTGCTTGAGCATCGCCTGCGCGTCGGCAAAAAGCTGGCGTGCGGCCTCCCCCTGCTTCTCGTCCTCGAGAATGGCGGGATATCGCCCCTTCAACTCCCAGGTCTGGAAGAACGGCGTCCAGTCGATATATGTCGACAGCTCTTCCAGATCGTAGGTCTCGAAAACCTTCGTGCCGAAGAACTGCGGCGTGACCGGCTGGTAGGCCGCCCAATCCACCATCTGGGCGTTTTCACGGGCACGCGCGAGCGGCAGGCGAACCTTTTCAGCTTCCGAGCGGGCATGCGCTGCCGCAACCTTGGCGTATTCCGCGCGGATGTCGGCCACGTAGTTTTCGCGGCCATCTTCGGCGAGCAGATTCGACACCACCCCGACCGCGCGCGAGGCGTCGGTGACATAGACCGTCTGGCCCTTGTTATAACCCGGATGGATCTTCACCGCGGTATGGACACGGCTGGTCGTGGCGCCCCCGATCAGCAGCGGGATAGCCAGCCCCTGCCGTTCCATCTCGGCGGCGACATGCACCATCTCGTCGAGCGACGGGGTGATCAGGCCGGACAGCCCGATGACATCCACCTTTTCGGCAACCGCCGTCTCGAGAATTTTCGTCGCCGGGACCATGACGCCAAGATCGATGATCTCGTAATTGTTGCAGGCCAGCACGACGCCGACGATGTTCTTGCCGATATCGTGGACATCGCCCTTCACGGTCGCCATCAGAATTTTTCCGGCGGCCTTGCGCTGATCGTCGCCGTTGAGGCGCTTCTCTTCCTCCATGTAGGGCAGAAGCACGGCCACGGCCTGCTTCATCACACGGGCCGACTTCACCACCTGCGGCAGGAACATCTTGCCCGAGCCGAACAGGTCGCCCACCACATTCATGCCAGCCATCAGCGGGCCTTCGATGACATGCAGCGGACGCTCGGCCTGTTGGCGCGCCTCTTCCGTGTCCGCTTCGATATACTCGGTAATGCCGTTGACGAGCGCATGCGAGATACGCTCTTCCACCGAGCGTTCGCGCCAGGACAGATCCTGCACCTTTGCCTCGCGGCCCGGACCACCACGGAAACGCTCGGCCACTTCCAGCAGCCGCTCGGTGCCGTCGGCGCGGCGGTTCAGCACCACGTCCTCGCAGGCTTCGCGCAATTCCGGGTCGATCTGGTCGTAGACTGCCAGCTGGCCGGCATTGACGATGCCCATGTCCATGCCCGCCTGGATGGCATGGTAGAGGAACACGGCATGCATCGCCTCGCGCACCGGCTCGTTGCCGCGGAACGAGAAGGACAGGTTCGAAACACCTCCGGAAATATGCACGAGCGGCATCTTTTCGCGGATCGTGCGGGTCGCCTCGATGAAGTCGACGCCGTAATTGTTGTGTTCCTCAATGCCGGTGGCGACCGCAAACACGTTCGGATCGAAGATGATGTCTTCCGGCGGAAAACCAGCCTGCTCCGTCAGGATTTTATAGGCGCGCATGCAGATTTCCACCTTGCGCTCATAGGTGTCTGCCTGCCCCGTTTCATCGAAGGCCATGACCACGACGGCGGCGCCATAGGAACGCACAAGCTTCGCCTGACGAACAAAATTCTCCTCGCCCTCTTTCAGCGAGATCGAGTTGACGATCGACTTGCCTTGCACGCATTTAAGGCCCGCCTCGATGATCTCAAATTTGGAACTATCGATCATGATCGGCACGCGGGCGATATCCGGCTCAGCGGCGATCAGGTTCAGGAACTCGACCATCGCCTTCTCTGAGTCGATCAGGCCTTCGTCCATGTTGACGTCGATGACCTGCGCGCCATTCTCCACCTGATCGCGGGCAACGGCGAGAGCAGCGGTGTAATCACCGGCCGTAATCAGCTTTCGGAATTTCGCCGAGCCGGTGACGTTGGTGCGCTCGCCAACATTGACGAACGGAATGTCCTTGGTGAGCGTGAAGGGTTCCAGACCCGACAGCGACATGAACGGCTTGTGTTCCGGCAGCGGGCGCGGCTTGTGTTTTGCGACAGCCTCAGCAATCGCGCGAATATGGTCCGGCGTCGAACCGCAGCAGCCGCCGACGATGTTGACGAGGCCTTCCTTGGCAAAACCCTCCACCTGACGCGCCATGATTTCCGGCGTTTCGTCATACTGGCCGAACTCGTTCGGCAGGCCGGCATTCGGATAGGCGCAGATGAACGTATCGGCAACGGCAGACAGTTCCTGCAGGTGCGGACGCATGGCATCGGCACCGAGCGCGCAGTTGAGCCCGATCGTGAACGGATTGGCATGGCTGACCGAATCCCAGAAGGCCGTCGGCGTTTGGCCCGACAGCGTGCGGCCGGAAAGGTCGGTGATCGTGCCGGAAATCATCACCGGCAGGGTAATGCCCTTGGCGGCAAAACGCTCCTTGCAGGCGAAAATGGCCGCCTTGGCATTCAGCGTATCGAAAATGGTTTCGATCAGGATAATGTCGGCGCCGCCATCGATTAGACCGTCGATCTGCTCGCCGTAGGCGATGCGCAATTCATCGAAGGAAACGGCGCGGAAACCGGGATTGTTGACATCAGGTGAAATGGAGGCGGTGCGATTGGTCGGGCCGATGGCGCCAGCCACGAAACGACGCTTGCCATCCTCGCGTTCGGCGCGCTGGCAGGCGCGGCGCACGATCTCGGCGCCTTCCTTGTTCAGGTCGTAGACGGCACCTTCCATCTCGTAATCGGCCTGCGCAATGCGGGTCGAGGAGAAAGTGTTGGTTTCGAGAATATCCGCACCCGCCATCGCGTAGCGATAGTGGATGTCCTCGATCGCCTTGGGCTGGGTGAGGATCAGAAGGTCGTTATTGCCCTGCTGATGGCAGGCGCAGCCAATGAAACGATCGCCGCGGAACTGATCCTCATCAAAGCCGAGGCTCTGGATCTGCGTGCCCATGGCACCGTCGAGCACGAGGATGCGCTCGCTTGCCGCTTTCCGTAGCGCCTCGAATACGTCCTTGCCGTCGCGCACCGCCCCTTCAGGACCGAAAACATTGTCGAACACGGCGCACTCCCTTGACTTACGCATTTCGAACGATCTGTTCACATAAACATATCTTTATGTCAATATATGGCAGGCGACGCGCAGGCGTTCGCCCTCTGCCTTTAGCGGATCGACCGATGACAGACTCATGCCTGACCTATATAGCCATTCGGCACATTGTTTTGCATGAATTTGGAGGATTCTCATGGAATTGGCAGATCGCGACCTTGGCAACTGGACGCGCCGTCCCGCGCATCGCGAGTGGTTGAAGGCCCAGGCCAACGGGCTTTTCAGCTTTTTCCAGCACCGGTCAATCAATCCGAAAGGCGGCTTCTTCGATCTTGACGATAGCGGCCGCCCGCTGGATGCCGAGGGACAGGTTCGCAGCATCCACATCGCCGCCCGCGCTGTTCATTGCTTTGCGATCGGCACCCTGCTCGGCCGTCCCGGTGCCTCCGATGTCGTTGATCACGGCATGGCTTATCTCTGGAACCATCACCGCGACACCGAGAACGGCGGCTATTTCTGGTCCCTCGGCAATGATGGTCCGGTGGACGCCAACAAGCAGGGCTATGGCCATGCCTTTGTGCTGCTCGCCGCCTCCTCCGCCAAACTTGTCGATCATCCTTTGGCGGACCGGATGCTCGCCGACATCACAGAGGTCATCGACACCCGATTCTGGGATGAGGAACACGGGGCGATTGCGGAGGAATTCACGCCCGACTGGCGGCCGCTCGATGGCGGCAATTATCGCGGCCAGAATTCCAACATGCACCTCACCGAGGCACTGATGGCAGCCTTCGAGGCGACAGGGAATGCTGAATATCTGCGCAAGGCCGAGCGCATTGCCGACCTGATCATCCGCCGGGCCGCCGGCTCGGTGAACTGGCGGGTCGCGGAACATTTCGACACGTTCTGGACCATCGACAAGGCCTATTACCACAAAAACGAAATGTTCCGACCGGCCGGCACCACGCCCGGCCACTGGCTGGAATGGGCACGCCTGATCCTCCAGCTCTGGGTGTTGGGCGACAAGAAGCACGACTGGATGCCGGGTGCCGCAGAAAAGCTGTTCGAACAGTCGATGGCACTTGGCTGGGACAGGGACAAGGGCGGCTTCTTCTACACGCTCGACTGGAATGACAGGCCGGACAAGCGCAACAAGCTGTGGTGGCCGGCCTGCGAAGGCGCCGGTGCGGCCCATTTCCTCAACGAGCACCTGCCCTCGGATTTCCACGAACAGAGCTATCGCAAGATCTGGAACGTCATCGAGCGCCGCTTCATCGACCACACGCATGGTGGGTGGCACGAGGAACTGACGGAAGATCTTCTTCCCTCACACGACCTCTTCCCCGGCAAGGGCGACATCTATCACGCGCTGCAGGCCTGCCTCATACCGCTCTACCCGGCAACGGGCAGTGTCACGCGCGGCATTCTGCAGGCCGGCAGGCTCTGATCGGCCCGCGGCATGCGCGGCTCCGTAGGGGACCTCGAGCATGCCGCACCCTTCCCCGCCTGACGTTACGGAACCTTGGTCTTTCCGCCGTGTTCTCCCCCGACCTCAATCGGAAGAAACGAAGATGCTGCAGGCGCTTGCCGAAGAGTTCTCGCATGACGGCCCGGTTCCGGCGCTGATCCTCCTCACGCGCATGTTCGGCGCCATGATCCTGTGCGGACTGATCGGTCTCGAACGACGGATCAACAAGAACATGGCAGGCCTGCGCACCAACATGCTGATCGGCCTGTCGGTCACGATCTTCACACTGGTGGCCCTGCACTTCATCGGCAGTCTTGCCCCATCCGATGACGTGGTGCGCATGGACCCGATCCGCCTGATCGAAGCGGTCACGGGAGGCATCGCCTTCCTTGCGGCCGGTGTGGTCGTCTTCACGCGCGGTTCGGTACAGGGACTGACGACCGGCGCCAGCATGTGGCTTTCGGGCGCCATCGGCCTCAGCGTCGGGCTGGGCCTGTGGCTGATCGCTGTTCTTGCCACCATCGCCGGCATCATCGTGCTGTGGCTGGTGCGCCGCAGCGAAACCGCGCTTGGCATCAAGGATGATGCCAGCCAAGAATGAGCCTGCACCATCAAGCCTCGTCAAACGACAAAGGCGCCTGCCGCGAGCGGCAGACGCCTTCGAAAACCTGAAAGCTGAGAGGGATCAGATTTGCCCGATCCGGCACTCAGAAACACGGCGCCGCGCGCCATAGTCACGCAGGAAGGACGCGCCGGAAAAGTCCTTGCGGGCAAACTCGGCCAGTTCCTTTTCTGTCAGCTGCAACAATCCGTCGGCGAAGGTGCCGGTAGCGAACATGTCGTCTGTGGCGGTCTCGGCGATGGCAGGCTTGTTAAAGAACATCATGGTGTCTCCCGTGTGCTGTCTTGAACGCGCCTTGCGCGGTTCGGTTCCCACACTCCCCTGTGAGCCTTAACAAATTAACCATGAAATTTAACGGAAGCATGTCACGTGGTCGAGCTGACGCAAATGTCAGATCGCGTGTTTGACGAGACCGGCCAGGCGACGGATTTCGTCGGCCACCTGACGCAGAACACGCGCCGCCAGCGGATCCGGCAGGCTCGCCCCTTCCCGACGCAACATATCGAGATCGGACACGATCCCGGTCGGCAGCGATGCATCCCTGGCACTGATGTCGAGCAATTGCCGCTGTGTCTCGATCGCTGCCGCAGCCCTTGCCACCAATATTCGGCGTTGATGCGGCTTGACGGCGTCGATAGCCTCCGCGGCTGTCATCAGTTCCGCAACGATGGCGTCGGCGGCCGAGACACGATATTTCTGGTTTGCGCTTTGCATGGGGCTCCGTCAGGACAGATTCGGGTATCTGGAAACCGTGTTACCCCGCCATTGCCTGACCGAAACTTGCGGCCCGCCTTACCCGTCCGCCCCAAGAACAGGCCAGAAACTGTCGCGCACCACCAATTCGGGGATGACACGCTCTTGAAACGGCGGTTCGCCGGGATTGTCGAGGCGCCGTTGCAGAAGGTCCACGGCACGGTCGGCCATTACAAGCGGGTCCTGCCGGAAGGTCGTCAGCCTGTAGCTCAGCCAGGCCGCTTCCGGCACGTCGTCGAAACCGATCACCGCCACGTCCTGCGGCACCCGCAGATCCCGCTCCCCGCGCAGATGGTCGATCACGCCGAAAGCGATGAGATCGTTGGCGCAGAACACCGCGTCGGGGTGATCGCTTCCAGCAAACAGTTTTCGGGCGGCCGAAAGGCCCGTCATGTAGTCCGATTCCTTGCCGCCTTCCGCGACCACGGTGAGACAGCCCGCCGCCTGCGCCACCTGCACAAAAGCCGTCTCGCGCTCACGAATGGCGGGCGTACCGGAGGAAGATGTAGCCACCGCGAGATAGCGGCGTCCGGCCTTGGCAAACGCCTGGGCCGCGACACCCGATGCTTCGGCATTGCCGGCGCGCACATGGTCGGCATCGGCTTCCGAGCGGCCGATCATCACCAGCGGCTGTCCGTTGCGCTGCGCTTCCTCGAAAAACGCCGCCGGTGGCGAACCGGACAGAACGATCGTCGCTTCCGCACGGTGACCGATGAGCATCTTCTGGGCTGCCAGCAACTCGTCTTCCGTCTGTCCGGTATTGATGAGGATGGGAATACTGCCGCGTCTTATCAGCGCCTTGGCAAGGGCTGCAGTCAGATGTGCGCGAAACCCGAGTTCCGGCTTCATCGCGACGATCCCCACCAGCCTGCTCTGGTTGTTGAGCACGCCGCGCGCGAGATCATTGACGTGATAACCCAGCGCCTTTGCCGCCGTTAGCACCTTTTCGCGGGTTGCGGGCGCGACGCTTGCCCCCTGGGTAAAGGTGCGCGACACGGCCGAACGGGAAACACCGGCCAGTTCCGCCACTTGCTGGGCACTGACGAAGCGCATGCGTCCGGCATTCTTGGCGTCTTCGGTCATAACAACCTCATTGTCCAACGCGCGACAGCACATCGGCTTTCAAGAAGCGCTCCACTACCAGCATGAACACCAGCGAGGGCACGAGAAGGAGAAGAGCAGTGATGGAAGCGATCTGGTAATTGCCGCCGGAAGCGGTCGTGTAGAGAAGCAGCGGCAGCATGTTGACATCGGGCGCGCCGACGAAAAAGCTGCCGGTGAATTCATCGAGGCTTTCGAGGAAAACGAAAATGGCACTGGCCATCAAGCCGGGTGCGGCCAGCGGCAGCGTCACGTCGTGAAAAGTGCGCATGGGCCCGGCACCGATATTGCGCGCCGCCTGCTCCAGTTCCGGATCGATCGCGGAAAAGGCGGCGGTGGCGATCCATACGGCATACACGAGGCCGTGCGAGACATGCACCAGAACCACGCCGGGGATCGTACCGTTAAGTCCGATCTCGTAGAAGATGCGGGCGATATTGACATAGACCGTCAGGTTCGGAAACGCCTGCGGGATCAGGAAGGCGAGCAGGATGACGCCCCTGAGCGGCAGTTTCAGCCGCGCCAGCGCATAACCGGCGGGGATCGCCAGTGCCAGCGCGACCGCCACCGTCAGCAGCGCCACCACCAGCGAATTGCCGAGCGATTCAAGCGCGCCGCCGCGCGGTGCAAAAACCTTTGCCCAGGAGCCGAAACCGTATTCGAGCGGAAACGTATGGGGAAAATACCATTTCTCCGTCACGGTCCAGAGCAGCATGTTGAACAGCGGGCCGAAGATGAAAAAGGCCAGCAGCCCGAAGATGATGCCGCGCGGCACCCACCAGAGGGCGGACAGATTTTTGCGCAACGTGGTCATGCCCGCTCCTTCAGGCTGATGCGGAGATAGATCCACGCGACCGACGACGCGAGCACGAGCGAGATCAGCCCAAGCGCATTGGCGACGCCGTAATCGCCATAGGCATTGACGCGGAAGGCGATGTCGGCGGTCAGCATGGTGGGAGACTGGGCATTGATCATCAGCGGGACGGAGAGAACCGACATCATGGTGACGAAGGAGAGGATCAGGCCGACAGTCAGCGTCACGGTCACCTGCGGCACGATGATTTCGAAAAGCACACGCAGGTTCGATGCGCCGAGATTGCGCGCCGCCTCGATCGTGTCGCGATTGAGCGACGCCATGGCGCCCGCGACCAGAAGCGCCACGAACGGCGTCTGTTTCCACACGAAGGCGAAAACGATGCCGCGCCAGTCGAGAATGCTCATCGTCTCCATCGGCGTCATCAGCCCCAGGCTGACGGCGGTATTGTTCATCATGCCGTTCTTGGCAAGGAAGGTCCGCATCAATTGCCCGACGACGATGAAGGGAATGAACATCGGCCAGCGATAGAGAAAGCGCAGGATAGAGACGGCGACCGGGTTGTTGCCCAGCGTCAGGTAGCCGCCGATGGCGATCGAGGCGAGACCGATCAGCACGGTCGACAGCGACACGATGACGACGGTGAAGATGATATCCTTCGTGTAGAGATCGAAGGCCTTCGAAAAATTGCCCAAGCCATAAGAACCATCGACCTGAAACGCGCCGATCGCCGACATGATCAGCGGCAGGATGAAGAGAAGCGCGATCACCGCCAGCGCTGGCAGGACGAGAAGGAGGCCAAGGAGACGTCTGGACATGGGGTCGCTTACTGGAGCTTGTTTGTTTTCATCGACCGGATGGCCGAGGCACTGGGAGTTCGCCGCTCATCCGCCGGCCGGCACTTTCCGCCGCGATGGGCCCTCTCCCCGCGTTCGGGGAGAGGGTGAAAGGCAGGTGCTTGTCGCGGCCGTAACAACTGTTACTTCACCGACTTCTCGTAGGCCTCAAGGATCGCCGAGTTGTACGGAGCAATCGGGAAAGGCTTACCCTTTTCGGCGAGATCCGCCGGCGAGATATCGACGAACAGCTTGTTCCAGGTGGCGTCGTCGAGTTCGGCCTTGACCTTGTCGGCATCGATGCCCGGATACCAGTTGAAGCGCTTGACGATGCCTTCGGCCTGAACCTTCGGGCTGGTGGCAAGCGCCACGAATTTCTCGGCCAGATCCTTCTGGGCAGTCTTTTCCGGGATGACGTAATGCATCGGCTGGCCCGGCATGCCCGGAGCCGGCAGAACCAGCTTCATGGTCGGCGGCAGCTGGCCGCTGGCCTGCCAGGAATAGAACATGTCGACCCAGACCGGACCCATGGCGATTTCGCCGCGCGACAGAAGGTCGAGCGTGCCGGCATTGCCCGGCGTCAGCGTTGCATTGGTGGTAAAGTCGGCAAGGCTCTTGAAGGCGCCGTCCCACTTCTTGGTGTCGTCGGCATTGAACGGGCCGTTCATCAGCGTGTTGGCATCGCTATCGCCAAAAGCGTAGATCCAGCCCATGACGAAGGACACGCCCGAAGCGCCGCCCTTGATGCCGTTATAGCCGAACTGTTTCGGATGGGCCTTTGCCCAGTCTGCCAGCTCCTTATAGGATTTCGGCGGGTTCGGCACGAGGTCCGGATTGTAGGCAATCGCCGTCTGGCTGTTGAACATCGGCATGACATAACCGTCGACATTGGTGCCGAGCGCCATCTTGGCGTTGTCGCGGGTCACCAGCTTGCCGGTTTCGATGTCGCTGCGGTAGTTCGCAAGATAGGCCTTGGTGACCATCGGACCAACGAATTTTTCGTGGACGACGGCAACGTCGACATCCCATTTTTCAGCCTTGGCGGCAGCCTGGGCGTCAAAACGCTCCAGGAGTTTCTGGGAGCCGGCATCGCCGGGGCCGGTGCCGACGGCGCGGACTGTGTTGCCCGGATAGGTCTTTTCAAACAGCGGGCCGAGATACTGGTTGATGTAATCGACCATGTTCTGGTCGCCGGCGGTGGCCACCGTCAGTTCGGCGGCCTTGACCGGAAAGGCCGCGAGCGTGACGGCGATGGCGGCGTAGGAAAATCTCTTCATGGGTCTCTCCAGAGATTGAAGTCGAAACGATGATAAGGTCAGGCTTGATTTTTCGCCGTCTCCGGGGAAAGGCCGGTACGGGAAACGGGGTCGCCGCAAGGCGAATTGAACAGGAAGAGTGCTGCGGCCGGCACGAACACCGCGACCGGCTGGCCGGGCGTGAACGCACGCTCCGCATCCGCCATGATCTCGCGATCGCCGACCTTGATGACGTGGCGCCACTGGCCGCCCGGATAGGAGACGGCCATGACCTCCCCGAAGAAGCGCCCGCCGGGTTCGGTCGCAGGCCTATCGATATCCGTCAGCCGAACAGCCTCCGGCCGGAAGCGCGCCTCGACGGCACCGCTTGCGAGGCCCCGCCCCGCCACCTGGACACGACCGCCCTCGCCCGCGGCACCCGGCTGCAGCACGAAATCGTCGCCATCGCGAACGCCATTGAGATGAACAAGGTTTTCCGCACCCATGAAGGCTGCGACAAAGGAGGAAACCGGACGGTTATAGACCTCCTCCGGTGCTCCCTGCTGGGCGATCCGGCCACCGTCTAGAATGACGATGCGATCAGCCATCACCATGGCCTCTTCGCGGTCGTGGGTGACGTGGACGGCGGTGATGCCGAGCCGTTTCTGCAGGGCCCGCAACTCATGGCGGACGCTCAAGCGGATCCGCGCGTCGAGGTTCGACAGGGGCTCGTCGAGAAGCAGGATTTCGGGATCGATGGCGAGCGCCCGGCCAAGTGCCACGCGCTGCCGCTGGCCGCCAGACAGGTTGGCCGGCTTGCGGCCCTCCAGCCCGGTCAGCCCGAGCATGACGGCCAGATCGGAAACGCGACGGGCAATCTCGTCGCGACGAATACCGCGCAGCTTAAGCCCGTAACCGATATTCTGGCCAACGGTCATGTGCGGCCAGAGCGCATAGGACTGAAAAACCAGCGCCATGCCGCGCTTGTCGGGCTGATGGCGGGTAATATCGCGGCCCCCGACGCTGACCTGACCAGCGGAGGGCGAAAGGAAGCCTGCGATGATGCGCAGAAGCGTCGTCTTGCCGCAACCCGAAGAGCCCAGCAACGCGACGAATTCACCCTTGCGGATCGTCAGATCGATATCCTTCAGGACCTGCGTCTTGCCATAGTGGCTTTCCAAACCGCGCAGTTGAAGAAACGCATCATTACCCATCGTCTACCCCTATTGCACAGGCGTGCAATCAACATCGACGTGTCTTTAGGGCGTTATTTTTACAAGCGGATGACACCTGCGTGGGATTATCTTTCCCTCGAGGCCGAATCGGGAATGAGCGCTGTTCGTATTGGTCAAAGCCTGCCTGGTGCAGCGCCACAACATCGTCCGCTCAGGAAGATAATGGCCCCCAGCGCAACGGGAACTTTCACTGCGACATCTTCGTTTGTCGGGCATCAAGGAGTTTTGACATGCGGATCGTATTCGTGATCATGGTCGCATCGGTGCTGGGCATTCTCGGGCTGAAATATGCCGACAACACTCTGGGCAACGAAATCATGGCAACGCCGGAACAGATGGCCGGCGTCGGCAACTAGGGTCGCGCGAAGAGCCGCGACATGAAAAAAGGCCGCAGCGATTTCCCGCGCGGCCTTTCTTTTGCGCAGTCCCGCTGAAGACTATCCGATCGACATCAGGCTGGCATTGCCGCCCGCTGCTGCCGTATTGGTGGAGATCGACACCTCTTCCAGAAGCCAGTTGAGGCAATAGGCTTCCGGATCGGCGATGAGCGCTTCAGTCGTCGCCGACTGCACCAGAACCAGCGGCCCCGGCATGTCGGCAATCGCCGCGTTCACGGTCTTCAACCGCTCACTATCGCCTTCCACCAGCGCACCGGCATAAGGTCCCTGCCCGGCCCAATCCTTCGCCCAGGTGATGCGTGCGGAAACCGAGATTGGCAGGCCGGACAGCGCCTCGCGCAGTCCGCTTGCCTCGTCGATAACCACACTATTGCCGGTCGCGAGCGCCGCGCCGAGCTGCCAGAACAACCCGCCCTTCGTTTGCGGCAGAAGCAGGATGCGACCACGCGGATGCAGACCGTAGAGATTACGCTCGCCGACAGGACCCGGCATTTCCTGCTCCAGCCCCAGCGCCGACGTCGCCGCCAGCGTGCGCACCACTTCGGCGGCGTCGCCTTCGCCCCGTTCGTCGAGGAAGCGGGCGAAATCGGCGGTTGCTTCGTCGCGATGAACCGAACTCAGCTGCGGCGGCACCGGCGGCACGCCGACCAGACGGCCGAGGTAAAGCGGGCCGCCCGCTTTCGGCCCTGTGCCGGAAAGACCGCGACCGCCGAAGGGCTGTACCCCGACGACGGCACCGATGACGTTGCGGTTGACGTAGAGATTGCCGGCCTTCACGCGGCTAGTCACATGCGCGATGGTTTCGTCGAGCCGCGTGTGCAGGCCGAACGTCAGGCCGTAACCGGTGCCGTTGATCTCGTCGATCAGCCTGTCGAGATCGGCGCGCCGGTAACGAATCACATGCAGCACCGGCCCGAACACCTCGCGTTTGAGATCAGCAAGCGACGGCAATTCGATGATCGTGGGGGCCACGAACGTACCCGCCTTGGTCGCCTCATCGAGCGCGATCTGTTCCACCTTGTGGCCCAGTTCACGCATCGCCGCGATGTGTGCCTCGATCGTCTCCCTGGCTTCCGCCGTGATGACCGGACCGATATCGGCAGAAAGCCTGTCGGTGCGGCCGATGTTGAGCTCGTGCAGAGCGCCCTTCAACATCGCCAGAATACGCTCGGCGACATCCTCCTGCAGGCAGAGCACGCGTAGAGCCGAGCATCGCTGACCGGCGCTGTCGAAGGCGGAAGCAATGACGTCGGCGACCACCTGTTCGGCAAGCGCGGAGGAATCGACGATCATGGCGTTCTGGCCACCGGTTTCGGCAATCAGCGGGATTGGCCGGCCAGCGGCCGACACGCGGTCGGCCAGCTGTTTCTGGATCAGCCGCGCCACGTCCGTCGAGCCGGTAAACATCACGCCGGCAACCTCTGGCGAACCGACCAGTGCTGCACCGATCTTCCCGTCACCCGGCAGGAATTGCAGCGCGTCGAGCGGAATACCGGCCTCGCGCAGAATACGCACGCCTTCGGCAGCGATCAGCGGAGTTTCTTCCGCGGGCTTGGCCAGAACCGGATTGCCGGCCACGAGAGCGGCGGCCACCTGACCGGTGAAGATCGCCAGCGGAAAATTCCACGGGCTGATGCAGACGATCGGTCCGAGCGGCGCATGCGCCGGCCCAAGCGTGCGACGGGTCTGCTGGGCGTAATAGCGTAGAAAATCGATCGCCTCGCGCACTTCGGCAATGGCGTTCGGCATGGATTTGCCTGCCTCGCGCATGATGAGGCCGAGCAGGCCCGGCATTTCGGCCTGCATCAGGTCTGCCGCCCGTTCCAGGCATTCGGCGCGCTCAACGGGTGAAACGGCTGCCCAGCCTGCGGCGGAAGCAGCGGCCCGCGCCACCGCCTCACGTGCCTCGTTCTCGCTGGCCTCGACGACCGTGCCAACGGTGTCGCGATGATCGCCCGGATTGCGCACCGGCTGCGGCGAACCGGACGCCTCGGCACCGATCAGTTGTGGCACGGCGCGCCATTCCATCGAAGCACCCTGCTTCACGGCCGCAGACACGGCAGTCAGCACATCCTCGTTGGAAAGATCGATGCCGGCCGAATTCGTCCGCGCGGCGCCGAAGAGATCGGCGGGCAGCGCGATCTTGTCGTGACCTGCGCCCGGCTCGACCATGGCTTTCACGATCTCCACCGGATCAGCAATCAGATCATCGACGGAGACGAGCGGGTCGCCGATGCGGTTGACGAAGGAGGAATTGGCGCCATTTTCGAGAAGGCGGCGCACCAGATAGGCAAGCAATGTCTCATGCGTCCCGACCGGCGCATAGATGCGTGCCGGCCGACCGAGGTTCTTGGCGCCGACGACTTCCTCGTAAAGCGGTTCGCCCATGCCATGCAGGCATTGGAACTCGTATTTGCCGATATGGAAATCCGGCCCTGCCAGATGGTATATCGTTGCCAGCGACTGGGCGTTATGGGTGGCGAATTGCGGGAAGACGTGGTCCGTCGCCGCGAGCAGCTTTTTCGCGCAGGCGATATAGGAAATGTCGGTGTGCACCTTGCGGGTGAAGACGGGAAAGCCGTCCAGACCATCGAGCTGCGCCCGCTTGATCTCGGCGTCCCAATAGGCGCCCTTGACCAGCCGCACCATGATCCGGTGTTTCGAGCGGCGCGCCAGGTCGATGATGAAATCGAGTACGAAAGGGCAGCGCTTGCCATAGGCCTGCACCACGAAACCGATCCCGTCCCATCCGGCCAGATCCGCATCGAGGCAGAGACTTTCCAGCAGATCGAGCGAAAGCTCCAGCCGGTCGGCCTCTTCGGCGTCGATGTTGAGGCCGATATTGTAGGACTTCGCGATCGCCGCCAGTGCCTTCACCTTCGGCAGCAGCTCTTCCATCACGCGAGAAGCCTGCGCACGAACATAACGCGGATGCAGCGCCGACAGCTTGATCGAGATGCCCGGACCTTCATAAATTCCACGCCCGGCCGAGGCCTTGCCGATCGCATGGATGGCTGTCTCGTAATCGCGGTAATAGCGCTGGGCATCCGCAGCCGTGGTCGCGGCCTCGCCAAGCATGTCGTAGGAATAGGCAAAGCCCTTCTCTTCCATCGCCTTCGAGCGCTTCAGCGCTTCGGCGATCGTCTCGCCGGTCACGAACTGCTCGCCCATCATGCGCATCGCCATGTCCACGCCGCGGCGGATCACCGGTTCACCGCAGCGGGCAATCAGGCGCGTGAGCGCTGCGGACAGAGAGCGGTCGTTGACGGTGGCGGTCAGCTTGCCGGTGACGACAAGACCCCAAGTCGCGGCATTGACGAACAGCGAACGTCCGCCGCCGACATGCGACTTCCAGTCCCCATCCGAAATCTTGTCGCGGATCAGCGCGTCGCGCGTCGCCGTGTCGGGGATGCGCAGCAGCGCTTCGGCGAGGCACATCAGCGCCACGCCTTCCTGGCTCGATAGTGAATATTCCTGAACCAACCCTTCGACCCCAGAGCCGCGGTGTTTGGCGCGCAGTGCCGTAATCAGTTTTCTCGCGGTATTCTTCGCCTTGACGCCCAGATCCTCCGGCAGGCTTGCCGCCTCCAGCAGCGGCGCCACGCATTCCGGTTCGCTACGGCGATAAGCTGCGGTGATGGCGGCGCGAAGCGGCGTCTTCTCGCTGACGGCAGGCGCAAAATCTTCGAAAACCGGCTGGAAGGGAAGGTCCATCTGCGTCGTTTCCGTAGCGGCCGGGGCGGCTGCCTGTTCCAGTCTGTCTGCCATGGCGAAATCCTCATTGGGCTGCGACCGCGCGCGGGTCGCTTTCCTGCTGAATATCATGTTGCGGAATCCCCATGCGGACTTGAATATGGCCGGTTTCTGGTGTTTTCGTCTTTTATCAGGCCATCTGGAAGTCAAAACGCATGGCAAAAGCCGCCCTACCAAGTGAACTCGACGCCTTCGACCGCAAAATCGTGGATGCGCTGGCCGATGACGGCCGCATGTCGATCACCGATCTTTCCCAAAAGGTCGGCCTTTCCAAGACACCCTGCCAGATGCGCCTCAGGCGATTGCTCGACGAGGGGTATATCACGGGTTTCCGCGCCACGCTGAACCCGCAGAAATTCGGGCTCGATCACATCGCCTTTGCCGAGGTCAAGCTGTCCGACACCCGCGAAAAGGCGCTCGACGAATTCAATACGGCGGTCAAGAAACTGCGCGAGGTGGAAGAGTGCCACATGATCGCCGGTTCCTTTGACTATCTGCTCAAGGTGCGGACCGCCGACATTCGCCGCTATCGCCTCGTGCTCGGCGAAAAGATTTCCGCCCTGCCCCATGTCGCCAGTACCTCGACCTTCGTGGTCATGCAGTCCGTCAAGGACAAGGGGTTCTGAACCTGGTCACAAAGACCGCCATCGCGTGATGACGGTCAGTCTACCCCAACGTCTGTCTTACGTCACAGGATCGCGTTGCCGGCCATCAGCGCCAGCACGACGAAGATCAGGAAGATGACGAGGAAGATGTAGAACAGGATCTTCGCGATTCCGGCTGCCGCCGCCGAAACGCCGGAAAAGCCGAGAAAACCGGCGACCAGCGAGATCACAAGAAAAATAAGCGCCCATTTCAGCATGGATTTCGTCCCTGGTGAACAACGGCCCGACAACGGCCGAACGGAGCTGTAGGTTCCGCTGCCTGCAATTCTTCATTCCTCGTGAACCATGGCGACCGGTGCGACTTGATCCAAGCCCAAGATTGATAACATAATAATGTTTTAATATTGAATGCAGCACACTGCACAGCGGGGTGACTACGATCGAAACGAGTCCACAGACCATTGCCAAACCGCCCCTGTCGCCGCCGGACATAATGCTTGTCGAACGCGCCTTCCTGGGCTCGCTCGGCATTCTTGGGCTATCGATCCGCGAACCGGAGGCCGTCCGTCTTGCCGCGCTCGCCATCCAGCTTTTTCAGACCGGTCTTCATGACGAGGACCTCCTGCGTCGCGCCATCATCGGCGCGCATGATGAACGGAACCTGCAATAGATGCTTATTCCTCAGGCTTTGAAAAACTTACCTGTCCAGACCGGGCCGCAGCGGGCAGTGAGCCGCCGACAACGCCGGTTTTCCCGCCGGCAGGCCCATAACCCCAGGCTACAGGGTCCCCACGGCCACACCGGCTGGAATCATTTCGCGGGAACAACAACTGGTAGCAAGATTACCCTCGCACAAGCTATCAATATTAGCGATACTGAAGACGCGAATCCGTCATCGGCTTCGACGAGCGAGCGGCGTGGGCATCCTTTTCTGTCTTGGGGCCCCGCCGGAAATGGGGGTTTGCTTCGGCGAACGCAGGTACGACCGGCCTATCCCTTCGCCGGTCATGATGATCCGCGCATGATGCGCGTGATGGAGGGCGAATGCTACGACGGCTTTGGGAACGGCCGACTGCTCTTGTATTGCTTGGATGTTGGACTTTGACTTCATGTACAAACCTCACCCCGTCTGCGGACGCGGAAACGGGGGATAAGATCGGCAAGGGCTCCGTTCATCGTGGCCCTCTTTCACCCTTGCCGTCAAAGGAGGCCGCATTACGCACCGACCAGCAGCAAAGCGGGTCTGCGGCGGCAGGCCAGACGCGCCAAATTGCGTCGCCTGCGAAAAAGGGATCGCTGGAGGACGCGGTGTTGCGCGCGGTTGCCTGGCATCCGTCGATCACCGCCTCCGCCGGCCGTGTCGGAGAGAGCGCGCAGGAGATCAACGTTGCCCGTGCGGGTTATTATCCCCGTATTCAGGGGGGGCTGAATTCCGGCTATGGCAACGGTTCCGATGGCGGTTTTCGCCCGCGCGCCACATTGCAGCTGTCTCAGATGGTCTATGATTTCGGCAAGGTCGCCAATTCGGTAGAAGCGGAAAAGGCTGGCGAAGAGGTCAGCCGCGCAGAAATGCTTGAGGCGGTCGATACCGTTGTGCGCGATACGACCTATGCCGTCATCGAAGTACAGCGCTACCGAGCTCTAATGGCGGTCGCGAGAGACCAGGTTACCGGTGTCTCGGATATCGCCAAACTGGTGACGCAGCGCACCGACAGCGGCGCCAGCACCCGTTCCGACAAGGTGCAGGCCGAAGCCCGCGTGCAGGCCGCGCGCTCGCAGATCATGGAAATATCCTCGACCCTCAGCCGCTGGGAAAGCACGCTGTCAGCACTGGCCGGCGTCAATGGCAAGGTCGCTCTGTCATCGGGCCGCTCCGCGACGCTGTCGAAGGCCTGTGACATGGCCGAGCCCGACTGGCAGCAAGTGCCCGGCATCCTGCAAGCCGAGGCCGGCAAGCGCGAGGCCGCCGCACGGCTGGCGCTCAGCCGATCGGAAATCTATCCCACCCTGCAGCTTCAGGCCGATGGCAGCTACGACGTGGCCGGCTCGCCCAGCTATTCGCGTGTCGACAATCCCGATTTTACCGTCGGCCTCAATCTCGTCGGCAATCTTTACGAGGGCGGCGCCAATGCGGCGCGGCGCGATGCCGCCGATTATGCGCTCAAAGCTGCCGAAGCCTCTGCCCAGGCGGCGCGGTTCGAAGCCGGCCGCAGCCTCAACGAGGCGCGCGGACAGGTGAGCGGCCTCCAGCAGCTTCTTGGCTCGCTTGCCGCACGTAACGGCATGATGATCGAAACCCGCGATCTGTACCGCGAACAATACGTGCAGCTCGGCACCCGCACCCTGCTTGATCTCCTGAATGCCGAACAGGAACTGCATGCAGCCCGCTTCGACGCCGTCAACACCGAGCATGACCTCAGAAAACTGGATGCAGACTGCCTGTTCAATTCGGGCATGGCGCGCAAGGCCTTCGGCCTTGATGGTAAAGTGGTTCGCGGAGTGAGTTTGTAATGAATATGCAGGCACCATCGCAAACGAGGGACGAGTCCGTTGAAGCGCCGACGGGCGGGCGCGAGACGGAGGCACTGAAATCCCTGGGCAGCCTGCATTTCGAACCCTGGCTTGAAGCGCTGCAGCATGTGGCCCGGCATTACCGCCTGCCGACATCGATCGAGCGCGTGCGCCACGCCGCCGAGTGGGACGCGCTCAGCCACGAACCGGAAATGATCCGCAACATCGCCCGCCAGATGGGTCTGCAGGTCAAGTTCGGCGATAGCAGCGCCACTCTGTCGAGCTGGAACCTGCCGGTGGTGCTGCAATTGAGCGACGGCAGGATCGGCGTCCTGACCGCGCTCGGCAAGGATGCGGCCAGCATTGCGTTCAGCGGCGACCGCGGCCTGGAAACGCCGATGCCGCTGGATGCACTTGAGGGCAAGGTTGAGCGCCTGCTCATTCCCCGGCCTGCGCGTGCCGTGCCCGACCAGCGTGTCGACGCCTATATCAAGCCCTACCGCAAGAACTGGCTGCGCGGCATCGTCCTGCGGGACATGCGGCCCTATGGCCACGTCATGCTCGCTTCCTTCGTCGCCAATGTTCTGGGCATGGTCGGCATCCTGTTTTCCATGCAGGTCTATGACCGCGTCATTCCCGCCCAGTCCTATCCGACGCTCTATGTCCTGTTCAGCGGCGTACTGCTCGCCATCGGCTTCGATTTCCTGATGCGCCGACTGCGCACGGGCGTAGTGGATCTGCTCGGCAAGCGCGCCGACCTGCGCATTTCCGACCGCGTGTTCGGTCATGCTCTGCGTGTGAAGAACAGTGCCCGCCCCACCTCGACCGGCACGTTCATCGCGCAGTTGCGTGATCTCGAACAGGTGCGCGAGCTTCTGACATCCACCACGATCGCAGCGCTTGCCGACCTGCCCTTCGTGTTGCTCTTCCTCGTGCTGTTTTGGTTCATCGGCGGCATGATCGTGCTCGTGCCGATCGCTGCCATCATCGCCATGGTCGTTCCCGGCCTTGTGGCGCAGCGCAAGATCCGCATCCATGCCAGCGAGGCAATGCGCGAATCCTCGCTGCGCAACGCCATGCTGGTCGAGGCAGTACAAGGCGTCGAGGATATCAAAACGCTGCAGGCCGAAGAACGCTTCCAGCAGCAGTGGAACCATTTCAATCTCGTCACCGGCGAAGCGCAAATCCGCTCGCGCGATCTCGCCAATACGCTCAATACCTGGTCAAGCAGCGTGCAGACGGCGGTCTACGCCGTCATCATCTTCGTCGGCGCACCCATGGTCATCGCCGGCGACATGACGACCGGGGCACTGGTCGGCGCCTCCATGCTCGGTTCGCGGATGATCGCGCCGATGGCGCAGATCGCCCAGATCCTCACGCGCCTGCAGCATGCGCGTGTCGCCATGCGCAGCCTTGACGAGTTGATGCGCCTGCCGGTCGATCACCCGGATGAGGAAAGCCGCGTCCACCTGCCCCGCATTCGCGGCGATTACCGGATGAAATCGGCCGTCTTCCGATATGGCCCCGAGGGTGTTCCTGCACTCAACGTCCGCGACCTCATCATCCGGCCGGGCGAGCATATTTGCGTGCTCGGCAAGAACGGAGCCGGCAAATCGACGCTGTTGCAGGCCATGTCAGGGCTTCTTGAGGCGAGTTCCGGCGAGGTTCTGCTCGAAGCGGTCTCTCTGCCGCAGATCGATCCGGCCGATGTGCGCCGTGATGTCGGCCTTCTCACCCAGAATGCCCGGCTGTTTTACGGCACGATCCGCGAGAACATCACGCTCGGCACGCCGCACGCATCGGCTGAAGAGATTCTTGGCGCGCTCAACATGGTGGGGGCCGACGAGTTCATCCGCAAGCTCCCCAAGGGTCTTGAGCACGTCCTGCTGGAGGGCGGGCTCGGCCTGTCCGGCGGCCAGCGCCAGGCGCTGCTTCTCGCCCGTCTCATCATCCGCCAACCGAACGTCATTCTGCTCGACGAGCCCACCGCCGCGATGGACGAGACGACCGAGCGCAATTTCATTCGCCAGTTCGCGCAATGGAGCGAAGGCCGGACCGTGGTGATCGCCACCCACCGCATGCGCGTGCTGGACCTTGCCGAACGGATGATCGTCGTCGAAAACGGCGCGATCGCGCTTGACGACAGCAAGGACAACGCCTTGCGCCGTCTTTCATCGACCGCGCGAAGGCCCGTTGCCGCAGCCACGACGTCAACGCCGGCGCCGGCTGCGACCGCAACGGATACGCTCGCCGACGCCCTGCCCGCCACCCGGGCGGCGACACCGGAGCCGCCGCCGCCGGGCCCGGAATTGGCACCGGCACGATCCGCAACCGCGACCGTGGCCCGAAAGGCAGCGTCGAAAACGGCGGAAAGCGCAGCACGGAACACCCCTGTGCCGATTACGCTCGAGCCGGAGCCGACCGGCGCCCCGACCAGGGCAACTAGGACGAAACAGACTGCTGAAGCCGTTCCTGCAAAGCGCCGCAGCAGCAGCGCCAAGCGCAGCCAAAAGCCGCTCGCATGAAACATGGGAAACGAGAAGACGTCACCATTCATCGTTATTTCGGCGAGGAAGAGCGCTCGTGGATTTACGGAGAGACGGACGATGCCCGGCTGGTGCGATCAACGCGCATCATCGTGCTTGCCTTCCTACTGTTGATCGCAGCTTGCGTCTGGGCCTATTTCGCCCTGCTGGAAGAAGTATCGAGCGGCACGGGCCGCGTGGTGCCGACCAGTCGCGAACAGGTCATCCAGTCGCTCGAAGGCGGCATTCTGGCGGATCTGGAAGTTCGCCAGGACATGGTCGTCTGGCCGGGCCAGATTCTTGCCCGCCTCGACCCCACGGTGACGGAATCCGAGGTCGGCGAAAGTGCTGCAAAATATCGCGCCGCCCTTGCCAGCAGCGCGCGTCTGCGCGCCGAGGTCAACCAGACCGAGCTGACCTTTCCGGCCGAACTGGACGAGTTTCCAGAACTGATCCGCGCCGAAACCGACCTCTACAATGCCAGACGCGAGAGCCTGGAGCAGACGCTCAAATGGATCGCCGAGTCGCTCGTCCTTCTCAATGATGAACTGTCGATCAATACCGGGCTGATCTCGATGGGCGCGGCCAGCAATGTCGAGGTACTTCGGCTGCGCCGCCAGGTGGTCGAACTGGAAATGAAGAAGGTCGATACGCAGGCGCAATATGTGGTGCAGGCGCGCGAGGAACTGGCTAAGGCCAGCGCCGAGGTGGAATCGCTCTCGGCTGTCATTCGCGGGCAGAAGGATGCCCTTACCCGTCTGACGCTCCGCTCGCCCGTTCGCGGCATCGTCAAGGACATCGAGGTCTCCACCATTGGCGGCGTCATTCCCCCCAATGGCAAGCTGATGGCGATCGTGCCCCTCGACGACAAGCTTCTGATCGAGGCGCGTATCGCGCCGCGCGACATCGCCTTCATCCATCCCGGGCAGGATGCCAGCGTCAAGATCACGGCCTATGACTATGCTGTCTACGGCGACCTGAAAGGCAAGGTCACCACGATTTCACCCGACACGATGCGCGACGAGGCGGATCCGGAGGTCTATTATTACCGCGTCTTCATCGAGACCGAGGCCGACGCGTTGATCAATGCCACCGGCAAACGGTTTCCGATCGTGCCGGGCATGGTGGCGACGGTGGATATTCATACCGGTGCCAAGACGGTGTTCGACTATCTGGTCAAGCCCTTCAACAAGGCCAGCGAAGCTCTACGGGAGCGCTGACGGCGCTTTTGCCAGACACGCCTGTCGGCGTCGGGGACGATGTCGAGGACACGTTGCCCTTCGGACCGGGCCGCCTCCTGCTCGAACCTTTGCCGCGCTCGGCATGCCGGGAAATCGGCCCTGGAATAGGTCCGGCTGATACGCAAAGAACCGACACACGTCGCCCGAGCGCCCCCTCCCTTTCACAGCAAAACAACTCGACCGCCAGAAGGCGTCGAATGCAGCCGAGGCGCACGATCGCACGACTTTTAGGGCGCAGCGACAGGCACAAGGTCGGGTAAGGCGATAAAAGCGGCGCGCATTCCGCGCAGACCATGTGCTGACATCGCACCGACATATCGCAGGGAGACTGTCATTGCCGTGGTACGGTACGGTGCGCCCAATCCAGACCCGGCGAGAAAGTTCTACATCAGCCGCGCCATTATGTCGGCGGCGGGCGCCGGCAGAAGGCCGACCGTGGGCCGGGCGAAGAGATAGCCCTGCATCAGCGCGATTCCTATCGATTGCAACATGCGGGCCTGCGGCAGCGTTTCCACCCCCTCGGCCACGACGATGATGTCGAGCCGGCTGCAGGCTTCCGCAAGGCTCGAGATCAAAGTCTGCTGCATTTCGCAGGTGTCGATACGGCTGATCAGCCCCATGTCGAATTTGACCACGTCGGGTTTGAGGTCGAGCAGGGTCTGGATGCCGTTATAGCCTGCACCGAAATCGTCGAGCGCCACCATCATGCCGCGTTTGCGGAACGGTACGATCAGGTCGCGGATGGCGCGCATGTCGGCCGCCTTTTCCCGTTCGGTGAACTCGAGAATCAACTGACGTTCGTGCAGGTTGAGGCTGCGGGCCACGCGGATCGTCTCGCAAATCCCGAAATCGGGATCGAGTACGGCATCGGGGGAGACATTGAGGCTGAGCCGGGTATCCTCCAGGCCGATCTCGCTGACCGCTTCCAGCGCCCTTTGGCGGCACACGGCTTCGAAGAGATGGCGTTTGCCCGCAGGCACCTTATCGAAAACCGAAGCGGCACCCTCTGCATCGCGCCCACGCGCCAAAGCCTCCTGCGCAAATACGGCGCCCGTCATCGTGTCGGCGATCGGCTGAAAAGCCATCGCGAACCGCGGCAACCCCTTGACGATCTCGTTGGATACGCCACCCCGCCGGAGACCGGCATCAGGGCGCGGCGACCTTTGTCCAAAGACGGATGACAAATCCGTATTCAGATGCGTCGGGACACGAAGGGATAATTGTCGAAATCCGGCCTTATCAGACACTACCGTTTCTCGTCTCGTGCTTCGTGCAACTACATCCACCGCGCGAGAACCGCACGGCGCAAACTCATGACAGGAGTGTAAACACAGCCATAACGTGCAGTCCAGCCCGAAAATCGAAACGGCCAAGCAAATTTCTATAATGGCTCATTTAGAGACACCTAAATGTCGAGAGGCGTAAATAAAGGGTAAAAAAACAAGCGGAGTCCCGATCGCGCCACGCTCTGCAACGACGGTCGGCTCGCCCATTTCGCAGATGATGGGCTTCGATTCGCGCCGCCAGGCAACCGCGCCGGCATGCCTGCCGCCCAGAATTTCAACGGCGTGGACGGCCTCCGCCTCATCCATGGCCTGGCGCGGCGTAAAGGCGGGCACCGTTTCTCCGCGCGCGTTCCGGTCGAAGGCGACGAACATGACGATATCACTGGTTCCGCGCATAGCAGCCCCCATCGTGGACTGCTCTCACCCTCCCCAACCCGCAGGGCGTGGCCGATGTTACGCCCCGCAAGATCGGGCGAGGAAAGGTTTTCGATGCAAACCCTACGTTAATAAGCGATACCTACTATATGATGGAGTGTCGAGAACAGCAGTGGCAAACGTGCAATCCCCCAATAGCGACTACCATGATCTTATCCGCCGGCTGGAACTGGCGCTCGACGCGTCTCAGATGGGCGTTTGGGAGCACAATCTGGCGCGCGACGAACTGGTATGGGATGCACAGATGCACCGCATCTACCGCACAGGCCGCACCGACCGGCAAGTATCTGCCGACGCCTGGCAGAACGCTATCCACCCGGACGACCGACAACGCGCCAACGACGATTTCGCTAAGGCGATCGGCAAACGCGGCCGTTACGATTCGCAGTTTCGCATTCTTTTGCCTGATGGCGAGGTCAGGCATCTGCGCTCGCGAGGCCATTATTATTTGAACGATGCCGGCGAGCCCTCGGTCATCGGTGCCGAATGGGACGTGACCGAGGATGTTGCCCTGCATGACACCCTGCAGAACCACAAGGTACAGCTTGAACAGCGCGCTCGCGAACTGGCCGACAGCTATGCCGAAATCGAACACGCCGCCCAGCACGATTATCTGACGGGTCTGCCCAACCGGCATTTTTTCGACGCCCGGCTTCACGCCCTGCAAGCGGACGACCAATTGCGGTCGCTGGCCGTGCTGCATCTTGATCTCGACCGGTTCAAGCAGATCAACGACAGCCACGGCCATGCCGCCGGCGATCATGTCCTGCGGGTCGCCGCATCCCGTATCATTGCCGCCTGTCCGCAGGAGGCGGTGGCCGCACGCACCGGCGGTGACGAATTCGTCATTGTCCTTACCGACTTTTCCTCGACAGATGCGCTGGAGACCATCGCACGGCGGATCCAGAAGGCGCTGAGCGAACCGGTGGCATTTGGCAACGACATGCTGCGGTCAGGCGTCTCGATCGGTATCGCCTATACGCTCGACGCGCATCGCAGCGTCAACCTTCTGACCGAATCCGACGTGGCGCTCTATCAGGCCAAGCGGCTCGGCCGAAGCCGTATCGCCTTTTTCGACCCTGCCCTGCAGGACGAACTGTCGGAGCGCCGGACGCTGGCCCTGGAATTGCAGGAAGCGCTGGACCGCCGCGAGGTGCAGCCCCATTACCAGGTCCAGGTCGATGCTGCCACCGGCGCGATCTGCGGGCTCGAAGCCCTCGTCCGCTGGAACCATCCAAGCCGCGGCCTGCTGTCGCCCTTCGCGTTTCTTGCCGTTGCCCAGGAAGCCGGCCTTTCGAACCTGATCGACGCCGCCGTTCTCGACCATGTGCTGGAAGATCGCGCCCGCTGGCGCGCTCAAGGCTTGTCCGTTCCCCGGATCGCCGTCAATGTCTCCGCGTCCAGACTGCACGATGCCGAACTTCTGACCGAACTGGAACGACGGCATATCGATTTTCACGGCATCGCCTTCGAGCTGGTCGAGACCATTTTCCTCGACGAATCCTCAGACGAGATTCTCGATCGCATTCGTATCCTGCGTAGCCTCGGCATCGAGATCGAACTCGACGATTTCGGTTCCGGCCATGCCTCGCTGCTGGGGCTTGTGAAAATCCGGCCGGACCGGCTGAAAATCGACCGCAATCTCGTCAAGGACGTCGTCGTCTCAGTCGAACAGCGGCGCATCCTGAAATCGATCATCCAGATCGCCCAAACGCTCAAGGTCGGGGTCGTTGCCGAGGGGATCGAAACACGCCAGCATGCCGAGGCGCTCCGCCGGCTCGGTTGCGATGTGTTCCAGGGCTATCACTTCGGTCGCCCGGAACCGGCAGAGGCCGTCGCCAAGCGCCTGTCGCCACACAACCCTTCCGCTTCAGGCAGATCGGCCAGCAGCGGCTGACCGATCGTCCCCTTCCACCCGCTTCCATACCAAACGACAAAGGGCCCGCAAGCGGACCCTTTTTTTTCGAAACTGCAGCGTGTGTAAAAAACCTCAGTCGTCCATGCTCCCTGACGGGACGCCGCGACCGTCACCGATGATCTCGCGCTTGCCGACATGGTTGGCGGGGCCGACCAGCCCTTCCTGCTCCATCCGTTCCACCAGCGAGGCGGCGCGGTTATAGCCGACCGACAGGCGGCGCTGGATGTAGGAGGTCGAGCATTTGCGATCCTTGAGCACGACCTTGACGGCCTTTTCGTAAAGATCGTCACCGCCGTCTTCCGAACCCATGCTGCTCTTGTCGAACACGGCTTCGTCGCCCGTTTCCTCGACGCTGGCTTCTTCCTCGTCCTCTGTCACGGTGCCGAGATATTCGGGGCGGCCCTGCGCCTTCAGGTGCTTGACCACATGTTCGACCTCGGCATCCGAGACGAAGGGCCCGTGCACGCGCGAAATGCGTCCACCGCCAGCCATGTGGAGCATGTCGCCCTGGCCAAGCAGGTTTTCGGCGCCCTGTTCACCCAGAATGGTGCGGCTGTCGATCTTCGACGTCACCTGGAAGGAGATGCGCGTCGGGAAGTTGGCCTTGATCGTGCCGGTGATGACATCGACCGAGGGACGCTGGGTTGCCATGATCACATGGATACCGGCGGCACGCGCCATTTGCGCCAGACGCTGGACGGCACCTTCGATTTCCTTGCCGGCCACCATCATCAGGTCGGCCATCTCGTCGATGATGACGACGATGTAAGGCATCGGCGCGAGGTCCATCTCCTGTTCCTCGTAGACGATCTCGCCATTGTGACGGTCGAAACCGACCTGCACGTTGACGGTGATCACCTCGCCGGCCTCGCGGGCGGCGGCAGCACGCTGGTTGTAGCCGTCGATATTGCGGACGGCGAGACGCGACATCTTGCGATAGCGGTCTTCCATCTCGCGCACGGCCCATTTCAGCGCCAGAACGGCCTTCTTCGGGTCGGTGACGACAGGGGTCAGCAGGTGCGGGATGCCGTCATAGACGGACAGTTCCAGCATCTTCGGGTCGATCATGATCAGGCGGCATTCTTCCGGGCGCAGCCGGTAGAGGAGCGATAGAATCATCGTGTTGATGGCAACCGACTTGCCCGAGCCGGTCGTGCCGGCCACAAGCAGATGCGGCATCTTGGCAAGCTCGGCGATCACCGGTTCGCCACCGATCGTCTTGCCGAGGCAAAGCGCCAGACGGTGCTTGGTTTCCCAATAGTCCTCGCACTCGATCAACTCGCGGAAGAACACGGTTTCGCGCACGGCATTCGGCAGTTCAATGCCGATGACGTTGCGCCCGGGTACCACGGCGACGCGAGCCGACAGCGCCGACATCGAACGGGCGATATCGTCGGCGAGACCGATGACGCGCGAGGACTTGACGCCAGGAGCCGGCTCAAACTCATAAAGCGTGACGACCGGGCCTGGGCGCACGTCGATGATCTCGCCCTTGACGCCAAAATCTTCCAGAATGCTTTCGAGCAGACCGGCACTCTGCTGCAGCGCATCGGGCTGCATGGCTTGGCCACGCTCGCCGCGCGGCTCCTGCAACAGGCCGATCGGCGGGAACTCGTATTCGGCAAGGCTCGGACGCACGGTCTGCGCACGGGCTGGTGTCGCGGCCGGAACGGTAATGGTGACATTGCTCGGCGTGGAGACCGGAGCGGCAACGGCTTCGGCGACCGCATGCGGGACCGGTGCCGCGGGCGCCGTGATCACCGCCGGCTGGTCCATGGCAGGCACGGTCGCTACGGCGGCGAATGTCGGCACCACCGTTGCAGCCTCCGCCGGAGCCACGGTCGGTGCGGCGGCGGGCACTGGCTTTGCGAAAGACGTCCCGCCAAAAGCGGCCGTGCCGAAGACAGACGTCCCGAACGTGGCTGCCGCGGCAAAACGCAGGGCGGTCGCACCCGGCATCGGTTCGGCAACAACCGGCGCCGGTGGAGCGAAGGCGGTCGCGGCACGAAAAGCGCCGGTCGCGGCCATCGGCAAAGCCTCGGTCGCAGCGATCGGCTGCACCATTGCCGCCGCCGTCAACGCGCTCATCATGGGATGCCCATTGGCGACCAGCGGCAGCGAGGCTGGAGCCGCTTCATTGGCGGGCACGGGCACGGACGTAGACAGCATTGCGGTCGCAACGACTGGCGAAACAGCCGGCGTTATCGTGGACGATGTCGACATCGCGGCGGTCTGCGCGGCCTGTACGGTGGGCTGAGTCGCATGCTGGATTGGCCCTTCCAACGCGGCCTGTAGAAGCGGAGGCAGCGAAGGCAGTTCGGCCAGGGCCTGTGCGTGTTTCGCGGTGGCCACTTCGCGGTAGAGAGCCACGACCGAACCGGCAGGCGCATAGCGGCGCTTGGAATTCAACAGTGTGAGCACTTCGGCGGCGAGCGCCGGCTTGGCAGGCGGCGGCGTCTGGACGATCACCGGCAGCGGCGCACCGGCGACAGGTTTTATCACCGGCGTGGCAACCTGATGACCTTCCAGCGCATCGCGGCTCTGCGAAGGATCGGCGATGTCGAAAGGCATCACTTCCCAGAAGGCGAAGTCGGAAACGGCAATGGGCGCGGCTGCCCCCTGCATGGCGGCGGGTGCGTAAGCTTCGGCAGCCTGCGGCGCGGCGACCGCGGCCGAAACCGCGTGAGAACCGCCACCAGTCTGAGCGACGCCCGACGTCGGCGCGATACTCCATGCCGGTGCTGCCACCGGCGCCACATCGTTTGCCGCCAGCGAACCGGCCGGCTGCGGGATCGTCTGCACGAGACCGCGACGCATGGCGGCAGCCAGTTGCTGCAAGCCGGCGATCGTGTCGACCGGACCGCTAGACGAGAATTTCGGGTGGACGGTCGGCGCCTGCGGCACGCTCGCCACATAGCCATCGAAACCATCCGGCATCAGGATCGACGGCACCGCGACGGCGGCAGTGGTGGCGACCATCTGCTGCGCATCGGCCTGCGCCAGAGCCTGAGCCGGGACCTGCGCTTGCGCAGGGATCTGCGAAACCGGACCGCTGATGGGCGTCATCGGCATCGGCACTGCCGGTGCTGCGACCGGCGCCGGCGCGCGCCGCGGCACGATCAGCGGAGACCCCGTTCTGGGCAGAGAATTGCGAAAAGCTTCGGCCGCGGCGGCCCGAGCTGCGGCAGCGTCGGCAGCCTGCCGTTCGGCACCGGCAGCAGCATCGACGGCCGGCCCGGCAGCCAGCTTGCGGGCGGCGTGCTCCCCGCCGCCCTCGATCGAAAGCTGCGCATAGGCATCCGGCATGGCCGCCGCTGCGGGCTCATGCGCATCCGCATGGCGTAAGGACAGCGTGGCTTCCGGCGTACGGGTGAAGCGCACATTCGGCGCCAGACGAAAGGCCTGCTGCCAGACCTCGTCCTCCTTCTGACGTGCCGCCTCGCCGGAAGCTGCGGTTGAAGCCGAAGCTGCGGCTTTGCGCGCCTGTGCCGAAAGCTGGACGGGGGCCTGCATGCGGGCAAGAAGGTCCTTGCGCGCCTGCGCGGCCGCATAGGCCGTTTCCTGCTCGGCCAGAGACGGCGTCGGAGCGGCGTCAACGCTCTGCGATCCGCCCTCTGCGGCGATGTCGTTTTCGTTGTTCTGAGGATGATTATGACGAGAAAACTGCATGGGCACCGAACGAAGGACAGGAGTGGCACGAACGGACTAGAGATAGAAAATAAAGGTTAACAGGTTGTTTCGAACACCGGTGGCCGTGCCATTCCGAGAACCGCCGACTTGGCAGAAAAATGCAGGAGAAATACGGCCATCCCATTGACAGAAATGAGGAAATTACCAGGGAGAAATCACCTTTCAATGGTCAGCTCGCGTAAACGCGTGCCTACCTGCCAGCAAAATCCGAGCGCACGATGCCATGGCGCTGCAGCTTGTCGTAAAAGGTCTTGCGGGGAATTTTTAACGCTGCGATGGTCTGCTGCACATCGCCTTCAAAGGCGGTCAGCGTATCGCGGATGATCTGCGCTTCATGCGCATCGATCCGCTCCGGCAGGGAGCGCGCCTCCTCCCCTCCCCTTCCCGCCTTCGTCGGCGCGGGATCCGGCATCGGCTCGAGACCGAGCGTGATGCGTTCTGCAAAATGCGAAAGCTCACGCACATTGCCCGGCCAGTGATGATCGGCGAGATGTCGCGTCACCGCATCCGACAGCACGGGCAGATCGCGCGAGAATCGCCGCGCCGCCTTTTCCGCGAAATAACCAAACAGCAGCGGCACATCCTCCCGCCGTTCGCGCAGCGGCGGTATGGCAAGCGACACGACGTTCAGCCGATAATAGAGGTCCTCGCGAAAGCTCTCCCGCCTTGCGGGATCGCCCAGATCCACCTTGGACGCCGCTACCACCCGCAGGTCGATCGGGCGAATGTCGTTGGTGCCAAGCGGCGCCACCTCGCGCATTTCCAGGACGCGCAGCATCCGCACCTGTGTCGCCATCGGCATGCTTTCGATCTCGTCGAGGAATAGCGTCCCACCATCGGAATGTTCGATACGGCCGACCCGTTTCTTCTGCGCCCCGGTAAAGGCGCCGGCCTCGTGGCCGAAAAGCTCGCTCTCGATGATCTGTTCCGGCAGCGCCCCGCAATTGAGGGCGACGAAGTGGCCCTGCGCGCGGCGCCCCCAGCGGTGCAACAGGCTTGCCACCACTTCCTTGCCGCTGCCGGTTTCGCCGGTCACCAGTACGTCCACATCCGTATCGGCGATCTGTTTCAGCGTCTGGCGCAGCCGCACCATGACCGGCGACTGGCCGAGCAGTTGCGGGCCAGCCCCGTCCTCCTCCTCCGCCGCCTGCCGCAAGCGGCGATTGTCCAGCGTCAGCCGACGTCTTTCCGCCGCCCGGCGAATGCAGTGCAGCAGGCGTTCGGTGGCGAAGGGCTTGGCGATAAAATCGTATACACCGTTCTGGATGGCTCTGACCGCCATCGGAATATCGCCATGGCCCGTCATCAGAATGACCGGAAGCTCCGCATCCAGCGCCTTTACGCGCTCGAAAAAATCCATTCCGTCCAGACCCGGCATGCGGATATCCGACACGATCACGCCTGCGAAACCGGCATCGAGCCGGGACAGCGCCTCTGTTGCCGAGGCAAACAGCGATGCGTCGAAACCCGCAAGCTCAAGCGTCTGGCCCGTAGCGCGCAGCAGATCCGCATCGTCATCGATCAGAAAGACAGGCGTTGCACCGTTCATGGGTCCTCCTTGCTTTCCTGCGCTTCCACGCTTGCCAGAAACACCGTGAAGCAGGAATGGCCCGGCTCGCTTTCCACCGCAATACGGCCGCCGTAATCGGAAACGATGTCCTTGGAAATCACCAGCCCGAGACCGAGGCCACGTTCCTTGGTGGAGTTGAACGGCTCGAACATGGCCGCCAGAATTTTCGCCGGCACGCCCGGACCGTTGTCGGACACGCGGACCGCCACCCGCTCGCCGGCAACCTCCGTAGTGACCGTAATATGCGCATCCGGCTGTCCCTCGACCGCCTCCAGCGCATTCAACATGAGGTTGATGAACACCTGCTCGAGCCGCAACCGGCTGCCCATGACCTGCAGCCCGGGCGGTGGTGGGAAAATTGTCAGCATGTCCAGCTTGCCCGCAAAGCGGCTGCGTACCAGCATCAGCGCTCCAGCCAAAACATCTTTGAGAAGGACCGGCACCGCTTCCGCTCGCCCTTTTCGCGCCAGGGCCTTGAGGTCCTCGGTAATGATGCCGATCCGCTCGGTCAACGACGCGATCAGGCTGAGATTTTCGACGGCGCTCTCGGTCTTTCCACGCTCGAGAAACACTTTGGAATTGTCGGCATAGGCACGGATGGTGGCGAGCGGTTGGTTGATCTCATGCGCCACGCCGGCCGCCACCTGGCCCAGAATGGCCAGCCGGTTGGCCTGAACCAGGTCTTGCTGCACCGCCTGCAGCTTGCGGTCGGTCATCTCATGGTCGGCGATTTCGGCCTCCAGCCGGTCGCGCGCCAGGCTGAGGTCGATCGTGCGGGCTGCCACCCGCTCTTCCAGATCCTCGCGCGCCCTTTGCTCACGCGCCATGGTCATGACCGTCACCTGCCGCCGCCGCAAAAGCAGGCCGGCCAGCGCCGCCACGCAGACCCAGCCGAGAAGCGCCGTCAGCCGCGCCTCGCGCATGGCGTCGGCAAGCGCCAGACGGACCGGCATCAGGTATTCGAACATCCACGGCGTGGAAGCGATCGGCGCATCGATTCGCAGAAAATCCTCCGGGCCCGCCTCGCCAGGCATCACTGCCCATACCAGCGCTGCCCCGTCACTCACCCGGCGCTCGGATGAAAACGGCAGCGGCAGAAGCGGCGCATCGCCGAATTGCAGGCTTTCGCGGATGGCGCCGAGCGCCGCCGGCTGCAGGGCCTGCGTGGTCATGAACCGCCAGGAAGGCACGCTTGATACCAGCACGACATGATTGCTGTCGATTACATAGGATGGCCGGCCGGAATTGCGCCATTCCGCCTCCAGCGCGTCGAACTCCATCTTGGCGACCACGACGCCGACCGGAGCCTCCGGCGGCCCGACCCGCTGCGAGATATAGAGCCCCGGCCGATTGCTGACGCTCCCGAGCGCGAAATGCTCGGCTGAACCATCCCTCATCGCCCCGGAGAAATAGGCGCGAAACGCGTAGTCGTTGCCAACGAAACTGGTCGGTTCGCGCCAGTTGCTGGATGCGATAGCAATTCCGTCGCGTCCGATCACATAAATGACCGACGCATTGGTCTGGACGACCAGATCCTCCAGCTTGGCATTCAGCGCTCTTTGACGATCGCTGGATGCCCCGGGATCGCCCGACTTGTCACCCGACACCGCGCTCAGCACCTCGCGCACGTCGCGGTCGCCGGCCAGAAGCAGAGGCAGGGCGCGCGGCCGCTCCAGCGACGCGCGCAACAGCGCCACCTTGAGATCCGCCTCGGTGCGGCCGCGTGCTTCCAGGCCGGCGAGCGCTGACACGCGCGCGAACCTTTCCACGACACCGCCGAGCAGAATACCGAGACCAAGGGCGACAATGGCAAACAATGCCCATGCACGGCGAAACCGCTTCTGCAGCAGGTCTTCGGTTTGATGGCCCAGGAGAGACGACATGACGCCAATGAGCATGATTCCACACACATCTCAAGATCGAGTGCGGAATTTCGCACAAATGGTGGCAGGACTTTTTCCTAAGGTCTTCGGTACCACCATAATATCAATGACTTAATCGATTGAAACAAGAGTTGGCATGGCGCTTGCTGTTCTGTTCACATTCTATCAACTGCTGCCCCGGGTAGGAAACCTTGAGCGGGGCATCTGGAGGACATTATGGATATTCATGCACCCGCTGCACCGAAGGCGGAGGCCCTTCCCTTCTATCGCCACCTGTATTTCCAGGTTGTGACGGCCATCATCGCCGGCATGCTGCTGGGCCATTTTTACCCGGAATTCGGCGCCAGCCTGAAGCCGCTGGGCGACGCCTTCATTCGTCTGGTGAAGATGATCATCGCCCCGGTCATCTTCCTGACGGTCGCCACCGGCATTGCCGGCATGGCGGATCTGAAGAAAGTTGGCCGCGTCGCCGGCAAGGCGATGATCTACTTCCTCACCTTCTCGACCCTCGCGCTGATCGTCGGCCTGGTCATTGGCAACCTGTTGCAGCCGGGTGCCGGCATGAACATCGATCCGGCCTCGCTCGATGGCAAGGCGGTCGCCACCTACGCCACCAAGGCGCATGAAACGACGATCACCGGGTTCCTGATGAACATCATCCCAGAAACCATCGTGGGCGCCTTTGCGCAGGGCGATATCCTGCAGGTCCTGTTCTTCTCGGTCCTGTTCGGGATTGCGCTCGGCATGGTCGGTGAAAAGGGCAAGCCGGTTCTCGACTTCCTGACCGCGCTTACCGCCCCGATCTTCCGTCTCGTCGCCATCCTGATGAAGGCCGCCCCGATCGGCGCCTTCGGCGCGATGGCATTCACCATCGGCAAGTATGGCATCGGCTCGGTTGCCAACCTGGCCTTCCTCATCCTCACCTTCTACATCACGGCCCTCGTCTTCGTGCTGGTCGTGCTTGGTGCGGTCGCCAAGTATAACGGCTTCTCCATCCTGGCGCTGATCCGCTACATCAAGGAGGAACTGCTTCTGGTTCTCGGCACCTCCTCCTCGGAAGCGGCCCTGCCCAACCTGATGCAGAAGATGGAACGCGCCGGCTGCAAGCGCTCGGTGGTCGGCCTTGTCATCCCGACCGGCTATTCCTTCAACCTCGACGGCACCAATATCTACATGACGCTGGCTGCCCTCTTCATCGCCCAGGCGACCGGTATCAACCTCTCGCTCACCGACCAGATCCTGCTTCTGCTTGTCGCAATGCTTTCGTCGAAGGGCGCCGCCGGCATTACCGGTGCGGGCTTCATCACCCTTGCGGCGACCCTCTCGGTCGTCCCCGCCGTTCCCGTCGCCGGCATGGCGCTGATCCTCGGCATCGACCGTTTCATGTCGGAATGCCGCGCGCTCACCAATCTTGTCGGCAATGCGGTCGCCACCATCGTCGTTGCCCGCTGGGAAGGCGAACTGGACAAGACGCTGCTCGACAAGGCGATGGCCGGCGAAATTTCCGGCGAACCGACCCCGGCAGCATTGCAGCCGGCCGAGTAATCAGGTCCTCCCAAGACCCGACATGCACAAAGGCCCGGAGCAGTCATGCCCCGGGCCTTTGCGTTGTTCCGGCAGAAGCACCAAGCCTGCCATATGTCTTTTAACAAAACCGTCCCGGTCCTGTGCAACGGCAAGCACCGAAGAGCAAACAACCAACCGGCAAGCCCTAGGACGCACGGCCCCGGCACCAAACCCGGACCGTCAAGCGTCATTGATAGCAGCGAAAACTATTCCACCAGTACCTTGGCGATTTCGCTCGCCAGTTCTTCCTGTGAGTAAGGTTTGCCCAACCGCCCGACATCGATATCCATGCCCTGCGGCAGATCGGTGTAACCACTGGCAAGCAGGATAGGCAAGCCAGGTACGAGTTTGCGCGCATGCTGTGCCAGTTCGGCGCCGTTCATGCCCGGCATGGAAAAATCGGTGATCATCAGGTCGATGGGACTGCCACCCTCGACAGCCTTGCCGAGCAGTTCAAGCGCTTCGCGACCGGAATGCGCCTCGACAACGGTATGGCCCAGTTCCTCCAGCATATCGACGGAGGTCATGGCGATCAGCACGTCGTCATCGACCATCAGGATTCGGCGTTGCTGCTGCAGGTCGCTCATTTCGGTACCCCCGGGGCTGTCTCTGTTGTTCTGGTTGTCGGCCGCGCGGCATGAACCGGGCATGGAACGAACAGGGGCCGTCCGACGGACCCCGTTTCAGAACAGATAAGGTGGGGCATTATTAAGACAAGATTGCGGATCGTACAGTTTTTTGTTCGACAAGCCGTAACGGGACGTCCGCCTCGCCTTCAATGGGCACTGCGGCCGCCCCGTCACGGGGCCGTGGGATTGCAGTCAGACGCTCGGCACCGGGCGGGTATCGAAGCCCATGCGTTTCTCAGAGGTCCCGGTCGTTGGCGGTCTTGTCCGGACGGGTCACGGAAACCGGGTCGCTGGCGGGAAACGTGTCCTCAAGCCCCTCGTCCAGTTCGCTTTCGGTTTCCTGGCGCCGCTGCTCGCTCTTTTCGTCCTGAAGCGATTTTACCGCTTCGGACGGCGCATTGCTGGTATTGTCAGGCGTCATTCCCATCGGATCCTCCATCGTTTCTATCTCAGAAACAACGTCGACGAACGAGGACGGTTCCGAAGCGGCGCATCTGCATCCCGTCCCTCAACCTGGACCATACGGCTACCAGAGATCGGCGTGGCGGTTCACGTCCTTGTAGAGCAGATAGCGGAACCGCCCCGGCCCGCCGGCATAACAGGCTTGCGGACAAAAGGCGCGCAGCCACATGAAATCGCCGGCCTCCACCTCTACCCAGTCGGCGTTCAGCCGGTAGACAGCCTTGCCTTCCAGTACATAAAGTCCGTGCTCCATGACATGAGTTTCCATGAACGGAATGGTCCCGCCCGGTTCGAACGTCACGATATTGAGATGCATGTCGTAGCGCGGATCGGACGGATCGATGAAGCGCGTCGTCGCCCAGCGTCCATCGGTATCCGGCATGGGGTGCATTGCGCAATCGTCCTCGTGGGAGAAGATCGCCGGCGGCGCCTCCAGCCCGTCCACCACTTTGAAGACCTTGCGCACCCAATGGAATCGGACCACCTCGCCGGTGTCGTTGGAGATCGTCCAGACAGAACCGGCCGGCACATAGGCAAACGATCCCGTTTTCAATTCATGCTTTTCACCATCCAGCGTGACCGCCATGCAGCCCGACACGACGAAGAGCGCGGCTTGCACCCGCGCATCCGGCTCCGGCCGCGCGCTGCCGCCACCCGGCAAGATCTCGACGATATATTGCGAAAACGTCTCGGCAAAACCGGTCATCGGACGCGCCAGTATCCAGGCCCGCGTCCTGTCCCAATGCGGCAGGAGCGAGGTCACGATATCGGTCATCACGGTTTTCGGGATAACCGCATAGGCCGTGGTGAAGACGGCCTTGCTGGAGAGCGTCTGCGTCTGCGACGGCAGGCCGCCCAATGCGGAATAATAGGTCGAGGGATTCATGCGCGGCACCCCTTTGATGGATGCCTCAAGTGTAAGCACCCTCATCGGGCTTCGGCAATGGCGTATAGCGCGCCGGTTTCAACCTCAGCAAAGGTCCCAGATCGGCCCCTTGACCACATGGCGCGGCACGTCGCGGGGCGGCGGCATGTGAATGTCACCGGCGCCGATCAGCCGGTAGAACTGGTCGACCCGGCGGCGCTGCAGACTTTCAAGCTCAGTGACGCGATAATGGTCGGCAGCCTTCATCAGAAATGTCGCGAATTCCTCCATGCCGATGCCATCCGCCTTGCGCATCTGCGCGATCAGCGGGTCCTGAATGGCCTGGTGCAGCGTGAGGTCTCGAAACATGATCTTGGCTCCTTTGCGCCGGCCAATACACACTTCATGCGACAGGTTTATTTCAGTCTTTCCTTTTTCGTCATGGCAGGCGCTTTTCGCCTGAAGCGGGAGCGACCAGATGACGGTTCCATGACGAAAATGGAAGCAAACTGGAAACCCCTGTAATTTGACTGACAAGCAAGCTCGCTAAGACGCCGCTCAACAGATGCGGGGCGCCATGAAGGCTGCCCGCCGGAATGTTGGAGTTTGCCCCATGAAAGTCATCCAGATCACCGATACACACCTGAGCCCCACAAAACCGCATTTCAATGGCAACTGGGCGCCGCTCCTGCAGTGGATCGAGGCAGAAGAGCCGGATCTGGTCATTCACACGGGCGACCTTTCAGTCGATGGCGCGGACCACGGCAACGACCTCTCCTTCTCCATGGACCTGATGCGCGAAACGTCAGCGCCGATGCTGATCCTGCCCGGCAACCACGATGTCGGCCACCTGCCCGGCTCACCGCAGCCCGTCAACGCCGAGCGCCTCAGCCGCTGGCGCGACATGGTCGGTCGCGATTACTGGTTCCACGATGCCGACACCGAGAACGGCAACTGGCGTTTCATCGGCCTCAACGCCCTCCTGTTCGGCCAGGGCGACGACGCCGATGGCACGGAAGAAGAAGCCCAGTTCGTCTGGCTGAAGGAAGTGCTGGAAAACCGTGGCGACCGCCGCGTCGCCATGTTCTCGCACAAGCCGCTGTTCGTCGATGAACCACAGGAAGGCGACACCGGCTACTGGGGCCTGCGTCCGGCCCAGCGCGGCCGCATGTTTGATCTGATCGCCGCCCACGACGTCGCCCTGTTCGCCAGCGGCCATCTGCACTGGGCATGGGAAGGCAAGTTTGAGAACACTGCCCTCGTCTGGGGGCCGGCCGCCGCCTTCATCATCGACACGCTTGAGCGCGAAATGCCGGGCGAACGTCTAGTCGGTGCCGTCGTCCACGAATTCGGGAACACGGTCAAGAGCACCATCGTCGCCGTTCCGGGCATGGTCGCCCATGTCATCGATGACGTCATCGAGGAAGTTTATCCGCAGAGCGCCAAGAAAGCTGCACCGGAGGCGGCCGAATGAGCGCGCTTTCCATCAGGAACGTCACCAAGTCCTTCGGTGACAACCACATCTTGAAGGGCATCAGCCTGGAGGCGGAAGCCGGCGAGTTCATCGCGCTGGTCGGCCCCTCCGGCTGCGGCAAGAGCACGCTGCTGCGCATCGTCGCCGGTCTTGAAGGCGCCGACAGCGGTGAGATCGTTGCCGGCGGCCGCGACCTGACGCGCCTGGTCGCGGCCGAACGCAACGTCGCCATGGTGTTCCAGTCCTACGCGCTTTATCCGCATCTGACCGCCGGCCAGAACATCGCCGTGCCGCTCGCCATGCGCAACCTGACCTCGATGCAGCGCCTGCCAATCATCGGCTCGGCTCTGCCGAGCCAGCGCAAAATCCGCAAGGACATCATGCGACAGGTCACCGACATGGCCCGCTCGCTGAAGATCGACCACCTGCTCGACCGCAAGCCGGGCCAGATGTCCGGCGGTCAGCGTCAGCGTGTGGCGCTTGCCCGCGCCATGGTGCGCCAGCCCGGCCTGTTCCTGATGGACGAGCCGCTTTCCAACCTCGATGCCAACCTGCGCGTCCATGCCCGTGGCGAAATCGTCGACCTGCACCGCCGCGCCGGTGTCCCGACGCTTTACGTCACGCACGATCAGGCCGAAGCTTTGTCCATGGCCGACCGCGTCGCCGTCATGATGTCCGGCAACCTGCTGCAGCTTGCAGCGCCGGAAGTGATCTACGACGATCCGGCCCATATCGAAGTGGCCAGATTCGTCGGCCAGCCGCGTATCAACACCATTGCCAGCCGCGTCGATGTCGATGGCGCCGTCACGCTCGGCACCTGGCGCCTGCAGCCGCATGAACGTCTGTCGCCGGGCGCTGACATTACCGTTGCCATCCGCTCGGAATTCCTCTCGATTGCCGATCTCGGCACGCCGGGCCTGCCCGCCCATATCGAGCGTCTCGAATTTTTGGGCTCGGAAGTGATCGTCTACACCAAGCTCGACGCGATCGGCGAAAGCATGGTCGTCAAGCTCGCGCCTTCGGAAGCCAAGGGCCTTGTTGCCGGCAAGCCGGTGACATTAGTTCCGCAGGGCGAACGCCTGATGGTGTTCGGTGCCGATGGCGCCCGCCTGCGCGCCGATCTCACCTTCACCACCCAGCTGGAGCGGGCGCATGGCTGACATGACCGCCATCTCTATCCCCGTCGAGAAATCACGCCCGATCGTCAACGTCAGTGAACGTCACGAAGCCCGCGTCGCCTGGATGTTGGCGGCACCGGCCATGATCCTGATCGTGCTGTTCATCCTCGCCCCGGTCGTCGCCGTCATCACGCTCGGCTTCACCGATTTCGAACTGGGTTACAGCACGTTCAAGTTTATCGGTTTTGAAAACTACGCCGAACTGATGGGCGACCGCACGTTCCGCCAGTCTTTGTGGAACACCGCCGTCTATACCGCGATCGTCGCACCCGCTTCGATCCTGCTCGGCCTCGGTGTGGCTTTGCTGATCGAAAGCGAAAAGCTCGGCCGCTCCTTCTTCCGCACGGCCTATTTCCTGCCGGTCGCTTCGCTGCTCGTCGCCATGGCCACCGTCTGGCAGTACCTGCTGCACCCCACCATCGGCCCGGTCAACAGCCTGCTCAACCTGATGGGCCTGCCCGGCCCCAACTGGCTCGGTTCCGCCGGCACCGTTCTCTACAGCCTGTCGATGATCGGCGTCTGGCAGACGGTCGGGTTCAACATGATCCTGTTCCTCGCCGGTCTCACAGCCATCCCGCGTGATCTCTACGCCGCCGCCGAAATCGATGGCGCAAAGTCCTCGCTCGATCGCTTTTTCCTCGTCACCCTGCCCATGCTCGGCCCCACCACGGTCTTCGTCACCGCGATCAGCATCATCAATGCGGTGAAGGTTTTCGAGACGGTGAAAACGCTTACCGAAGGCGGCCCCAACAAGGCATCGGAAGTCCTGCTCTTCACCATCTACCAGGAAGGTTTTGTCTACCTGCGCGTCGGGTACGCCTCGGCCATGACCGTGGTTTTCCTCGCCGTGCTGGTGGTGATGATGTTCGCGCAATACCGCCTCGTCGACCGGAAGGTGCACTACTGATGACCGAAACCTTTTCCCTCGGCCGCGCCATCCGCCTCACCCTCCTGTCGCTCGGCGCACTCATCTTCCTCGCGCCCTACATCTTCATGATCTCCACCGCCGGCAAGGGCCAGAGCGAGATTTTTACCTCGTCGCTGTCGCTCATCCCGACGCAGTTCTTTTACCTCGAGAATTTCGCCAAGGCTTTTGGCCGCGTCTCGATGGGCCAATTGCTCTGGAACGGCGTCATCGTCTGCGGCCTGATCTTCGTCATCCAGGTGATCATCGCCATCCCTTGCGCCTATGCCATGGCCAAGCTGAAATTCGGCGCTGCCCGCCTGCTGATGGCGCTGGTCATGCTCGGCCTGCTGGTGCCGATCCATGCCACCTCGCTGCCGCTCTATGTCGCCTTCGACAGCGCCGCGCTTCTGAACAGCTACACGGCGCTTGTTGCCCCGTTCTCGATCTCGGTCTTTGCGATCTTCCTGTTCCTGCAGTTTTTTCGCGCCATGCCGGACGATCTCATCCACGCCGCCCGTCTGGACGGCATGTCGGAACTCGGCATCGTCATGCGCGTCATCGTGCCCAATGCCTGGCCGGCCATCACCGCCTTCGCGATCTTTTCCGTGGTTGCCCACTGGAACGACCTCTATTGGCCGCTGATCGTCGTCTCCAACCAGGACTATGCCACCCCGCCACTCGGCCTCTTGTTCTTCCGGGCAGCCGAAGCAGGCGACGACTACGGCGCGCTGATGGCCGCCACCCTGATTATCACCCTTCCCCTCGTTGCGGCATTCCTTCTCGCACAAAAACGCTTCGTCGAGGGCATCACCATGACCGGTCTGAAGGGATAGCCCAACCAACCGGTCGCCTCACCTATCCCCAATCCTCCCGCCCATCCTCCCAAGGAGAAATGCAGTGAAGCATTTTGCAAAACTTCTCTCGGCCGCCGCCATCACCATGGCAGCCGCTTTCCCGGCCCACGCCGAAACCACGCTGACGGTGCATTACCCGATGCCCGGCTTCTTCAAGGACGTCATGGACAAGGTGTCCAAGAAGTTCATGGAAGAAAACCCGGACATCAGAATAGAGTTCGCAAACCCGTCGCCGACCTATGAGGAAGGCATCCAGACGATCATGCGCCAGGCCGGCACGTCCGAAATGCCGGACCTGACCTTTATCGGCCTCAACCGCCTGCGCATGGCCGACGAGCGCTCGATCCCGGTCGATCTCGCGCCGTTCATGGCCAAGGACAAAGCCTCGATGGCGGAACAGGGCTTTTCGGACACGATCCTGAAGCTGGCACAGGTCAACGGCAAGCAGGTCGGTCTCGCTTTCGCGACCTCGAACCCGATCATGTACTACAATGCCGATCTGGTAAAAGCTGCCGGTGGCAACCCCGACCAGCCGCCGAAGACCTGGGACGAAGTGATCGCTCTTGGCGCCAAGATCAAGGCGCTCGGCAACGGCGTCGACTCGGTCGATTTCCGCTGGCAGGGTGACGACTGGATGTTCTCCGCGCTGCTGTTCGGCGCCGGCGGCACCATGCTGTCGGAAGACGAAAGCAAGGTCGCGTTCAACGGTCCTGAAGGCCAGAAGGCTTTTGGCGTGCTCGACCGTCTGGTCAAGGAAGCCGGCATGCCGGTCTTCACCAAGGCTGCCGGTGAGCAGGCCTTCGTTGCCGGCAAGGTCGGTTTCGCCTTCCAGACGACGGGTGCTCTTGCCAACACCATCAAGAACGTTGGCGGCAAGTTCGACCTGCGCACGGCAGAAATCCCGCTACTCGACCCGGTGGGCGGCAAGCTGCCGACCGGCGGCAACGCCGTCGTCATCCTGACCAAGGATGCAGCCAAGCAGGACGCTGCCTGGAAGTTCGCCAAGTTCGCAGCCGGCCCTTACGGCGCCTCGGTTGTCGTTCCCGGCACCGGCTACGTTCCGAACAACGAACTGGCTGCCAAGTCGCCGGAATATCTCGGTGATTTCTACGCCAAGAACCCGCTCTTCCAGGCTGGCCTGAAGCAGATGCCGCGCATGATCCCGTGGTACGCCTTCCCGGGTTCCAATGGCGTGCGCGTCACCCAGACGATCGTCGACAACTCTTCGCGCGTCGTTGACCGGTCGGCCAAGCCGGAAGAAGCACTGGACGATGCCGCCAAGGAAGTGAAGCGCCTGCTGCCGCGCAGCTAAGCTCTTCATCTCTGTAGAAAGCCGCCGTACGAAAAATCGTGCGGCGGTTTTGATTTATGGAAGATCAGATTGCCCGGACAGTGCCGCCGGGTCGCATCGTGAACGGCACATCGAGATGCCGCGTCGGCGCTTGGTTTTCGGCGATATCCAGCAGCAACGACGCGGCCGCCGCCCCCATGCTGACATCCGGCATCTCGATCGTCGTCAGCACCGGATCGATCAGCCGGCCGATGGAAATCCCATCGAACCCGCCAACCGACACATCGCCTGGAACCGAAAGCCCCTCACGCTTCAGGGCACCGATCACGCCCAACGCCAACAAATCGTTTGAAGCAATGATCGCCGTCGGTCGCGTCAGTCGCAAAGCCTCGCCGAGATCGAGCCGATCATATTCGGTAAAACCGATCTCCACTGCCGGGATCGGTTCCAGCCCCGCCCGCCGCATGGCTCCGACATGGCCCTCATACCGATGCCGCGCCCGGTCCGAGGCCGCAAAACGGCCGGACACGAACAGAATGCGGCTGTGCCCGTGCGCGATCATGTGATCGGTCATCGTTCGGCTTGCCGCGAAATTATCCGTGGTGACCGCCGCCGTGAACGCGCTTGTCGGTCGGTTGTGCATCAGCACGGTCGGCGGCATGTCTCCATCGGGCGGCTGGTAACTGGCGGCGTCGCAAAGCGTCAGGATCAGGCCGGTCGGTCGCTCGTTCAAAAGCGCGGCGATCGCATTCGCCTCCTGCGCCGGATCGTAATTCGACTGGGCGATCAGCACGCCGTGACCGCCCACCAGCATGCGGTTCTGGATCACCGATACCGATGTGGCAAACACCGGGTTGGTGATACTTGGGATCAGAAGCCCGATGACCGGCCGCCGCGCTGCCTTGCCGGCGGCCATCACCGATGCGCGGTAACCGAGCTCGGCCGCCGCCTTGACCACCCGCCTGCGCGCACTGTCGCTGACCGCACCCCGGTCGGAAAGGGCCCGGCTGGCCGTTGCCACGGAACAGCCTGCCCGTCTCGCCACCTCTTCCAGTGTTGCCATGTTCCGACGCTCCGCGTTAGTTCCGGCGCAGAATTATGAAGCTTCCGCGACGGTATTACGACATAGCTGGCGTCAGTCCTTGGGCATGATCGCGTAAAGGCGGAAGAACCGCGCCGCCTTGCGCTTCTCGTCGGGATCGCGCATCACCGAATCCCAGGCCGCCAGCAGGGCCTCGTGCAGCGCTAGCGCCACCAAATGCGACATGGTACTGCGATCGTCGATGATGCGCACCTCTTCGCGGACCTTCTTCAATCCGGCCACGACGTTCTCGAGATCATGCATTCTCAGTCCCCCATAGTTCCCCATATGCGCGAGACTACAGAAGATCGCAGGCCAAATTCGGTATATTTAGCTTTAAAGTAAAGCGTTAACGTGAGCGAAAGACAGCCGCACCAACCCGCGCAAAGCGGGGATTGGAAGTCAAAAAAATGCGTGCGAACAGGCGGATAGCAGCACCGCCCCACGACTGACGGCCCGGATATTGACCGCCATCTCGCGAGACATCTTTGCGAAAAAGAAAGAGGAAGGCGCACCCTCCTCCCAGCGGCAAGCGCCTCTTATTTGTCCTCGATCGCAAACGTCATCGTGACCGCGATCGAATAGGTGTTTTCGCCGGCAGCCACCGCCACGCCATCGGACTGAGCCTTCATCATCGCCATGCGCGGTGCGGGCGACGGCGGCATGAAGCGATCCTCGCCCTCGCTGATATCGATCACCTTTCCGACCTTGACACCGGCAGCCTCAGTCAGCGTGAGGGCCTTATCCATGGCGTCCGCCACCGCCTTCTTGCGGGCTTCGCTGCGTGCGGCGGAGGGGTCGTCATTGGTGAAGGTGATCTGGCCGCCCTGATTGACGCCGAGCGTGACCGACTGGTCGATGATATTGCCCAAAGCCTTGAGGTCGCGGATCTTCACCGTCAGACCGTTCTGCACCTCGTAGCCGATGATCCGGGGCGGGTCGACGCGACCGTCCTTTGGCTCGTTTTGCTGGTATTGCGGATAGATCGAGAAATTGCTGGTCTGCAGATCCTTGTCGGCAATGCCGGCCTTCTTGAGCGCGGTCAGGACCTGGTTCATCGCCGCATTGTTGTCGGCGAGTGCCTTTTGTGCGGTTTCGCCATTGCGGGCAACGGTCAGGTTGATGATCGCCATGTCCGGCGCGACCGAGGCTTCGCCGGTACCGCTGACCCGGACGACCGGCTCATGGGGGGCGCGATCCTGCGCGCTGACGGACGTGGCGGCAAGCGGCAGTGCAACGAGCGTCGCCGCAACCACGGTGGAAAGCCGGCCGGCGATGGAACGATGAGGAGTGCAGCGCATGAAAACGATCCTTGTGTGAATGAAAGCGGTTCGACGCGTTGTGGTGGCGAACGATTGTGAACCTAATGCGGCAACGGCTTGTGACGTCTGTCAAATTACGTTAGAGCGGTTGCGCGGACGGCGAACCATTGCGCCAACGCCAGCCGTCGCCGACGGCCGGGGCCTGTAGCTCAATGGTTAGAGCCGGCGGCTCATAACCGCTTGGTTGGGGGTTCGAGTCCCTCCGGGCCCACCAATTTCCCATAAAAAAACCGCTCTTCGCCAGTCGGGGAGACGAAACGAAGAGCGGCCATATTCCATCAACGGGCGACGGAGATGGAATTCTTTCGGCAGGGAGCCGATCCGTCAGCGACGGATGACCGGGCAGCCGCGTTCATTGGCAAACACGATACGGTCGCGGCCGCGACGGTCGAAACCTTCGACAACGACCACCCGTCGGGATACGTCAACGACGCGGGCGCGGCGAAGGCCCATGCGGCTGGCCTTTTCCTCGGCAAGCCAGGAATCGCAGCGGTCACGGCGCGGCGGGCCGCGGAAATCGCGTGGCGGCGGACCACGGTCACGATCGTAATATTGGACATAGACGCCGTAATCGGGTCCGGCAGCAGCGGCACCGGTCAGGGTGGCGCCAAAAGAAGTCAAGGCGACCAGGGCTGCAAGTCCAGCCTTCACAACGATATGGGTCACTGTTCTCTCCAGCAATGAATGGCTCCGGTTATCCGGAGATGCTGGCAGATTAGGCAGAGACACCTGAACCGGGTCCGAAGCAAGCATTCATCCTGCGTTCATCAAGGGGACACGCGAAAAGCCAGCATGCGGCTCAGGCGCTCAGATGCAGCACGACCTCGCGGCGGTGCGCACGATCGCGATGTTCGAACAGGTAAATGCCCTGCCAGGTGCCCAGAACCATGGCGCCGCGCGACACCGGAATGCCGAGGGAGACCGCCGTCAGCGCCGCCTTGATATGGGCCGGCATGTCGTCGGGCCCCTCTGTCGTATGGCGCATCCATCGCATCGACGGATCGTCCGAGGGAGGAGCGATGTGCCGGAAGAATTGCCGAAGGTCATGCCGCACGTCGGGATCGGCATTTTCCTGGATGAGCAGCGAGCAGGATGTGTGACGCACGAAAACAGTCAACAAACCTTCGTTCACATCGTTTGCGCGCAGAAAATCCTCGACCTGTGTCGTGATCGCGTAAAGGCCCTGGCCGCGCGTCGTCACGCTGATGATCGTTTGCGGCATGGTTCAAGATCCTTCCTGCCAGATGTCGGAGACCTCAGATGGTGCGGTCGACGATTTCCGCAAGATGGGCGATGGGCAATCGTCAACGGCCACGATTATCATGCGGCGGCAACACCTTCCCGTCTTTTCGGTCTTGCCGCGGCCTTTTCGTGGGCACCGCCATGGCTTTTTCGGCCCGGTTCCCCTATGGCGTTTCAACTTTTTCACATGCGGCCAGCCTCGATCATGTCCCATTCCCACCTCGGGCTCGTCGCCCTTGTCCTTCTTGCCTCCAATGCACAGGCGCAGGAAGGGGCCCCCACCGGGGTCGTGCGTGAATCCGGGCGGGCGGCCATGGCGCCAGCGGCGGCGGCCGACCGCATGCCCGGTCTTGCGGCGATCGGTTCACAGACTACGCCCGCCCGGTCGCAGGAGGTGCATGTGGCTCCAGGCGCCGTGCGGCATAGCCTGACACGGCAAAAGCCCGGCCCTCAGATCTCCGGTCGCCAACGGCCCGGCGAGGACCTCCCTGAGGATGCAGTCCCGGCGAACCGGGCGCAGACTGGCCGGCCCTTCTCACCGCAACGTCAAAGCGGTTCCTCCGCGCCAAACCCCGTCCAGACTAGCAGCCTGAAAACAGGCCAATCCCACACTGCCCACACCCCATCGGAACGGGCAATGACGGACCGTGCACTGCAGGCCCAAGCGCTCGAAAGCCGTATCCGGCCAGACCGGACACTTGCTGAACCCGGTCTGCATATTCCGGGGACCGGCAATGTCAGGCAGCCGCGTATAGCGCTGACCTTTGATGCCTGCATGGGCAAGACCGACGATCGCATCCTCTCCGTTCTGGTGGCCGAGCGCATTCCGGCAACGATCTTTGTCACGGCCCGCTGGCTACGCGGCAATCCGCAGGCCGTGGCGCTTCTCCAGCAGAATCCCGACCTGTTCGAGGTCGAAAATCACGGGCAGAATCACGTGCCGGCAGTTGAGACTAAGACGACGATCTACGGCATCGCGTCGGCCGGTTCCCCGAAGGGTGTCCACGACGAAGTGGCGGGCGGAGCCGACGCCATGCGACAGGCCGGCCTCTCGCCGCCCCACTGGTTTCGTGGCGCAACCGCGAAATACGATGCGAGCGCCATTCGCCAGATCCGCGCCATGGGCTACAGGATCGCCGGCTATTCCGTGAACGGCGATGGCGGCTCGCTGCTTGGCGCCGCGCTTGCGGAAAAGAGGATCGCATCGGCCAGCGACGGCGACGTGATACTTGCCCATATCAATCAGCCGAGCCATGCGGCGGGAGAAGGCGTGGCACGCGCGCTGCTCGCCTTGAAAAAGCGCGGCGTCGCCTTCGTGCGCCTGTCGGATGTCGAGCCGATCGGGGACCGGGACAGCACCCGCGACATCGCCGGACTGTCCGGCGTACCTGGTCAATAGGACGCTCAATAGGCCGGGAAGCCGCGTTTGCGCCATTCACTTTTGGGAATTGCGCCGCCAACGCGATGGGCAAAGGAAATCACTTTGCGGGCATCCTTGTCCACGACGCAGCGGAAGCTGACCTCATGCCACCTTTGTCGGGCACGAAAGCCCACCGCCTGAACCTCGATGCTGTTTTCTCCCGTCAGCTGCGGCCGCGGCAGGATATCGGGATTATAGACGGGCGTGCCATGCCGCAGCTGTTCGCGCAGCTCCGTACTGCATAATTCGGCGGCGCGCTGCTCCCGGGTCATCACGTTCATCGCCATGACGGCCATCGGCTGATTGGCGACACGGCGCGAAAACAGGCGCTTTGCCGGCGCCATGGCTGCCGCGTCGCCTGGTGCGCCCTGTTCATTTGCCCTGCCGCCAGGTCGGTCGGACATCGCCTCCGGTCCACCGGACGCCGAAGATCCGGCGTTCTCGTCCGCCCCACCAGAAGTGCGCCCACTCGTGCCGCCGGCAGCATCGTCGCGTCCGCTGCCGGCTGCGTCGTCGCGTTTCACGCCGGCAGGCGCGTCGCGTACCCCGGCAACTGCGTCCGGGCCGGCCCCGCCAACGGCGTTGGCGTTGGCCCCGCCGCCCGACTTTGACGTCGCGTCTTTGCCGGCCCCATTCGAACCATCACTGACAGAGTCAGGCCGGGCTCCCTCCGCCGCCTGGTAAGGCGATTGGCCAGGCGCTTGCGAGGCGGCAGGCACGCTGGGGCGACCGTCCGCACCCGCCCCGCTCTGCGGCACCGACAGTATCTGTGGAACGGCAGGGGTTGAAGCTCCAGTCTCGGCGTCGGCCGCGTCAACGCCTTGGCCAACGACGGCATTCCGCCCCATGCCACCATCCTGGCCATCGCCAGCGACCGCGCCGTCATAAGCACTCAGGCCTTTGTCAGCACCCGGCTCGTCTTCGTTGCCGGCGCCCTCGCCGGCACCCTGGCCGTCGTCCTTTCCTTCAGCTCGCTCTCGATCCGGCTGAACGGCGGCCGCAGCAAGGCCGTCTTGTTCGGACACGTCGGGCCGCGGCTCATCGCCAGCGCCACCGTCGGCTTTGGGCCTTGCCTCGTCACTGGCGTCATTTGTCCCGACTTCACGCGTACCGGCACCGTCCATCGCTGCCGCCTCGCCCGTCGTCGCCACCTCGCCCGTTGTAGACTCGTCCTTCGCGACACTGTCCGTTACCGGATCAGCCGTTCTGGGACCATCCGCCTCGGTCCCATCCGTTCCGCGACCTGTCGTCCCGGCTGCGTCCGCGGCGGCACCATCCGTAGGCCTCTGGGAGGCAGGGTTGGTGAGGTCGGTTGGCGGCTCGGCATTCGGCTCATCCGCAATGCCGGCCACGGTTGCCGCTTCGTCCTCCGCGGCAAACGTGGATGCGGCGTCGGCGTCAGCCTGGCTATCCGGACCCCCACCGGTATCCAGGTTCGCATCGGTGTCGCCAAACTGGAAGACCGGGCGCAGACGATCCAGAGGCGTGCCGGCCGCGCGCTGCGATGGCTCCCTCTGCTCGGCTTGCGGCATGGGCGCGGCTTCGGCGTCCTGGGCCGCCTCGGCCTCGGTTTTTTCCGGCCTTGGCTCTACGGGTTGGGCCTCCTGCGAACTGTGCTGCCGAGATTGGGATGGCGTCGACTGGGCCCTATCAACCTGAGCCAGCTCCGGCTGCGGCGCCGTGGGGGCGGCGCCTTGCGGCAGAGGTTCAGCTGCCCCAGCGTCTGCGGCCTGATCCTCTGCGGTTGCCGGAGATTTGACGGCAGCGGCCCCGGGCAAGCCTGCCGGAGCTTTCTCAGCCAGGTCTATCTCATTTGGCGATTTCTCGCTCGCGGAAGGCCCGGCCGGTTTGTTGCCCGCAGGCAGCAGCTGCGGTTTTTCCGCGGATGACAACTGCGGCGGCGCAGCGGATGGAGGCTCCACCGTGTCCGGCTCGGCCGCCTCTGGCGTCGTAGGGTCGGGCTGCGCGTGGGTTTCGCCCCGTGGGTTCTCCTGCCCGGCTATCGGCATGACGATCTCCACATTAAGCGCCTCTTCCGCCGGCTGCTGCGGCAGAACGGCCGGAAGGTCGTAAAGGGCGATGAAGGCAATAACGGCATGGATGCCAAGCGAGGCGGCAATCCCCCAACCCAGCATCCGCTGTCGTGTCGTCGCGCTGTCCGTCGTCCTGTCCACCATTGTGCTGATGTAGAACGAATGTCCGGCCGGATCGAGTCTGGCGGCGATCAAAAGACGATCACGCAGCATCTTCGCTCCCTTGCAAACAAACCGACCAACCGGTATGTTTAGGCCATGTCACAAGCTCATCGTCGCGAAAAACAGCCGGATGCGGTCCGCCGCTCCCTTCTCGACCACGCCGCCCGCCAAGCCGCCGAAGAGGGGCTCACCGCCCTGACCCTGCAAACCGTTGCTGATGCCGCGCAGGTGACGAAGGGCGGGTTGCTGCATCATTTTCCGAGCAAGCAGGCGCTGATTGCGGCTGTGTTCGAAGACCTCCTTGCCACGCTCGACGATGAGATCGACACCCGCATGGCGTCGGACCCGGTCTCACACGGCCGTTTCACCCGCGCCTATATCGACGCCTTTTTTCAGGTGACCCGGGAGGGCGCCAGCAGCCCATGGGCGGCGTTGTCCCTCTCATGCATGACGGATGCCAGGCTGCGCGGGCTGTGGTGCGACTGGATGCGGGAACGTGTGAAGCGCCATGCCGCGACCGATAGCGATCCGCAGCTGGCACTGGCGCGCTACGCGGCGGACGGCATCTGGCTTGCCAACCTCACCGAAATTGCCGGTCTACCGGCCGGCGAACTCGACCGGCTGCATGCTCAACTCAACACCATGACATCGAAACCATGAACCCTGTTCTCCTCACCTATGGTTCGCTGGCCGCCGCCATCGCGCTCGAAGTCGTTGGCACGACGCTCCTGCAGCAGAGCCAGCAATTCACCCGGCCGTTGCCGACGATCGGCATGGCGCTGTGTTACGGCGCCGCCTTCTATCTACTGTCGATCGTGCTCAGAACCATGCCGGTCGGTATTGCCTATGCCATTTGGAGTGCACTTGGCATTGTGCTGGTATCGGCGGTCGGCGTGTTCCTGTTCAAGCAGACGCTCGATCTTGCCGCCATCATCGGCCTTGGCCTGATCATTGCCGGCGTCGTGGTGGTCAACGTGTTTTCCAACAGCGTTTCTCATTGATTGCAGGAATATCTGCCCGAGCGTATGATGCCTGCCGTGAAGCCTGGAGGTTCCGATGGCAGCCGTGTCAGTTGCAGAAGCGCAGGAAAAGCTCGGCGAATTGATCGACCGCGTGGCACGCGGCGAAAGGGTGGAGATCCTGCGGGATGGCGAGCCGGTGGCGACGTTGAGCGCGCCTGTCAGGCCCCATGACAGTGGACGAAAGAAGGAACCTATCGACTTCGAACGGCTCCGTATTCTGAGGAACGGCATGCCTCCCCAAAGTGAGGACGCCGGCACATTCATGCGGCGGATGCGTGACGACGAGCGCTACTGATGCTTTACATCGACACGTCGGTTATCATCGCTTTTCTAACTGATGAAGGCGAGGCGCCCAAGGTCGAAGCGTGGTTTGAAAAACAAGGCTCTTCGGCATTTGCGGTAAGCGACTGGACGCTGACAGAGATTTTCTCTGCCCTATCCCTCAAATATCGGACTGGGCAGATTTCCGCTGAGAAACATCAGGCTGCGCTTCTGGAGTCCTCCCTGCTGCTGGATAAATCGCTCCGGCTTTTCCCGATCAAGCGCGCACATTTCAATATCGCAGCAACATACTGCAATCACCGCCAAACCGGCCTCCGCTCCGGCGCCGCCCTTCACCTCGCCGCAGCGACGGAACTCAACGCAGAAATTGTCACACTCGACAAACGCTTCGCCACCGCCGCCAATACCCTTGGCGCCCGCTGCACACTGCTCTGAACACACTCTTGAGCCAAACAAAAACCCGGCCAACCTTTCGGTGGACCGGGTCTGTTGATGTCTTCGTACCGTCAGCCGATCAGCTGTCGAGGAACGAGCGCAGCTTGCGCGAACGGCTCGGGTGCTTCAGTTTGCGCAGGGCCTTCGCTTCGATCTGGCGGATACGTTCGCGGGTAACCGAGAACTGCTGGCCGACTTCCTCGAGCGTGTGGTCGGTATTCATGCCAATACCGAAACGCATGCGCAGAACGCGCTCTTCACGCGGGGTGAGCGATGCCAGGACACGGGTCGTCGTTTCGCGCAGGTTCGCCTGAATGGCGGCGTCGATCGGCAGAAGCGCGTTCTTGTCCTCGATGAAGTCACCGAGGTGGCTATCCTCTTCGTCACCCACCGGGGTTTCGAGCGAGATCGGCTCCTTGGCGATCTTCAGGACCTTGCGGACCTTTTCGAGCGGCATCGCAAGCTTTTCGGCCAGCTCTTCCGGCGTCGGCTCGCGACCGATCTCGTGCAACATCTGGCGCGACGTGCGAACGATCTTGTTGATCGTCTCGATCATGTGCACCGGGATACGGATCGTGCGGGCCTGGTCGGCAATCGAACGGGTGATCGCCTGACGGATCCACCAGGTCGCATAGGTCGAGAACTTGTAACCGCGACGGTATTCGAACTTGTCGACCGCCTTCATCAGGCCGATATTGCCTTCCTGAATGAGGTCGAGGAACTGCAGGCCGCGATTGGTGTACTTCTTGGCGATGGAGATGACGAGGCGAAGATTTGCTTCGACCATTTCCTTCTTGGCGATCCGCGCTTCGCGCTCGCCCTTCTGTACCATCGACACGATGCGCCGGAATTCCGAAATCGAAATACCGGTTTCCGTTGCCAGATTCTGGATCTCCTGACGGATGTCGCGGATCGTGTCGTTTTCCGACTTGGCAAATTCCTTCCAGCCGCGCGCGCCAAGATTGGCGATCGACTTCATCCAGTGCGGATCGAGCTCGGCACCCTGATACTGTTCAAGGAACGAATCGCGCTTGACGCCATAGGATTCGGCCAGACGCAGCAGACGGCCCTCGTTCTGCATCAGACGCTTGGAGATGTCGTAGAGCTGTTCGACCAGGCTGTCGACGCGGTTCTGGTTCAGCGACAGCGACTTGACCGCCGTGATCAGCTGATCCTTAAGCTCCTTGTAACGACGCTCCTGCCCGCTCGAAAGCGTGCCGGTGCAGGAAAGGCGGGCCTCGACCTGCTGATCCTGCAGCTTGCGCAGCTTCTTGTAGGTATCGGCGATGACGTCGAGCGTTTCCATGACCTGCGGACGCAGTTCCGCTTCCATGGCGGCAAGCGATAGGCTCGATTCGTCGTCGTCCTCTTCCTCTTCCTCGGCCGGCATGTCGCCGCCGCCGACATTGGTGATGTCGTCGTCATTGGCAGGATTGCGGGCGCGCCGGGTCTTTTCCTTTTCCTCGGCGGCCTTGCGGTCGGCCTCGATCTTTTCCGGGCTCTGGAACTGCGGCGCAGCCTTGGCTTCCGGGCCGGAATAGGTGGTTTCGAGGTCGATGATCTCGCGCAGCAGCGTCGTGCCTTCGTTGAGTTCGTCGCGCCAGATAATCAGCGCCTGGAACGTCAACGGGCTCTCGCAGAGACCGGAAATCATCGTCTCGCGGCCGGCCTCGATGCGCTTGGCAATGGCGATTTCGCCTTCGCGCGACAGCAGCTCCACCGACCCCATTTCGCGCAGGTACATGCGCACCGGATCGTCGGTACGGTCGGTCGGTTCCTTCTTCTTTGCGGTCGCGACGGCCGTGCCGCCGCTGGGCGCCAGTTCGCCACCCTCGCTGTCGGAATCGTCGTCACCGTCGTCGTCCGATTCGGCCTTTTCCTCGGCTTCCTCGTCCTCGACAACGTTGATACCCATGTCCGAAAGCATGGCCATCGTGTCTTCGATCTGCTCGGACGTCACTTCTTCGGAGGGAAGCACCGAATTCAGCTCGTCCATGGTCACATAGCCGCGCTTCTTGGCGGCCTTGATCATTTTCTTGACCGCGTCATCGGAAAGATCGAGAAGCGGACCATCCGTAGCGCCTTCGCGTTCGGTTTCTGCTTCTTCGTTTTCTTTGACTTTAGTTGCCATTTATTTCGTCGCTTTCCCTGGACGCCATTCCGTCGCGGTTACGGGTAATGCCTATTACGGGTGATGTGCCACCCGCCACCGCGAATCGCAATCACTCACCTAACCGACTGACCTTTAATTCGTGCTTAACCACGCCGCCGGCGTTCGCCATAAAGGATCGGTCTGCCATCGGAGCCCAGCTTGCAGCTCCTTGGCCTGTCCGATCCGTCCACCTAATTCTGCCTGAAACGGTGATTCCCACAAAATTCCTTCCCGTCAAGCTCTTCCGGGCAAATACCCACTTAAATCGGGCCCTGACCGGAAAAATTTGAGAGCGCTGGGTACGCGGGATTTAGACCCCTATCACTACGTCCGGCTGATATGTAGGCAGACCCTCGGCAAAGACAAGTCTCGGTTGGGTACAAAAACAGATGGCACGTCTGGCTATCCATGCCCCACGGCGGCACCCTTGATCCGGCCCGACATGACACCAAAACCATCGATGATCGCTTCCTGGTTTTCGAGCCGAAGGATCTCGTTGTGAACCTCCGACAACGCGCGCAAAAGAGCGTCGCCGCGTTCCGGCTCGTCGCCGGGTGTCTCGGCGATTTCCCGCTCCAGCTCGATCTTCTGCCAGCGCAGTTCCTTGTTGCGCAGATAAAGCGCCAGGGTCTGCATATAGGCCTGCAGCGCGTCCTGCATGTCCGCCTCTTCCGTGGCGGTCCAAAGGCGGGCATTGCGCACCTGGACGGTCATCGATTTGAGCAGATCGGCGAAACCGTTCTCCTCCAGCTCTTCGCGCACCAGTGCCGGCGTCGCCCGCGTTCCCGCCTTGGTAATGATGGCCAGCACGCAGGCCCAGAACCGCTGCAGATCTCGGTTTTCGAATTCGACTGTGGAGACATCATCATACTGGTCGAGCAGAAGCTGCGGATGGTTGACGACGGTGAGCGCCAGGACCACTTCGCGCAGCGCCGGCAGTTCCAGATGACCACGCACCAGGCCGGATTTCGCCAGCCGGTCAGACACTGTCATGCTGCCGCGAAACTCGCCGCGGCCCTGCTGCGATCCGCCGCGAAAATTCTGGCGGCCACCGCCACCGCCCGGCTGGAAACCGGAGCGACGCTCCGACCCGCGAAACAGCGTGTTCAGCTGGTCGCGCATATGCTGCTGGTAATAGCGGCGCACGTTTTCATCGGCAATGACGGAGACGATCTGCTTCAGCCGCGCCTCGAGCTCGGCCCGCCGCTCCGGCGTATCGAACGTCGCGCCAGTCGACTCGCGCTGCCAGATCATGGTCGCGAGCGGCTTGGCGTCAGCCAGAACGCGATCGAATGGCGCACGCCCCTCCTGCCGCACGAGGTCGTCGGGATCCTTGCCGTCCGGCAACATCGCAAAACGAACCGACCGGCCAGGCTTGATATGCGGCAGCGCCAGATCGGCAGCGCGATTGGCGGCGCGGATGCCAGCGCTGTCGCCATCGAAACAGAGGATCGGCTGCGGCGTCATCCGCCACATCAGTTCCAGCTGGTTTTCGGTGAGCGCAGTGCCGAGCGGCGCGACGGCATTTTCCACGCCGGCCTGATACAGCGCGATCACATCCATATAACCTTCGACGGCAATCACATCGCCCGGCTCGCTGCGTCCGGCCTGCCGACCGGCCAGTAGGGCCGACTGACGCGCCCGCGCATGGTTATAAAGCACATTGCCCTTGTGAAAGAGTTCGGTCTCGGGCGAGTTCATGTATTTGGCCGGCGCATCGGGCGCCATGGCGCGGCCACCGAAGGCGATCACCTTTTCCCGCACCGACAGGATCGGGAACATGATGCGATCGCGGAAATAGTCGTAGGACACCGAAATGCCTTCGCCGTGGCGAACGAGCCCGCAGGCCTCGATCTGCTCCTTGGATACGCCCTTGCCGGCAAGATGCTCCTTCAGCGCATTGCGGCTGTCGGCGGCAAAGCCCAGTCGGAACGTCTCGATGGTCTTGGCGGTCAGCCCGCGATCGCGCAGATAGGCGCGCGCCTTGGCGCCGATAGGGGCATGCAGCTGTTCCTGAAAGAACAGCGTCGCCATTTCCATGACGTCCTGCAGGCTGGTGCGCTGCTGCTCGCGCTTCTGGGCCTGCACGTCCGGCGCGGGTAAGGAAACGCCGGCCATGTCGGCAATCTGCTGCACGGCCTCGGGGAAGTTCAGTCCTTCCAGCTCGGTCAGGAAGCGAAAATGATCGCCGGAAACGCCACAACCGAAGCAGTGGTAACGGCCCTTGCGGTCTTCGCAGTGAAAGCTCGGGCTCTTTTCGCCATGGAACGGGCAGCAGGCCCAGTAATCGCCGCGCGATACATTTGTCTTCTTGCGATCCCACGTGACGCGGCGTCCGATCACCGAAGAGATCGGCACGCGGTCACGGATTTCATCAAGAAAGGTATCGGAAAAGCGCATTGTCACCTCAAAGCCTGCTTCCATATAAGCAGCCGTCGGCCGAAACACCATTCCATAGCATGAGTCCGCAGGCGTCGTGCCCGCTATTCACAGGCCAATCCGGCATCCCAACGCCGAGGATCAGGCGGATTTGCGGCAACATCACCCGCGAACAAATTACATTCTTGTAATTTGAAAAACGTCTTTTGCGGACGCAATCTCCACGCAGGTCAGGAAGCGTCAGCGGCTTTTTGTGAAGCGCCGATAATGCACCGCGCAACCGGGTGCAAACTTCCTTCGCTCTTCGGGTGGAGATGTCGCCATCATGGCGATATTGGCCGCCTACCTCGCCGGCGGCCAGTCCGCAGTCGGCCGGCGGGATGGATGAAGAGCAAAAGGCCGGGGCCCATGATCGGATCCCGGCCTTTTCCTGTTCAGGTCCTTGCCTGTGCCTGGCTCGACCTGCCTCAGCCGAGCTGCGCCTTGATCGTGCCCGATGCCTTGCCGAAATCCATCTGGCCGGCATAACGCTCGCGCAGCGCCGCCATCACCTTGCCCATGTCCTTGATGCCGGAGGCGCCTGTCTCGGCGATGATACCGGCGATGATTTCAGCCACCTTCTCGTCGGACAGCTGTTCCGGCATGAAGGTCTTGATGACGGCGATTTCCTCGCGCTCCTGCGTCGCGAGTTCGGCGCGGCCGGCCTCGTCGTAGATCTTGGCAGATTCCTCGCGCTGCTTGACCAGTTTCTGCAGGATCTGCAGAATTTCGTCTTCGCTCGTGTCCTCTTTGCCGGCACCGCGATTGGCGATGTCGCGATCCTTGATGGCGGCCTGCATCAGCCGCACGGTCGAAAGACGGCGGGTGTCCTTGGCCTTCATCGCTTCCTTCATGGCTGTGGAAAGCGTTTCGCGGATCATGGGCTTACTCCTTGAAGGCCGTTTCGACCTGATATGACAGTGTCAGGCCTAGATAGACGAGGCGCATCGCCCGTTCAATCGACCGATACAGGAATAAATGGCCAAACCGTTGGCGCAATCGGTTGACCGCGAACCCGTGCTTCGATATTTTCCCGCACCTAGCACCCAATTGAACGAAGGTTTTCGCGCGAGCACTCGCGCGCCCCTTCCCTTGCGACCACAGTGATGGCCCTGCACTCTGCTAGAACCCTCTGGCGGACACGGGCGGAGACGAACCGAATGACCGCGACAGCCCCCTCTACCGCTCCCTGGACGACCAGCAAACCCACCGCTCTTCTCGTGCTTGCCGACGGCACCGTAATCGAGGGCACCGGCATCGGCGCGACCGGCAAGGTAACCGCGGAAGTCTGCTTCAACACGGCGCTGACCGGTTACGAGGAAATCCTCACCGACCCTTCCTATCTCGGCCAGATCGTTACCTTCACCTTCCCGCATATCGGCAATGTCGGCACCAACGAGGAAGATATCGAAGACCTGACGCCGGCAGCGCGCCGCGGCGCCGTCGGCACCATCTTCAAGGCAGATATTACCGAACCGTCGAACTACCGCGCGGCAAAGCATCTCGACGCGTGGCTGAAAGCCCGCGGCGTCATCGGCCTGTCCGGCATCGATACGCGCGCGCTGACCGCCTGGATTCGCGCCAATGGTGCCCCCAATGCGGTGATCGCCCATGATCCGAACGGCAATTTCGACATCGAGGCGCTGAAAGCCGAAGCCAAGGCCTGGGGCGGTCTTGTGGGCCTTGATCTCGCTAAGGAAGCCTCGTCGGGCCAGTCCTCGCAATGGGCACAGAAACCCTGGGTCTGGAACGAGGAGTTTGCGGATCTCGATCCGGCCGATGCCAAATACCACGTCGTCTGCGTCGATTACGGCGTCAAGCGCAACATCCTGCGCCTGTTTGCCGGCCTCGACTGCAAGGTGACAGTGGTTCCGGCCGACACGTCGAGCGAAACCATCCTCGGCCTCAAGCCCGATGGCGTCTTCCTGTCCAACGGCCCCGGCGATCCGGCTGCCACCGGCACCTATGCCGTTCCGGTCATTCAGGACATCGTCAATTCCGGGCTGCCGACCTTCGGCATCTGCCTTGGCCACCAGATGCTTGGCCTGGCGCTCGGCGCCACCACCGAGAAGATGCATCAGGGCCATCACGGCGGCAACCATCCGGTCAAGGATCACACGACCGGCAAGGTCGAGATCGTGTCGATGAACCACGGCTTCGCGGTATCCTCGAAGTCGCTGCCGGAAGGCGTTGAAGAGACTCACATTTCGCTGTTCGACGGTTCGAATTGCGGCCTGCGTCTCTCCGGCAAGCCGGTCTTCTCCGTCCAGCATCACCCGGAAGCATCTCCGGGCCCGCAGGACAGTCATTACCTCTTCCGTCGCTTCATCAACATGCTGCGCGAGAACAAGGGCGAGCCGGCGCTTGCCGAGCGCTGAGACGCCAAGTCAGCAAGACAAACGAACGGCCCGCTTTCAGCGGGCCGTTTCTTTTTGGTGCCTGACCAGCATCCAGAAACGGCCGCACAGGAAGGCGGCCGCCGCCGCCAGGCCCAGGACGAAACCGATCCAGACCCCCTCGCCGCGCAGACCGAGCGGAAAAGCAAACACCCATGCGCAGACAAAGCCGATCGGCCAATAGGCGATCAGCGCCAGGATCATCGGGATCGTCGTGTCCTTGAGCCCACGCAGGATACCCGCTCCCACCGCCTGTAAACCGTCGACGAGCTGAAAGACACCGGCAAGCATGATCAGCGGCGTCGCAAGGCCGAGAACCATATCCGCGTCAGGCTTGCTGGTATCGAGAAACAGGCCGCCGAAGAAACGCGGCAGCCCCATGAACAGCAAGCCGCCGATCATGGTGAACACAGCGCCGATTACGAGCGCGGAAAGGGCTGCGCGCCGCACACCCAGAAGGTCGCGGCGGCCATGCGCCAGGCCGACGCGAACGGTCGCCACCTGCGCGAGGCCGAGCGGGATCATGAAGGCGATGGACGCCAGCTGCAGCGCAATGCCATGTGCCGCCAGTTCCAGCTTGCCGATCATGCCCATCAACAGGGCGGCTGCGGCAAACAGGCTGGTTTCGGCAAGGATCGTAAAGCTGATCGGCAGGCCGAGCACGAACACTTCGCGGATCATCCCCCAGTCGGGCCGCCAGAACCGTACGAAAATCTCATAGGATCGCGTGTCCTTGAGAACCTCGATATAGGCAACGATGATGACGAAACCGGTCAGGTTGGCGCACACGGCGGCGATCGCGGCACCGCGCAAGCCCAGCTGCGGCGCACCGAAATGACCGAAGATCAGGACATAGGCGACAATCAGGTTGATTGCGAACATGCCGAGCGTGACGAACAGCACCATGCCGCCCTTTTCCAGCCCCGTGACGAAGGCACGCAGCGCGAAAAAGCCGAGCGCCGGGAATATGCCCCATTGCGCGATCCGCAGATAGGTCTGCGCGGTGGCGGCCACATCCGGTTCCTGGCCGAAGGCCAGAAGCAGTGGTTCGGAAAACCACAGGATTGGCGAGACCAGAACGCAATAGGCCAGCACGACCCAAAGTCCCATGCGTACAGAACGACGCACGCCGGTCGTATCGCCGTGGCCGATTGCCTGCGCCACCATCGGAACGATCGCGCTGGTAAAGCCGCTGCCGAAAATGAAGGCGATGAAATAAAGCTGGGTGGCGATGACCACCGAGGCGAGCTCCGTCGTGCCGAGCCAGCCCACCAGAATGACGTCAGTCGTATGGATCGCCACCTGCGCCAGTTGCGCGCCGACCAGCGGCACGCCGAGAAGCAGGGTCGCCCGCATATGCGTCAGCCACCTGTTGTCCACCCTCTTTTCAGGTGCCGTTACGGGAACCGCCGCTGCCACTGACATGCCATGAATCTCCGAATGGAAAACGCCGCTTCCAGGTCCCGAAAGCGGCGATAGGCTTTCGCCTTAGACCAGAGCACGCGGCAGGGCAAGCCGCGACGACCGCTCGGCCGGTCATCGGCGTGCTCATCCCGTTTCGGCTTCATGTCGAGAAGCATGACGCGTCGAAGCCCGGATTGCCGTAGCGGCCGCAAACCCTCTCCGGCCGCCCCATATCGGACGTGATAGCAAGACATAGGCGCATCCAACCGGCACGATTTCTGCGCGCGAAATCACGATTGACGTCTGCTCAACCCAGCCTTCTGTCAGACATCGCCCGAAAACGTATCGCAGCTGCCGATATCGCCGCTGTCGAAGCCGCGCTTGAACCACTTGACCCGCTGTGCCGACGTACCGTGGTTGAAGCTGTCCGGCACGACATAGCCCTGGCTGCGCTTCTGCAACGTGTCGTCGCCGATCTGCTGCGCGGCGTTCAGCGCCTCCTCCAGATCGCCGCTTTCGAGAATGCCTTCCTGCTGGGTATATTTGCCCCAGACGCCGGCAAAGCAGTCCGCCTGAAGCTCGACCCGCACCGACATGCGGTTTGCCTCGACCTCGCTCATACGCTGCCGCGCCTGGTTGAATTTGGGCAGCACGCCCAAAAGGTTTTGGACATGGTGGCCGATCTCGTGCGCCACGACGTAGGCTTCGGCAAAATCGCCGGAAGCGCCGAAGCGCTGATCGAGCTCACGGAAAAAACCGGTGTCGAGATAAACCTTGCGGTCGCTCGGACAATAGAACGGACCCGTTGCCGAAGAGGCTGTACCGCAGGCCGATCTGGTTCCACCGCTGAACATGACGAGCGTCGGCGCCTGGTAGCGCTCGCCGGCCTTCTGGAACACGCGGGTCCAGGTATCCTCGGTATCGGCCAGAATGGTGCGCACGAACTGGCTCATCTCGTCGTCGGCAGGCGCGCGGCGCTGCGCAGTCTGCTCATAGCCGCTTCCGCCATCGCCCATGATATCCCCGCCGGACAGTAGTGTCAGCGGATTGATGCCGGTCAGCCAGCAGATACCGAGAATGAGCACAAGGCCGCCGATGCTGATGCCGCCGCCGCGCCCGCCGCCGCCGATGGGAATGCGAAAACCGCCCCCGCCCAGCGATCCACCGCCGCGACGGTCCTCGACATTGTCCGACTGGCGCCGACCTCTCCACTGCATGCTTCATCCTCCAGGGTCCGATGACAGGCAGCGATATATAGGCGGGCACCCGTCGAAATCCACGGGTGCTGTATGCGGAAACACCGAGAGAGCGCAGCTTAGGCGGCAGACGGCACTGGCAGTCCGGCCGGAGCGCCGCCCGGGCGCCGACGCGAAAGCATGTCAATCAACAGGTAGGCTGCGGTGACGGCCACGATCGAAACATATCCGTCGATGGCATAATGCCAGCCGAGATAGACCGAACTGAATTGTATAACCGCCACATAGGCAAAGGCAAACAGCCCCAGGCGCCGCGAATAATGGTTGACGAACAGCGCGTTCATCATGGTCAGCGCGACGTGAACGCTCGGAAAAGCCGAGATACCGCTACCGAACCCGGCTTTGCCGCTGTCGTGAAGCTCCCAAAGGTAATCGCGATAGCCCATGACGATATTCGCATCCTGCCCACGTCCCAGCCATGCGATGAGTTCGGCGAAACGCTCGTGATCGCCCACGACTTCGCCGTAAAACAGCGGACCGGCCGACAGGAACAGTCCGGCCAGCACGTTGCCGCAGATGATCCAGACGAAAATGAACATCGCCAGATAGCGTCTGCGCACGCCGTCGGCCAGCGGTGATGTCGCAACGAAAAACAGGATGCCGAAGCACAGCGCGAACCATAGCACGCTGTAATTGAATTCCAGCACGCGCGTCACCAAGCCGCTGCCCAGCATGTGTACCCATGACCAGGGATCGAAACCCAGATGCAGCCAGGCATCGAGCTCTGCCTGAAAACGGTCGTCGGTGAACCCGCCCTTGAAAAGCGGCAGCATGTTCTTGATCGTCGTGAACGAGCCTTGAAAGAACATCAGTGCGCCCATCAGCAATATGCCTGACACCAATGCTGCCATGCGCTCTGCAGAGAAAATGCGCCTGAACGCCAGACCGCGCCGCCTGTTGAAACGGTGCAGAAGCCGCGCGAAATCGAATACCAGTGCGGCAAACAGCATCGTCAGCAGAAACACCGCCGTCCATTGACCGAAGTATAAGGCGTGCGACAGTTTCTCGGCTGCGCCGTATGCCCAGACAATACCGATACACGACATCGTATATAAAATTATTATAATATACGCGTAAGCATCGCTTCGAAGGCGAGCGCGGACTATCGCTATGAATGCGGAATGAATACCGGAAATGCCTTCGTAAAACATGCAACCCCACCCCCCTGGAATTGTAGAAATACTTAGAATGCTCGAAATTGGCTGTATTGGCCCGCCGTTAATGTTTGGTTAGGACGCAAGGACAGATATGACAGGAAACCTGTCGATTTGCCGATTTATGGGGTTCTCATACCCGGCACATTTGCCTATAAGCCGCGTCTAGCCAGAAAAAATGTTACGCACGCGACCCGACCGGAGCTTCCACGCCCCGAGCCGGCTTTTCGCGCAGAAACGACGGATAGAGACCATGCCAAAGCGCCAAGATATCAAATCGATCCTCATCATCGGCGCGGGTCCGATCGTCATCGGCCAGGCATGCGAATTCGACTATTCCGGCACCCAGGCGTGCAAGGCGCTGCGCGAGGAAGGTTTTCGCGTCATTCTGGTCAACTCCAACCCAGCCACGATCATGACCGATCCGGGCCTCGCCGACGCAACTTACGTCGAGCCGATCACCCCTGAAGTCGTGGCAAAAATCATCGCCAAGGAACGCCCGGACGCGCTGCTGCCGACCATGGGCGGCCAGACAGCGCTCAACACCGCGCTGTCGCTGAAGCGCATGGGCGTGCTTGACCGCTACAATGTCGAGATGATCGGCGCCAAGCCGGCCGCCATCGACATGGCCGAGGACCGCGCGTTGTTCCGCGAGGCCATGGCCCGCATTGGCCTGGAAACCCCGCGCTCGATGCTTGCCAACGCCACCGACATCAAGGATGCCGACCGCAAGACCCATGAGGCCGAACGCACCAAACTGCGGGACACGCTGTCCGGCGATGCGCTCGACAAGGCGCTGGACGAGCTGGAAAACCAGTGGAACCTCGGCGAGACCGATCGCAAGCAGCGTTACATGGCGCATGCGGTGGCCATCGCCGCCCAGGCGATCGATCATGTCGGCCTGCCCGCCATCATCCGTCCCTCCTTCACGCTCGGCGGCACCGGCGGCGGCATTGCCTATAACCGTTCGGAATTCTTCGAGATCGTCAATTCCGGCCTCGATGCCTCGCCGACCACGGAAGTGCTGATCGAAGAGTCGGTGCTTGGCTGGAAGGAATACGAGATGGAAGTTGTCCGCGACACGGCGGACAATTGCATCATCATCTGCTCGATCGAGAACATCGATCCGATGGGCGTCCACACGGGCGATTCCATCACTGTCGCGCCGGCTTTGACGCTGACCGACAAGGAATACCAGATCATGCGCAACGCCTCGATCGCGGTTCTGCGCGAGATCGGCGTCGAGACCGGCGGTTCGAACGTGCAGTTCGCCGTCAACCCGAAGGACGGCCGCCTCGTCGTCATCGAAATGAACCCGCGCGTCTCGCGCTCCTCGGCTCTGGCATCCAAGGCCACCGGCTTCCCGATCGCCAAGGTGGCGGCAAAACTCGCCATCGGCTACACGCTGGACGAACTGGAAAACGACATCACCGGCGGCGCAACGCCTGCCTCGTTCGAACCGTCGATCGATTATGTCGTCACAAAAATCCCGCGTTTTGCCTTCGAAAAATTCCCGGGCGCTTCGCCGGTCCTGACCACTGCCATGAAGTCGGTCGGTGAAGTCATGGCGATCGGCCGCACCTTTGCCGAATCGCTGCAGAAAGCGCTGCGAGGCCTTGAAACCGGCCTCACCGGTCTCGATGAAATCGAGATCCCCGGTATCGAGGAAGGCGAAGGCTCCAAGAACGCCATTCGCGCCGCCATCGGCACGCCTACCCCGGACCGCCTGCGCCAGGTTGCACAGGCCCTGCGTCTCGGCATGTCGGAAGCTGAAGTGCACGAAGCCTGCAAGATCGATCCGTGGTTCATCTCGCAGTTCAAGGCGATCGTCGACATGGAAGCCCGCATCCGCGAGCATGGCCTGCCGACCGATGCGGAAAACCTGCGCAAGCTGAAGGCCATGGGTTTCTCCGATGCCCGCCTCGCCTCGCTCAGCGCCAAGCGCCCGAAGGAAGTCGCGGAACTGCGCAACGCACTGAACGTGCGGCCCGTGTTCAAGCGCATCGACACATGCGCTGCCGAATTCGCCTCGCCGACCGCCTACATGTACTCGACCTACGAAACGCCTTTCGTCGGCGCGCTGCGCTCGGAAGCCGAAGTGTCGGACGCCAAGAAGGTCGTCATCCTCGGCGGCGGACCGAACCGTATCGGCCAGGGCATCGAGTTCGACTATTGCTGCTGCCACGCCGCCTTCGCGCTGAAGGATGCCGGCTATGAGGCGATCATGATCAACTGCAACCCGGAAACCGTGTCGACCGACTACGACACGTCCGACCGCCTGTACTTCGAGCCGCTGACGGCGGAAGACGTCATCGAAATTCTGCGCGCGGAGCAGGAGAAGGGCGAAGTCGTCGGTGTTATCGTGCAGTTCGGCGGGCAGACCCCGCTGAAGCTCGCCGAGGCGCTGGAAAAGAACGGCATCCCGATCCTCGGCACTGCCCCCGACATGATCGATCTGGCCGAAGACCGCGACCGCTTCCAGAAGCTGCTCATGAAGCTCGACCTGACGCAGCCCAACAACGGCATCGCCTATTCGGTCGAACAGGCCCGCACCGTCGCGTCCGAGATCGGCTTCCCGCTGGTCGTGCGCCCGTCCTATGTTCTCGGCGGCCGCGCCATGCAGATCATCCACCAGGAAAGTCAACTGCAGACTTACCTGCTCGATACCGTGCCGGAACTGGTGCCGGAAGACATCAAGCAGCGTTATCCGAACGACAAGACCGGACAGATCAACACGCTTCTCGGCAAGAACCCGCTTCTGTTCGACAGCTACCTGTCCAACGCCATCGAAGTGGATGTCGACTGCCTCTGCGACGGGAAGGACGTCTTCGTTGCCGGCATCATGGAGCATATCGAGGAAGCCGGCATTCACTCGGGCGATAGCGCCTGCTCGCTGCCGCCGCGCACCTTGTCGGACGCGATGATCGATGAGCTGGAACGTCAGGCAACCGCCATGGCCAAGGCGCTCAACGTCGTTGGCCTGATGAACGTCCAGTTCGCCATCAAGGACGAGACGGTCTACGTGCTGGAAGTCAATCCGCGCGCCTCCCGTACCGTGCCCTTCGTCGCCAAGACGATCGGTGCGCCGATCGCCAAAATTGCCGCCCGCGCCATGGCCGGCGAACAGCTTGACGCGACCTTTGCCGCCTACGGCACCAAGCCGGACCCGCGCAACCTCAAGCACATCGCCGTCAAGGAAGCCGTGTTCCCCTTCGCCCGCTTCCCGGGCGTCGATACGCTGCTTGGTCCCGAAATGCGCTCTACCGGCGAAGTCATCGGTCTCGATACCGATTTCGCGCTGGCCTTTGCCAAGAGCCAGCTCGGTGCCGGCGTTGAACTGCCGCGTGATGGCGCGGTCTTCGTTTCGGTGCGCGACAGCGACAAGCAACGCGTCCTGCCCGCCATCCGCCTTCTTGTCGAGATCGGCTTCAAGGTTCTGGCGACCGGCGGCACCGCCCGTTTCCTCGGTGAAAACGGCATCGAGGCGACCAAGGTCAACAAGGTTCTGGAAGGTCGCCCGCATATCGAGGACGCCATCCGCAACCGTCAGGTCCAGCTGGTCATCAACACGACCGACAGCAACAAGGCGATCTCGGATAGCAAGTCGCTGCGTCGCGCCACGCTGATGCAGAAAGTGCCCTATTACACCACCATGGCCGGTGCCGAAGCCGCCGCCCTGGCGATCAAGGCGCTGAAGGCCGGAAACCTCGAAGTCCGCCCGCTGCAGAGCTATTTTGGATAAGACGAGGCTTTCGGGTTCCGCGAGGGCGGAAATCGAGAGCTGAAAAACGGGCGCCGGGCGAGACTGCAACAGTCATCGCCCGGCGCCTTTTGTTATTCGGGGTAAAAGCTAGCCATTCGACACGGCGTCCAGGTCCTTGAGCACATCATCCGACAGAACCAGATCGGCCGCTGCCAGGTTTTCCGTCAGATGTGCGACCGAGGATGTGCCGGGTATCAGCAGGATATTGGGCGAACGATGCAGGAGCCAGGCCAGCGCCACCTGCATGGGTGTCGCGCCGAGGCGTGCCGACACGTCCGACAGGGTGGTCGATTGCAGCGGGCTGAAACCACCGAGCGGGAAGAACGGCACATAGGCAATGCCGGCCTGTGCGAGTTCGTCGATCAGGCCGTCATCCTGATGATGGGCGAGATTATACATGTTCTGGACGCAGACGATGTCGGCAATCCGGCGACCTTCAGCCACCTGGTTCGCGGTGACGTTGCTCAGACCGATATGGCGGATCAGGCCCTTCTGCTGAAGCTCGACAAGCGGTATCAGCATGGGTTCGATGGAACCTTCCGCCGGTCCGTGCACGTCGAACATGATGCGCAGGTTGACGACGTCGATCGCATCAAGACCGAGGTTGCGCAGATTGTCGTGGACCGCGCTGGTCAGTTCTTCCGGCGAAGCGGCAACATTCCAGGACTTGTCGGCGCCACGGCTCGCCCCGACCTTGGTGACGATGGTCAGATCGTCGGGATAGGGATGCAGGGCTTCGCGGATCAACTGGTTGGTGACATGCGGGCCATAGAAATCGCTCGTATCGATATGATCAACGCCGGCGTCCACAGCCGCACGCAGGACGGCCAGCGCGCCGCCGCGATCCTTCGGAGGCCCGAAGACGCCCGGCCCGGCAAGCTGCATGGCGCCGTAACCAAGGCGCTTCACCGTCCGGTCGCCGAGTTTGTACGTCCCTGCTTTCTCGATATTGGTCATGGTCGTTCTCCTGTTGCGTTGAGATGAAGATAGATCACGACTATGTCTTGGAGAATGGCGTACAATCCGTACGGCTTGTGCGGAGAAACGGACAATGAATATCGATCTGGGCGATCTTAACGCTTTCGTTGCGGTGGCGCGCGCCGGCGGATTTCGAGAGGCCGCGCGTGTGACCGGGAGCAGCGCCTCCGGGTTGAGCGACGCGGTGCGCCGCCTCGAAACCCATTTTGGCGTCCGGCTGCTCAACCGCACGACCCGCAGCGTCGGCCCGACCGAGGCCGGCCAAGGCCTGCTGGATCGACTGACGCCGGCACTGAGCGAAGTCGAGGCCGCCCTCGACGTCGTCAATGGTTTTCGCGATCGCCCGGCCGGCACGCTTCGCCTCAACGTTCCGGTCAGCGCTGCCCGCCTCGTCCTGCCGAAGATCGTTTCGCCTTTCCTCGCGGCCTATCCCGATATCCGCCTCGAAATCGTCACCAATGAAAGTTTTGTCGATATTCTGGCGGCGGGCTGCGATGCCGGCATCCGTTATGACGAAAGGCTGGAGCAGGACATGATCGCGGTGCCGATCGGCCCGCGCATCCAGCGCAGTGCCACAGCCGCCTCACCCGCCTATCTCGACCGCGCCGGCCGACCGCAGCATCCGAGTGATCTGCTGGGTCACGCCTGCATCCGCGGGCGCTTTCCAAGCGGAGCGATGACGACACCCTGGGAATTCGAAAGGGATGACGAGATCGTCCGCGTAGACCCGGTCGGGCCGCTGATCGTTTCGGCGGGTGGCGCCAGCGATCTCGCTGTCGAGGCGGCCATTGCCGGCACCGGCATCATCGCCCTCTTCGAAGACTGGCTGCAACCCTATTTCGATAGCGGGCTACTCGAACCCGTCCTGAAAAACTGGTGGCAGAGTTATTCCGGCCCTTTTCTCTATTATCCCGGCCGCCGGCTGGTACCCGCACCGCTGCGTGCCTTCATCGATTTCGTCAAGGCGGCGAATGAGGAGGGTCTGTGGCGCTGACCGTCAGCGCGTATGACGGACATCACGATGCCAGGCGGGCGACATGCGCCATATCGTCGTGAAAGCGGCCCAGCTCCTGCGCTTTGCGCCCCTCATCCGGTATTCGCAGCAGGTAGGATGGATGAACCGTCACGAAAAGCGTTCGCTCAGCGTCCATCCGAATCGGCCGTCCTCGCACATCATCCAGCCGGTCTTTCCGGTCGATCAGCGAAAACAGAGCCGTCGCACCCATGGCAACGATCAGGCGCGGCTTGACCAGATCGATTTCCTGCGTCAGCCACCAGCGGCATTGCTGCACTTCTCCCATGTTCGGACGCTGGTGAATGCGCCGCTTGCCGCGCGGTTCATACTTGAAATGCTTGACGGCATTGGTGACGTAGAGCCGGTGACGCTCGATCCCGGCGAGCGACAAGGCATTGTCGAACACCCGTCCGGCAGGCCCAACGAACGGATGTCCGGCAAGATCCTCGTGATCGCCGGGCTGTTCTCCAACAATCATCACCCGCGCATCGGCCGGCCCTTCTCCGAAAACCGTCTGTGTGGCGCGACAGTGAAGGTCGCAACGGCTGCAATGGCGCGCCTCCTCGCGCAGGGCATCGATCGTTCCGGCCGTCGGGGCCGGCATTGCCGGCACCCGGGCGGCCGCTTCCTGCAGTCGGTGGTGAAAGGGCAGCGGCTCGCTCGCCTGCCGACGCGCCATGTCGATCACGCTGGCTTCCGCACCGGCAATCAGCCCCGGTATCAGGTCGGCCTCAGGCAGGTTCTTCCAGTATTTCTTCGGCATTTCCGTCATCATCATCTTCACCTTCAGCCGGGCCGGGTTGAAGATGGATGCGTAATAGGTGCGCCACAGTTCTTCCGTGTCGTCCTTTACATCCGGCTTTGTGGCGGGACCGGTCGTCGTGCGCAAACTGTCCCCGTCCCAGGATGCCGATCCCTTCGGTGTGGCAATGATCCAGTCCATGTCGGTGAAGCGTCGCTGGAAGAATGGCGCGACGCGGGCGACAATGAAGTGATCCGGCTCGAACCAGGCAAAGAAGCGCCGCCGACCGGCGACACCCGGCGCCAGCGGCAGTTCCTTGAAACGCACGAAGGCGGTCATCTTATGGTAGTCGCGGCCGATCGATTTCTGCATCTTATACGCCGACACCACATCAACATCCGATTTGACGTCCAGAAGATGGCGATCCTGCAACAGACGGTACAGCAGGCGATAGAGCAGCGCGAAGCGGCCCGGATCGGAATGGCAGACGACAGCATCCGCAAGCTTGAGAAACGCCGGCGGCACATGGATCTGCCGGTCCGGGTTCGTGACGGCCAGATCCCGCGTGTCGGATGGATCATCATCGAACAGCCCCTGCGCCTCGCTGCGCAATCGCCAGTCGATGTGCTGCGGTTCGATGCCCGCCAGAAGGAAGCGTCTTGCCGCATCCCGCCATTCGCGAAGCTCGCCTCGCCCCTCCAGAAAGCAGGTCTCTGTCATAGCAGCGACAATTGCTCCGGCTTGGGCATGAACATTGCGCGCAGATCGGTGCGATCAACCAGTCGATGCGGTGTCCATCCTTCGGCGACGATAAAGGCTTGCACCTTTTTCAGCGAAACACCGAGTCGTCCGATATCCTCAAGCCGCAACCGCCGGAACCGGCGCGCCGACAGAACGGATTTTACCGTCTTGGTGCCAAAGCCGGGCACGCGCAAAAGGGTCTCCTTGTCGGCGCGATTGACATCGACGGGAAACCGGTCGCGATGGCCCAGCGCCCAGGCCAGCTTTGGATCCAGATCGAGATCCAGCATGCCGCCCGGTTGCGATGACGTGATTTCGCTGATGTCGAAACCATAGAACCGATAAAGCCAATCCGCCTGGTACAGACGATGCTCCCGCATTAAAGGCGGCTTGATCAGCGGCAGGTTCTTCGAGGAATCAGGGATGGGGCTGAATGCCGAGTAATAGACCCGTTTGAGGCCATAGCTTCCGTAAAGACGCGCACTGGTGCCCAGAATGGTGGCATCGTCGGCTGCATCCGCCCCTACGATCATCTGCGTGCTCTGTCCTGCCGGCGCAAATTTTCGGCGCCGCTTCGTCTGCATAGTCGGATCGGCCATTTCCTCGATCTTGAGCCGCAGATTGCCCATCGACCGGCGAATATTGTCAGGATGCTTTTCGGGCGCGAACTTGCCGATCCCGGCATCCGTCGGCAATTCGATATTGATCGACAGCCGATCGGCATAAAGACCCGCCTCCTCGATCAGATGCGCCGAAGCTTCCGGTATGGATTTCAGATGGATGTAACCGCGAAAATTGTGGACGGTGCGCAGTTCACGCGCAATGCGTACCATTTCCTCCATCGTATGGTCGGACGACCGGATGATGCCGGAGGACAGGAAAAGACCTTCTATATAATTGCGCCGGTAAAATTCGAGCGTCAGCCAGATGACTTCCTCGACCGAAAAGCGCGCCCGCTCGACATTGCTTGACGACCGGTTGATGCAATAGGCGCAGTCATAAATGCAGAAATTCGTCATCAGGATCTTGAGGAGCGAAATGCAGCGACCATCCGGTGCATAGGCGTGGCAGATGCCTGAGCCTTCCGTCGAACCCAGCCCGCCACTCTTTGACGAATCCCTTTTCGTCGTGCCGCTCGATGCGCAGGACGCATCATATTTGGCGGCATCGGACAGAATGGCGAGACGTTCTTTGAGCGACTTCTTCATTAGCGCGTTCACTATCCGTTCTTGGCCGCCTTGTCAAGAAAGTCTGTAAAAACCGGCGTCCCTCTGTGAAAATCGCGCCGCCTGCCCTATCTTCGTTTTTGTTGGAATTTGCCGTCAGAATTCTGTTATACTGATGCAAATAATGATTTTCGGACGGTTCCGGAGTTTTGCTCCGGGACCTCTTTCTTTTTGTGTCCGCGCGTGGCGGATACAGGGTCGAGGACGAGGAAATGGTGGAAAAAGTACCGATGACGTCGAACGGGTTCCTGAAGCTTCAGGAGGAGCTGCGTTGGCGCCAGCAGGAAGAACGTCCGCGCATCATCGAGGCCATCGCTGAAGCGCGCGCGCATGGCGATCTTTCGGAAAATGCCGAATATCATGCAGCCAAGGAAGCACAGAGCCACAACGAAGGCCGGGTGACGGAACTTGAGGACCTGACGGCGCGCGCCGAGGTCATCGATCTGTCGAAAATGTCCGGCTCGACCATCAAGTTCGGCGCCACGGTCAAGCTCGTCGATGAGGACACCGACGAGGAGAAGACTTATCAGATTGTCGGCGATCAGGAAGCCGATGTGAAACAGGGCCGCATTTCCATTTCCTCTCCGATCGCTCGTGCGATGATCGGCAAGGAAGCGGGCGATTCGATCGAGGTTGTCGCTCCCGGCGGCTCCAAGGCCTACGAAATCATCGCCGTTACCTGGGGCTGAACAGCCCCACGCCTTCCTGCCGGAGCCCGACGTGCCGCTTGCCGACATTCGCAAGGTGCAGGTGATTGCGCCGAATTTCAAACGCCGTCTCTCGGGCGTGACATCGACCATCATCCAGCTTCTGCCGGTCCAGAACCGGCAGGGTCAGCATGTTGCGTCGCTGGGGCCTGGCCTGCCCAGCACCCTCCCCTTTATACGGTTTAGGGACCTCGCGCAGCTATGGGCAGCGCCTGCGGACGGGCAGGTGCGCGTCTGGCATGCCCGCCGCAATCTCGAAATGCTGCCGGCCATCGTCATGCGCGATGTGCTTCGGATGAAGATCCGCGTCGTCTTCACGTCCGCTTCGCAGCGAGCGCACACCCGTTGGACGCGCTGGCTGATTTCGAAAATGGATGCCGTGGTGGCCACCAGCGCGCGCACGGCGGCCTATCTCCACGTGCCCAGCACGGTCGTGCTGCACGGCATAGACACGGTACGTTTCTCACCGCCGGCCGATAGAGCCGCAGCCAAGCGCGCCTGCAAGCTGGATAGCGCAAAGAAGATTGTCGGCTGTTTCGGCAGGGTGCGTCACCAGAAAGGCACGGACCTGTTTGTCGACAGCATGATCCGTCTTTTGCCGCAGCGCCCTGACTGGACGGCCATCGTTGCCGGTCGTGCGACCGCGCCGCATGTGAGTTTCGAAAACGATCTCAAGGCCCGCGTCGCCGCAGCCGGGCTTTCCGATCGGATCCTGTTCGTGGGCGAGCACACCAATATCGCCGACTGGTATAGAGCGCTTGATCTTTTCGTCGCACCGCAGCGCTGGGAAGGGTTCGGACTGACCCCTCTGGAAGCGATGGCGACCGCCGTGCCGGTGGTGGCCACCGATGTCGGCGCCTTTTCTGAACTCGTCGAGACCGGCCAACACGAAACCGGCAGCATTGTGCCGCGCGACGATCTCGACGCCATGACGATCGCGACCGCGGGCTTCATGGATGACGAACCGCGTCGGGTCTCGGCCGCCGCCTGCGCGCTTGCGCGGGCTGCCGAACAGTTCAGCATCGAGGAAGAGGCTGCGAAATTGAACGCCATCTACACCCGTCTGGCTGGCGGTCATTGTCTCACGACCAGCGTCTGAGAAGCTTCCGGACAAGATCCGCGCATGCGCGTCATTGTCATCAATTTCGCATCCGCATCCCGGCGCACGGCGTTTGAGAAAAGCCAGCGGCAACGACTTGGCCTGACGTTCGAGCGGCTCGAAGCGATGGCCTGGCATGTCTCGGCATGCGCAGACCAGTGGCGCCTCACATCTCGATCAGTCCCATCTTCTTGACTTCACGGATCGTCAGCATCGTCCGGACAGTGTCCACATGCTCGTTCGCGGTCAGAACCTCAATCACGAAGTCCTGGAATTTGGTCAGATTTTCCGAAACGCAATGGAGCAGGAAGTCGCTGTCGCCGGAGACCATCCACGCTTGCCGCACCGTCGGCCATTCGCCTGTCGCAGCGGCAAAGGATTTGAGGTTGGCTTCCGATTGGTGCTTCAGTCCGACGATGCAGAACGCCACGAGATCGAAGCCGAGCTTCGGTCCGTTGAGCATGGCATGATAGCCTTCGATAATGCCGCTCTCTTCCAGCTTGCGCACCCGCCGCAGACAGGGTGGAGCGGAAATACCGACCCGGTCGGCAAGTTCGACATTGGTCATGCGACCATCCGCCTGCAATTCGCGCAGAATTTTCAGATCAATGCTGTCCAGTTCGACGCGGATCACGGCTTTGCCTTTCTGTCTTGCTCACGCAAGCATCCTCTACAGCAATCGCCGTCTTCCGCAACAATCTTCCATCAGGACGATGGTTTGTTGCACAGCCGCGCGAAGACCTGTTGGAAATGCATGGCTGCCCTTGAATCTCCGCATGGAACAATCATAAATGAAGGTTCGTCGGCGGTGGAATGCCGAGGCGTCACCATATAGAGGTCGAGCTTTCAAACATTCCAGGCCCTGCGCCGCGACAGTGTATAAGGATCGTCCCATGTCTGCCCGCCACACTCAGGTTCTCATCATCGGCTCCGGCCCTGCCGGATATACGGCGGCGATCTATGCCGCGCGCGCTATGCTGAAGCCCGTGCTGATCGCCGGGATGGAACAGGGCGGCCAGTTGATGATCACCACCGACGTCGAGAATTATCCGGGCTTTGCCGACCCGATCCAGGGTCCGTGGCTGATGGACCAGATGCTCGGTCAGGCACGGCATGTGGGCGCCGAAATCGTCAACGACCTCGTCGTTGAAGTTGAAACCACACGTCGCCCCTTCACGGTGAAGACGGATAGTGGCCAGGTCTGGACCGCCGACACGCTCATCATCGCCACCGGCGCCAAGGCAAAGTGGCTCGGCATCGAGAGCGAGCAGGTTTTCCAGGGCTTTGGCGTTTCCGCCTGCGCCACCTGCGACGGTTTCTTCTACCGCAACAAGGACGTGATCGTTGTCGGCGGCGGAAATTCCGCCGTAGAGGAAGCCCTCTACCTCTCCAACATTGCCAGGACGGTCACGGTCGTGCACCGCCGCGACAGCTTCCGGTCGGAAAAAATTCTGCAGGAACGCCTGTTCCAGCGCGAGAACGTCAAGATCTTGTGGAACACCGAGATCGCCGAAATTACCGGCACGCCGGCCAAGCCGCCCATGCCGCCTTCGGTGTCAGGCGTGCGTCTGCGCGACACCCGCACCGGAGCGATCAGTGACAGCACGATCGACGGTGTTTTCGTGGCGATCGGCCACGCGCCGGCCGTGGAGTTGTTCAAGGGCAAGCTGAAAGTGAAGTCCAACGGTTATCTTTGGACTGCGCCGGATTCGACCGCGACCGACGTGCCCGGCATTTTTGCCGCCGGCGACGTCACCGACGACACGTTCCGGCAGGCCATCACGGCGGCGGGAATGGGCTGCATGGCTGCCCTCGAGGCGGAACGTTTCCTTGCCGGCATCCTGCCGATTGCAGAAGCCGCCGAATAACGACGACGAGAAGGACATCGCATGGTGGTGCCTCTGGACTGGGACAAATTGCGCATTTTTCACGCGGCGGCGGAGGCTGGGTCCTTCACCCATGCGGCGGACAAGCTGCATCTGTCCCAGTCGGCAATCAGCCGTCAGGTCAGCGCGCTGGAACAGGATGTCGGCGTCAAACTGTTCCATCGTCATGCCCGCGGCCTGATTCTCACCGAACAGGGCGAATTGCTGTATCGCACCGCCCATGACGTGCTCCTGAAGCTCGAAACGGTGAAGATGCAGCTGACCGAGACGACGGACAAACCGTCCGGGAAGCTGCGCGTCACCACGACGGTTGGTCTCGGCCAGGGCTGGCTGACGGACAAGGTGCAGGAATTCCTGCAACTGTATCCGGAAATGTCGATTCAGCTGATCCTCGACAACGAAGAAGTCGACGTCAACATGCGCCATGCGGACTGCGCCATCCGCCTGCGCCAGCCGCAGCAGTCCGACCTTATCCAGCGCAAGCTCTTCACCGTGCACATGCACGTCTATGCGGCACCGTCCTACATCAATCGATTCGGAGAGCCACAGACGGTCGAGGACCTCGACAATCACCGAATCATCAGTTTCGGCCTGCCGGCACCGAATTACCTGCTGGACGTGAACTGGCTCGAAGATGCAGGCCGCTCATCCGATAATCCCCGCACCCCGCATCTGCAGATCAACAGCCAGACGTCTATCAAACGCGCCTGCCTTCTCGGCATCGGCATTGCCGTCTTGCCAGACTATATCGTCGGGCGGGATCCGGGCCTGATCCAGTTGGCTATCAACGCCGACATTCCCTCCTTCGATACCTATTTCTGTTATCCCGACGAAATCAAGAACGCCGCAAAACTCAAGGTTTTCCGGGACTTTATCGTCGCCAAGGCCCGCAACTGGAATTTCTAACCACGGCCCCCCTCAGGCTGAGCTTCTCGCAGCAACCCGTGCAGAATGTGACAGGCTCGTGACGTCAGGGCTGCGCCGGGAACATAGCTGGATTGCACAATAAAGCGTTGCGGGCTGCACAAAAAACGCCCATATCGCACACAGCTGATGCACATGGTGGCTTTCCTCCCAGTTCCACCGCAGCAGCTGTTCCCCTCTGGAGGTTTTTGACCTTCATACCTATAGGGCCCTGGAGCAATCCGGTGGCCCTTTTTTTTGCCCGCTCTTCTGCCCTTGCCCCGGGTTGCCGCACCGTGTTTTTCACGCCAACAAAAATACCGTCGCAGACCGATGGCCCTCTTGTCAGCCATGGGCCGAAACCCCATGTCCGTGATCAGCCGGCCGTATTGACGAACCCCTCGTCGTCTTGCCGGCTGTTCCCCTCTGGAGGTTTGAAAACCTTCACACCTACGGGCCACGGATATCCGCTGGCCCTTTTTTTTGCCTTCGACATGGGAAACGTCCGCGCCTACGTCTTTAAATCGGATCGCGCCGATTTATATATCGTCCATGACCGATATGCATAAACATCCATTCGACCCTGACGAAAGGGCGGAAATCCTCAAGGCGCTTTCGCATCCGAAACGCGTCGAATTTCTGGAATGGATGCGCGCACCGGAAAACCACTTCGCGAGCCAGGCGCATCCGCTCGAAGTGGGGATTTGCGCCGGCCAGTTCGAAAAATGCTGCGGCCTGTCGCAGTCCACCGTTTCCCAACATCTCTCGGTTCTCGAAAAAGCCGGCCTCATCACGCTCAGGCGTGTTGGCCAGTGGTCCTTCTACCATCGCAACGAGGACAGGATCACAGCCTTCATCGAAGACCTGCGCAAGACCCTCTGAAACCCGACCATTCCTGTGAAGCAAAAGGAGCCTTCATGACCAGCCTGTTCGACCCGACAACAATTGGCGATATCGCCGTCCAGAACCGCGTGGCGATGGCGCCGCTTACCCGCAACCGTTCGCCCCAGGCCGTGCCCAATGATCTCAATGTGGTTTATTACGAACAACGCGCCAGCGCAGGCCTGATCATCACCGAAGGTACGCCGGTCACGCAGCAGGGCCAGGGCTATGCCGACGTGCCGGGTCTGTACCTGCCCCAGGCCATCGAAGGCTGGAAGAAGGTGACGGAGGCTGTTCACCAGCGCGGCGGCAAGATCGTGGCGCAGATCTGGCACGTCGGCCGGGTATCCCACACGTCGCTGCAGCCGAACGGTGATGCGCCCGTCGCCCCATCCGCCCTTCCCGCCAATGGCAAGACTTATGTCGTCAACCCGGACGGCAGCGGCGCGTTTGTCGAAACGTCCGCACCGCGCGCGTTGGAACTGTCCGAAATCCCCGGCATCGTCGAAGACTTCCGCAAGGGCGCCCGCGCCGCTATCGCGGCCGGCTTCGACGGCGTCGAGATTCACGGCGCCAATGGCTATCTGATCGACCAGTTCTTGAAGCGCGGCGCCAATCAGCGCAGCGATGCGTATGGCGGATCGATCGAAAACCGAGCCCGCCTTCTTCTCGAAATCGTTGATGCCGTTGCTGCAGAAATCGGCGGCGGCCGGACCGGCCTGCGTCTGTCGCCGGTCACGCCGGCCAACAACATTGTCGAGGAAGAGCCGCAACCGCTGTTCGATTACGTCGCCGGCGAACTTGGCAAGCGCCATCTTGCCTTCATCCACGTCATCGAGGGGGCAACCGGCGGTCCGCGCGATTTCAAGCAGGGCAACGAAGCCTTCGACTACCACGCCATGAAGTCGGCATATCGCGCAGCCGGCGGAACCGGCGCCTGGATGGTCAACAACGGTTATGACGCCGAAAGCGCCAAGGCGGCGGTTGAAAGCGGCTATGCTGATGTCGTCGCCTTTGGTCGGACCTTCATCGCCAATCCCGATCTGGTCGAACGCCTCGAGACCGGCGCGCCGCTCAACAAACCGGAAGTCGAAACCTTCTACGGTGGCGGTGCCAAGGGCTATACCGACTATCCGTCCCTGGAAGCTGTACCGGCCTGATACCGCCTGATCGAAGCATGAGGGCCCGCCAGCGGCGGGCCTGATCCGTTTGCAATGTCCTCAGGACCACGGCGGCTCAGGCGCGCCGCGCCGCGTCGTCATTTTCGTCCACGACTTCGGCTTCCGGCCGATCACCGCCATCGCTGTATTCGGTGTGCCATACACCCTTGGAATCCTGCCAGCTGATCTCTTCCGGCTCGCCGCCTACCTGCTGTTCCGCCGCCACGATCCGCGCTGCTGCAAGCGCGTCCTGATGGGTCGAAAACGTCTCGGAATAAACGCCGTCCAGGCGGTAGGCCCAGCCTCCGTCGTGTTCGACGATCTGATAGACAACCTTGGTCATGCTTTCCCTCCTTGATCTGGGCAGTCTTGTCACGCCGCCGGCATGATCCGATGGGACCGCGCCGGCATTCGCATGCAGGAGAGAAGCGTCGAGAAGGCCCGAAGTTCCCACCCGCTGCTGCAACTATGGCACCAATAGTGGCGCCGCGCAAAACTGGGCTTGATGGTTGCGGCTTCGGCGTTACATGCCGGCTCCTGAACAATCGCATCGATGGAACTCATGACGGACCTAGCGCTGCTGCTGAAAGAAGAGAAATCGCTGATCCTGGCGGCACTTGTGGCCATCGCCTGCATCTTCGTCGAACACAGCCTGCTCGGCGCCGGGCATATAGTGTCGTTGTTCGCCGCAGCCGTCCTGATTGCCGTCATCGTTCTGGCATCGACCCGTGTCGCCCATCATGCCGAAATCCTTGCCCACAAGGTCGGCGATCCCTATGGCACGATGATCCTCACCCTCTCGGCAGTCGCCGTCGAGGTGATGATCCTTGCCATCATGCTCGGCAGCAGCAGCTCGCCGACCCTCGTGCGCGACACGATTTATTCGGCCGTCATGCTGGACATCAACGGCATTCTCGGGCTCGCCGCCTTGCTCGGCGGCCTGCGCCACGGCGAACAGCCCTATAACGACAATTCGGGAAAGACCTATGGCGTGATGATTCTTACCGCCATGGGCATATCTATGATCGTGCCGGAATTCGTTCCCGACGACCGCTGGCACTACTATTCCGGTTTCACGATCGTCGCGATGGTGGCGCTCTATGCGCTCTTCCTGAAGATGCAGGTCGGCCCGCACAGCTACTTCTTCAGCTACAGCTACACGAAGCCGCGCCAGACATCCCGCGGCGCCCAGCCCGTCGGTGCCGTCACTAATGCGGCTGCGGTCCCTCTTTCCGTTTCCAGCCCTCTCGCCGCCATCAACGCTGCCCCGCACTCCGTCGACACCGCTGTTCGCGCGTCTGGCGACCAGCCGGGGGTCACGGGGGGTGAAGTAGCGCATACCGTCCAGGACAGCGCCGCGGACAGCGACGACACGAGTGCTGCGGTTTCCATCGGCGTCATCCTTGTCGGCGTCGTGGTCATCGGCTTTCTCGCCGAATTCATGGCCGCATTCCTTGATTCAGGCTTGGAAGGAACAGCTGCGCCGCCCGCTCTCATGGCGGTCGTCGTTGCCCTGATCTCTGCTGCGCCGGAAATCCTGACCGCCCTGCGTGCGGCGCTCAGGAACCGGATGCAGAATGTCATCAACATCGCCATGGGCGCCTCGCTGTCTACCGTCATCCTGACCGTGCCGGTGATGGAAGCGATCGCCCTTTATACCGGCCAGCCCTTCATCATGGCAATGACGCCGGTGCAGACGGTGATGGTCGTCATCACCCTGGTCGTCGCCGCCATCAATCTCAACGATGGCGAGACCAATGCAATCGAGGGCATGACGCATTTCGTGCTGTTTGCCACGTTCATCATGCTGACGGTGCTTGGGCTCTGAGGGCGAAAAGCCAGTTGCTTCCGCCACTTGCCGGCGGAAGCGGGATCGTTTGCGCAAGCCTTTCGAGCGTCGCGTCAGGTCCCCGGGCCAGGGCGGCGCGGATGATAAAGTAATGTTGAACACGGCGTGTGCGGCTCTCGCGCGGTGGCGCTCTAGATAGAGCGCGTATCCTGCCGGCATGTCGTGTCATGTCGGCGCCACTGCGACGAGAAGGATTTCCTCATGACGCGCCTGATCCGCCTGCTTACCGGTACCATGCTCGCCACCACCGTCCTCGCCGGCCCCGTTCTGGCCCAGACCAGCGCCGGCCCCCGCCCCGCGGAAACGAAAGCCGCAAACGCGCCTGAGCAGAAGCCCGCCTTCGCCAACCAGACGCGCGCCCCGCAGCCGAATGCCATGCCGAAGATTGCGACCGAGACGGTAGCCGAGGACCTTCCGCATCTGTGGTCCATGGAATTTCTTCCCGATGGCCGAATGTTGGTGACCGCCAAACAGGGCGCCATGCACATCGTTTCGAAGGACGGCAAGGCTGGTCCCGAGATCGAAGGCGTTCCGGATGTTCTCTCCGCCGGCCAGGGCGGTCTGCTCGATGTCGCGCTCGCTCCCGATTACCAGGATTCGGGCCGGATCTATTTCTCCTTCTCGGAAGAGCGCGAAGACGGCAACGGCACGTCCGTCGCAACCGCGAAACTCGTGGCTGATGAGGCCGGCGGCGGCAGGCTCGAAGACGTCGCCGTCATCTTCCAGCAGATGCCGAGCTATGACGGAAACAAGCACTTCGGTTCGCGCCTCGTCTTCTCCCCGGAAGGCCATCTCTATGTCACGGTCGGCGAACGCTCCGACCCTGAGCCACGCGTGCAGGCGCAGGACCTGTCCAGCGGCCTCGGCAAGGTTTTCCGCATCGATCCTGCGGGGAAGGCTCCGGCAGACAATCCGTTCGTATCGACGCAGGACGCGCGCCCGGAGATCTGGAGCCTCGGCCATCGCAACCTTCAGGCCGCGACGCTCGACGGCCAGGGACGGCTGTGGACGGTCGAACACGGCCCCAAGGGCGGCGACGAACTGAACCGTCCGCAAGCGGGAAAGAATTACGGCTGGCCCGAAGTGACCTACGGCGTCGAATATAGCGGTAGCCCGGTCGGCGACGGCATTACCGCCAAGGCGCAGACCGAACAGCCGGTCTATTACTGGGACCCGGTCATCGCACCGTCCGGCATGGCCTTTTACGACGGTGACGCTATTCCCGAATGGAAAGGCGCCTTCCTCGTCGGCGGTCTCGTCTCGCAAGGGGTCGTCATCTTACATATGGATGGCGACAAGGTCGCGCATGAGGAACGCGTCTCGCTCGATGCCCGCGTTCGCGACGTCAAGGTCGGGCCGGATGGCGCCGTCTACGCCGTCACCGAAAGCCGCGGCGGCAGCTCCACCATCGTCAGGCTGACCAAGGCCTGACGTCTCTCCCGCGGGCAAGCTTGACATTGAACCGCCTGCCGGACAGCAAAATCCGTAACCGGGATTGCAAATAGAAAATGGCCCGCCGTTTCCAGCGGACCATTTCCGTTTCGTTAGCCGTGCAGAGCGCTCAGCGGCAGGCAGCGCAAAAGCGCTGGATGCGCGTGCAGGCTTCCTCGAGAAGCTCCTCCGACGTCGCGTAGGAAATGCGGAAATTCGGACCGAGGCCGAAAGCCGAACCGTGGACGACCGCCACGCCTTCGGTTTCCAGAAGTTCGGTGACGAAATCCTCGTCCGTTTCGATGATCTTGCCCGACGGCGCGGTCTTTCCGATCAAACCGGCACAGGACGGATAGACGTAGAACGCCCCTTCCGGCTTCGGGCAGACAATGCCGTTTGCCTGGTTGAGCATGGACACGACGAGATCGCGGCGGCCTTCGAAGATCGCCTTGTTCTTGGCAACGAAATCCTGCGGGCCGTTCAGGGCTTCCACAGCGGCCCACTGGGCGATCGAAGAAGCGCCGGATGTCTGCTGGCCCTGGATCATGTCCATCGCCTTGATCAGCTCGATCGGCCCGGCAGCGTAGCCGATCCGCCAGCCTGTCATCGCATAGGCTTTCGACACACCGTTCATGGTGAGCGTACGGTCATAGAGTTTCGGCTCGACCTCGACCGGGGTGACGAACTTGAAGTCGCCAAAAGTCAGGTGCTCGTACATGTCGTCCGTCAGGATCCACACATGCGGATGCTTCAGCAACACATCCGTCAGTGCCTTCAGTTCGTCATGGCTATAGGCTGCGCCGGTCGGGTTGGACGGCGAGTTGAACACGAACCATTTCGTCTTCGGCGTGATGGCGCTTTCGAGTTCGGCGGCCGTCAGCTTGAAATTGTTCTCCTGGCTTGTCGAGATCGACACCGGCCTGCCGCCGCAGATCGCCACCATTTCCGGGTAGGACACCCAGTAAGGCGCAGGGATCACCACTTCATCGCCCGGGTTAAGGGTGGCCATGAAGGCATTGAAGAGAATCTGTTTTCCGCCCGTGCCGACGATCGTCTGGGCAGCGGTGTAGTCGAGACCGTTCTCGCGCTTGAACTTGGCAGCGATCGCCTCACGCAGCTGCGGAATGCCGGCAACCGGCGTATACTTCGTCTCGCCGCGGTTGATGGCATCGATTGCCGCCTGCTTGACATTGTCTGGCGTATCGAAATCCGGCTCGCCGGCACCCAGGCCGATCACGTCGCGGCCTTTTGCTTTGAGATCGCGCGCTTTCTGCGAAACGGCGATGGTAGCCGAGGGCTTTACGCGGGAAAGGGCATCAGCAAGAAAGGCCATGATAAGGTCATCCTAAGGGTTCGAGAGGGGAACAGTCTGAATTTTTGCCATCTGGTTCTATGTCGAATGTGCCGCCCTTATTCAAGTATAAAGCGGTGCCTGGCGGTTCTTTCAGACAAGCGGCTCTTGCGGTGATTGGCTACCGTGCTCGCCGTGACGGCATCGCAGCCGCGCACAGGCGGAAAGCCGCTCTCCGGTCACGGAGGCCTTCGCCTTCCCTCGCAAAGACTGCTCGCGGAAATTGCATGACCCGTCACGACTATAAGGCCAGCCTGAAGCATGAGGATAAGCACCCAACCCCCGGCATCCGCGAGATTCTGTGCCAAATTCCGACACTGATTTAGATATTCTTACCGCTACTGACCAAAATCCGTCCGCGTTTTTGCGAAGCAGGCGTTAAGGCCTTGCCTGTCAAGGCTTTCCGCGCGTCAGGCCTGTGAGTCGTTTCAACGAGTGTTAGAAAACTTTTTCTTGCCAATTTCCAACAAACACAGCAATCTGCGTCCGTTCGGGCAATTTGCGAGCACGGGAAGACCTAATAATCAATGCGATCCGGAGGCGCAAACAACTCCGGGCGGAAGACTGGGGGACTGATTTTTGGTGATCTTTCGACCGGCCTGCCGCGGTAATACGGGGCCCCTTTCCTCAAATTTCGAACTGCCTGCCGCTGCCCTTCGGGGTAAACATCGTAATGCTGTCCGCCCGCTGAACACGGACAGAGGAAAAAGGACCTGATGCATGGCCGAAACTGGCACTGTAAAATTCTTCAACACGGACAAGGGCTTCGGCTTCATCAAGCCAGATAATGGCGGCGCCGACATCTTTGTACACATCTCTGCCGTCCAGGCTTCTGGCCTGTCCGGTCTTTCTGAAAACCAGAAAGTAAGCTTCGACACGGAACCGGATCGTCGCGGCAAGGGCCCGAAGGCCGTCAATCTGCAGATTGCCGGCTGAGCCCAATCGGCTTTCTATTCGAGTTGAAGCCCGGCAGCGATGCCGGGTTTTTTTGTAGCCGCTCTAACCCCGTCGGCACCGGTCTGTCGATTACAGGCCGACAAGATAGGGGTTGGACCGCCGTTCCTCGCCGATCCGGCCGCCGGGGCCGTGCCCGCACAGGAAACCGACATCGTCGCCCAGCGGCAGGACCTTGTCGCGGATCGAGGCCAGCAGCTGTTCATGGTCTCCACCTGGCAAGTCGGTGCGACCGATAGACCCCTTGAACAGAACGTCGCCCAGATGCGCGAAATTTTCACGGCGATTGAAGAAGATGACATGGCCGGGCGCATGGCCCGGGCAATGCAGGACTTCGAAGACATGCTCGCCGAAGGACACGGTCTCGCCCTCCGAGAGATAGCGGTCCGGCACGAGATTGCGCAATGGGGCCGAAACGCCGAACTTCTGGCCCTGGCTTTCAAGGCTCTCCAGAAGAGGCTTGTCATCGACATGTGGACCGATAACCGGTACGCCCAACCGCTCACGCAATTCGTCAGCACCGCCGGCATGGTCGAGATGACCATGGGTGATCCAGATTTCCTTGACGGTGATGCCGTTCTGCTTAACGGTCTCGATGATCGTGTCGATATCGCCGCCCGGATCTACCACCACGCCGTCCCGGCTGTCGGCATCGAAGAAGATCGTGCAATTTTGCTGGAAAGGTGTCACCGGCAAGATGCCGGCCTGAAGTTTACCCATGCTCTGCCGCCCTTTGTCATCACGTTGGCACGGTATAGCGGCAAATTTGGGCGCAGGTCAGCCCTTAAAGTCAGTTGACAGCGGCGACCTGCGCATCAGTGGTGAGATAACGGCTTTCTTCTGACAGAGGAGGCGCCATGGAAACTGAAAACAACAGCAGCGCGGCGACGGCACATTTTACCGACAGCACCGTCAGCAAGACCGGTCGCAGAGCGTTGACCGGCGTTGCGTCATAATGTGCTGCATCGAGTGTCTGGCTAGGCATCGCGGTCGGCATTTTGGGCTCCTTTGTCTGGTGCGGGAAACGTGACCGGCAAGCGAAAGTTCCCAAACGAACTGTTGCAGCCTGCAACAATTGCGGCGCGCTCTAGGCCCATTATCCAGGCATTGGGAATACGGCCATTAGCCGCATCATCGGTCCCCAGCTACGTGGCGGTCTTGACAGGACAGCCACGGGCGATATCCAGAAACCATGCCGTAAGGCGGGGATTGCCATCGGGACACCCGGTGAATGGAGGCGGCGTGATACGCGCAACGACCGGAAAGACAGCAAGCAAAACGCGGCCGCCAATGCCGGCTGTCGATGAAGCGGCGATCGACTTCGAATGTATCGAACTGTTTTTCTTCGCCTATCGCGATTTCATCTCCGATCCGGATGCAATTCTCGATACACTGGGCATGGGACGCGCCCACCACCGTGTCGTTTATTTCGTCTGCCGCCAACCCGGCATGATGGTCGGCGATCTTCTTGACACGTTGAAGATCACCAAGCAGAGCCTGGCGCGGGTGCTCAAGCAATTGATAGACGAAGGCTACATTCGTCAGATGGCAGGTGCAAAGGATCGACGCGAACGTCGGCTTTATCCGACACTGGCCGGCCGCGAACTGGCGCTTGCCCTTTCCGAGCCGCAATCGCGGCGTATCGCGCGGGCGATGGAGCCGCTCTCGCCCGAAGCACGCGACGGCGTCCTCCAATTTCTCCAGCGCATGCGTCAGCCCGATGACGGGCCACAGATCAAAGGCGAGTGACATGACGAAAATCCCGCTGTCGGACGATGCCGCCCATCTCCTGGTCGTCGACGACGATACCCGCATCCGCGACCTCTTGAGCCGCTACCTGACGGAACAGGGGTTCCGTATCACCGTGGCCGCCGATGCCGCCGAGGCGCGCCGCAAGCTGGAAGGTCTGAATTTCGATCTTATCATTCTCGACGTGATGATGCCGGGAGAGAGCGGAATTTCGCTGACCCAGGCCATGCGGGAAAAGCGGTCCATCCCGATCATTCTGCTTACCGCCCGCGCGGAGTCGGAATCGCGTATTGCCGGTCTGGAGGCCGGCGCCGACGACTACCTGCCAAAACCCTTCGACCCGCGCGAACTGGTTCTGAGGGTCAACAACATTCTTCGTCGTAGCACATCGCCCGACACGCCCAAGATCGACCAGATCATCTTCGGACCCTTCACCTTCTCGATCGCGCGCCGCGAGTTGCGCCGGGCCGCTGAAAACATTCGGCTGACCGACCGCGAACAGGAAATCATGCTTCTGTTCGCGCTTCGCGCCGGCGACACCATTCCAAGGCACGAACTGATCGGCGACGATGCCGATGTCGGCGAACGCACGATTGACGTGCAGATCAACCGGCTGCGCCGGAAGATCGAGGAGGATCCGGCAAACCCGACCTATCTTCAAACCGTCCGCGGCATCGGCTACCGCCTCAGCATCGACTGACCTTCGCCGCCAAACCGAGACAGCGGGCCCATCGTAACCGGAAGAGCAGCATGGCGATATTCGACAGCTTCAGGCGAACCACCGGCGGAATGCGCATGCCCGGCTCGCTGTTTGGCCGTTGGCTGAAGCGGCGCATGCCGACCGGGCTTTATGCGCGCACCATGCTGATCGTCATCATCCCCGTGCTCCTGTTGCAGACCGTGGTCGCCGCCGTCTTCATGGAACGCCATTGGCGCATGGTCACCGACCGCTTGTCACAGGCCGTGACCCGCGATATCGCCGCCATCATCGATGTCATTCGCACCTATCCGCAGGATGGCAATTACAGCGAGATTACCCGCATTGCTGAACAGCAGCTCGATCTCAACATCCTGATCGAGCCGAATGCGCAATTGCCACCGCCGCGACCAAAGCCGTTCTTTTCGCTGCTCGACGACGTTCTTGCCAACCAGCTCAACACCAATGTCGGCCTGCCCTTCTGGATCGACACGGTCGGCGATAGCGGTCTCGTCGAAATTCGCATCAAGATCGACGACCGCGTCCTGCGTGCCTTTGCCCGCCGCAACCAGACCTATGCTTCCAACACCCATATCTTTCTCGTGTGGATGTTCGGCACCTCGCTGGTTCTGCTGGGCATTTCCGTCCTGTTCCTGCGCGGCCAGATCCGGCCGATACTTGCGCTTGCCGATGCCGCCGAGAAGTTCGGCAAGGGCCAGCGCAGCGATGCGCCGTTCACCCCCCGGGGAGCCGATGAAATCCGGCGCGCCGGCCTTGCCTTCGTCCTGATGCGCGAACGTATCGAGCGCCAGATGGAACAGCGCACGACCATGCTGAGCGGTATCAGCCACGACCTGCGCACCATTCTCACCCGGTTCAAGCTGCAACTGGCGCTGGCCGGCGACAATCCCGAACTGCAGGGCATGAGCACTGATGCCGACGATATGCAGACCATGCTGGAAGGCTATCTCGCCTTTGCCCGCAACGAAGCGGAAGAGGATATCGGCGTCCTCAAGCTCTCCGACCTAATGGAAAAAATCAGCGCCGACTTTGCCCTGCATGGCAAGTCGATGACCTATTCGATCGATGGCGAGGACGAATTATCGGTGCGGCCGAACGCCTTCCTGCGCCTGGTAGACAACCTTGCTTCCAATGCCCGGCGCTACGCCAATTCGCTGCATGTCGAGGCACGCCACAGCGCAAAATGGCTGATGCTGGTTTTCGACGACGACGGGCCGGGCATTCCGGAAAACGCGCGAGAAGAAGTGTTCAAACCGTTCTACCGGCTGGACGAGGCCCGCAATCTCAACGCGTCCGGAACCGGTCTCGGCCTTGCCATTGCCCGCGACGTGGCCCGCGCCCATGGCGGCAACGTGACCCTTGGAGAAAGCCCGACGGGAGGGCTGCGCGCCATCGTCCGTGTTCCGGCATGATCACGATTCTTCAAACTTGAACCGCGGCGGGCCGAGAGATGACAGGACCCGCATTATATGCAATAGCAATAGTTTAATAGGAAACGAGATAGAGCCCGCATGTCGAATGTTCGTGACAATTTCGGAAATCTGCTTGCCCAGGCGGGACGTCAATGGCGTCGCACGCTGGACCTTCGTCTTCGCCCCTTCGGCCTGACGGATGCGACCTGGCTACCGCTCCTGCAGCTTTCGCGGGCGGACGGGCCGATGCGCCAGAAGGATCTCGCGGAGGCGCTGTTTCTCGACAGTTCGTCGGTCGTCAGGCTTCTTGACGCGCTGCAGGCCAGCGGCTTCATCGAGCGGCGCGAACATCCGGAAGATCGCCGCGTCAAGACGATCGTCCTGACCGACGCTGCGCAATCGGTCCTTGCCAATGTAGAAGAAGTTGCCCGCCAGGTGCGCGAGGAGGTACTTTCGGGCGTTTCCGACGAGGAACTGGAAGTGGCATCGCGAGTGATGCGCAACATCTGCTCGGCAGGTGAATTGCCTGAGCCTGATCAGGCCTGATTGCTGAACCGTTGCGGCGGCTTGGCTACATGATCTTGCGGCCATTCGGCACCGCGCGCTCCGGCGCGGCGAGGACGATGGCCCCGGTTTCATCCTCGAAGCCGAGCGTCAGCACTTCCGAGCGCACCGGGCCGATCTGGCGCGGCGGAAAATTCACGACCGCCATCACTTGTCGGCCGATCAGCATCTCGGGCGTGTAATGCACCGTAATCTGCGCCGACGAACGCTTGATGCCTATCTCCGCGCCGAAATCAATCCTGAGCTTGTAGGCCGGCTTGCGGGCTTCCGGAAACAGGGCCGCCTCAATGATCGTACCGACGCGAATGTCGACCTTGTCGAAATCGGCATAGGTGATTTCGTTGCTCATGATCTTTGACCCAATTCCTGCGCCCGCGTGCGAGCCGCCTCGAGCGCCGCATCGAACAGCGGCTGCAGCCCGTTATCCGCCATCAGCACGGCAAGCGCCGCCGCCGTCGTGCCACCGGGCGAGGTGACGTTCTTGCGCAACTGCGCGGCGTCGTCGCTCGACCGGCGCATCAATTCGCCGGCCCCCGATACGGTTTCGCGGGCCAGCCGCATTGCAAGATCCGCCGGCAGGCCAAGCTTCCGACCCGCCTCCGCCATGCATTCGACCAGATGGAAGACATAGGCCGGACCACTGCCGGATACGGCCGTCACGGCATCGATATCGGCTTCGCTTGCAAGCCATTCGACGGGGCCGCTGACCGCCAGCAGGTCGTTCACCTGTCGGCGTTGCGCCTCGGTGACGGCAGCATTGGCATAGGCCCCGGTTATGCCGCGACCGATCATCGCCGGCGTGTTCGGCATCGCACGCACCATGGCGACGTCCCCGAGATGTCTGGAAAGGACGGCAAGCGTGGTGCCGGCAGCGACGGAAACAACGGCGGTCTGCGGCCCGACAAGACGTGCGATGGCCGGCAGCACCGTCTCCATCATCTGTGGCTTGACGGCCAGGAACAGGATGCCGGCGACCATGCCCTCGGGAGCGGACGGATAGGAAGATGCACCTTTTTCCGCGAGCTTCGCTGTGATCGCGGCCGATGGCGAAGGATCGATCACGACGATGGACGAGCCGTCCCTGTCACCGTCGAGCCAGCCGGAAAGCATTGCGCCTCCCATATTGCCGGCGCCGACGAGAACGACCGGTAACGCTGCGCCCTCCGTCATCAGGCTTCCCCGACCGTTTCGAACAGGACGCATTCCATGGCGGCCTTGGCTTCCATGCCGGACCATACGACGAACTGGAACGCCTGATAGTAATTCTCGCAGGCCTCGAGCGCGCTCGAAAGCAGCACCTCGACCTGCTGGTTGGTCGGCTCGGCTCCGCCTGCCAGAAGCAGGGACTGACGGAAGATGATCACATCTTCCTGCCGCCAGAGATCGAAATGCCCCATCAGGGTCTGACCATTGACGTGCGAAAGCAGCCGGAAAATCTCGTTCACCCGCTGTTCGGGCACTTTGAGATCGAAAGCGCAGGCGAGATGCAGCGCCTCGAATTCTTCCATCCATGAGAACGACACGTGGTAATCGGTCCAATGCCCGGCAACCGTCATGGCGATCTCGTCCTCGCCCGAACGCTCGAACGTCCAGTCATTGGAGGCAGCGACGAACTCGATCATATCGACCGGGTTCGATTGTCGTTCGATTTCCATTCCCATGACGTTCATACGGCACCTTTTCGACCGGGGTTGGAACTTGCGCAATGCACGTGCGAACACACCAAAAACGCAACACAACAAACCGGATACACACTCTGGAATGATCGCCGACACACTCAGCCTAGGCGCCGCAACATGTGCGAAGCTTGCTGTGTTCATCTCGAATCATCTTGTAAAATCAGTGTATAGGCCCGGAGTCGCAACTCCAGCCCCCGCTCCCAGATTTTGCGGGGACGACTCACAAACGGCGCTCGGATCTGCATTGAGCGCGCGTGATAAGCGACTCTGGCGATTGGCTTTTTCGGCAGTGTCCACAGGGTGCGGATTTTTTAACTGACCGTTTACCAACAGGCGGGCGATGCACAACAAATCGGGGCTGCCAACCCCAAGATTGCCGACCGGCTCCCCGGTCAGCGCATTATCAAAAGAAAAATGTGGCTGGAAGAAGACCGGTCCAGCGCCCGGCTAATCAAGGCTTGTCGGAGAGCTTGGCCTCGAGCGCCTCGATCCGTGCCTTCAAAAGGTCGTTTTCGTCGCGCGCCTTGATGGCCATTTCCCGCACGACTTCGAACTCATCGCGCTTGACCACGTCCATGCTGTTGAGAAAGCGTTCGGCCTGCGCCTGGAATGCCGTTTCAACTTCCTTGCGCAAGCTTTGGGCCGTGCCGGCGGCATCCGTCATCAGCCGCGCGAATTCGTCAAAGATGCGGTTCGTTCCGGTGGACATTCTGGTCTCCGTCTTGATGGGCCGCACAAGGGCCATTGATCTGTGGAAATCAGGTAGGGGCTGCGGTCGCCGCTTGCAAGCAGATTTGGCGCCACAGGTGGCGATTCCGAAGATCGTTGAGGATGACGCACGACAATCCAGAGATTCGTCTTGACCGGCTTTTTCCCAAGCGCCATGGTCCGCAAAAGCCTGTTTTAGGCGTTTTTTAAGTATCTATCCCGCCGGGAGAGCGTAGAATTTTGGTATCAGCGTCCAGCCTCCTCGCCATCATGCCGTTTCCGAACATTGATCCGGTCATCTTCTCGATCGGGCCGCTGTCGGTGCACTGGTATGGGCTTGCCTATGTGGCCGGCATCCTTCTCGGCTGGCTTTATGCGCGCAGACTGATGGCATCGCCGGGCCTGTGGCGTCACGACACGCCACCGATGACCAAGCAGCAACTCGACGACTTTCTGCTCTGGGCGGCGGCCGGCGTCGTGCTGGGTGGCCGTATCGGCTATGTGCTGTTCTACGATTTCGCGGCCGTTTCCGCCGATCCGCTACGTGCCTTTGCCATCACCAAGGGCGGCATGTCCTTCCATGGCGGACTGACCGGCACGACCATTGCCATGATCTTCTTCGCCCGCCGCCATTCCCTGTCGGTCTGGAGCCTGTTCGATACGATCGCCACCGTGGTTCCGATCGGCCTGCTCTTTGGACGTATTGCCAACTTCATCAATGGCGAATTGTGGGGCCGCATCAGCGACGCGCCCTGGGCAGTCGTCTTTCCGACCGGGGGCCCCTTCTCTCGCCATCCGAGCCAGCTCTATGAAGCGGGTCTCGAAGGCATCGTCCTGCTGATCCTGCTTGCGATCGCGGTCTATGTCTTCAAGGCACTGAAAACGCCGGGCACCGTCACCGGGCTGTTCGTGATCGGTTATGGGCTCTCGCGTATTTTCGTGGAGTTTTTTCGCGAGCCGGATGCGCAACTCGGTTACCTTGCCTTCGGCTGGCTGACCATGGGCATGCTCTTGTCCTTGCCGATGATTGCGCTCGGCATCTGGTCCATTGCACGCGCCCGCCTGGCGGCGGCTCGCGCCACGTGAACGACAGGGCCACACATGACCACGCCGCTTTCCGACAAGATCAAGAACATCATCCGTCGTAACGGTCCGCTCAGCATCACGGACTATTTCGCCATCTGCCTCGCCGATCCCGAGCATGGCTATTACATGAGCCGCGAGCCGTTCGGCCGCACCGGCGATTTCATTACCGCGCCGGAGATCAGCCAGCTCTACGGAGAAATGCTCGGCATTTTCGTTGTTCACGCCTGGCAGCGCCATGGCACCCCGATGGACAATATCCGGCTCGTCGAAATCGGCCCCGGCCGCGGCACTCTGATGCTCGACATGCTGAGGGTGATCTCCAAGCTGGCGCCGGCACTGTTCGAGGCAGCGCAGGTCCATCTCGTCGAGACCAGCGAACGGCTGCGCGGCGTGCAGCGCATCACGCTTGAATCCTATTCCGCCAAGGTCAGCTGGTTCGGCGAATTCGATGAGGTTCCGGAAGGCTTCACGCTTCTCGTCGCCAACGAACTGTTCGACGCCATCCCGGTGCGCCAGTTCGTCAAGACCCCGACCGGGTTTCGCGAACGTCTCGTCACCCTCGACGCCAATGACGAGCTTGCCTTCGCAATCGGCGTCGCCGGCATCGACCCGGCGCTGTTGCCGGCACCGCCCGGTCGCGAACCGGACGGCACTGTCTTCGAGCTGGCGCCGGCCCGTCAGGCGGTGATGCAGGCCCTGGCGGAGCGTCTGCGCCAACATGGCGGAACGGCCGCGATCATCGATTATGGCAGCATGGTCACCGGCTATGGCGACACGCTCCAGGCTGTCCTGCGTCACCAGTTCGATGACCCTTTGGCGCATCCCGGCGAAGCCGATCTGACCAGCCATGTCGATTTCGAGGATCTGGCCAAGGTAGCGCGCGCCGTTGGCGTACAGATCAACGGATGCCTGCGTCAGGGCGACTTTCTCTACGGTCTCGGCATTGCCGAACGCGCTGCATCGCTCGCCAAGGACAAGCCGTTCGACCAGCAGAAGCTGATCGCCGCAGCGGTCGATCGTCTTGCAGGCGAAGGCGCCGGCAAGATGGGTGAGCTATTCAAGGTGCTGGCCATTTCCAGCCCGACGGTCCAGCTGGCACCCTTTCGCAAGATCGTCTGATCGTCGTTCGAAGGGCGAGGCCGCACCGGGACGCAATCCTGACGAGATTGACAGACGACGTCGGGCTGGGCAAACATCCGCCAGATCGAAGCAACCAGCCGGCACGGGTCGCACCCGCATGCGCGGTGACCGCCATCCCTCCCCGTCATTCAACATGAGACCATCCAGCCGATGCAGGAAAACTTGCCGACGCCGATTGAAAGCCCGCTGCTGAGCGAACAGGCGCGCGGACGCATCCGTCACGGCTTCTTCACCCGTCAGGGTGGCGTGTCCGATGGCATCTATGCCAGCCTCAATGTCGGGCTCGGCTCGAGCGACCGACGCGAAGACGTTCTCGAAAATCGCCGTCGGGTTGCCGCCTGGTTCGACGCTGCGCCGGAAAGCCTGGCTACCGTCCATCAGGTCCACTCGGCGGATGTCGTCGTCGTCAGCGCCGATACGGTTGCCGAAAGACCGCCGGCCGATGCGATGGTGACGCGCGTGCCGGGGATCGTTCTGGGCGTGCTGGCCGCGGATTGCGGCCCGATCCTGTTTGCCGATGAAAAGGCCGGCGTCATCGGCGCTGCCCATGCCGGCTGGAAAGGCGCGCTTGGCGGCGTTGCCGAGAATACGATTGCGGCAATGATCGCGCTTGGCGCCGAGCGCAGCAATATCTGCGCCTGTCTGGGACCATCGATAGCTGGCCGAAGCTATGAAGTCGGCCCCGAATTCGTGGAGCGTTTTCTCGGTTTCGACCCGGCCTATGAAGAATTCTTCACGCCGTCGGCAAGGCCGGATCACGCACTGTTCGACCTGCCTTCCCTTACCCTCAGGCGGTTGAAGGCGGCAGGGATACGGGCGGAAAAACTCGATCTGGACACCTATCCGGATCCGGAGCGGTTCTACTCCTATCGCCGCACCACGCATGCAAAGGAAGCCGATTATGGTCGCCAGATCTCGGCTATTGCCATTCTGGAAGGGGAAAACTGACATGGCCCTCCATTTCGAACGATCGGAATATGATGCTCGCCTTGCCCGCCTGACGGAAAAGATGCGCGCCGACAAGCTGGACGCCATGCTGCTTTTCGCGCAGGAGAGCATGTATTGGCTGACCGGCTACGACACGTTCGGCTACTGTTTCTTCCAGTGTCTGGTGGTGAAGGCGGACGGCACAATGTCGCTGATCACCCGATCGGCCGACCTGCGACAGGCCCGGCACACGTCCACGATCGAAAAGATCGTCATATGGGTCGATCGCGCCAATGCCGACCCTACCCTGGATCTGAAGAACCTGCTGAGCGAGCTCGATCTGCTGGGCACCCGCATTGGCGTTGAATACGACACCCATGGCATGACGGGACGGGTCGCTCGCCTCCTCGACAACCAGCTCAATTCCTTCGCCCAACTGATCGATGCCTCGACGCTGGTGAGTGATCTGAGACTGATCAAGAGCGACGCTGAAATCGCCCAGGTGGAGAGAGCTGCAGCGCTTGCCGACGATGCGCTTGACGCGGCACTGCCGCTGATCAGGGCAAGCGGCAGCGAAGCGGATATCCTGGCCGCCATGCAGGGTGCCATTTTCGCCGGCGGCGGCGATTACCCTGCCAACGAGTTCATCATCGGCTCCGGCGAGGATGCGCTCCTGTGCCGCTACAAGGCCGGCCGCCGGACGCTGTCCGCCTCCGACCAACTGACGCTGGAATGGGCCGGCGTCAGCGCGCATTATCATGCCGCGATGATGCGTACCGTCCTGATCGGCGAACCGAGCGCGCGGCACCGCGAATTGTACACCGCGTGCCGCGAAACCATTCTTGCCATCGAGGACGTCCTTCGTCCCGGCCACACGTTCGGCGATGTCTTCGACACCCATGCCCGCATCATGGACGAGCGCGGATTGGCGCGGCATCGTCTTAACGCCTGCGGCTATTCGCTCGGCGCTCGGTTCGCGCCGTCCTGGATGGAGCAACAGATGTTCTATCAAGGCAATCAGCAGGAAATCCTGCCCGGCATGACGCTGTTCGTGCACATGATCATCATGGATTCAGACAGTGGCGCGGCCATGAGCCTCGGCCACACCTACCTGACAACGGACGAGGCGCCGCGCCCCCTTTCGCGGCATCCGCTCGACCTGATCGCGCTGCCGGCCTTTCCGGCGTAACGGCAAGGCGGTCGCTGCACCATCCCGCCTCAAACTCGCCGCCTGCATTGACGGCCCGCGACCGTGCACGTAAATTTACCGTCGGACAGGCGGTAAAGGAGACGGGACACATGCGGCAAGCCGGTGCGATGCGCGGACTTGCCCGCAGCATGCCGTTGCGGATATCGCCCACCGCCATGACCCACCGCGTCAAGCTCGCCGTTCTCCTCGCGCTGGCGTTTGTCTTGTGCGCCTGCAACACTACGGATGCACTGACACCTCAGGTCGACGTCGGCGGTGGTCTCAAGCCCTCGAACCCGGTAACCCAGGCCGAAACGGAACGCATGGCATCGGCCCACCCCCAGATTAGGCGCCAGCCGGGCAGTCTCGGCTTGGACGAGCGATTTCCCGATCCCCCCTTGAGAAATCGCCGCGGTCCGCAGAATTCGCTGGAGGCGCAGGCACGCGCCATCGAGGCCGGCAACGCGTCGCCGGTCGCCTCCGCACCGCTCCCTCCTCTGCCCGGCACCGCCTCGGCGCTGCAGAGATCGTCGAAGAGCGAAACGCCCGCCGTCTCGGCAGCCGGATCGCTTGCCCGCCTGCCGGCAAGTCCGCAGCAAACCGGCGATACGGAAACCATCCGTTTCCTGCCCATTATAGGCGGCCCGGTTCAGGCCGTGACGCCACTTTCGAGGGCGCTCGGCATGCGGGCACGGGCTGCGGGCCTTACCATAAAACCTTCCAGCGACACCGCCGCGCAGCACATCCTCAAGGGTTACCTGTCGGCCTTCGCGGATGGCGACGGCATTACCGTGGTCTATGTCTGGGATATTCTCGATGCGACCGGCAACCGGCTCAACCGCATTCAGGGCCAGCACAGGCAAGACGGCGACGGCGACGACCCATGGTCGTCGGTTCCCGCGGCCACGATGGAAGCGATCGCGGGCGAAACCATCGATGCTTATATGGAATGGCGACAGGCCCAGCCGGGCTGAGCGCCGGCGCGCCGGCATCGCCGACCGAGTGATGCGAAAACACCGCCTGCGTCATCTGGTCTTCATAAAAAAGTAGGGGCATTGTCCAATCGGACTTGCATTCAGAAACGGCGGCGGTAAAAGGCCCCCATCCAGCACACAATAGGCGGACCGAAATGAAGGTTTTCGCAGGAAATTCGAACCGGCATCTCGCCGATGCGATCTGCAACTATCTCAATGTTCCTGTAGGAAAAGCCAGCGTCAGACGGTTCGCGGACCAGGAAATTTTCGTAGAAATTCAGGAAAACGTTCGTGGCGAAGACGTGTTCGTCATTCAGTCGACGTCGTTTCCGACCAACGATCATCTCATGGAACTGCTGATCATGATCGATGCGTTCAAGCGGTCGTCCGCCAAGCGCATCACAGCCGTTCTTCCGTATTTCGGTTATGCCCGTCAGGACCGCAAGGCCGGACCGCGGACGCCGATCTCGGCCAAACTCGTCGCCAATCTCATCACCGAGGCCGGCGCCGATCGCGTCCTGACGCTCGACCTGCATGCGGGCCAGATCCAGGGCTTCTTCGACATTCCGACGGACAACCTTTACGCCGTGCCGATCCTGGCGCGCGACGTCAAGGAACACTATGACCTGAAGAACGTCATGGTCGTCTCTCCCGACGTTGGCGGCGTGGTGCGCGCGCGGTCGCTCGCAAAGCGTCTCGACTGCCAGCTCGCCATCGTTGACAAGCGCCGCGAGCGCGCCGGCGAGTCGGAAGTCATGAACGTCATCGGCGATGTCAGCGGCAAGGACTGTCTGCTGATCGACGATATCGTCGATTCCGGCGGCACGCTTTGCAATGCCGCCGAGGCGCTGCTGAAGAACGGCGCAACCAGCGTCACCGCCTACATCACCCACGGCGTCCTGTCGGGCGGCGCGGTCGCGCGTATTTCCTCGTCCATGCTCAAGGAACTGGTCATCACCGACTCGATCCAGCCGACGACCGCGGTTCAGTCGGCACCGAACATCCGCGTGGTCTCGACCGCCAACCTGCTTGGCGAGGCGATCAACCGCACCGCGCTGGAAGAGTCGGTCTCAAGCCTTTTCGACTGACGAAAGCAGACAGACCTAAAAAAGCCGCCCCGAAGGGCGGCTTTTTTTCTGCTTGTCATCCTGATTGGAATTCGCTGAGGCGAAGCGACGCAAAGGCCGCATTCGCCCGCTTGGACCGTTAAAACGGCAGCCGGTTGCCGTTGATCGTCACCTTGCGGTTGGGATCGACACTGACTTCCCAGCGCGCCCGGCCATCGGCATCGGTCTTGGCCAGGCCCTTGACCATGGTCATGCCGAGAAACACCTGCATGACCTTCGGGTCGGCACGGCCGAGCTCCTGCACGGCGGCCATCGTCTTGTCGAAGTCGCGCGCCAGGATCACCGTGTCGACCTGAACGCGATCCGGCGCCATCAACGTGCCGGTCACCTTGCCGCTGATTTCCAGATCATAGGAGGGTGCCTTGACGACGGATTTGCCGATATTGACCGTGTAGGCGCCACCCGGAAACACCGAGAGGCCCAGTGCTGCCGACTCGGCGTCGCTGAGAGGCTTCTCCTTGGTGTAATCGGCATTCAGCATGATATCAATCGGCGCCTTCAGGTTGAGGTTCGGCACCGAAATCTGCATATCTGTCACGGTCGGCACGAACGGCGCATAGATCGGCGGCACCATGCCGGGGGCCAGCGAAACTTCCGCGGCGCCGAAGCCGAAGGCGATCTCGGTCGCTTCCAGCGGCCCGCCCGCCTTCATCATGTAGCTGGCGCTGGCCGCCGATACGTCGCCCTGCTCAGTCGAAACTCTGGCCTTTCGCAAGCCGATCGTCTCGTCGAAACTGGTGAAGAAGGGCAGCGCTGCACGCATCTGGCCCTTTAACTGTTCGATCTCGGCCGGTTCGAGTTTGCGCTTGTCGGCCCTGTCCATGATGAAGGTCAAGAGGTCGTGCAGCTTGCGCGCATTGATCCCTGCAGCACCGGCATCGATATCGACGCTTTCAGCGCTGAATTCGAATGGAGACTGCGGTGTGGCAATGGTCTGCTTGAAACTGGCCATCGAGCCGCTGCCGCGGAAATCCAGAGTGTCCGCTGCAGCACCGGCGACTGATGACAGCGTATAGTTCATACCGGCAAAGCTTGCATCCATCTTTTCCGGCCCGGCCGTGGTGGAGATGGTGCCGGCGCCCGAAGTGAAGTCACCGGAGCGGAAATAGCTGATCGCGGGATCGAACAGGCCGCTATAGGCCATCTTGGAAATCGTGGAGCTGAACGTCGACGCCCTGCCTTCGAGATCCTTGCCGGTGCTGGATAGGGCAAAATCATTCGTGCCCTTGATCTGCCACAGGCCCCCATCGGCCGGCGTCGCAAACAGGGTCATCGGAGAAATCTGCTTGAGCGAGAAGTCCGGGCTGTCATAAAGACCGATCAGTTTCGGCAGATCGTAAAGGATCTGGTACGTGTCGCCCTGCGGGGTGACAGAGACGACCCCTTTTTCAACCAGCTTTTCCGGCAGCATTTTCGTGAGGCTGCCCTGCAGTGCCTGTGCCCCCTCCGGGCTGACGTCGGCGGCACGCGCGGGCTGCTGGAACATCGCGGCTGCGATTGCCACGGCGCTGGCCGTGGCGAGGTTGAGACGCATGGGTCGACTCCTGTCGTGAAGGATGGATTCGTCAGCGAATCTGCAAGCGGTGGAAAGAAAGTCAATGCGATAACTTGCAGATTACACGACCGCGACCGAAACAACTGCCATTCACGCAGCAGCAACGTCGGAGCAAATCGCAAGCTCGGCGGTCTTGCTGCCGGCCGAACCGTTGACGATCGCCTCTATACCGGCTCTGGGACCCGGCTTTCCGAACAGGTATCCCTGCACCTGTCGGCAGCCTTCCTGCCGCAGAAAGGCGATATGCTCGTCGGTCTCGACACCCTCCGCCAGAACCGGGATATCGAGGCTGGACGCTAGGATCAGGGTTGAGCGGACGATGGCGGCGGATTGGGCGCTGGTCGCGACACCGTCGACGAAGGTCCGGTCGATCTTGATCTTGTCGAAGGGGAAGGTGAGCAGCGTCGACAGCGACGAATAGCCGGTGCCGTAATCGTCCATGGCGATCTTGACGCCGATATCCTTGAGTTGGCGGATGATGACGAGCGCGCGCTGCTGGTCGGCAACGATGCCCGTTTCGGTGATCTCCAGCTCCAGCCGCTCAGCGGGCAGACCGCTCGTCTGGAGAATCTCGCGGACCTTGGCCGGAAACGACATGTCGGCCAGTTGTGGGGCGGCGATGTTGACGGCGATGGACAGCGGGTTCTTCCAGCGCGCGGCCTCCAGGCAGGCCTGACGCAGGACCCATTCGCCCAGCTCGTTGATAAATCCGTTGCGCTCGGCAATCGGAATGAATTCCACCGGCGAAATCATGCCGCGGGTCTGGTGACACCAGCGCAGCAGCACTTCGAAACCGATCACCTGCCCGCTCACTGTATCGTTCTGCTGCTGGTAATAAAGCTGGAATTCGCCGCGCCGCAGCCCGGCCCGCATGTCCATGGCAAGGATGTTGCGCTCGCGCGCCGCCTGGTCCATCGACGGATCGTAGAAGCACACGGCATTTTCGCCGGACTGCTTGGCACGATACATCGCGACATCGGCCTGCGCCAGAAGGTCGTCGATATCGGCGGCATCGTCGGGATGAACGGCGATACCGACGCTGGAGCCGACCAGGAACGTATTGCCGTTCCACTCGATCGGTCGGGCGATCTCGCCAATCATACGATTGGCCATCGCGCTCGCATCGGTGCGCATGTAGTAGTTGCGGGTCAGGGCGATGAATTCGTCCCCGCCGACACGCGCCAGGAATTCGCCATCGCGCAAGGACGCCGCAAGGCGCACGGAGATTTCGCGCAGGACTGCGTCGCCGGCGGCATGCCCATGCACGTCGTTGATCTCCTTGAACCGGTTGAGATCGAAAGACAGGACCGCGATGCGCGCCGAACGATCATGGCTGCGGCGTGACAGACCCTCTATCTCCTCGTTGAATGCCGAACGGTTCGGAAGGCCTGTCAACGGGTCATGGCGTGACAGATGCCGGTAACGCGCCACGGCCGCTTCCGTCGTTCGTGCATCGAGAAGATAGGCGCAAGCGACGAGAACCAGCAGCACGACCATGACCGACAGGATGGAGAAACCAAGAAGGGCCGGCGAGATGGTTTCCGCGGCACGGGCAATCGTCGGGTCCATCGTCACCGTCATTGCCACCATGCCGGTGAAATGGGTGCTTGCAATGCCGAGCACCATGGCCATTGGCCCGCCGTGACGGCAAAAACGGCTGACCGGACGCACGACACGGTTGACCATCAGTGCGCCGAAAACCCCGGAGGTGACCACGGACGCCCAGACATATGCCTGATTCCAGACGATCGTTGCGCCGATTTCGTAAGCCGCCATGCCGGTATAGTGCATGGCGGCAATGCCGAAGCCCAGGATGATGCCGCCGGCCTCCGCCACTATCGAGCGCCCGGCATAGCTGGCCACGGCAATGCCGCAGACGGCCGTAGCGACCGCGATAAACAGCGACAGAAGGGTCAATTCCCCGCCAAAGGCGGCAGTACCGCCGGCATGATACCCCAGCATGGCCAGGAAATGCGTGGCCCAGGTCGTGGTGCCGCCGATGAAACCGGCAAGAAAAATCCAGATCGCCCGCTCGATCCCGATTGCCCGGCGGGCGCGGGAGAAGAGTCGGACCGTGAGAAACGCACCGACGACGCAGATCATCACCGCAACGGCCACGAAGCGCCAGTCATGGTCGACGGCGAGACAATTGAAGATATGCAGCATTTTACCGTCCGGCTTTTGGTATACGCACCCTTTTATGAGCAAATCCTCATCGAAGCGTTGGCAGGAACGGTTAAGGTTTTTTCAATATCAACAGGCATTCACCGTTGGCTGTCCCGGAACGACCGGTCGTGAAGAGATTGGCCCCGTCGCTTTGCCGCGCGCTTCCCTTGCCATTGGCGGGCCTTTGTATTATGGACCCCTCGTCCGCACAGACACCCTTGGAGGCAATGCGGATGGGAGAGTATCGCGAGATATCCTCCGGTTTGCCATTTCAGCGCTATTCGCTGCGGCGAACACTCCAAACAACCTCGAAAGGAAATGCCATGAGCCAGGACAATTACGAGCTCAAGGCCGAGGCGCGCGAACGGGTCGGTAAGGGGTCCTCCCGTGAACTTCGCCGCAATGGTCTCATTCCCGCTGTCATCTACGGTGACAAGCAGGCCCCGATTTCTATCGCCCTGTCGACGAACGAAGTCACCAAGCGTATCCACGCCGGCGGCTTCATGACGACGATCGCAACCATCGTTCTTGATGGCCAGAAGATCAACGTCCTGCCGAAGGACTACCAGCTCGACCCGGTCCGCGACTTCACCATGCATGTCGACTTCCTGCGCGTGTCTGCAAAGACCGAAGTCAATGTCGAAGTTCCGGTTCACTTCGAAAACGAAGACAAGTCGGCCATCAAGCAGGGCGGCGTTCTCAACATCGTTCGCCACACTGTCGAACTGCATTGCCCGGCCAACCAGATCCCGGAATTCCTGACGGTCGATCTGTCCGGCGCCAAGATCGGCGACAGCATCCACATCTCCGCCGTCAAGCTGCCGCAGGGTGTTCGTCCGGTCATCGCTGATCGCGACTTCACCATTGCAACCATCGTTGCTCCGGCTGCCGGCGTCGAGGAAGAAACCGCGACCGAAGAAACGCCTGCTTCGGAATAACACGGTTCTCGTTCCGCATTCATGCAAAGGCCCGCCTTTTCGAAGGCGGGCCTTTTGCGTTTTAAGCATCGCTTAAGCACGTCGCAGAGCAACCTGAGGCAGAAGTTGAAAAAAACTCGCCATTCAGGAAGTGATAACAGATCGCATTATAGACCGGCATCAATATCGAATTCCATTCCATTCCGTAAAACTGCAAAGGTGGCGCGGATGGACCGACGCAGCGGCGACGCTCTTTCGGCGGAACTCGATCTCAAGGCATGGCGACGGTGACGGAAAGGTTGCCGATCCCGATATCAACAGACGCTGCGACCCCGAAAGTCCGAATGATGACGCATTCTGTCGAAAGCCGCTTTGTCGCCATCATATCCGGCGCCCTGCTCGCCGTGGTCGTCCCCCTGTTCACGCTTTTCCTGGCCCTGTCTTCGCAGCAGGCCGCAAAGAGCCTGAACGAGCAGATCGAGATCCTGACCGCCGCCAATGCCCAGGCGTTGAGCAAGCCGCTTTGGGAACTCGACCTTGAAAGCGTTCGCCGGATTTCCGGCACATTGGTGGCGGAGCGCAACGTGCGGCTCGTCAAGATCACCGATACGCTGGGCAAGCTGGACGTTACCGAAAGCAACCCTGCCCACGAGAATGGCGAGGTCGAGCAGATTTCCCGGCAGATCTTCTTTCAGTCGGCGGACGGGCCGCGCAATGTCGGCCGGCTGACGCTCCAATATGTCCGGATCGGCTGGTTCGCGGCGCTCAACCAGATGGAAATGGCATTCATCTCCATCTTCATCATCGCCATCCTGACCGTCGTCGGCGCCGCGATCCTCGGCAATCGCATCATGATCATCAAGCCGTTGCTGCGGCTAACCGCTGCGATCGAGGCCACCCGCCGCCTGGGCTCCCGCCATCATGTGGACTGGCGCTCAAGCGATGAGATGGGACGGCTTGCCGGTAGCTTCAACGAGATGCAGATCCAGTTGGATCGCGAGGAACGCGAGCTCAAACGCGCCCACCAGCTGATGAAGGAAACCTACAACCTGACGCCGGCCATGCTGTTTTCGCTGGATGCGGGCGACACGATCTCTGCCGTCAGCGATTACTGGCTGCTGGTGACGGGCTATCGGCGCGAGGACGTACTCGGTCGGCCCTTCCGCGATCTCGTCGCGCCCGCTGACCGGGACCGTTACACCCGCCGCAAGGGCCGCGGTCTTTCCGCCGGCTCGGCAAGCGACATCACGGTCGGCTTCGCCTGCGCCGACGGCCGGATCATGGATGCCCTGATCGCCGAAACCCGGCTCGTCTCTGCCGCGGCAGACCTGCCTGCCTCGCTCAGCGTCATGACCGATGTGACGGAGCTGAAACAGTCTGAATTGCGCAATCACCAGCAGGCGATTTCCGACTATCTGACCGGACTTCTCAACCGCCATGGTTTCGAAACGGCGCTCGACACCTGTATCGCGCAGGCCGATATCAGCGGCGGCGAGGTTGCCTGCCTGTTCATCGATCTCGATCGCTTCAAGGCAATTAACGACAATCTCGGCCATGCGGCCGGCGATACCGTGCTGCGCCAGTTCACCCAGCGCCTCTTACCTCTGCTTCGCGAGCACGATGCCGTATCGCGGCTCGGCGGAGACGAATTCGCCATCCTGGTCACGGGAGATGCCGTGCAGGAACGCGCCCTGGCGCTCTGCGACGAGGTGGTCGACCTGTTCGATCTGCCATTCCCGGTCGAGGGTCAGCATGTGCGCCTGAGCGCCAGCATGGGCCTCGCCTTTTATCCCCTGCATGCCGACAGCGCGGCCGAACTTCTGCAAAAGTCGGACATGGCAATGTATGAGCGCAAGCGCGACGGCAAGAACGGCGCACAGGTCTTCGATGCGAGCATCCTCAACCGCACGCGCGAACGCGCCGAGATCGAGCAGGATATCGAGGCCGCGCTCGCAGGACAGTGGTTCGAAGCGCATTTTCAGCCGATCGTGGAGATCGAGACCGGACGCATTATCGGTTTCGAGGCGCTGATGCGCATGCGCCACCCGCGCAAGGGTCTGCTGCCCCCGGCAGCAGTTATCGATGTGGCCGAGGAAAACGGCTCGATTGCCGCCATCGGCAAGCAGATTTTCGAGGACGCGATCGCCAACCTTGCCCGCGTTTCGCGCATCCCCGGACTTGGCGATGCCTATGTCGCCGTCAACTTCTCACCGCTCCAGTTCGACCGGGAGCTTGCGCCTTCTCTTGCCAGCATTCTCGAGCGCTACGCCATCTGCCCGTCGCGGCTTGTTATCGAGATCACCGAAGCGGTGCTCATGCATGACAATCCGGAGATCCGCGGTATTCTCGACGCGCTTCACCAGTTGGGTTGCCGTATCGCCATCGATGATTTCGGCACCGGCTATTCCTCGCTAAGCTATATGAGCCGCTTCCCTGTCGATATCGTGAAGATCGACCAGTCCTTTATCCGCTCGCTTGACGGCGCACGCGAGGAGGTGGCCGAGAAAAGCCGCATGCTGGTGGAAGGCATCAGCGCGATCTCGCGCAAGATGAAATGCGCCGTCATTGCCGAGGGTGTCGAAACCGAAGATCAGCGTTCCCTGTTGCGCCAGATCGGCGTAGACTGCGCCCAGGGATATTTCTACGCAAGACCGCTGGGGATTGCCGACCTGATGACGTCGCTTTCGCCCAGCCACGACATGCCAAGGATGATGGCGGGCTGACGTTCGGTCTCATGGTGGGGCCGAAACACCGCGAGCACGGAAAAGCCGGATGAAGGCTGCGGCGCTGACGATCGGGATGATACTGGCGGCCGGACAGGTCGTGGCGCAGGAAACGCTGCAGTTCACGACAGAATCCTACCCGCCCTTTATTATACAGGAGCCGAAGCAGGCGCTGCGCGGCATTTCCGTCGATCAGGTCAGGGAAATCCTGGAGGGCAGCGGTCTTGACTACCGCATCGAGATCATGCCCTGGGCGCGCGCCATTGCGCTTGCCGAAACGCAGCGCGCCACATGTGCCTTCTCGGCCGCCCAGACGGCAGATCGCCGCGTACGCTTCCGATGGGTCATGCCGCTTGCCAGAAGCATCAGCATCCTCGTGCGCCGCAGGAATGCCGATATCGCCGCAACCACGCTGGAGGAAGCACGCCGCTTTACGGTCGGCACCCACCGATCGGACTATACCGAGACAGTGCTGCAGAAGTTGAAATTTCCGAAGATCGACGTCAGTGCCAGCTTTGATGTGACGCTTGCCAAACTGTTCGACAACCGTATCGATCTGATGCCGATGTCACAGGATGTCTACGAGCAGTTGCGCGCCCGTGGGGTTGAGATCGAAAAGGTGACGCAACTGGCGCAGCACGATCTCGGCATTGCCTGCAATCGCTCCGTTTCCTGGCAGGTCATACAGACGATGCAGACCAGACTGAACCGGCTGATTGCTACGGGGCGGCAGGCCGAGATCTATCGCAGCTACGGGCTCGCACCGCCCGACTGATCCGGCACCGCCTTGCGCAAGGCGGTTGACTTCCGCGCCGTTTCGCGGTGGTGAAGGGTCGATAGTTCACCACAAGACGGTGCAGACATGCAGATCATCGCAGGACTTGGCAATCCGGGCGCGCAATATGCGGGCAACCGCCACAATATCGGCTTCATGGCCCTTGACGCCATCCAACGCCTGCCCGGATTCAGCCCCTGGTCGAAGAAGTTCAAGGCGCTGATTTCGGAAGGTGAACTGGGCGGTGAGAAGGTTCTCCTGATGAAACCCCAGACCTTCATGAACCTGTCGGGCGATGCCGTCGGAGAGGCAATGCGTTTCTACAAGCTCGGCCCCGGGGACATCACCGCCATTTATGATGAACTCGACCTGCCCCCCGGGCGCGCCCGCATCAAGACCGGCGGCGGACATGGCGGTCATAATGGCGTCAAATCGCTCGATGCTCATTGCGGCAAGGATTATCGGCGCCTGCGGCTTGGCATCGGTCATCCCGGATCGAAGGAACAGGTCCACAACCACGTGCTCGGCGATTTCGCCAAGTCGGACAGGGTCTGGCTGGAGCCGCTGCTCGATACGCTGGCCGACAACGCCGCCATGCTGGTCAAGCGAGAGGATTCGCAGCTTATGAACAAGCTGGCGCTCGCCGTCGGCGCCAAGCCGGAACCGGAAAAGGTCGAAAAGCCGCGTCCGCAACACCCGTCTGCGCCAAAGCCTGCTGCAAAATCCCATATCCGTCAGGCGCGCGGCGGCATGAAGCCCAACATGCCGACAACCGGACCGATGGCGGACATGCTGAAGAAAATGTTCGGAATAAAGGATGAATGAGACGCAGCACCGCTGCCGATAACCGATAACCGATCGGAAATCCGGAACAAATGATCCGCCAAACAACTTCTCGCTGGCGAAGGAGTTTGCGATGTTTCACCGTTCCCATACCCTGCCTCTGCCTGCTCCGCTCCACGATCGGCTCGATCGTGCCGCCATCGGCCTTCTTGGCAATCGCGGTCCAAAAATCGACTTTTCACAGCCGCGCGGCGAGCCGGCGCTTGTCCCGGCCGATTCGGTATCGTGGATCGTCTTCAAGAACCAGATTTCGATGTTCATCGGCGGCGTAGCGGCCGTGCTTCTGGAATTTGCAGAACCTAAGGTGCGCGACGGCGTGTGGCAGCACAGTTCGTTTCGCTCCGATGCGCTGACGCGGCTGCAGCGCACGGGACTTGCCGCGATGGTAACGGTCTACGGCGCCCGTAGCCAGGCGGAAGCCATGATCGCCGGCGTGGTGCGCCGTCATTCCAAAGTCGAGGGCATTACGTCGGGCGGTGAAGATTATCACGCCAACGACCAGGAGCTTCTCGATTGGGTCCAGACCACAGCCGGTTTCGGCTTCATGGAAGCCTATCATCGCTATGTGCGGGCCTTATCCCTGGAGGAGCGGGACGCTCTGTTTCGAGAGGCCGAACCGGCAGCCAGGCTCTACGGCGCCGTGGGCGCACCGAAATCGCAAGCCGAACTCGAGGCACTGTTTGCATCGAAACGCGACCGGCTGGAGCCGTCGCCGATCGTGGAAGAATTTCTGACCATCATGCGCGACGTGCCGGCTCTGCCCGGCCCGGTACGCCCGTTGCAGGGACTGCTGGTCAAGGCGGCGGTGGAGATCCTGCCGCACTGGATCAGAAACCGTTTGGCGCTCGGCAAGGAATGGTCGCTCGGCCGGCTCGAGCATGCGACGGTCGCGCTTGCCGCCCGCAGTGCCGATCGTCTGCTGCTGCGCTCCCTGCCGCCGGCACAGGCATGTCGCCGTCTTGGCCTGCCGGACGACTATCTCTACCGCCCCCTCGCAGCCTTGCGCGCGTGAAAACTATTCCTCCGGCTCGGTGGTGAACATCAACGGGAAATCCGCCGCCTTGGCGAGATCGACGGCCTCCTGCGCCTTGGTCTCGGCCACATCCTTGGCCGCGACCATGACCACGCTCACACCCATCTTGTGCGCGGTCATCATCACCCTATAGCCGGTCTCTTCGCTCATGCGGAAAACGGCCTTCAGCACCATGATGACGAATTCGCGCGGCGTATAATCGTCATTGACGAGGATCACCTTGTAGAGTTTCGGCCTCTCGACCTTCGGCTTTGCTTTCGTTGTCGGTTTGAGCGTGGTGTCGCCGGCCATCGGCATCTCCTGATGATGACGTGCCTCTCGGGCATGAAAACGATGCGTATTCGCAAGCTTCAATAGTGCAGCAATATGACGGTGTTACCTTGCGCCGAGCAGCAGGCGATGCCATCCCGTCTGGAATGAGCGATCCGACGTGACGATCGAAACGGCCGGGAACCTGCCGCTACGCCTTGGTCCATGCCATGCGGGGAAGCCTTCACCGCGCCACTCCTTTTGCTTCCCGCATCACGCCAGCTCCAGGCCAAATCGGCAACCAGCCATCGGCACGTCGCAGCACGACCGGCTTTCGAACGGCCCGGTGTCCAGCGTTTCGGGACCATGCCTGTCGAGGGCCCCAACGCGCCGGCCGGGGACAGTCACCATCGTCACGGTCGGCAGTCTCTCATCCTGAAAGTAGGTGATCCGAGCCCTGCCCGCAAGAGAAGCGACCGGCCGCGCTCTTGACCCTCACGGCGCTTTCCCCCATAGCCTGCCCTCACGTTTATTCAAAGATACGGGTTCCCGGCCATGGGCTTCAAATGCGGTATCGTGGGCCTGCCGAATGTCGGCAAGTCCACCCTCTTCAACGCACTTACCAAGACGGCTGCTGCACAGGCCGCCAACTATCCCTTCTGCACGATCGAGCCGAATACCGGCGAAGTGGCCGTCCCCGACGCGCGCATGCAGAAGCTGGCAGCGATCGCCGGCTCGAAGGAAATCATCCCGACCCGCATTTCCTTCGTCGATATCGCCGGTCTCGTTCGCGGCGCTTCGAAGGGTGAAGGTCTCGGCAACAAGTTCCTGGCCAATATCCGTGAAGTCGATGCCGTGGTGCATGTCCTGCGCTGTTTTGAAGACGACGACATCACCCATGTCGAGGGCCGCATCAACCCGGTCGGCGATGCCGATACGATCGAAACCGAACTGATGCTCGCCGACCTCGAAAGCCTTGAGCGCCGCGTCGAACAGACCCGCAAGCGTGCGACCGGCAAGGACAAGGAATCGGTCGCCCAGCTGCCGGTGATGGAACAGGTCATCGCGCTTCTTCAGGACGGCAAGCCCGCACGTCTCCTCCTCCAGACACTGGCGCCCGAGGAGATCGACATTCTCAAGGGATTGAACCTTCTGACCTCGCACCCGGTGCTCTACGTGTGCAATGTCGCCGAAGGCGATGCCGTCGATGGCAACGAGCATACGCGCGCGGTTGCCGAAATGGCAAAGGCGCAGGGCGCGGAATGCGTCATCATCTCGGCCGCGATCGAATCCGAGGTCGCGCAGCTGCCCGAAGAGGAAGCCCGGGAATTCCTGGGCGCGCTTGGACTTGAAGAGGCCGGTCTGGACCGCCTCATCCGTGCCGGCTACAACCTGCTTGACCTCATTACCTATTTCACCGTTGGCCCGAAGGAATGCCGTGCCTGGACGATCCGGCGAGGCACCAAGGCGCCGGCCGCCGCCGGCGTTATTCATACCGATTTCGAACGCGGCTTCATCCGCGCCTTCACCATCGGCTACGACGACTACATTGCCTACAAGGGCGAAGTCGGCGCCAAGGAAGCCGGCAAGGGCCGCGACGAAGGCAAGGAATATGTCGTCAACGACGGCGATGTGATCCACTTCCGCTTCAACACGTAAGATAGAAGCACCGGGCATGGGCGGGATCGAGTTTCATTTCGAGGATTTCGAACCGGGGCGCATCTTCGCCCTGGCCAGTGCCCCGGTGACGGCGGAGGCGATCATCGCCTTCGCCTCCGAATTCGACCCGCAACCAATGCATCTTAACGAGCAGGCCGGCCGAGCCAGCATTCTCGGTGGCCTGTCGGCCTCCGGCTGGCACACCGCAAGCCTGTTCATGCGCATGATGTATGACGGCTGGCTGTCGCGCTCTTCCTCCGAAGGCTCGCCCGGCATCGACAGCATGGAATGGAAGAAGCCGGTTCTGGCCGGCGATACGCTGTCCGGCCGTTCCACGGTCATCGAAGCCCGCCCGCTACGCTCGAAACCCGGCATCGGCCTCGTCAGGTTCCTCCATGAGGTCGAGAACCAGCGCGGCGAAGTCGTCATGCGCGGCGAAAACCCGATCATGATGCGCCTGCGGGGAGGTGATCCCATGAGGCTGATCGCGCTTTCCCCGCCTGGCGAAAAGGTCGTGACCGGCACAATGCTGTTCACTGCGGAAGATATTATCCGCTTTGCCCGGCAATTCGATCCGCAGCCTTTCCATGTCGATGCGGACGCCGCCAGAAATTATGTCTTCGGTGCGCTCTGCGCCTCCGGCTGGCATACCTGCGCAGGCTGGATGAAGACGTTTCTCAGCTATTGGGCAGCAGAAAGCGCCCGTCTGATCGCTGCCGGTCAGGTGCCGCCGAAACTCGGTCCCTCGCCCGGCTTCCAGAAGCTGCAATGGCTGCGCCCGGTCTATGCCGGCGACAGCATCACCTATGCGGTGACGCTGATCGACAGCCGGCCGCTGGCGAGCCGCCCCGGCACGTTCATCAACCGAACGATCAACGAAGGCGTCAACCAGAATGGCCAGCCGGTCATGCGCTACGAGGGCAGCGTGCTGGAATTCGAATAGGAATGTCGGCTGACGTTCGGTGCCGCAAGCATCCGCCCGGGCGAACCGTCAGTGCCCGGAAAATTCCGCCAGCACCCGCACCTCGACCCCCAACGCTTCGAGCTTCTTGCGACCGCCAAGATCCGGCAGGTCAATCACGAAACAGGCGGAGACGACTTCCGCACCGATCTGGCGCAGCAATTGCACGGCGCCCACGGCCGTGCCGCCCGTCGCGATGAGATCGTCGCAAAGGATGACCTTTTCACCCGGTCTGACGGCATCGACATGGATCTCCATCTCGTCGGTGCCGTATTCCAGCGCATAGGCCATGCTCACCGTCCGATAGGGCAGCTTGCCTTTCTTGCGGATCGGCACGAAGCCGGCCGAAAGCTGATGCGCCATGGCGCCGCCGAGAATGAAACCGCGCGCTTCCATGCCCGCGATCTTGTCGACGCCGAGGCCTTCATACGGCTTCACCAGTTCATCCACTGCCAGCCGAAACGCCGTGGCATCGCCGAGCAGTGTCGTGATGTCGCGGAAGATGATGCCGGGCTTGGGATAATCCGGGATCGAGCGGATGGCGGCGGACAAGATGGCACTAGAATCTGTCATGTTTACTCCGGCAATGACAACCGCCCTCCCTTAGCAGGAAAGTCCCCGTTCAACATCCATATTTTGGTGCGGTAACGGATGTGACGACGAGGTGCGCCGTTCTCTTGGACGGATCCGCGCGCGCCTCTGGCGCCGTACCCAGGAACGCGCAAGCGTGATGCTCTCGATTGTCCAGGCATAAAAAAGGCGGCCGAAGCCGCCTTTTTTTGATCCGTCCACAAACGGTCAATGCTCCCTGCTCGCATAGACCGCTTTCTTGGTCAGGTAGATCAGGATGGTGAAGATGGCCAGAAACACCATGACCATGAAGCCGGTGCGCTTGCGCTCTTCAAGATGCGGTTCGGCAGCCCACATCAGGAATGCGGAAACGTCCTGGGAATACTGGTCGAGCGTCTGCGGTGTGCCATCGTCATAGGTCACCTGGTCGGCCGATAGCGGTGGCGCCATGGCGAGTGCCGCGGCATTGGCGAAATAGGGATTGTAATGTGTGCCTTCAGGAACCTCCGTCCCCTGCGGCGGCGTCTCGTAACCGGTCAGCAGTGAATGGATATAGTCGGGGCCGCCCTCCTGATACTGGGTGAACATGTCGAAAATGAACTGCGGGAAGCCGCGCGTAATGCCGCGCGCCTTTGCAATCAGGGACAGGTCGGGTGGAGCGGCCCCGTTATTTGCCGCAGCGGCGGCCTGTTCGTTCGGGAAGGGCGACGGAAAGTAATCGGAAGGCACGGCCTTGCGGGTGAACATCTCACCTTCGTCATTCGGCCCGTCCTGCACTTCGCGGGTGGCGGCAAAGGCCTTTACCTGCGCTTCCGAATAGCCGAGTTCCTCCAGCGTGCGGAAGGAGACGAGCTTCATCGAATGGCAGGCGGAACAGACTTCGGAGTAGATTTTCAGGCCACGCTGCAACTGGCCCTTGTCGTAATGGCCGAACGGGCCGGCAAAACTCCATTCCATCGCATGCGGGTGCTTGATCGGATAATGCGGGGTGGCGCCGTGTTCCTCCGCCGGGGTTCCGCCAGAAGCTTCGTTGGCAGATCCGCCAGCGGCAGTGCCGTGGTTTTCCTGCGCCGCGGCCGGGAGGCTGGCAATTCCCGCCAGAAGGCCGAGCGACAGGAAGCACATGGTCAGCTTTTTCATGATGATTTTCCTCTCGCTGGCTCAGGCGACCGTTTGCGCTTTCGGCGCACCGCTCTTCTTTTCCAGAACGGCCTCGGTGATCGAATTGGGAATGCGCCGCGGCGTCTCGACAAGACCGAGAACCGGCATGATGACGAGGAAGAAACTGAAATAGTACAGCGTCCCGAGCTGCGAATAGCCGACATAGTTGCCCGCCAGATCGCCGCCGAAGATGAGGCCGATGAGGCCGCTGCCCTCGGCCGGCATGGCGCCGAGCCAGCCAAGCAGGACGGCATTGACCACGAACAGCCAGTAGAACAGCTTGTACCAGGGACGATAGACCGCCGATCGAACCTTCGACGTATCCAGCCAGGGCACGAAGAACAGAATGATGATCGAACCGAACATCACCAGAACGCCGCCGAGCTTGCTGTCGATCGGACCGATATTGAAGGTGATGGCACGCAGCATCGCGTAAAACGGCAGGTAATACCATTCGGGAACGATATGCGCCGGCGTCTTCAGGGCGTTTGCCGGAATGTAGTTATCCGGATGGCCGAGATAGTTCGGCATGTAGAACACGAACCAGGCATAGACGATCAGGAAAATGGAAACGCCGAAGGCATCCTTCAGCGTCGCATAGGGCGTGAACGGGACCGAATCGGTCTTGGTCTTTATCTCGACGCCGGTCGGGTTGGTCTGACCGGTCACATGCAGCGCCCAGATATGCAGGACGACGACGCCGGCGATCATGAAGGGCAGGAGATAATGCAGCGAGAAGAAGCGGTTGAGCGTCGGCTGATCGACGGCAAAGCCGCCGAGCAGGAACTGCTGGATCCATTCACCCACCAACGGGAAGGCGGTGAAAAAGCCGGTGATGACGGTCGCGCCCCAGAAGGACATCTGCCCCCAGGGCAGGACGTAGCCCATGAAGCCGGTCGCCATCATCAACAGGTAGATGATCACGCCGAGAATCCAGAGGATTTCGCGCGGCGCCTTGTAGGAGCCGTAATAGAGGCCGCGGGCGATATGGAGGTAGACGGCGATGAAGAAGAAGGACGCCCCGTTGGCATGCATGTAGCGCAGCAGCCAGCCATGATTGACATCGCGCATGACCTTTTCGACGGAGTCGAAGGCGCCGACCGTGGAGGCGGTGTAATGCATGGCAAGCACGACGCCGGTGAGGATCTGCACGATCAGCATGACCGCCAGCATGGCGCCGAAGGTATAGGCATAGTTGAGGTTGCGCGGAACCGGATAGGCCACGAAGCTGTCATAGATCATGCGCGGCAGAGGAAGCCGCGAGTCGACCCATTTCTCGATGCCGGTGGATGGCTGGTAGGACGAATGCCCGCTCATGTGATGATCCCCTTATCCGATCGTGATGACGGTATCGCTCGTGAAAGCGAAGGTCGGGATCGCCAGGTTCTGCGGCGCCGGACCTTTTCGGATGCGGCCTGCAGTGTCGTAATGCGAGCCATGACAGGGACAGAACCATCCGCCGAACTCCCCGGCCTGGCCGAGCGGCACGCAGCCTAGATGGGTGCAGGAACCGATCATCACGATCCAGTTCTCCTTGCCCTCGCCAGCCGAGCGGTCGATGCCGGTCGCTTCGGCCTCGGCGCCCAGATTGGCGTTGCGGGCGACCGGGTCCTTCAGGTCGGCCAGCGCGACTGCATTGGCCTCTTCCACTTCCTTCGGCGTGCGGTTGCGGATGAAGACGGGTTTGCCGCGCCACTTTACCGTCAGCGACATGCCCGGCTGCAATGCCGCCACATTGACCTCGATAGATGCCAGCGCCAGAGTGGACGCGTCCGGCCGCATCTGGTCTATGAATGGCCAGGCCACGGCGATCGCGCCCACCGCACCCGCCATGCCCGTCGTCAGGTAGAGAAAGTCACGGCGAGTCGGCTCGCCGGACGTCTGTCCGTTCGATGTGTTTTCACTCACGGTATTACCATCCTCTCACGCATCCCGATCAACCGCACGAAGCCTCCTCCAGGCTGGGTCGAAACCGCGTCCACCATAGTGCGAACAACGAGTCCCCAGCAAGTCGGCGCAATACGACCTTTGATCGCAGATAAACTCCTGTTTTGGCAAGGGCCGCAGCCGGCCGGCCGCATGAAATACAGACCGGTCGCGCCAAGCTTGCCGGCCTCCTGTCCCACCGCGTTTGCAGGCTGCCGAAACGGCTGTGTTTCGCCAACGGATTCAAGACCTAACGGGATTGCAGGCGACGATGGCTAAGGCTTCGCGCCATGCGTGTTGCAACGCACAAAGGCTTCGTGCTACCTCGGGGAGTGACCGGCGACTTCAAGGCGAGAGCACATGAAACACACGATCTCCGTCGCCCTCTGCGTCATTGTGTCGCTCGTCCTCGGTGCGATTGCGACCCGCTACCTGCATCCAAGCTGGATGCTCGCCACTCTGCACAGCCTGCAACTTCACGCCGCTCTCGCCTGTGCCGTCCTGATGATCGTCGCGCTTATCGTAAGCCGCAATGTCGTTGCCGCTGTTCTCTTCATCGCGGCGATCGGCTTGGCCGTTCATGCCTGGATCATGCCGAACGCTTTCCATGCCGATCCGCCGCCATCCGGCAGGTCGATCAGGCTGATGCATTTCAACATTCTGGGTGAGAACCAGCGCAACGGCGAGCGCATCTACAGGGCGATCGTCGAATCCGGCGCCGATATTGTCAACATCATGGAGATGCCGCCGCTGGCGCCCTATCTGGCCGAGCTCGACAAGGTCTATCCCTATCGCATCGGCTGCGGCAGGGTGACGAATGTCTGCGACATGATGATGCTGTCGAAACGGCCATTGACGAACCTGAATGTCGGTGGCCTGAGCGAACTGCGCCAGGACCGGTTCATGCTGGCCGATGTCGATGTCGATGGCACGATCGTGCACGTGGTCGCCATGCATGTCAGCAAGCCCTATTTCGACGATTACCACGAAACGGAGCTGGCAAACGCTGCCCGCATCATCAACAATCGCAAGGGGCCGCTGCTTCTATCGGGCGATTTTAATGCTTCCAGCACCGCGCCGGACATGCAGGATTTCATGCGCTGGACGGGCCTCAGGACCATGACCCCGGAAATTCCCACATGGCCTGTGCAGCTCGGTCGTTTCGGGATCGCCATCGACCACGTCATGGTGCGCGCACCGCTTACCATGAAATCGGTTGCCCGTATTCCCGATGCAATGGGGTCGAACCATTTTGGCCTGACGGCGGAATACGTCATCCCCGACAAACCCTAGATTTTAGACCAGACCGAGAAGATCGCACGGGACATTTCTTTAAGAGGCTGTTGTTGCGATGCGCCTTCCCTCTCCCACAATTCGCGCCGTCGCCGCTCTATCGGTGACGCAGTTGATCGGCTGGGGTGCAACGTTCTGGCTACCCGCCGTCACGGGCCAATCCATGGCCGGGGATCTCGGTGTTGCCCTGCCCGTGATCATGGCCGGGCCAACCGTAATGCTCATCGTCATGGCTGCCATATCGTGGCCGCTCGGCGGATATTTCGAGCGTTACGGAGCCAGACCGATCATGACTGCCGGTTCACCGCTCGGAGCAATCGGGCTGCTGACTTTGGCCTCTTCCGACAGCCTGCCAGTTTATTTCCTGGCGTGGATCATTCTCGGCATTGCTGGCGCCTGCATGCTGACGACGCCGGCACAGATTGCAGTGGCGGAAATTGCCGGCGACGGGGCGCGACCGGCATTGAGCGTGCTGATACTGGCGGGTGGCCTCACATTGACCATCGTCTGGCCGCTGACCGGAATCCTTCAGGCGGAATGGGGCTGGCGGCCGACGACCGCGCTTTACGCCATTCTCATGATGACCGTTTGCACCGCGCTGCATCTCACAACCCTTGCGCGGCAACCGAAGGAAAAGGCCGGCGCCACGGCCATAACCGAACCGCCCAGCGTGGATCGAGTCCTTTTCGTCATGCTGGCCGCGAGTTTCGCCGCCAACGGCTTCTTCACCTGGGGATTTGCCCTCACCATCATTACTCTGTTCGAGGCCGGCGGCCTTGACCATGCGAGCGCGCTGAGTGCTGCCGCCCTGATCGGTGTCGCTCAATGGGGTGGACGCATGATCGATTTTCTGGGCGCCCACCGCTTTTCGGGTTTTGCGGTCGGTCTGTGTGGCGCCGCTCTCTTCCCGCAAGCTTCGTTGTTCTTCTGACGGCCAGCAACCTTGCCGGTGCCATGCTATTTGCTTCACTTTATGGTCTGGCAAGCGGAGTGACCGCCGTTAGCCGCGCGACCATGCCGCTGCAGATTTTCCCGCAGGGCGCCTACGCCCGGGCCGCAGCAGGCCTCGCCGTTCCGCTCAATCTTTCCTTTGCGGCCGCGCCGCCAATATTTGCCGCCATCATGACGTCAGCCGGCCCGCATGCCGCATTATGGCTGGCTTTCACCTTGTCGATCTTTGCCTTCGTCATGCTGCTGACGCTTTTCCTGCGGCATCGGCAAACCTCGCCCTAGGCTTCCGCCCCGAGAAAACCGCCTGACTGCCGCTCCCAGAAGGAGGCGTAAAGCCCGCCGCGTGCGATCAGTTCCGCATGCGTGCCTTGCTCGACGATCCGCCCGCCATCCATGACGATCAGCCGGTCAAGAGCAGCGATGGTCGAAAGCCGATGCGCGATGGCAAGCACCGTCTTGCCTTCCATTAGTCTATCGAGATTCGCCTGGATCGCCGCTTCCACTTCCGAGTCGAGCGCGGAGGTCGCCTCGTCGAGCACGAGGATGGGTGCGTTCTTCAGCATTACGCGGGCAATGGCGATACGCTGCCTCTGTCCGCCCGAAAGCTTGACGCCGCGTTCGCCGACATGCGCATCAAACCCGGTTCGGCCATGTTGATCCTGAAGCCGTGCAATAAATTCATCCGCCTCCGCACGTTTCGTCGCGGCCAGCAATTCCTCTTCGCTGGCACCATCACGACCGAACAGAATATTGTCCCGGATAGAGCGGTGCAGCAGCGCCGTGTCCTGCGTCACCATGCCGATCTGTCGGCGCAGGCTGTCCTGCGTGACTTTCGCAATATCCTGTCCATCGATCAGGATGCGGCCGCCTTCCACATCGTAGAAGCGCAGGAGCAGATTGACCAGCGTCGACTTGCCGGCGCCCGAGCGGCCGACAACGCCGACCTTTTCGCCCGGACGGATGTCCAGGGATAGGTTGTCGATGACGCCCTTGCCGCGCCCATAGTGAAAGCTGACCTTGTCGAACACGATGCCCGGCTGGCTGACCGATAGCGTGCCGGCGTCTGCCGCATCGACGAGGCCGATCGGCTGCGAGATCAGTTCGGCGGCATTTTGCACCACGCCGAAATTGCGCATGATGCCGTTGAACTGGGTCATCAGCCGCCCAAGCAGGAAATTGAGCCGCAACACCAGCGCCAGCGTGAAGGCGACGGCGCCCGAGCTTATGCGGCCCGACAGCCACAGGTCGATGCAGAGCGCCGCCATACTGGTGATCATGATGCCGGACAAAAGCGCCATCGACGCCCGCACCCCGGTGATGAAGCGGGTGAACATGATCGTCGTGCGCTGGAAAATCTCGAACCCTTGCTGCATGTAGCGATCATTGGCGTCGTCATGGCCGAACAGGCGCAGCGTCTGGATATTGCTATAGGCGTCGACCATACGGCCGTTGAGCATCGAGGCGGCCTCTGCCGTCTCGCGGGAATGGGTCCGGATCCGCGGCACGAAATAACGCGCCAGAAAGCCGAAGATCAGCACCCATACGCAAACGACGAGCCCCAGCCGCCAGTCGAGGCTACCGACGAGAAACAGCATGGATACGCAGTAAATTCCGACGAACCAGACGCTTTCCATCAGCGATGTCACGAGATCGCCGGCCGATTGCCCGCCCGACCAGACCTTGTTGACGATACGACCGGAAAAATCGTTCTGGAAGAAAGACAGGGATTGCCGCGCGACGTGCAGATAGGACTGCCAGCGCACGAGGTTGTAGAAGCCCGGCGTGATGATCTGCTGGTCGGTCAGTGCCGTCAGAAGCGTCACTGCGAAGCGCACGACGCCGATCAGGATCAGCATGCCGGTCAGTTCCCAACCGTGCTGCGCCAAAAGCCCCGCCCAGCCATCCTCCGGCCTGGTCGTTGCCAGAAGATCGATCAACCGCCCCACGAACCAGAATAGCGCCGCTTCGATCGCCGCCGTCAGCCCACCCAGGACCAGCATGGCGATGAACGGCGTCTTCGCCTGGTTGAGATAGAACCACATGAACCCCAGCGTGCTTGCCGGCGGACGCAAATCCTGCCGACGGGCAAAGGGAGAAATCCAGTTTTCGAAGAAACGAAAGAGACGGGTCATGGCCATGCCAGCGATATAGCGGCACGATGGCAGGTGGCAAAGGGCAGCGCGGCACAGATTTCGCCGAGAATGCATTGGCTTGCAACGGCGCCGCGCATGTCACGCACGAAGGGCGTCGGCCGCGCGCCGACTGTTGGTGAAATCGGCAACGGCGAAACGCCACCACTCGCGTGATGGCGTTTGCGTTGGCGATCGAGATTGTATCAGGCAACCGGCATCGGATTTCGGACATCCTCTAGCGGACGCGATCAGAATTCCGACCAGTCCTCGACGCGCTGTGCGGCGCCGCCGAAGCTTGCAGCCACTTTCTGGCCAAGGGCACGGGCTGGCGAAGGGGCCGGACGCGCATTCGAGGTTGCGCGAACGGGCACTGGCGCGACGGTCGGCGCGGCTGCCCGCGGCGTTGCTTCGCTCAGATTGAACTGGGACAGAAGTTCGATCAGGCCAGCCGCCTCGCGGGCCAGACTGTGGGTTGCAGCCGTGGTTTCCTCGACCATCGCCGCGTTCTGCTGCGTGCCCTGGTCCATGGTGTTGACGGCGGTGTTGATCTCCTTCAGCCCCGTCGCCTGTTCCTGCGCCGTAGTGACGATTTCGGCGACGAGACGGTTGATGTGCTGCACCTCGGAAACGATGACTTCCAGCGCAGTTCCGGTTTCGCCGACAAGTGCCACGCCATTGCGCACCTGTTCGCTGGAACGGTTGATCAGAGACTTGATCTCCTTTGCGGCATTTGCGGAACGCTGGGCAAGTTCGCGCACTTCCTGCGCCACGACAGCAAAGCCTTTGCCCGCCTCGCCGGCGCGCGCAGCCTCGACACCAGCATTGAGCGCGAGCAGATTGGTCTGGAAGGCGATGTCGTCGATGACGCCAATGATATTGCCGATCTCGACCGAAGACTGCTCGATCTGTTCCATCGCGGCAACCGCCTCGCGAACGACGGCGCCGGAATGCTCGGCCCCCGCCTTGGTTTTCTCGACGAGGTGGCCGGCTTCACGGGCACGGCGGCTGGAATCGCTGACGGCCGTCGTGACCTCCTCGAGCGCTGCCGCCGTTTCTTCCACCGAGGCTGCCTGCTGTTCGGTCCGGCGCGACAGATCATCGGCCGCAGCACGGATTTCGTTGGTGCCGGCATTGATCGCATGGGCATTTTCGCCCACCGACAGCATGGCCGCCTCCATCTTGCCCATAGACCCGTTGAAATTGGTGCGCAGGGCTTCGAGTTCGCCGTGGAACGGGGTCGAGATACGGTAGGCGAGATTGCCGTCAGCAAGGTTCGAAAGGCCCGAAGCCAGCCCATCGACGGCCGTCTTCACGTGACCGGCTTCGACCATCTTCTGTTGCTCGCGCACACCGCGCTCATGTTCCATCAGTTCGCGGTTGTCGTCCGCCTGCTGTTCCAGCCGCACCCGTTCGAGCGCATTGGCACGGAAGATCTCGACCGCCGCCGCCATCGAGCCGATCTCATCGCGGCGATTGGAGAACGGGATCGGGCGTTCGTTGTCGCCTCCGGCGAGAAGACCCATCGCGTTGGTAATGGCATCGATCGGCCTCGCAATACGGAAGAACGAAATACCGGCCGCGCCAAGGGCGACGATCGCAGCAAGCGCCAGCGCGCCATAGGTGATGGCGAGCGCCTGATCGTAGGCCGTGTCGGCTTCGGCGAGCGCCCGCTCGGTAATCGTCTGGTTGTTGAGACTGGTGGCATCGAGCGCGTCGGACATGGAGCGCGCAGCGTCCCGCATGGCACCGCGGTAGATCGCCTGCGCCTCCTCATGCCGGCCTGTCTCCACCAGGTCGATGAGGGTTTTGGCCGCGGCATCGTAAGCAACCACGCCGGTCTGCAGTACGGTGAACAGTTCACGGGTCTTGGGAAGCGTGATCAAGTCGGAATACTGCTTCAGAAGCGCGTCGCGCTCGCTCGTACGGCTGGCAATGCTCTTTTCATTGGCCTTGATTTCAACCGCATCATTGGCAAGAAGCAGATCAGCGTAAGACCGGCGAATGGCACTGATGGAATGATCCATCCTGGCGATCAGCGTGTTGCGCGGCAGCCGCTCGCGGCCGATCTCGTGCACCTGCTGCCTCAGCGTGGCCAGCGAGTAAAGCGCCATGCCCCCCTGGGCAAAGGCAATGACGATCACCAGCCCGAACAGAGCCGGAAGAAGAACCCGTATGCGTATCTGTGACAGGTATCGCATGAACATCCCCTGGAAACGCCGAGGGCGTCGGGCCGTTAGGGGAACCGCCTCGACGCCCATTGGCATGCGATTGCAAAATCAACGAAATCGAACCATGCGTTGATATGACAACATTCGAATATAACCATTAACGAACGAATAACGCTGATGACGAGAAATTGCAGAGGATTTCAGTGAAATTCAGGGTAGTGAATTGTTGACGGTCCCTCATATCTTCCCGAATGTCGCTTGAAGCCGGAAACGCAAAACGGCGGCCGAGGCCGCCGTCTGATTTCAGTGGACTTGAAGGATCAGGGAATGGTCAGAATTCCGACCATTCCTGCTTGACCGCCGCAGCCCCGCTACCGAAAGCGGTTTGAAGCCGGTGACCCATGGCACGCGCCGGGGAAGCGACCGGACGGGCTTGGGTCGAGGCGGCACGGATAACAGCTGGCTCCTGCAGCCCGGCTTCGCCCCTTCCCTCGCCAAGCCTGAACTGCGAAAGAAGCGCGGTGAGGGCACCGGCCTGCGCCGCAAGCCGATGGCTCGCCGCCGTCGTCTGCTCGACCATGGCGGCATTCTGTTGCGTGCTCTGATCCATTCCGTTGACGGAACTGCTGATCTCAGTCAGTCCGGTCGACTGTTCGCGGCTCGATACCACGATCGAGGCGACATTGCCGTTGATCCGCTGGACATTGGCAACGATCGTCTCCAGCGCCTTGCCGGTCTGGTCGACCAGCTGCACGCCGTCGCGCACCCGGGTTCCCGATGCAGAGATCAGCGCCTTGATCTCGCGGGCCGCGGTGGCGGAGCGCTGCGCCAGTTCGCGCACCTCCTGTGCAACGACGGCAAAACCCTTGCCGGCTTCGCCCGCGCGCGCCGCCTCGACGCCAGCATTGAGCGCCAGAAGGTTGGTCTGGAAAGCGATTTCGTCGATCACGCCGATAATGTTGCCGATCTCGTTCGACGAAGTTTCGATCGCCTCCATCGCGCCGACGGCCTGTCTGACGATCTCGCCGGACCGTTCCGCATCGCCGCGGGTGTGGTCGACAAGCGCGCCGGCCTCCGCAGCACGTACCGCAGAATCCTTGACCGCAGTCGTCACTTCGTCCAGCGCTGCCGCGGTCTCCTCGACCGAGGCCGCCTGCTGCTCCGTGCGCCGCGCCAGGTTTTCGGCCGCCGCGCGGATCTCGTTGGAGCCGGCATCGATCATCCGCGCGTTGTCACCGACTGCCTGCAGGACATCCTCCAGCCGGGACACGGACTCGTTGAAATCAAGGCGCAGCTGATCGAGCTGCCCGGCAAAGGGCTGGGTCAGACGGAAAGTCATGTCGCCATCGGCCAGATTTTTCAGGCCACGGCCGAGACCCTCTACCGCAAAGGCCACGTCGGCCGTTTCGCGCGCCTTCTGCGTCTCCCGGGCCAGGCGTTCGCCTTCGCTCATGGAACGATTGGCTTCGGTTTCGCGCTCCAGCTGTTCGCGTTCCAGTGCGTTGTCGCGGAACACGGAGACGGCCGCCGCCATCTCGCCCAGCTCGTCACGACGGCCAGCGCAGGGGATGGCGATATCCGTATCGCCGGCGGCAAGCCCGTTCATGGCGCGGGTAATGGCATCGATGGGACGGGCAACCCGAAACACGCTGAGCGCGGCGGCGAGAATGGCAACCGCCATGGCAAGCACGATGCCCACGATCGTCGCGGTCGTCGCGAATGACGCGGCGCTGTCGGCCGCCTCGCGGTCGGCCATGCCCAGCGCATTGTTCTCGTCGATCATCTGCGACAGGATCGTCCCCGCCTCGCCGCCCTTGGGCACCATCTGCCCGACCAGCGTCTTGGCTTCATAGACCCGAGAAGTGCTGACGAGTTCGATGAACTTGCCCGCCATCACGTCGTATTCGCCAACGACCTTGAGCAATTCGTCAAATCTCGCCTTGGCGGCCGGATCCTTGATCGTGCGGCCGAAGGCCTCGAAATTGGCAGCGCGTTCCTGGCGCTTGTCCTGCAACTGGCCGAGCCATTTCTTCTGCTCCATGGCATTGCTGCCCGAGAGCGCCATCAGCACGAGTCGCCGCAGATCCGCCAGGAGGCGATCCATATTGGCCATCGCCACGGACTGATCCATGCGGTGGCCGAGATTGCTGGCCTGGAGATCCATCTGATGAACGGATCGCAGGCCGAGCCCGCCCTGTATGATAGCGACAAGCACGACCGCGCCGAACAGCAGCGGCAGAAGAAGTTTGATCTTGAGGAAACCGAGCATGTGAGAACCATGAGGTGAGATGTGAAAACTACACACGCTCGTTTCTTCCACCATACGATAAAGAAAGACTTACTTTTACACTCGCTGCGGTTTCAGCCGAAACATATAAGTCTTTGCGAAAACATCTCTTGCTGCGGCCAGCCGCTTCGCCCTTCGCTCGTCTGACCGTCCCCGGCGATGGAACGCCGAGGGCGGGGCAGGTGTCGATGTTATTCCGCAGCCGCGTCCTCGGCGTGATCGCCGAGGAAACCGCCCGACTGTCGCTGCCATAGATCGGCATAGATGCCGCCGCTTTCGGACAGTTGCTGATGGGTGCCGGTCTCGATGATGCGGCCCTTGTCGAGGACGACCAGCCGGTCCATCTCGGTGAGCGTCGACAGCCGGTGGGCGATCGCGATCACCGTCTTGCCTTCCATCAGCGAGAACAGGTTCTCCTGAATGGCCGCTTCCACTTCGGAATCCAGCGCAGACGTCGCCTCGTCCAGCACGAGGATCGGTGCATCCTTGAGGAATACACGGGCGATCGCGATGCGCTGTCGCTGGCCGCCGGACAATTTGACGCCCCGTTCGCCCACATGCGCATCGAGCCCGACCCGGCCCTGCAGGTCGGCCAGCGTCTCGATGAAATCCCAGGCGGAGGCGCGTTTCGCCGCCAGGATGATCTCCTCGTCGCTCGCGCCCGGGTGACCATAGGCAATATTGTCGCGGATCGAGCGGTGCAGCAGCGACGTGTCCTGCGTCACCACGCCGATCTTGGCGCGCAGGCTTTCCTGCGAGATCGTCGCGATATCCTGGCCGTCGATGGTGATGCGCCCGCCTTCCAGATCGTAAAAGCGCAGAAGCAGGTTCATCAGCGTCGTCTTGCCGGCGCCGGAACGGCCGACCAGCCCCACCTTCTCGCCTGCCGCGACATTCAGGGTCAGGTTCTCGACCACGCCCTTGTTCTTGCCGTAGTGGAAACGGATGTTGTCGTAGGCGATTGCGCCTTCCGGCACTTTAAGCTTTGGCGCCGCCGGCTTGTCGGTCACATCATGCGGCTTGGTCATCATTTCCATGCCGTCATAGACCGTGCCGATATTCTCAAACAGCGCGGAGACTTCCCACATGATCCACTGCGACATGCCGTTGATGCGCATGGCAAGACCGATGGCAATGGCAATCGCACCGATCGAGATGGCGCTGTCCAGCCAGAACCAGATCGACAGACCCGCGACCGCAAACAGCGCCGCACAATTGTAGAAATAGACGAGAACCTGGAACATCGTCACCTTGCGCATCTGCGCATGAACGGTGCCCAAGAACATCTGCATGGCGTCGCGGGCGTAGTTCTCCTCGCGACCGGTATGCGAAAACAGTTTGACGGTCGCAATGTTGGTGTAGCTGTCAACGACGCGCCCGGTCATCATAGAGCGTGCATCGGCCTGCTGGGCCGAAATCTCACGCAGGCGCGGCACGTAATAGGCAACCGTCAGGCCATAAACGATGATCCATAACACGAGCGGGAGCGCCAGCCGCATGTCGGCCGCCGCTACCACGACAATCATCGAGACGAAATAGACGGCGACATACACGAAGACATCGAGGATCTTCATGACCACTTCGCGGATCGCAAGCGCCGTCTGCATCAGCTTCGTCGAAACGCGGCCGGCAAACTCGTTGGCGAAAAAGGTCATGGAATGGCGCAGCAGATAGCGGTGCATCTGCCAGCGTGCGACCATCGGAAAATTGCCCATCATGATCTGGTGCATGATCAGCGCGTTGAGCGTGGCGACCAGAGGCAGGCCGACCAGTACGACAAGCGCCATCATCACGAGCTTCATGCCTTCCTGAGCAAGAAAGGTCTCGCGGTTGGCCGTCGACAGCCAGTCGACGATATCGCCGAGGAATCGGTAGAGTGCCACCTCGCCGAGTGCGATCAGCGTCGTCAGGATCGACATCAGCACAAGCCATGGCCAGACCGGCCTGGTATAATGCCAGCAGAAGGCGAAGAGCCCTTTCGGCGGCAGGGTCGGGGCGACATCCGGATAGGGATTGATGCGCCGTTCGAACCAGGAAAACATGAGAAACTCCGTCGGTCAGACGGCTGTCCTGCCCTATGCATGGAAATGCAGGCAAAGGCTGGCAGCCGGAAAATCAGAAATCATGGCGCTGGATGGCCACGCAACGATCAGAGGGGAGAAAAGTTCGGATGAACCGCTAACGCTCAGGCAGAACAGATCTGGGCCGCAAGGCGCGTGTGCACGGTCATATCCATGAAGGCCTCCTTGGCTGGCGTTTCGATTGGTGCGTCTTTTACCGTCGGCAGCGCCAGTTGAAAAGGGCAAAGCTGAACAAGCCGCCCGAAAACCACCGCCGTTGCTTCCGTCCCTATCCCGGTTCGCCCGGCATCTTGAGATTGACGGTCTTTCTGGCATAGGACATGCGCATGACAGACCTTCGCATCGCCCTTTACCAGCCCGACATTCCCGGCAATACCGGCACGATCCTGCGGCTTTCCGCCTGCCTCGGTTTCGGTGTCGATATCATCGAGCCCGCCGGCTTCGACATTTCCGACCGCAACCTGAAACGCGCCGGCATGGATTATCTCGGTTCGGTCTCGCTGACCCGCCACGTCAACTGGCAGGTGTTTGACGAATGGCGCCGCGCGGAAAACCGCCGCCTCGTGCTTGCCTCCACCAAGGCCGCCCTGCCCTATATCGATTTCACCTACCAGCCAGGCGACATTCTTCTGTTCGGCCGCGAAAGCGCCGGCGTGCCGGACAATGTGCATGACACGGCCGATTCCCGCGTGCTGATCCCGATGCGCGAAGGCCAGCGCTCGATCAACGTCGCCATGTCGGCGGCGATGATCGTTGGCGAAGCGTTGCGGCAGACGGGATTCTGACCATCAATCGGCGGTCGGCAGGCGCCGCATGGTGAACTCGATCTGGTCGCCTTCCAACTGACGCCAGCTTTCCACTTCGGTCCAGTAGGCTGCCTTGGGAAAGGCGTCGAACCATTCCTTGGCTTTCTCGCGGGCTTGCGGCCGCGACAGGCAAAAGGTCTCGCGCACGAAATGACCATTTGTCGCAGTCGCCTGACCCAGGCGATGGCGATCCATCCTGCGTTTCAGGCCGTCGAGCGGCGGGACCCTGGTTTTCGTCATGCGCGCTACCTCTCGAAAGCAAGATAATGCGTCGGTCCGGGCTTTGCGAGTCGATTCTGAAAGGCGTATAGGCTCCCTCGATGCTTCCGTACCGCGCCTTCCATGGCAGCGTCATGACGGATGCCGAAATGATTTTGACCGAAAGGAACGACATGGAACGGCCGCAACTCGAAAAGGGCCTGCCCGAGGGTATCGAGGACAAGAAGGCAAAGGCGAAGGCTTGGTTCGAAAGCCTGCGCGACACCATCTGTTCCACCTTCGAGGCGCTGGAAGACGAAGTCTCCGGCCCTCTGTCCGATCGCACGCCCGGCCGTTTCGTCGGCAAGGACTGGCTGCGTGATGGCGGTGCCGGTGGCGGCGGCCGCATGTCGATGATGGAAGGCCGCGTTTTCGAAAAGGTCGGCGTTCATACGTCGACGGTTTACGGCGAGTTTTCCGAGGATTTTCGCAAGCAGATGCCGGGGGCCGACGAAGACCCGCGTTTCTGGGCATCGGGCATTTCGCTGATCGCCCACCCGGTCAATCCCAACGTTCCGGCCGTGCACATGAACACCCGCATGGTGGTGACATCGAGCCAGTGGTTCGGCGGCGGTGCCGACCTGACACCGGTGCTCGACCGCCGCCGCACGCAGGAGGATGCCGACAGCCGGCTGTTTCACCGCGCCATGCAGGACGCCTGCAACAACCATGCCGGCGTTGCCGATTACGATCACTACAAGACATGGTGCGACGACTACTTTTTCTTGGCCCACCGCAACGAGGCACGCGGCATCGGCGGCATCTTCTTCGACTGGCTGACGCCGCAGGCCGACAAGGGTGGCTGGGACGCCAATTTTGCTTTCGTGCAGGATGTCGGGCGCAGCTTCGAAGCCGTTTATCCGCAGATCGTGCGCAGCAATTTCAATACCGAATTCAGTCAGGGAGATCGCGACGAGCAGCTTATCCGCCGTGGCCGCTATGTCGAATTCAACCTGCTCTATGATCGCGGCACGCTGTTCGGCCTGAAGACCGGTGGCAATGTCGAGGCCATCCTGTCCTCGATGCCGCCGATGGTGCGCTGGCCCTGATCATATTTTAGCGATCCGTTAACAAAAGCAATATCCAATCACGTTCTGCGGTGCTAGGTTACTCCCATGGCTGTTAAGGCCGGTAGTACAGGGAGGATGTCGCATGGTCGCATCGCAGGGCATACCGCATCAGCATGAAAAGCCGGAACGTGGCCTCGTCAGCGAGGAACTGATCGATCGCATGGCGCGCGATATGCGGGCCAAAGGCGATCCTGATTTTCCGCATTCCTACTATGTCGCCCAGGTTCGCCATCGGCTGGCGGGCAAGCCTTCGCAAATGCCGCCGACTGATGACGGGCCGGACATTCCACCGCCCGGCGCCAAAGCCTACAGCTCGGTGTTTCATGCCTGGGCGCTGGCGGAATAGGTGCGAAAGAGACGCTATTTCCGATAATGGAAACGGCACTGCAGGATTTCCAGCCGCTGGTCGTCACCGCTGCCGGCCATGCGGTAAACGAACCTGTGTTCACCTGATATCCGTCGGGACCAGAAACCGGCAAGATCGCCCTTGAGCGGCTCGGGTTTGCCCGGGCCGACAAATGGTGTGCGCTTGGCGCTGCTGATCAGCTCATTGATTTTCAGAACCATCTTGGGGTCGCTGACCCGCCAGAACCGGTAACCGTCTCAGGCGTGGCGCGTCCAGGCTAACTTCATTCGGCAGTCGGGTCTTTTTCGAGGATCCGCCGATGGCCCAACTGCTCAAGGCCTTCATGCAGACGATCCGCATTGGCGGGCGTGGAAAGAAGATGAAGCGTTTCCTGCAGGCTCTCGTATTCGCCCTCGGCCAGCACGATGACCGATCCCTTGCCCTGCCGCGTCACCAGAAGCGGCGCACGCGATTCCAGCACCGTATCGAAATGCGTCGCAAGGTTCTGTTTGAACTCGGTGAAACGAACGCTTGCCATAATGCACCTCCAACAAAATTTGTACCTCTAGATGTATAGTTTTTTTTGCGGAAGACAGCCAAGTTGATCGGGCACATCAAAAACAACTACGGATCGAACCGGCGTATTGGCGGAAACCAATAGCCTTGGTTCTCGTTATCTCTGTGAGGCAGGTCGAACACAGGAATATGACCTTGTCTCACTTGAGGAGGAAACATCATGAAACTGTTCGAATGCGGCACGCTGGTGCCGGGATGCGAGTGGCATACGCGGACGGATGAGGATGCCGAGATCGTGCGCCGCGCCGTCGAGCATATGCGTTCCGCCCATGGCGAAACCGTCATCCGCGAAAACATGGTCGACAATATCAAGGCCCGCATCCGCGACGATGCGGACGAACGGGCAGCCTAATCGGCCTTGCCCAGCATATCAGACAGCCGGGCGGTCAGCGCTGCCCGGTCGAGAGCAAAATTGCGCTCGATCCAGAGCGTTTCCAGTTCGGCCAACAGCGCGCCGACCTTCGGCCCGGGCGCCATGCCCGCCGCGATCACGTCGCCGCCCGTCAAAGGAAAGACCGGCTTTTCAAAGCTTTCCGCACGCTTCAACAGCACCGAAAGCCGCGCCGCCTTGCTCATGGCGACAGGATCGCCCTCGGCATTCGCCCGGGACGAAGCCAGCGCCAGCTTCAACTGCATGAGCAGACCGTCGCCGCCAGCGCGGTAAAGAATGCGGTCGAAACCCACGTCGGTCACTTCATCGGGTGGAACCGGCGCCGTCGCCCAGCTTTGCAGACGTGCAGCCTCGACATTGGCCATGCGCAAGCGTTTTGCCATCTCGGCCAGACGGGGCGCATCGACCGGCACGATGGCCGCCAGCCGCAGCAGCGGATCCGGCGTCCAGCCGAGTGCCGCTTCCGCAGCCACGACGCCATGAATGGAATCGATGCCCCATTTCTCGGTCTCCGGCAGGACCGCCGTCAGCACCCCGGTCTGCCGCATCCACAACAGCGCCCGCGATGGATCAGGCGCGGCCAAGAGCTTCTTGGTCTCGCCCCAGATACGTTCGGCAGAAAGGGTCGACAGCTTGTCCTTGGCACGGGCAACGGCGCGCAGACCATCGGCATCCGGGCGGCCGGACCCGTAATAGGCGAAGAAGCGGAAAAACCGCAGGCTGCGCAGATGATCCTCGGCAATCCGCGTCGCGGCGTCCCCGATGAAACGGATGGTGCGCGTCTCGATATCCGGGGTGCCGTTGACGAGATCGATGACATTGCCGTGACTGTCGGCATAAAGCGCGTTGATGGTGAAATCGCGCCGCTCCGCGTCGGCCTGCCAGTCAGTGCCGAAGGCGACTTCGGCATGGCGGCCGTCGGTGGACACGTCGCGCCGCAGCGTCGTGACTTCGAAGGGCTGGCCATCGACCACAAGCGTCACGGTACCATGCGCGATCCCTGTAGGAACGGCCTTGATGCCAGCGGCTTCGGCCCGCGCCTGCGTGTCGGTCGGCAGCAATGTTGTTGCCAGATCCACATCCTGGATCGGCAGGCCCATCAGCGCATTGCGCACGGCACCGCCAACGATGCGCGTTTCGCCGCCATCACCGTTCAGAAGCTCAAGCACCCGCACCAGTGCCGGATTGTTGAACCAGTCCTTGTGGGCGATGTTCTTTGGGGTCGGACCGGTCATGCATAAAGCCTTTCGTAGAGCGTGCGCAGAATGCCGGCGGTAATGCCCCAGATATTGCGCTCGCCATAGGGCATGAGAAAAAAATGTCGCTCGTCGCCATCGAAGATGCGACTGTCGCGGTGGTGATTGGCCTCATCCATGAGAAATGGCAACGGCACTTCGAACACGTCATCCACTTCCGCCGGATTGAGCTGCAACTCGAATCCCCGCTTCACCACGGAGAGGATCGGCGTGATGCGAAATCCGGTCGGCGTGAAATATGTCGGCAGACGCCCGACCGGCTCCACGAACATCCGCGACAGGCCGATCTCTTCCTCCGCCTCGCGCAGAGCCGCCTCTTCCGGCGAATTGTCCTCCGGGTCGATCGAGCCGCCCGGAAAGGCGATCTGGCCGGAATGTTTTCGAAGCGTCGCGGTGCGCTGCGTGAGGATCACGCTCGCTTGCTCGCCATCATCGACAACGGGGACCAGTACAGCGGCGTCGCGCAATTTGAGTTCCTGCGCGCGCGCCACGAACAACGGATTGAGCGCATGGTCGCCATGCGCATTCCAGGCCTCCTCAAGCGGCATGCCCTTCTGATCCTGCGCCCGCGCTCGAAAATCCTCTGCAGAAAAAAGCGGGTATCGTGTCATGTGGCAAGCGCATCCAGTTCGGCCTGAGGCATGACCGGAAACACCGTGCCGCCGGAGCGGATGACGAACATCGCCTCGCCGTCGATCTCCTGCGTCTCGCCGAGTGCTACCAGATCATACATCACGGCGCGTGACACCAATGCCTCCAGTCGAGCCCGCACCAGAAGATAAGGCTTCAGTTCGCGGTTCTCACCGAACACTTCGAAGCGCAGCGGATGATCGGCACCGGCCTCCACCACATCACCGACATTGGTCCGAAAACTCAGGACGGCTGCACCATCCCGCTCAGCCACCTGCATCTCCACGGCCACGAAAGGCGCGTCGATGACACGGATACCCACCTTTTCCACAGGCGTGACGAGATAGGTTCGGCCATCCTCGTCCTTGCGCAGAACCGTCGAGAACAGCCGCACCAGCGGCGCGCGGCCGATCGGCGTGCCCATGTAGAACCATGTCCCGTCGGCGCGGATTTCCATGTCGAGATCGCCGCAAAAGGGCGGGTTCCAGCGTTCCACCGGCGGCAGCCCGCGTGTGCCGTCGCCCGTCTGCTCGGAGGCGCGGGCGATCATCGCTGCAAGACCCGCGGCATCCCCTGCCTGATTTATCGGTTCGGTCGCCATGATTGTGTCCCGGTTCCACCGTTAAGGACGTTGGAGTCACGAGATAGTCATTCGCGCCGTGCTTGTCAGCCGCCCACAGGGGAATAAGTTCACCGGCATGGTGCGCGCGCAGCATTCTCGATATGTATAGCGAACCGCCATTCGGTGCCTGGCGCCAGAAACGACAGAGGGAGACCCCAATGGGTGTGATGACGTCCACAGAAACTCCACTCGATGAGAAGGCCATCGTCGCCTCTGCTGAAAAGGCACTCGCAGATATCGCTGCCATTCGGGCCGAAGTCGGCAAGGTGATCTTTGGTCAGGAGCAGGTGGTCGAAAACACCCTTCTTGCCGTTCTGTCGGGCGGCCATGCGCTGCTGGTCGGCGTGCCGGGTCTCGCAAAAACCAAGCTGGTTACCACGCTCGGCACCGTGCTCGGGCTCGATGGCAACCGCATCCAGTTCACCCCAGATCTGATGCCGTCGGATATTCTCGGCACGGAAGTGATGGATCAGGACGACACCGGCCGCCGTTCCTTCCGTTTCGTCAAGGGACCGGTTTTCGCGCAACTGCTGATGGCCGACGAAATCAACCGTGCCTCGCCGCGCACCCAGTCGGCGCTTCTGCAGTCGATGCAGGAATATCACGTCACGGTCGCCGGCCAGCGATATGACCTGCCCGCCCCGTTCCACGTTCTTGCCACCCAGAACCCGCTGGAACAGGAAGGTACCTATCCGCTGCCGGAAGCCCAGCTCGACCGCTTTCTCTTGCAGGTCGATGTGCTCTACCCGGAACTCGATGCCGAACGCCAGATCCTGCTGGGCACGACGGGCATGTCCGAAGCCACGGCCTCCGGCGTCATCGACGCTGCCCGCCTTCTCGAAATCCAGTCGCTTATCCGTCAGATGCCGGTCAGCGACAAGGTCGTCGATGCCATCCTTTCGCTTGTCCGTTCCGCCCGCCCCGGCCATGGCAATACCATGACCGACCGCCATGTCGCTTGGGGTCCCGGCCCGCGCGCCGGTCAGGCGCTGATGCTTTGCGCCCGCGCCCGCGCGCTTTACGAAGGCCGTCTCGCCCCGTCGCTGGACGATGTCGCCGCTCTCGCCGAACCGGTTCTGCAGCACCGCATGGCCCTTACCTTCTCGGCCCGCGCCGAAGGCATGACCGTGCGTGACGTGATTTCCGGCCTGGCAAAACAGGTTCGCGGTTAAACCGTCTCGACCGAAAGGAATACGCGTGGCATCCATCGGTGAGATCGTCGACCAGACGCCGAGCGCAGAAGTCCTCAGCCGCGCCCGCCAGCGGGCCATTCTCGTGCCCGATTGCATGGTCGAAGCCCGCCGCATCGCCAACACGGTGATTGCCGGCTGGCATGGCCGCCGCAAGCGTGGCATCGGCGAAAATTTCTGGCAGTTCCGACCCTATGCGGATGGCGAAAGCCTTGCCCGCATCGACTGGCGTCGCTCCGCCCGTGACGACCATACCTATATCCGCGACAAGGAATGGGAAGCCGCCCACACCGTCTGGCTCTGGGCCGACATGTCGCCGTCGATGATGTACAAATCCACCTATGCGTCCGTTTCCAAGGAAAGCCGGGCGCTGGTGCTGATGCTGGCGCTGGCCGAAGTGCTGGCCCGCTCGGGCGAACGCATCGGATGTCCGGGCATCATGGAGCCGGTCTCGGCCCGCAATGCCGCCGAACGGCTGGCGACCGCGCTTGTCCACGCCCCGCCATCAACCGGCCTGCCGCAGACCGAGATGATCCGAGGCGCCAGCGATATCGTCCTGATCGGCGATTTTCTCGATGATGCCGACCGCGTGATGCAGCGGATCGCACCGCTCGCCCGTCGTGGCCTGCGCGGTCACGTCATCGAAGTGGCGGATCCCGCCGAAGAAATCTTTCCCTATAGCGGCCGCACCGAATTCACCGATCCCGAAACCGGCGAAAAGCTGACTTCCGGCCGCGCCGAATCCGTGCGCGATATCTATCGCAACGCCTATCTGGTACGTCGGGAAAATCTCGGTCAGTCGCTGCGCCGCATGGGCTGGAGTTTTATCGTTCACCGCACCGACCACCTCGCCTCGGAAGCGCTGGGCGCCGTCCACGGCTATCTCTCCGGCAATCCGCCGCGGGTCGCCCCCACCATGTCGGCCGGAGTGGGCGCATGAGTGGTTTCGCCTTCGCCAGTCCCGCCATCCTGTTTGCCCTGATCGCACTGCCCGCCATCTGGTGGTTGTTGCGCCTGACACCACCGCGTCCGCGAACAGAGGTGTTTCCGCCGCTGCGCATTCTCGCCACCGTCTTGAAACGCGAGGAAACGCCGGCACAAAGCCCATGGTGGCTGACGCTGCTGCGCATCCTGCTTGCCGCCGCCGTGATCCTTGCGATCGCCAATCCAGTTATCAATCCGCGTAACAATCCGCTCGCATCGGGCGGCCCGCTGGTGATGATCGTCGATAACAGCTGGGCAAATGCCGAGGACTGGGAACGCCGCGTTCAGACAGCCGATCTGATGATCAGCGATGCCGCCGATGCCGAAATGCCGGTCTCACTGGTTTTCACCGCAGAAGCGAGCCACGACGCCGTGCCCGCCAGCGCCACCGTCGCCCGCGAGCGCCTTGCCGCGGCTCGCCCGAAACCGCTTGTGCCAGATCGCCTGCGCGCCGCCCGCGCCGTAACGGAAGCGCTGAACGACACCGCGCCTGGCACGCTCGCCTTTCTCTCCGACGGCATCGCCACGCCCGCCGATGGCGAGATGCTGAGGGCGCTCGCTGCCCTGTCGCCGCGCGACATGCAACTGATCGAAGGCGACGGCCAGAAATCGCTGGCACTGACCGGCGCCACCAACAATGCCGCCGCCATGTCGGTCGCGGCAACGCGTCTGAAAACCGAGGGTGCGCAGAATTTTGTCGTCAACGCGCTCGACCAGCAGGGCCGTTCGCTCGCCACCGGCACGCTCGATTTCGCAGCCGGCGCCAACACCGCGACGGCCACGATCGACGCCCCGTTCGAACTGCGCAACGATTTCGCCCGCCTCGCGGTCGATGGCATCGCCACCGCTGGTGCCACGCATCTGCTCGACGATGGTTTTAAACGCCGCCGCATCGCACTTCTCTCCGGCGACAGTGGCAACGACTTTCAACCGCTGCTTCTCCCGCTCTATTACATCAGCCGCGCGCTCGAACCCTATGCCGACCTGATCCAGCCGCGTGGCGGCGATCTCGCCGCATCGCTGCGCGAAATCCTCACCAGCAACCCGTCCGCCATCGTCATGGCCGATGTCGGACGCCTGCCGGAGGAAAGTTACGCGCCGCTGCAGCGATGGCTGAACCGTGGCGGCACGCTGATCCGGTTTGCCGGCCCGCGCCTTGCCGCCGCCCCGGCTGACGATCCGCTTGTGCCGGTGCGTCTGCGCCAAGGCGAACGGGCGCTCGGCGGCGCTCTTTCATGGGCAGAGCCGCAGCCGCTCGCGCCATTCCCGAATTTTGGTCCTTTTGCCGGCATGGCCTCGCCCGCCGATATCACCGTGCGCCGTCAGGTTCTGGCCGAGCCGACGCCCGACCTCAATGAGCGCACCTGGGCAAGCCTTGCCGATGGCACGCCTCTTGTCACCACACGCGAAATCGAGGCCGGCCGTATCGTGCTGTTCCATGTCAGCGCCGATGCCACATGGTCGAACCTGCCGATCTCCGGCAATTTCGTTGAAATGCTGCGCCGTCTCGTCCAACTGTCACGCGCTGGCGGTGCCGCAGAGCCGCAGGCAGGCGCCGCTGGCGCCGCCGCCCTGCCGCCTTACCGTCTGCTCAACGCCGATGGCATCCTGTCGACCGAAGTCGGCAGCGCCCGTCCGCTCGCCGTCAAGGTCGGTATCAATCCTGTTGCCAGCCTCGACAATCCGCCCGGCCTTTACGGCTCGGAGGAAGGGTTTAGCGCGGTAAACCTGTTCGCCCCCAACGCTACGCTTGCGCCTTTCGATGCCTCGGCCGCGACTTTCCCGATCGTCCGGCAAGGTCTTGCCGGTGGTGAAGCATGGTCGCTGCGTCCCGCCCTGTTTGCGGCAGCCTTCTTCATGCTGCTTCTCGATACGCTGATCGTGCTGTTCATGAACGGTGGTTTTGCCCGTCTGCCGCACGCCGGTCGTGCCGCTGCCATGCTCGCCGTGATATTTGGCACGTTTGCCCTTACCCCGCCGCGTGATCTGCACGCCCAGAACCTGCAGCAACAAACCGCTTCCGGCGCAGAGATCCAGGCACAAGCACAGCCCCCGGCGCAGCCACAGCCCGGCCAATCCGCGCCACCTGCCGCTAGCCAGCAGACATCCGATCCGAACGCCCCGATCGAACACGCAAAGCCCGGCGACGAAACCATCCTCGAACGGCTCGACACCACCCATCTCGCCTATGTCATTACCGGCGAAGGCGATGTCGACCGCATTTCCGAACAGGGGCTTGATGGGCTGAGCCAGTTCATGACCTACCGCACCACCCTTGAGCCCGGCGCCCCCGTCGGTGTCGATATCACCAAGGACGAACTGTCCTTCTACCCGATCATCTACTGGCCGGTCTCCGCAACCGCCCCCATGCCCTCGGCAGCCGCCATTTCCCGCATCGACGCCTATATGCGCAGTGGCGGCACGGTGCTGTTCGACACCCGCGACCAGTTCAGCGCACTTGACGGTGGCGGCACCAGCCCGAACGGTGAACGCCTGCAGCAGATCCTCGCCAATATCGACATACCGCCACTGGAGCCGACCCCGAGTGACCACGTTCTCGCCCGCTCCTTCTATCTCCTCAACAATTTCCCCGGCCGTTACTCCGGCAGCCCGCTCTGGGTTGAGGCTCGTCAGGATGCGCGCAATCAGGGCGCTGGCCTCTCGTCGTCGGGCGACGGCGTGACGCCAATCCTCATCACCGGCAACGATTTTGCCGGCGCCTGGGCAGTGGATGCGCAGGGCAATTCCGTGCTGCCCACCGTGCCGCCGGATGACATGCAGCGCGAACACGCCTTTCGCTCCGGCGTCAACATCATGATGTACATGCTGACCGGCAATTACAAAGCCGACCAGGTACATGTGCCCGCCCTGCTTGAACGTCTTGGACAATAAAGGGAGCTGCCGATGACCATCGAATTCGCCCCCTTCTTCGCCTGGCCAATCCTTGCCGCTCTCGGCGTCTTCGCCGCCATTCTCGTGGTCTTGAGCCTGTGGCGCGGCCTGCGCGGCGCGTTGTTGCGCGCTCTTGCGCTCGTGGCGCTGCTGCTCGCCATCGCCAATCCGCTGCTGACACAGGAAGATCGCGAACAGCTGTCGACCATCGTGCCGGTCATCGTCGACCGGTCGCAGAGCCAGGAAACCGCCAACCGTACGGAACAGACCAACGAAGCGCTGGAAGGCCTGAAGGAACGCCTGTCGCGCTTCCCGCGCATCGAACCGCGTATCGTCGAGGTCAACGACAACCCCGATTCCGACTCGCCCTCGACGCAATTGTTCGGAGCACTCTCTGCGGCATTGTCGGACGTGCCGCCCGGCCGTGTCGGCGGCGCCATCTTTCTGTCTGACGGCCAGATCCACGATATGCCTGGGATCAATCAGGACGTCGGTTTCGATGCCCCGATCCACGGCCTGATCACCGGCCAGCCGGACGAATCCGACCGCCGTATCGAAGTGGTCAAGGCACCCCGCTTCGGCATTGTTGGCGAACGTCAGGACATGACGCTACGCGTCTTCGATGACGGCCGTCAGCAGGGTGGCTCGGCCGAGGTGACGGTCCGCATCAATGGCGAACAGGTCACGACCTTACAGGCCGCGCCCGGCGCCGAAACGCCGTTCAGCTTCACGGTGCCGCGCGGCGGCAACAATGTCATGGAATTTTCCGTCGCCGGCATCCCCGGCGAGGTGACCACCGCCAACAACCGCGCGGTCCACGTCATCGACGGTATCCGCCAGAACCTGCGCGTGCTGCTCGTTTCCGGCGAACCGCATGCCGGCGAACGCGCATGGCGCAACCTCCTGAAATCCGACGCCTCCGTCGATCTCGTACACTTCACCATTCTGCGCCCGCCGGAAAAGCAGGATGGCACGCCGATCAACGAACTGTCGCTGATCGCCTTCCCCACCCGCGAGCTGTTCGTCGAAAAAATCGAGGATTTCGACCTCATCATCTTCGACCGGTACAAGCACCGCGGCGTGCTGCCGATTCTTTATTACGATTACATCGCGCAATATGTCGAAAAGGGCGGTGCGCTGCTGATCGCCGCCGGTCCAGAACATGCCGGAGAGGATTCGATCGCCTCCACGCCGCTGGAACAGGTCCTGCCCGCATCGCCCACCGGCGACATGCACGATGCCGGCTTCTACCCGCATCTCTCCGCCGCCGGCCAGAAGCACCCCGTCACGCGTGGCCTTGAAGGTGCCGCCCAGAACCCGCCGGCCTGGGGCCGCTGGTTCCGCACCGTCGATGTGTCCCAACCGCGCGGCCAGACGGTGATGGAAGGCGATGGCGATCGTCCCCTCCTCGTCCTCAACCGTCAGGGCGAAGGCCGCGTCGCCATGCTCCTGTCCGATCAGGGCTGGCTGTGGGCGCGCGGTTTCGAAGGCGGTGGCCCGCATGTGGATCTCTATCGCCGCATCGCGCACTGGCTGATGAAGGAACCGGAACTGGAAGAAGAGGCGCTCACCGCCCGCGCTTCCGGCCGCACACTGGAAACCACGCGCCAGACGATCGGTGACGATCCGGGCCCGGCGACGGTCAAATATCCGTCCGGCAAGATGGAGAGCCTGCCCTTCACCCAATCCGGCCCCGGCCTGTACAAGCTGGAAAAGCGCATGGATGAAACCGGCCTATTCGAGGTTTCCAACGGCGAATTTTCCACTCTCGTGCATGTCGGCGCGGTCGATGCACCCGAGTTCAAGGCCATGGTCTCCACGGAGGAAACGCTGGCGCCCTATGCCGAACGCACCCGCGGTCTTGTCACCCGCGTCGCCGGCCAGGACGGCATCCGTCTGCCCGATATCCTGCCGGTGCGCGGTGCCATACGCGTGGCCGACGCCAACCGCATGACCATCCGCATGACCGACGAAACGGTGCTGCGCGGCATCAACACGCTGCCGCTGTTTGCCGGTTTCGCGGGTCTGGCCGCCCTGCTGCTCGCGGTCTCCGCCATGTGGTGGCGCGAGGGTCGTTAAGATTGCAGGAATGTCCCGCTTGGGCGCTGGAGATGCTCGTGTGCAATCCTTTACGGCCACAGGACCGCTTGCTATCGCCCTTCTCAAACATAGCGAGGGAAGCACGCATGGCCATTGAACTGACCATTACCGACGACTGGTTACCGGAGGAGGAAAAGGCGATAGAAGCGCCGCTGGTAGCCTACAATCTCAAGCGTTTTGGCAATCCCGAATTTCGAAACCTGGGCATTTTCCTGCGGGATCCGGATGGCAATGTCGAAGGTGGACTGGTCGGGCGAACGGGCCGGGGCTGGCTTTATACCAAGCTGCTCTTTGTCCCCGAGCATCTGCGCCGACAGGGCTTTGCCGGTCGATTGCTGAAAGCTGCCGAAGACGAGGCCCGCAGGCGCGGATGTATTGGCGCCTACATCGACAGTCTGAACCCCGACGCGGTCGCCGCCTATCAACAGCACGGCTATCAGATTGCCGGCCATGTCGGCCCGTTCAGCGCTGGCCACGGCCTCACTTGGCTCTTCAAACGTTTCTGACACAAGCCGAAATCCTGCCGGTTCGGGCAGCAGAGCGAGCCATTGCACAACGATGCGCGTTCTGCCAACGGGTGGGGCTCACCCTTACGTCAGTGCCGCATCCTTCGTTTCGGCATCGATCATCAGCGCGGCGGCGGCTGCCATCACCAGCAGGCCGGAAAATACGCCGATCGCAAGGCCGATACCATCGGAGACCACGAAGGCCATCAGCGACGGCGCCAGCAGACCAGCAAGCCTTGCCATCGCGCCTGCTGCCCCCATGCCAGTGGCGCGCGAGGCGGTTGGATAAAGCTCCGGCGTATAGGCATAAAGCGCCCCCCAGGTGCCGAGCAGCGCAAAGCTCATCAGCAGCAGTGCGGCCGCCACCAGCAGACCTTCATCGGCCACCACGAACAGCAGGCAGCCAAGCGCCGACAGAAGGCAGAAGGTCACAAGCGTGGGCCGCCGACCCCAGGCTTCGACGCCATAGGCGGCAAGCGCGTAACCGGGCAATTGCGCCAGCGCCACGACGACAAGAAAACCGTAGCCGCGCACGAAACCGAAACCGTCGGCCGCAAGCTTGGGTGGCATCCAGGTGAAGACGCCGTAATAGGAAATTGAAACCAGGAACCAGATCGCCAGAATCATGATGCTGCGCTGGCGTAGTTTGGAAGAAAACAGGCCGATATTCCTGACTGCCGGGGGCACGAGGATGATGACATCGGCGTCGAGCACTGGCTTTCCGTTGCCTGCCGAGACCCGATCGAGCACCGCTTTCGCTTCCTCACCCCGCCCGCGGCGCAACAGATAGAGCGGCGATTCAGGCACCAGGAAGCGCAGGCCGACGCCGAGAATGGCCGGCACGGCGTTGACGGCCAGAATATAGCGCCATCCGTCGTCCAACCCGGCAAGGCTGACTGCCCAGGCGCTCAGCGCAACCAAAAGGGTACCGACCGCCCAGAACCCTTCGAGCATGACCAGCCAGCGGCCGCGATTTTTGGCCGGCAGAAATTCCGCCATCATCGCATAATCGACCGGCAGCGTCCCACCCACGGCAAAGCCGGTCAGGAACCGCAGCACCATGAGGCTGGTGAAATCGGGCGAAAAGATCGCCAGCGTGCCGAACACGGCGTCGCTGGCGACGGTGAAGATCAGCACCCTCCGGCGACCGTAGCGATCCGCCAGCCGACCGCAAACGGCCGCGCCGATCAGCATGCCGAGAAAGAACAAGGTACCGGACTGCAGAGCCTGCGGAACCGTCAGGCCAAAACTTGTGGCGATCGAGGCAGCGGTAAAGCCGACCGCCAGAACCTGCATCGCATCCGCTGTCCAGACCAGGCCGAAGATCGCCAGCAAGCGTCGCTGATAGGCGCCGGCACCCGCACGATCCAGCGCCGCGTCGATGGAAATTCCCGTCATCCGTACCCCCCACGCGCGGCCAGCCGCTGTTCACTGACCCGATGCGTGGCAAGACTTAGAGGGTTTGGTCTATGGACGCCAGCCGATTTTGCCCGGGAGACGCTGATGGACGTCGGCGGCCATCGGCACGATCAGCACACGGCCGGGATCGACGGGGCCGGGAAAGGCCAGCGCGCCATAGGCGACCTTCTCGAAACCGAGCGGCATGTAATAGGGCGGATCGCCGACGAGGATGACGCCCTGCGATCCCTTGCGGCGCGCCGCCTCGATGGCGATGCGCACCAGTTCGCGGCCGATGCCGCGGTTCTTGTGCGATGGCCTTACCGCCAGCGGTCCCAGCATGTGTCCCCGCACCTGACCGGCCAGAACCGGGGTCATCCGCACCGAAGCGATGGTCTCGCCATCGTCCGTGCAGACGAAGGAAAGCGAGCGATCATGCGGTCCCTGCTCTCGAATACGGGCGGCCGCCTTCACGAACCGGCCCGGTCCGAATGCCTCGGCATTGATCAGTTCGATGACGTCGTCATGCGATGCGTCTTCCGTCAGGTAGACAAGGTCGTGTTTTGCGAGAAGTTGCGGAGCCATGGTGAACCGAAGCCGTAGAAAAGAGCGGACAAGACAGGTGATCTCATTGACGCCGCTTGCAGCGTCTTTTCAAAGGATCAGCGTCGTCGTAGGGCTCTTGGCGCGGTCATTAAAAGGGTCCGAATGGATGTGACCTGCCGGTTAGCAGGATTTTTTTCGGGCGTCCAATGCAAAAACACAGTGTTTGCAGATTGACGCCTCGATATCCGCATCACCTGCCGTATTTATGCAGCACAACAGCAAAGGATAATTTCATGGGCATGCTCGTCGACGGCAAATGGCAGGACGTCTGGTATGACACCAAGGCAACCAAAGGGCGGTTCGAGCGGTCGCAGTCGCAGTTCCGCAATTGGCTGACGGCAGACGGCTCGGCAGGCCCGACCGGCAAGAGCGGCTTCAAGGCGGAAGCCGGCCGCTACCATCTTTACGTCTCCTATGCCTGTCCGTGGGCGCACCGGACGCTGATCTTCCGCGAGCTCAAACAGCTCCAGTCGTTGATTTCCGTGTCTGTCGTTGATTTTCTGATGCTCGAAAACGGCTGGGAATTCAAAAAGCCGGCCGGTGCGACGGGTGACGATCTCTACGGGCTCGACTATCTCTACCAGCTCTATCTCAAGGCCGATCCGAACTATTCCGGTCGTGTTACCGTCCCCGTCCTGTGGGACAAGTACCAGCAGACGATCGTCTCCAACGAAAGCGCCGAGATCATTCGCATGTTCAACACCGCCTTCGACGGGTTGACGGGGTCGAGCACGGATTTCTATCCCGAAGCATTGCGAGGTAATATCGATGAACTTAACGCGGTCGTCTATGCGACCGTCAACAACGGCGTCTACCGGGCCGGCTTCGCCACTACCCAGGACGCCTATGAGGAGGCGGTTGCGAAACTGTTCGCGACGCTGGACATGCTGGAGCAGCGACTGGGCTCAAGCCGTTACCTTTTCGGCGACAAGACGACGGAAGCCGACTGGCGGCTGTTCACCACGTTGCTGCGCTTCGATCCGGTCTATGTCGGGCATTTCAAGTGCAATATCCGGCGCCTCGACGATTATCCAAGCCTGTCGGGGTATCTGCGCGATCTCTATCAGCAGCCCGGCGTCGCCAGCACGGTGAACATGGACCATATCAAGGGGCACTACTACCGCAGCCACCGGACAATCAACCCGACGGGCATCGTGCCGGTCGGCCCGGAAATCGACCTTTCGCTGGCGCATGGCCGCGAGCGGCTGACCGGAAACGCCTGACCGGTCGTCGACGAAGCCCCGATGCCTGTCAGTTGAGTGCGGCGCGCGACCGCCGGCGCCGCACCAGCTTTTCCTTTGCCTCCTCGAGCGCCAGACCGATGAAATGGGCCAGCATGAACTCCGGCTCCTGCACTGCCAGCTTATGCGTCGCCATCAGATGATCGATCGCCATCTCTATTTTCGTCATGTCCCGCTCCCCGTTTATTAGGAACATGGTGTTTGAACATACATGCTGCCGCAAGCAGCTTCTGGCTGAATGATGAATGGGCGGCAGACTACCACTCCGGCGCGACATCGCAGGCGCCTGATAATTCTTCCAGTCTCCTGAGCGTAGACTTGGTCACGCCCTGCGGCAAAGCGTCGAGCGCGTAAAAACCGCATTCGGCAATTTCCTTGTCCGGTCTTCGTGGCTGCGTCTGCTTGACGGTAACGCGATAGAAAAGCACGTGATCGCGCTTGCTGGTGGTGCGGTTGTAATAGGCGCCCAGCAATTGCGGCTGCCCGAGGATTTCGAGATTGCCCTCCTCGCGCAATTCCTTTTCGAGCGCGGCCAGCGCCGTCTCGCGCCGCTCGATGCCGCCGCCTGGAAAATACCAGCCCGGCAGGTAGGTATGGCGCACCAGAAACACCCGCCCCTCTTCGTCGAAACAGGCCGCGCGCACGCCAAGGGTCATGCTGCGCGTGAGCAGAAAGTAGCGATGCAGCAGCCATACCAGCAGACGCGTGCTGAAACGGGAAATTTCCGGAATGCCTTCGTTGCTCATCACGCTTGCTCCTTGGCCATGTGGGCCCTATGTCATGTCCCCATGTACAGGTTCGCGCATATTTCCGACATCCATCTCGGACCGCTTCCGCAGTTAACCTTGCGCGAGCTGTTTTCCAAGCGGATAACCGGCTTCATCAACTGGCATCGCAACCGGCGCAAGCACCTGCTCGTGAACACGCTGGATCTGCTGCTGAGCGATATTCGCGATCATCACCCCGATCACCTGATGATTACCGGCGATCTCGTCAATCTGGCGACCGAAATCGAGATCCGGCTGGCGGGCGAGTGGCTCGAAAGCGTCGGTGCACCGCTGGCCACAACGGTCGTTCCGGGCAATCACGATGCTTACGTGCCCGGCGCGCACGACAAGTCGGTCAAGCGCTGGTATCCGTTCATCGCCGGCGATGCCAGCCCCGCCCAGTGGTCGGACGACGACCATGTGTTCCCGACCCTGCGTCGCCGCGGGCCGGTTGCCATCATCGGCTGTTCCACATCTCTGGCGACGCCGCCATTCTCTGCCACCGGTTTCTTCAGCGCCCGCCAGGCACGCGAAACGGTAGAGCTTCTCAAGAAGGCCGGCGAGGAAGGCCTGTTTCGCGTCGTCCTCATCCATCACCCGCCGATCCGCGGCGCTGCGGCCAGCCACAAGCGGATGATTGGCATCCGCCGTTTTAACGCGGCCATGTCGATGGGCGGCGCCGAACTGATCCTGCATGGCCACACCCATCTCGATACCGTCTATTTTCTGAAAACCCATAGCGGCGGGCAGATTCCCGTCGTCGGCATCGCCTCGGCTTCGCAGGGGCCTGGCGGGCATAAGCCGCGCGCTGCCTACAATCTCTTCACACTGACCGGCGAACCGGGCGCGTGGAACCTCATCTGCGAGCGTCGCGGCCTGACGGAGCCGGGTGACGCGATCACGCTCGACGATACGCGCCTGTTCTATGGTAACGACCCCCGCGAACCCGTATCCGCCATTCCGCAACCCGAGACATTGGCAGAGGTGCCGCCTCCGGCGCCGGCGTCGCCATGACAGCCTGGCGAAAGCCAGGAATGTTTCTATATCGCAAATTCTCCCCATTCGCGTGCCAGCACTGACCCCTCAACGCATCGGACGGACATGTCATCACAGTCAGACGTATCGGATATCAGACGCGACCTCGTTTCGCTCCTGCCAAGGCTGCGCCGCTTTGGGCTGGCCTGCTGCGGGCAGCCGGACGCGGTCGATAGCCTGGTCCGCGAAGCCTGCGCCCGCGCGGTACTGAACTGTCCGCGGCTGGATGACGGTGATCGACTGGAAAGCTGGGTCTTCTCGCTCATTCGTGCCATCTGGGCGGAAGACGGCAAGAAGCAGGCAGCCGCAAAGGATGAGGAACTGCGCCACGGCTTCGCCCATCACGATGCCATTCTCGCCCTGCCCACCGAGGCAGCGGCAAGCTTCCTGCTGGTCGCGGTCGAGAACCACAGCCATGCGCAGGCCGCGGACATCCTGGCGATCGAACCCGAGGCCGTAGCCATGCATGTGCTGATGGCTCGCCGGCATTTCGCCCAGCTGAGCGTCACTGCCGCCGAGCGGAGAGCCTGAAGCCATGCCGCATCTGCGCGATCTGTCCCGTGACACCCGCCTTTCCGCCGCGCTCGACGGTGAACTGGACGAGGCTGACAAGGCGGAAATCGAGGCCCTTGTGGCCAGCGACCCGCAGGCGCGGGCCGTGCAGGATGATCTGCGGCGCGGCTCGGATTTCGGTATCCAGGCCTTTGCCCAGGTATTGCGCGAACCGGTACCGCTGACGCTGGTGCGCAACATCAAGACCGCGACGCCGCCGCGCAAGGCCGTGCGCCTGCCGCAATCCCAGCGCCCCGCGCTGGAATTCAAACCGACGCGCCGTCAGGCATTCGCAGCCTGCGCCCTGCTCGTGATGGCTGCCGGCGCAATCGGCTACATGATCGGCAATCGCCCGCAGATGGAAACCTTTGCCCAGCTTGCAATGCCCGTTACCAGCGGCTGGCTTGAAGATATCGCCACCCACCACCGCGTCTTTTCGCGCCAGACGGATCACCTCGTCGAAGTGCCGGCATCGGATAGTCCGCATCTGGTCGACTGGCTGATGGCGACGACCGGCGTCTCCTTCCGAGTGCCCGATCTGAGCGCCGACAAGCTGGAGTTCCTCGGCGGCCGCCTGTTTTCCGCCGCCGGCAAACCCGTTGGCCAACTCGTCTATCGCGACGAGGACGGCGGCATCGTTTCGATCTGCTTTGCGCGAAATCTCGTCGGCAACGACCAGAACTTGGCCGAACAGATACGCGATGATATCGGCCTGATCGCCTGGCATCGCGACCAGACGGATTACGTCGTCACCGGCGCCTCGTCCGACGCGAAACTCGACGGCATCGCCGCGAAGGTGGCCGGGCGGATTTAAGCCGCTAGCAACAACAAAAACAGCCCGGAATCGCGTCCGGGCCGTTTTGTTTCCGGCGCCTGACCAGGGATCAGCGTTCGGCGATCACGCGGTTTGCCGCCGAAACGATCGCTTCCAGCGAGGCCGCCACGATATTTGTGTTGATGCCGGCACCGAACAGTTTTCCGCCCGGATGCTGCATCTCGACATAGGCGATGGCAGACGCATTCGAGCCGTGCTGCAGCGAATGTTCGGAATAGTCGTTCACTGACAGGTCGATGCCGAGATAGGCCGACAGCGCATTGATGAAGCCGTCTATCGGGCCGGTGCCCTTGCCCTCGATCGTCTTCACCACGCCGTTATCGGTAATCTCTGCGGAAACCACCCTCACGCTCTTGTGCTCCATGCCGGCCGGGAACGTCTGGTGATCGAGGAATTTGAGGCGCCCTTCAGGCTGCTCGACATAGCGCTCGATGAAACGCTCGTAGATGCGCCTGGAAGAAAGCTCCTTGCCCTCCTCGTCGGTGATGCGCTGGATCTCCTCGCGGAACTCCACCTGCAGATTGCGCGGCAGGTTGATGCCGTAATCCTGCTGGAGAATGTAGGCGATGCCACCCTTGCCGGACTGCGAGTTGATGCGGATGATCGCCTCGTAGGAACGTCCGACATCCTGCGGGTCGATTGGCAGATAGGGCACTTCCCAGACGGGATGGTTGGCGACCTTGATCGCCTTCATGCCCTTGTTGATGGCATCCTGGTGCGAGCCCGAAAACGCCGTATAGACCAGCTCGCCGACATAAGGATGCCGCTCGGGAATGACCATTTCATTGGAATATTCGTAGACGTCCTTGATGCGCTCTATGTCGGAACAATCCAGTTCCGGATCAATGCCTTGCGTGAACATGTTGAGCGCCAGCGTTACCACGTCGACATTGCCGGTGCGTTCGCCATTGCCGAACAGCGTGCCCTCGACGCGGTCCGCACCCGCCATCAGGGCCAGTTCGGTTGCGGCGATGCCGGTGCCGCGGTCATTGTGCGGATGAACCGAGATGATAACGTTTTCGCGATTATCGATATTGCGGCACATCCATTCGATCTGGTCGGCATAGATGTTGGGCGTCGCCATTTCCACGGTGGACGGCAGGTTGAGGATGAGCTTGTTGTCGGCCGTCGGCTTCACCTCGGCAATGACTGCGTTGCAGATCTCCAGCGCCACTTCCAGTTCCGTGCCGGTAAAGCTTTCCGGCGAATATTCGAACCGGTAACCGCCACCGGCCTTGGCAGCCATGTCGGTGATCATCTTGGCCGCATCGACCGCAATCTGTTTGATACCCCCGACATCCTTGGCGAACACGACGCGGCGCTGCAGTTCCGAGGTCGAATTGTAGAAATGGATGATCGGCCTGTGTGCGCCTTCCAGCGCCTCGAAGGTGCGGGTAATCAGCTCGGGCCGGCACTGCACCAGTACCTGCAAGGACACGTCTTCCGGCACACCACCCTCTTCCACGCACCAGCGGGCAAAGTCGAAATCGGTCTGCGAGGCAGAGGGGAAACCGATCTCGATTTCCTTGAAGCCCATGTCCAGCAAGAGCTGGAACATGCGCGCCTTGCGGTCATGCCCCATCGGGTTGACCAGCGACTGGTTGCCGTCGCGCAGGTCGACAGAACACCAGATCGGCGCCTTTTCGATGGTCTTCGATGGCCATGTGCGGTCGGGGATATTGATCGCCGGATAAGGGCGGTACTTAACGCCTGCCGACTGCATGCCCTTGGTGGATGCGGAAATCTTGCTGTCCATGTCTTCGTCCTTCGCTTGGCAACCCGCAGGAGCATCTTGCTCGATGCCGTGAGGCATTCCGACTACGGATGCTGGACCTTCTGGTCCGGTCTTGTTTCAGGGATTGGATGCGAGGAGCTCTTACGCCGGCGGGCTTTGTCGGCCGCCGGGCGCTCCTCAACGGACCCGGCAACCGAGTGTAAGGTCGAGGCCAAGAAGCGAGAGAGGCGCGAAAACCGTCGCCCCGGTAGCGGTGCTGCGGGCGGCAAAACGGTCGGACATGATCGCGCCTGTCATGGTCATGTCCGAATCTATAACCGTGAGGGATAGATGTGGCAAGAACGGCTTTTTGACTTTTGGTACGCAGTGTCTCACGAAAGAACGCAGCGATACGGTAGTGGAGAAATCGATGGATGCGTTCGAGCAGCTTGTCAGCGAAGTGTTGTGGAGCGAGGGCTGCTGGACGCAGACTGAAGTCAAGGTGGAATTGACCAAGGAAGAAAAGCGGTTGATCGGGCGCCCCAGCGCACCGCGGTGGGAGCTCGACGTTGTAGGTTATGCCCCACAAACCAACGCCTTGCGCATTATAGAATGTAAAAGTTATTTGGACAGCGCCGGGGTGGTCGCCCGCGACCTCATGGATCCAGATTCCAAAGGTGCAAACCGATATAAACTTTTCACAGACGAGACGCTACGCACTGTCGTCATACATCGGCTTGCTTTGCAGTTCACAGAGATGGGGGCTTGTGCACCGAATCCGAAGATAACCTTGGGCCTTGCATGTGGACATTTCCGAAGCACGGCAGATCAAGATGCGTTAAAACTGCATTTTGACGAGAGAGGCTGGGAGCTTCTGGATGAGGCGTGGATTGTTTCTCATCTGAAAACGCTCGCCAACGGGGGATACACAAACAAAACATCGGCGGTTGTGGCAAAATTGATTTACAGGAAGATGAAAGGCGTTATCTCCTAAGCCAGATCACGCTCGCCGAAACGTTCTTGCCAACGCTATCATAAGCCCCCCTGCAACTAATCCCCAGAAGGCGCCGGAAATACCGGCAAACGTTGTCCCTGAAGCCGTCACCAGAAAGGTGATGGCGGCGGCCTCCCGCATGACCGGATCCTGAAAGGCCGCATGCGCCGCATTCGACAGTGCGCCGATCAGCGCGAGCCCCGCCACCGCCTGCAACAGGATTGGCGGCGCGAGCGACACGAAGGCGATGATGCCGCCGGCGATCAGGCCCAGCACGATATACGCACTGCCGCCCACGATCGCTGCCCAGTAGCGGCGCCTGGGATCGGGATGGGCATCCTCGCTGGCGCACATCGCCGCCGTAATCGCGGCCAGATTGACTGGGACGCTGCCGAAAAGCGCGACGATGGCGGAGAACACGCCCGTCGAGGCAAACAGCGGCGCGGGCGGCGGCGTGTAGCCATGCGCCTTGAGGATGGCAATGCCGGGAATGTTCTGCGAGGCCATGGTGACGATGAAGAGCGGCAGCGCCACCGACACGAAACCGTGCCAGGTAAAGACGGGCTCGACGAATTCCAGCTGCGGGTGAATGGCGTCCGCCACCTGCGCCATCGCATCCGCCGGCAAATCGACACCAAAGACGAGGACCAGAACGAAAGCCAAGAGTGCCGCCGGCACGGCCCATAGACGAAAGCGCGTCACAACCAGCATCCAGGCCAGCACGATCGGCAGCCCAAGCAGCGGGTTGAAGGCAACGGCCTTGACCGGCGCCAAGCAAAGCCCAAGCAGAATGCCGGCCAGCATGGCATTGGCAAGTGGCGTCGGGATCAGCCGCACCGCCCGTGCAAAAGGCGGAAACAGGCCGGTCAGCGTGATCAGCGCGCCGCAGACGACGAAGGCGCCGACGGCGGCAGGAAACCCGCCATCGATCATCCCGGTCGTCGCCAGAAGCGCGCCACCCGGCGTGGTCCAGGCCATCAGGATCGGCATGCGGTGACGGATCGAGAAGAACACCGCAAGCACGGCCTGCGCCACGCAGACCGCCAAAAGCGCCGACGCCACCTGGTCGGATGTTGCGCCCATGGCCGCAAGCCCCTGCACGATCACGGCAAAGGAACTGACGAAGCCTACAAACGCGGTCAGGAACCCCATGAACAGGGCGGCGACGGAGAAATCTTTCAGCATTGGGAAGCCCTGTCTCGATAGTCTGACAGCAGGAGCACAGCGCGCCATGGGAGGCAAGGTCGCAACGGCTGCGCCGGGTACGCCCGCAATCGGGCAGGCCCTATCCACAGGCTTATGCCGGATTGCCAATTCCTAGACATAAAAATCAGACTAAATTAAAGGGTTCTTCCCATAGTGCCGGCATATTCCATGGGACATTTGGATGAGAATTTTGCCGTCGCCGCCGGCGTTCAGGGACTTCTTCTCTGGTCGCGTCAACCATCTCGCCTACATCGTACCAGCCTTTCTGGTGCTGGCCGTTGTGGCCGTGGGCATCGTGCGCGCCGTTCAGGACGAGCACGAACGCCATATGGGCATGCAGAGGCTGACCGCGTCCGAACAGCTGGCGCAGGTATCCGCCACCCTCGAAACCAACATCCACGGCAATGTCAATCTGATCCACGGGCTCGTGGCCGCCATCGCCACCACTCCCGATCTCACGCAGGCGCAGTTCGGAGCGCTCGCCGAACAGATATTCGATCACCCGTCACAGCTGAAAAACGTCGCGGCGGCACCGGATCTCGTCGTACGGATGATCTATCCCCTGGAAGAGAACCGTGAAATCCTCGGACAGGATTACACCGCCAATCCCAAGAAGTCCGTCTCGGTGACGGAGGCGATCCGGCGCCGCACCACGACGATTGCCGGACCGGTCAACCTCGTTCAGGGCCGCAAGGGTCTGTTTGCCCGCTACCCGGTCTTCCGCAAATCCAACGGCCATTTTTGGGGCATCGTATCGACGGTCATCGATATCGATCGCCTGATGCGCGACAGCAATGTCGATACCGCGCGCCAGACACTGGAAATCGCCATTGCGCGCCGGCATGTGCCGCGGCAAAAGGACGTGTTCTTCGGCGATTCAGCCCTGTTTTCGGCTGATGTCGTCCGTACCCGCATCGATCTGGGCTACGACACCTGGTATCTGGCCGCGCGGCCGAAGGCCGGCTGGCAGACGACGCCCCCGGATATCGGCCGGCTTTACATCTATTGCGCCCTGATCGTGCTGACCGTGCTGCTTCCCACCCTTTGGGTCGGGCTGCTGATCCGCCAACGGCACGGGCATATCAAGACGCTGCAACAGCGCGAGGAGCAGCTTCAGACGCAGAACGACGAGTTGCGCTCAGCGCGCCGCACGCTCGAACATCAGTCGCTGCACGACGCCTTGACCGGCCTGCCCAACCGGCGGTTTCTCGATCAGTTCATGGACGCTTCCGAGACGGCCTCGCAGAATGACCGGTTGGCTTTCGTCCATATCGATCTCGACCGCTTCAAGGAGGTCAACGACACGCTCGGCCATGCCGCCGGCGACGAGGTACTGCGCCAGACTACGGTTCGGCTTCAATCCCTGCTTCATGGCGACGAATTCGCCTCCCGGATCGGGGGCGACGAGTTCGTACTGGTCACCAGCGGCCGCGAAGCGGAGGCGCGTGCCGTGCACCTGGCGCGGTCCGTGGTGAAAGCTTTGGCACGCCCGATCGTCATTGCCGGCCACGAATGCCATGTCGGCTGCAGTGCCGGCGTCGCGGCGCAGACCGCCAACGGCGAAGATTCGCGGCAATTGCTCATCAACGCCGATGTCGCACTCTACGAGGCAAAGAAGCGGGGTCGCAACCGCGCTGAAATCTTTTCAGAAAACCTGCTTCTGGCCGCCATCCATACGAAACGCAGTTCCGACGAACTGCTGGTCGCCATCGAAAACGACCAGATCGTTCCCTATTTTCAGCCGCAGTTCGACGCCCGCAGCCTCGACATCGTCGGCGTCGAGGCGCTCGCGCGCTGGCAACACCCGACACGCGGCCTCCTGACGCCCGACAAGTTTCTCGATATTGCCGAGGGCCTGCACCGCTCAGGCGATATCGACGCCATCATTCTGCAAAAGGCGCTGTTCCAGGCGACGCGCTGGCGGGCCCGGGACCTCGCCATTCCGCATCTGTCGGTCAATATTTCGGCGCAGCGTCTGAAGGACGAGAATCTGCTGGAGCAGATTTCCAGCCTCAACATTGCCAAGGGCAGCCTGTCCTTCGAACTGCTGGAATCGATTTCCTTCGACGGCCAGGACAAGGCTTTGCGCTCGGTGATCGGCCAGTTGAAGGATATCGGCATCGATATCGAGATCGACGATTTCGGCTCCGGCCACGCCTCCATCGTCAGCCTGCTCGACCTTGATCCGAAACGCCTGAAGATCGACCGTCGCCTGATCACGCCGCTCCAGGCGACGGGGTCGCAACACCGGCTGGTGGCGGCGATCATCGAGATCGGCCGAAGCCAGGGCATCGAGATCGTCGCCGAGGGCGTCGAGACCGCGGCGCATGTCGACATCCTGCGCAACCTCGGCTGCCATGTCCTGCAGGGTTACGCCTTCGCCAAGCCGATGTCGGCCGAAGCCTTCGTCGAATTCGCCGAAACCTGGCAGGCGGAGCGCGGTGACCTGTTTTCCCGCAGCCGCCAGTCGGCCTGATTTTCAGCATTCGCCAAGCCATAAAAAAACCCCCGTCGGCACGCCGGCGGGGGATTTTACTAGCAATTCGTTCCGATCGGATCAGATTTCCGACTGGCTCTCCACGATGCGCGACACAAGGCCGTATTCGACCGCATCTTCGGCGCCGAGCCAGTAGTCGCGATCGATGTCCTTGGCGATCTTTTCTTCCGACTGGCCGGTGGCCTTGGCGAAGATCTTGATCAGGCGCTGGTTCATCTTGATGATTTCGCGGGCCTGGATCTCGATGTCGGAAACCATGCCGCGTGTGCCGCCGGACGGTTGATGCAGCAGGAAGCGGGTGTTCGGCAGAGCGATACGGCGTTCCTTCGGCACCGATACATAGATCAGCGCGCCGGCGGAAGCGACCCAGCCGGTCCCGATGATCCAGACCTTCGGCTTGATGAACTTGATCATGTCGTGGATGGAATCGCCCGATTCCACGTGACCGCCGGGCGAGTTCACGTAGATGCGGATATCTTCGTCGCCGGCGGCAGCAAGGGCAACCAGCTGGGTGCAGACCTTCTGCGCCAGTTCCTGGGTGATGCCACCATAGATGAAGATCGAGCGGGACTTGAAGAGATTGGCTTCAGTCTCCTTGCCGAGCGGCAATTCCTTCGTCTTGTCGTCTTCGTTTTCGTCGTTCATCAGTGTCTCCAGCATGGACGTGTCGATACCGCACATAATGCGTTCGGGCCGTTAAAACAATGTGCGAATGGGGTTAAGGTGAATTCGGCACGGCAGGCTTATCCCCAGTGCACCACCGGCATTTTGCCCATCGACGCCGAAAATCCCTGCGCCTAATCTGGCTGTCGGACCGGCCGATGGCGCAGACATGCGCAGGGACGGAGACAACAGGGGAACATCCATGCCGATTTTGAAGCGTCTTTCACTCACAGCCGTCATGTTTGCCGTCGCAACGGCGCCGGCCTTCGCCCATCTCGATCCGCACGAGCACGGCTCGTTCATGGCGGGCTTTTCCCACCCGCTCTTCGGCATGGACCACATCCTCGTCATGACAGCCGTAGGGCTGTGGGCAGCGCAGATCGCGCAAGATAGCGTTAGCCGTCGTGCCCTATGGATGGTCCCGGCAGCTTTCGTCGGCACGATGGCGCTCGGCTTCGTACTCGCCGTTTTCGGCATCGACCTTCCCTTTGTCGAGCCGGCCATTCTCGCATCGGTTATCGCGCTCGGCCTGCTGGTCGCCATGGCCATCAGACCCCCGGTCGCCTTTTGTGCAGCACTCGTCGGGCTGTTTGCGCTTTTCCACGGCCATGCCCATGGTGGAGAGCTCGGATCGGCCGGCGCGCTGCAGTTCGGCGCCGGCTTTGTCATGGCCACCGGGCTTCTGCATGCAGCCGGCATCGGGCTCGGTATCGGCATTGCCCGCCTCAACCCCGTATTGACGCGCGGTTTCGGCGTCATCACCGCCCTCCTCGGCGTGTCACTGGTCTTCGGCTGACCCGAAACACGTCGGCTTCGCATGACCAGAATGTAACGGGTCGCGCTTTGAAAAGCCGCGATCCACTCCTACTTCGTGGATGATATCACCGCCAAGGAGGCCGATATGTCACCCGAAGAACGCCAGCTTCTCACCGCCTTGTTCGACCGCGTCCAGACTGCATCCTCCAGCCCGCGCGACCGCGAAGCGGAAATGCTGATTGAAGACCAGACCCGTCGTCAGCCATACGCCGCCTATTATCTCGCGCAGGCCGTCATCGTTCAGGAGAAGGGGCTCGAAGCAGCTTCCCACCGCATCCAGGAACTGGAAGCGCGCCTGCGAGACCTGGAAACGGCCGCCGGCAACCAGCGCCAGGGCAGCGGCGGTTTTCTGAGTTCCATATTCGGCAACGGCGAACAGCCAAGGCAAGGTAGCGGTACCACCGGACCTTGGAGCAACGAGCGGCCTGACCGCATTCCCGTTCCGAACCAGGCCTATCGCGGCAATAGCGGCGACGACAACACCGACTATCGTGCACCACAGCAGCGAAGCGGACCATGGAGTGGCAGCCAGTCTTTCGGCTCCCAGCCCTATGCGCCATCGGCAGGCGGCAGCTTTCTGCGCGGTGCGCTTGGCACAGCGGCAGGCGTGGCAGGCGGCATGCTGCTGGCCAATTCTCTTTCCAGCATTTTCAGCAATCACGTTTCCGGCCTCGGCTGGGGTTCGGCGGCGGAAGGTGCGGCAGCCTTTGGCGGCGCACCGATCGAGGAGACGGTGATCAACAACTATTACGGCGATGACGCCGATAATGGAGATGCGCAGGTTTCCGATGACGGCAATATCGAGCAGGCCGATTACGGCGGTGACGAAAATGGCGCTTCGGATTACGGCGATGACGATTTCGGCGGCAGCGACGACAGTCTCGACGTCTGATCGTCATCATGCCGCGAACGAGAAAAGCGCCGGAGGGATGCGTTCCGGCGCTTCTTCTTGCAAGGGAGGCAACCTATCCCGGCCCCTCGCTTGAGCTCGGTGCGTTCGTCGCCGCAATCGATCCACTGGATCGATTGCTCCGGCTGCGCCGGACCGTTCCTCACCCACGTCCGCGGTAGGTCGGCACGCCCTGATCCGGCAGCCAGACGCCGGCCGGAATATCACCCGTCTGCCAGAACACGTCGATCGGGATGCCGCCGCGCGGATACCAGTAGGCGCCGATCCTCAGCCATTTGGGGTTCAACAGTTCGACAAGGCGCTTGGCGATATAGACCGAGCAATCTTCGTGAAACGCACCGTGATTGCGAAACGAGGTGAGGAAAAGTTTCAGCGACTTCGATTCCACCAGCCACGCATCGGGAATGTAATCGATGACGATATGAGCAAAATCCGGCTGCCCGGTCATCGGGCAGAGCGAAGTGAATTCCGGCGCGGTGAACCGCGTCACGTAATCCATGCCCTGATTGCTGTTGGGCACGCGCTCAAGCACCGCCTCCTCCGGGCTTTTGGGTGCATCCACCTGTTTGCCGAGCTGCGACAGCCCGCTGACATCCGTCATCGTCATTTGCCAATTCCTTCGATTGAGACAGTCTGTCCATGCGCGTGTTCGCCCTCGGGCTCGACATGGATCGCCAATGTGGCGCCGGGAATAACCGCTTTGATCGCATCTTCCAAGCGGTCGCAGATCTCATGCGCCTCGCGCACGGTCATTTTCGCCGGCACGACAAGGTGAAAATCGATGAAAGCCGCCGATCCCGCCCGACGCGATTTCAGGTCGTGAACATCGAGCGCGCCGCCGCAATGGTTGGTGATCGCCTCGTGGACCGCCGTCTCTTCCTCCGGTTCCAGCGCCTTGTCCATCAGCCCCCCAAGCGAATGGCTGATGACCTTGTAGCCCTGCCAAAGGATATTGATGGCGACGAAGATGGCGAGCAACGGATCGAGAATGGCGTAACCGGTCAGCACCGCCAGAACGAGGCCGACGAACACGCCCGCCGAAGTCACGACATCCGACATGATATGCTGGCCGTCGGCACTGAGAGCCGGCGAGCGATGCGCCCTGCCCGCGCGGATCAGCGTGGTCGCCCACACGGCATTGATCACCCCTGCAATCGCATTGATGCCAAGACCGAGCCACGGCGCCTCCGGCATGGCGGGCGCCAGCACGGCCTGCCACGCCTCCTGAATAATCAGCAGAGCAGCGACGACAATCAGCACGCCCTCAAGAACCGCCGAAATATATTCGGCCTTGTGGTGCCCGAACTGGTGATCCTCGTCGGCGGGTCGCTGCGCATAACGGATGACGAAATAGGCGATGAAGGCGGCGGCAACATTGACCAGCGATTCCAGACCATCCGAAAGCAGTGCCACGGAACCGGTAACCCACCATGCGCCAAGCTTGAGGCCCAGCACACCGATCGAGATCGGAATGCCCCACATCGCCAGCCGCTCGACGGTCTTGTCGTCCTTCACCACGTCAAAATCCCCAAATGCGTCTGCGAATGATTTGCAGAACGCCATGCCAAAAACGACGAAACCGCCGCAGCGAGATCGTATCGCGGCGGCGGTTTCGGATTAACGGCGGGTATGCTCCAGATTTGCCTGATTGTCAAAATTTTGCCGCGGTCGAGATCATGATACGCGAGAACCAGAGTGCCATTTGGTGCCGTCACCTGGACGATGCAGCTTGGCGCCGGTGGACAACAATGACGTTCAGAACATATGCCTGCAGATGCGGGCTCGCGCTCGCTACTCTCCTCATGTGCGGCGGCGGATATCTCGGCGCCCTGCAGCTGACGGAAAATTTTCACGAGATCATCCCCGGCAAGTTCTACCGCTCGGCGCAGCCATCACCGGAAGCGCTTGCCCGCTACGCCAAGCAATACGGCATCAAGACCGTGATCAATCTGCGCGGGGCCAACCCCACCAGTGACTGGTATCAGGCGGAAATCGCGGAATCGGAAGCGCTCGGCCTCACGCATATCGATTTTCGCATGTCATCACGCAAACAACTGACGGCCGAACAAAGCCGGGCACTTGTTCAGGTCATGCGATCCGCCCCCGGCCCGATCCTTGTCCATTGTCAGGCCGGCGCCGACCGCACCGGACTGGCATCGGTGATGTATCTACAGCAGATCGCCGGCGTCGATGAGGAAACCGCCGAATGGCAGCTCTCACCGATTTACGGCCATATCAGCCTGCCGTTCCTCAGCGCCTATGCGATGGATGACACCTGGGAAGCTTTTGAAAAGCTGATCGGCCTGCCGAGTTGACGCTTTCGCCTCACTTCGGAGATTACTCCAAAATCAACGCCATTAGCACACTGTCGATGTAGCGCCCATCGATCCTGATCGCATCGCGCGCAACACCTTCATGCAAAAAGCCGACCTTCTCATAGAGTGCGATGGCCCGAAAATTGTCCGCATGGGCATGCAGTTCCACTCGGTGGATGCCCGCAGCCTTCGCGGACTCCAAAGCAGCCAGCATCAGTCTGCGCCCCAATCCCCGGTCACGATAACCAGGGACGATGCCCATGCCGAGCACGCCGCTATGGGCTTCCGCATCCCGCGTGCCACGACGAATATCGCACCAGCCGACAACCCTGCCGTCGGCCACCGCCACCATATGCGGATGCCCGGCGGCGATATTGTCGCGAACGAAGGACAACATCGCCTCGACGGGCGGCGCCTCCAGAAACACGAGGTATTTTCGCTCGCGCGCAACGATGTCGAGGGCCTCGCGAAAACCCTCGACATGATCCTCACGGATCGGCTCGATGACGATTTCTTCCGTCACCTCATGCCGCCTTCGTCTCGCGCCTTCTGGCCAGATGCGCCACGACATTCTCGATCATCCGCATGCCGGAGTCGCCGCCCAGCGACATGATCGATTCCGGGTGGAACTGCACGGCCGCAATCGGCTCCTTCGCGTGTTCGATGCCCATGATCGTGCCATCCTCGCTTTCGGCGGTGATGATGAAATCCCGATCGAGCGTTGCCGGGTCGGCAAAGATCGAATGGTAACGGCCGACAGTCACATCCTGCGAGAGGCCCGAGAACACGATGCCTGGTTCCAGCACGCGAATGCGCGACGGCTTGCCGTGCATCGGGATGGCGAGATGGCGCAATTCGCCGCCATAGGCTTCCGCCAGCGCCTGCAGACCGAGGCAGACACCAAAGATCGGCAGGTTTTTCGCACGTGCCGCCTTGATCGTCGCCTTGCAGTCGAAATCCTTCGGATTGCCGGGGCCCGGCGACAGGACCACAAGATCAGGGTCGACCCGGTCGTAAATTTCCTGCGGCACGGGCGTGCGTACCGTGGAAACTTCTGCACCGGTCTGGCGGAAATAGTTGGCGAGCGTATGGACAAAACTGTCTTCGTGATCGACCAGCAGAATTTTCACGCCTTCGCCGACCTTGGCCACGTCGCGGCCAGCTTTGCCCGTATTGCCGGCGCGTGCATCTCGGATTGCGGAAATCATCGCGGATGCTTTCAGTTCGGTTTCGGCCTCTTCCTCTTCCGGGTTCGAGTCGTTGAGCAGCGTCGCCCCTGCCCGCACCTCGGCAATACCGTCCTTGATGCGGATGGTTCTAAGCGTCAGGCCCGTATTCATGTCGCCGTTAAAGCCGACCATGCCGATCGCGCCGCCATACCAGGCGCGCGGGCTGCGCTCGTTCTGCTCGACAAAGCGCATCGCCCACAGTTTCGGCGCACCGGTAACGGTAACGGCCCAGGCGTGGGAGAGAAATCCGTCAAACGCATCCATGCCAGGGCGCAAACGGCCCTCGATATGGTCGACCGTATGGATGAGGCGCGAATACATCTCGATCTGGCGACGACCGATCACCTTGACCGAACCCGGTTCGCAGACGCGGGACTTGTCGTTGCGATCGACATCCGAACACATGGTCAGTTCGGATTCGTCCTTCTTGGAATTCAGCAGCTTGAGGATCTGCTCGCTATCGGCAATCGCATCCTCGCCGCGCTTGATCGTGCCGGAGATCGGGCAGGTCTCGATACGACGGCCCGACACGCGCACGAACATTTCCGGCGAGGCACCGACGAGATACTCCTGATGGCCGAGATTGATGAAGAAGGAATAGGGCGACGGGTTGATCGCCTTGAGCCGGTTGGAAATCTGCGACGGGTTGCTGTCGCAACGCTCCATGAATTTCTGGCCCGGCACGACTTCAAACAGGTCGCCGCGCCGAAAACTTTCCTTGGCGCGGGTGACGAGCGCTGCATATTCGCCCGGCTTGTGGTCGCCCTTGGGCGGAATGACATCGGTACGCTGAAACGGTTCAGGGGCGATGTCAGAAGCCTTACCTTCGGTGGTTACGCCATCCTTGGAAAAATCATAGCGATCGACCCAGGCCTTGGCCGCATGGTGGTCAACGACGAGAATTTCATCCGGCAGGAACAGAACCATGTCGCGCTGGTCTTGCGGGCGCGCCATCGAAAGCTTGATCGCATCGAACTGGAAGGCGAGATCATAACCGAAAGCGCCGAACAAGCCGATGGCGCTGTCTGCATCTGAATGAAACAGGTCGACAACCGCGCGTAGAACCGTGAAAACGGTCGGCATTTTCGAGCGTTCTTCCTCGGTAAAGGCACGGGTCGGTTCATTGACGGTGAGGTCGAGGCGATGGTCGCTACGAGCATCGAGCGTCAGTTCCGGTTCTTTTGCCAGACGATCGGCAACGAAGTCGAGAAGCACCTCCCCGCGCCCGTTGAATGCTTCGATCCAGACCTTGCGGCCGTTCGAGGAAAAGCCCAGCGGCGGATCGGCAATGGCGGTATCCCAACGCGTATAACGGCCCGGATATTCATAATTGGAGGAGAAGACCGCCCCGCGATGCTCGTCGAGCCTGTCGACATAACTGCTGATGGCCGTCGCATATTCCGCCGGCCGGCGCTGGCGGCGCACCTGAATGCCGCCCCGCGTCGAATAGCTTTCCGAACCGTCGTCTTCGATTACCGTAACCATGTTCCGCCTCTGGATTGGTTGCCCGATCCTCTCGGCGGCTCAATAAAAAAGCCGCCTCGTGGTTCGGGCGGCTTGTCGTCGTCTTGTCGATGGACATGACTGGTCAAGGCCGCGTCAGCGTGCCCACCACCAGTTAGCAATGTTCATCGAGTTCATCATGGGGCGAATTGTTAGCGCGGCTTTGAAATGCATGCAAGCGGTTTCCTGCGGCAATTTATTGCCCCGTAGATGCGACCAAACCGGCGCCCTTTGCGTTCTCCCCTCTGCCGGACATCCGAAATCGGTATGCCGTGAATGAAAGGACCGATGAAGGATGAAGCAAATCCTTTGTGTTTTCGCCTGTCTGCCGCTTGCTCTCGGTGCTGCAACGCCACCTCTCCCGCCGGTTGCGGCCGTCGAGCGCACGGATGTGGTGCCGGTCAATGCCTTCGATCGCTTCATGAAGGATATCGGTGTCAGGAAACAGTCCTCCCGGTCCAAACCCTCCGAACGCCGACGGGCGCGCCCTGCCAAAAGCCGTGGCACAGCGCCTGCCGCTGCCGCCACCCCGGCGGTTGTCCCGGTCCCTCTCCCGAAGCCCGGCACGAAACCTGATGACAATGCCGCGCCTACTAACCAAACTGAAGACAGGACGCCGGCTGCAGCAGAGCCGCCCGTCACGGAAGCGCCACAAAACGAACCGCCCGTGCCGGAAGCCGCGCCTAAGGCACCCGTAGCGACCGGAGAGGCAGCTTCGTCTGAGACGATGAAGGTCGAGGACGTTCCAAAACCGCTCCCGAAACCGGAGATACCGGCTGCGGAAGCGGAAAACCCGGAAAAGGGTGAGGAAAAGCCGAAAGGTGAAACGCCCGCCGTTACGGACGATCCGGGAAAGACCGCAGAGCCGGGAAAGGCCGATCGGCCCGAAACGGACGAAGACAAGAAGCAGGAAGAGAAAGCGGACAGCCCCCCGCCGCCACCGCTTAAAAAGGAAGATCCGGAGGAGCTGAAAGCCTGCCTCGCCGATCTCGCCGCCCTTGGCGCGAAGTTTGAAACCATTCCGGCAATCACCGGCGAGGAGCCGGGCTGCGGCATCGAACAGCCGATCGCGGTGAAGGAAATTCTGCCCGGTGTCGAGACCGGTGGCGCGCAGATGCGCTGCAAGACGGCGAAGGCATTGGCAAGCTGGATGAAGGACAGTGTCCAGCCGGCGATGAGCGTTGCCATGCCCGGCCGCAAGATTACAGGCATCGTGCCCGGCTCAACCTATGCCTGCCGGCTGCGCAACAGCGCGTCCAGCGGCAAGGTTTCGGAACATGCGCGCGGCAACGCCATCGACGTTGCTGCCTTCAGGCTTGACAATGGGGAAACGTTCGAGATGAAGCCACGTCAGGAGGATTCGACGCTGGAAGGCGCCTTCCAACGCGCCGCCACTGCAGCCGCCTGCCTGTATTTTTCCACGGTTCTGTCACCCGGCAGCGACGCGACGCATCAGGATCATCTGCATCTAGACGTTCTGGATAGGACGAACGGGTATAGGTATTGCCGGTAATCAGACATCCATACGAAGAACTACGCCATCGGGTATATAGACGCCATTGACCGTGTTGTTCGACATCGACGCACTACCAAGGCCAGGCATCTTCATAAAGAATTTCATGCCCTGGATCACCGGACTGTCATCCGGGACCATCTCGATTGCGCTGATATCAATGCCGTGCATTCTGTCCCGGTTTTTTGTAATGGCGTCCGCGACTTCGCGGTAGAACTCCATCTTGTCCGTCTTCTTTTCGCCCGGGACTACCCATAGTTTCCAGATGTCGGTATCGGCGGAGTAAACCCATAACGCGGCCTTGGGCTTTATCGACCCGTGATCGAGCGCTCGGACCATTTCATGGCCGGCAGCTACCAAAAGCTCTTTGTCCATCGATACACTCCATGTTCCGGGTCGGATATTGCCAGCAACAACAGTTGAGCGCTGGAGCGATCGGTGCTCTCGTAACGGGCCTCGGGTGACCATTGTGCTGCAATGGCCCAGTTGGCATGGAAGGCAGGGTTTGCTTCCTGCTCCTGTTTCAATGCACCTCTCAAACCGGCCGACCCCACAAGACGAAGATAGTCATGAGTGTGAATGTCGTTGATGAACGCCTTGCTAGGAATTGCATTCGCTTCGATCATCTTGGCCAGGCATGCTTTGAGGGAAAACTCCACAGCATATCCAGCCAGGTAAAACGCGCCCGAATAGTGGGAGCGTTCGAAAAGAATGCGTGCTTCCTCTATCCTTGACGCAGATAGAGCCTTCAGGACGTCACCACGCAAGCCAAACGGCATCACACCCTCACAGCATCCATGAGAGAATAATACAACCGATATTTGGCGACAAGGCGTTTAGAACAACCCCTCGATAAACCCTTGCTCATTCAGCGCGATCCGCTCCGCCGCAGGCGAGCGCGGCAGGCCAGGCATGGTCATGATCTCGCCGGTAATGGCGACCACGAAACCGGCGCCCGCCGACAGGCGCACTTCGCGCACGGGCACGACATGGCCTTCCGGCGCACCGCGCAGGCTCGGATCGGTCGAGAAGGAATATTGCGTCTTGGCCATGCAGACCGGCAGGCTGCCGTAGCCCTGTTCTTCCCAGGCCTTCAACTGGTCGCGCACCGCCTTGGTCGCGGTCACCTCGCCGGCGTGATAGATCTTGGCGGCCACCGCCTCGATCTTTTCGATGAGCGGCATGTCGTCGGGATAGAGTGGCTGGAAGTTTGCCGTGCCCGACTGTGCCATCTCGACGACTTTCCAGGCAAGTTCCTCGATGCCTGCCGATCCTTCGGCCCAGTGGCGGCACAGGATCGCCTCAGCGCCCAGATGCGCGACGTAATCCTTCACCGCCTGGACTTCCGCATCGGTGTCGGAGATGAAGTGGTTGATGGCGACCACGACCGGCACACCGAACTTCCTGACATTGGCGACGTGACGACCGAGGTTCGCGCAGCCGCGCGTCAGCGCCTCGACATCCTCGCGGCCGAGATCCTCCTTGGCGACACCGCCATTCATCTTCAGCGCCCGAACCGTGGCGACGATCACGGCCGCATCCGGCCGCAGGCCGGCCTTGCGGCATTTGATGTCGAAGAATTTTTCCGCGCCAAGATCGGCGCCGAACCCGGCTTCGGTCACCACGTAATCGGCCAGTTTCAGGGCCGTCCTTGTGGCGATCACCGAGTTGCACCCATGCGCGATATTGGCAAACGGACCGCCATGGACGAAAGCTGGATTGTTCTCGAGCGTCTGCACCAAGTTCGGCTGCATCGCATCCTTGAGGAGCACCGCCATCGCGCCATCGGCCTTCAGGTCACGCGCAAAAACCGGCGTCTTGTCGGTGCGATAGGCGACGATGATATCGCCGAGACGGCGTTCGAGATCATCGAGATCCGACGCAAGGCAGAGGATCGCCATCACTTCCGACGCGACGGTTATGTCGAAACCGCCTTCGCGCGGAAAACCGTTGGACACACCGCCGAGCGAGCCGACGATTTCGCGCAGCGCCCGGTCGTTCATATCCATGACGCGGCGCCAGGTAACCCGGCGCACGTCGATATTCTCCGCATTGCCCCAATAGATGTGGTTGTCGATCATCGCGGCGAGAAGATTGTGCGCCGAGGTGATGGCGTGGAAATCGCCGGTGAAGTGCAGGTTGATATCCTCCATCGGCACGACCTGCGCATAACCACCGCCGGCGGCACCGCCCTTGACGCCGAAACAGGGACCGAGCGAGGGCTCCCGCACGCAGATCACCGCCTTCTTGCCGATGCGATTCAGCCCGTCTCCGAGCCCGACGGTCGTGGTTGTCTTGCCCTCGCCAGCCGGTGTCGGGTTGATCGCGGTGACCAGGATCAGCTTGCCATCTGGCTTGTGCGCTTGCGCGTTGATGAACTGCGCACTCACCTTCGCCTTGTCGTGACCGTAGGGAACGAGATCCTCCGGCGCGATCCCGAGACCCGCACCGATCTCCATGATCGGTTTGTGGGTCGCGGCACGGGCGATCTCGATGTCGGAAGCTATGGACGGCAAGATGTCATCTCCTTGAATGGCAGGCGGACTAAATCGCGATATGGCCCCATACGGCAAGGGTGCACGCAACACCATCCCCATCAAACATCTTCGTCTATCAATCGATAGAAAATCACGATCGCAAGAATTGGTGGCAGCTATAGTGTCGAATGCAGAAGAACTTTCGGATGTTGCCGCAAAACCGCCCCATCCACGAACATAAAACCCTGAAATAACATGAAATTTTGAGCAAAAGCCCACGCAGCATGTTTTTGAAGCCTTAAAACTGAAAAAATAAGCTGGCATCGAAGCTTTTTTGGTATAATCGTTGCGCCCCAACATAATTGGGTGTCATGTTTCGGGATCGCCATGATCACAATCGAACGGCAAGCGGCTCTGAACAAGGAGATTTCCTCCTCGGAATCGTATTCGGGCGTCATCTCCGCCCTGAAGAAGGTGGCCGTCGAGTTCGGCTTCAGACACGTCACCCTGCTGGCGTCGCCGGATCCGGACGATATCCTTCTGGCGCCGCTGATCGTCGAGACGAGCTGGTCACGAGACTATGTCCGTGAGTTCGATCGCCAGCGGCTGATGCGGCGCTGTCCGCTCGGGCCGCTTCTTCTCGGGTCGGCCCTCCCCGTCAGCTGGTCAATTGATGCCGCGGACACGCATAACCTTGCCTTCGATCCGCAGACGCTGGCGCTGCTGCGCATCTACGACCTTGTCTGCACCGCGGCGATGCCGCTGCATTCGGTCGATGGCAATCGCTTCATCCTGCGTTTCGACGGCACGCGCCAGCCGCTCGCCCAGGCTGAACTGAATGAACTGGGCATGATCGCGCTGCATGCCTTCGACGTGTTCGATCGTCTGCGCCGTCATGAACCCCGTGCCATTGCGCCGCCATTGACGGCACGCGAACTTGAGGTCGTCCGCTGGACCTCGCAGGGCAAGACTTCCAACGAAATCGGCAATATCCTGTCGCTCTCGGATCATACGATCAATGCCTACCTGACCAATGCGATACGCAAACTCGATTGCGTCAACCGCACGCAATTGGTCGCCAAGGCGATACGGCTGAAGCTGATTGCCTGAAGCCTCAGCCGCATGGATTGCGCGACACCCTGCCGCTCCGGGTCGAGCAGGCCTTGGCCGCGCATGCCGGAACCAAGACCAGCACAGCCCCGCGTCCAAGGAGGGCCACCAAAGGTCGGCCCTCCTCCCCATGAGACTGAGGAAATCCGGCGGTTGGCCCGGGCGCTGCGACCGTGATCAGCGATCCAGAACGGAACGCACTTCCACCAGGTTGGAACGCACCCGCAGCATGTAGAAGCCCATCGTTGAAAGATGGGTCGGCATGATCATGCCGTCTTCGCGGCCATTGGAAATGATCGTCGGCTGAATGCGCAGCGCCGCCTTGAACTGGCCGAGCGTATCGGTCCAGAGCGGGCCGAGATTGCGCTCGCGAATGACCTGGCTGAAATCGGCGCCGGCGGCCGACAGCACGGCGTAATAACCGTAGAGCTGACCGTAGGCAAACCAGAACCGGTCGTCCGCGCGCGTATCGAACCAGCCCCCATTGTGGTTTTCCGAACGCTCGCGCAGGATCGCGGTCGTGCTGCCGAGGTCATTGGCGATGCGGTCGACGAACTGCACCAGATTGTCGGCGCGGCTGTCGAAGGTCGTCACGCAGGCGGCAAGATCGACATTGAACTTCTTGAGACTCGTAATGGCCGCCCGGTAATAGCTTGGCGTCGGCGTTTTGGGACCAAACGGCGTCAGCCCGAAATACCAGGCATATTCGTCGAACTGCAGATTGTTGCGCGCATCCTGCAGGTTGTTGTCGATGCCGGACGTGCCGCGAATGCGGGCCAGACTGTCGACCAGTTCCACCGTCGTGCGGCGCACAGCCTGGTTGACGCCGCGCTGGAAGGACGCCTTGTTGTCGAAGAAGGGCGTGTGATCCCAGTCGATGCCGAAAAGCCCCACCCGGTAGAGCAGCATGGAGGAAATCCAGGCATTCCGGTTGACATTGCGGTCGGTGAGATCGGCGGCGACATCGACGATGGCGGAGGACTGGCACTGGCGCGGCGGCGCGACTGCTCCTGTCGGTGCGTCGACGCTGGCGGGAGCGGGTGTCGCCAGTGTCTGTCCCGCCGGCACCGTCCGCTCCGAAAAGCGATAACTGTCGACGAAATCGGGATCGAAATCCGTCCAGACCTGCGTCTGGTAGAAGAAATAGCCGTACAGACCGACCACCAGCGCCAAGACGGCCAGGATCGGACCGCGGATGATCCAGCTGCGCCGCCTGGCCCCGCCACCGTCCGCGCCACGAGGGTTCCGGCCGAAACGCGCGAAAATATTTGCGAAGAACCGCATCAGGCCGGCGAACAGACGCCGGAAGAAGGTAAGGATCGGATCAAGCATCGGCGTTTACTGCTCCTGTGTCGGTCACCGTGTCGGGCGTGTGCTGTCGCGTCTGAACGCCCTGCTGCGAGACGAGCGCGGAGCTGGCCGGCCGTCCGGACGGCCTATTGAAACGGTGTCGGAACCTGTCGTCGACCGCGTGTCTGCGATTGTTCATATCGCGCATGGACAGCAAGTTTTTCTCGCAAAGGGTCAGAAGCGGGGAAAGCGTATGGCGGGCATCCGCGGGAAACCGATCCGCAAGCGACTGCGGTGTGCTGCCTGCCAGCGCCCGCAGCACCACGATGCCGCGCTCGGCTTCAATGCCCAGCTTATGATAGAGACCGTTGCACGCCGCCTCGTGGCGGATCAGGCCCTCGACGAGATTCTGACGATCGCCCAACTGCCCGATCGCTTCCGACATGCTGTCGCCTTCCATTGACTTGGCCTGGGCCAGACGGCGGTCGAGGTCACTCTCAAACAGCGCAAAATGCGTTTTCATCACCTGCCGATGGCGTGCCAATGCGGCGGTAAGGCTTGCCGCTCGTTCCAGAACCGCAACCATTTCGTCCGAAAGGGCGGCGTCGCGGCGGCTTCTTTCGGCAACCTCGCTGCCGAAGCGCAGACGGCGCCATAGCTTTTCGTGAGAACGCAGGCTCTTGCGATCGTCCGCCCTGGCGATGATGGCGCCGATCGCGTCGTCGATACGACGGACCAGACGCACCAACGGCGAGGCGCCCGAACCGGCACTTTCGATCGCTTCGATCAAGCCGGCAGCGGCCGGCGCGGACCCCGCGGGAGAAGTCGAAGCTTCGTCGCCTGCCACGGCGTCACGATCGCGCCCGTCGGCCGGGAACACCGGCGCAGTTGGCGGCAGCCAATGCGCCGTCGCTTCCTCGATTGCAGACAGCATGGTCAGCGCTCGTGCAAGCTCGTCGTCGGCAGGATGTCGTCTGGCCATGGGGCAACCCTCTATTTGCTCGCTAGACATAAGCATGGACAGGCAAAATACCAGAGGGTTTCAAGGACATGTGGCGCCAATCGACACGCAGCGGCACCATGACGCCACCATTGCGGGCACAGCCCGGGCAGCATCTCTTCCGGGCACTGCGGGCAGCCAATCCGCCCAAGGCTGTCGCACTCATCGTGTCGCGGCAGGCCCTGTCATCCTTTGATCGTCGATCGAATCGGGTGGGAGGCGCTCGATGTCGCAAATACCCCGGCTCCCTTGCCGTTTTTGCGCGCGCTTGCGTGCGGCCCGGATGTATTCATAATGGCCGGGAACAAAAAAGAACGGGAGCTCAAACATGCGCCTTATCAAATATTCGACCATTCTGGCTACCACCGTCTCGGCGCTCCTTCTTGCGCAAACGGCGCAGGCCGCCGATGCCAAAAGCTGTGCCTCCGTGCGCATCTCCGATGTCGGCTGGACGGACCTTGCCGCCACCAATGCCTCCTTCGTGACTGTCCTTGAAGCGCTGGGCTACAAGGCCGACGTCAAGACGCTCGGCGTGCCGGTTACCTATTCCTCGATGAAGAACAAGGATATCGACGTCTTCATCGGCAACTGGATGCCGGCGCAAAACGGTGCGTTGAAGGATTACCTTGCCGACAAGTCGATCGAGCAGATCGCGGTCAATCTCGAAGGCGCGAAATACACGCTCGGCACGAACGCCGCAGGCGCCAAGCTCGGCATCAAGAATTTCAAGGATATCGCCGCCCACAAGGACGCGCTCGGCGGCAAGATCTACGGCATCGAGCCTGGCAATGAAGGCAACGGCATGATCGTGTCGCTGATCGACAAGAACACGTTCGACCTGAAGGGGTTTCAGGTGGTCGAGTCCTCCGAACAGGGCATGCTGACCGAAGTCACCCGCGCCGACAAGGAGGACAAGCCGATCGTCTTCCTCGCCTGGGCGCCGCATCCGATGAACGTCGCCCATGAGATCACCTATCTCGCCGGCGGCGACGAGACCGTCTTCGGTCCGAACTACGGTGGCGCAACCGTCTATACGGTCGCGCGCGGCGGCTATGTCACCGAATGCCCCAATCTCGGCACCCTGCTCAAGAACATGAAATTCTCGCTCGACATGGAGAATGCCATCATGGGCAAGATTCTCGATGACGGCGAGGATGCCGACGATGCCGCCAAAACCTGGCTGAAGGCCAATCCGAAGACGATCGAGCCCTGGCTTGCCGGCGTCACCACGCTTGACGGCAAGGATGGCCTTGCCGCCGTCAAGGAAGAGCTCGGCCTCTAAGCCCGAATTCCATGACCGGGGCAGGCTTCGCCGCCCCGGCTACCCGTCCTTTCTTTTTCTCTGGATGGCAGGTCTGTCGTGGATTGGCTTGAAGATCATCGTATTCCCATTGGTGCCTGGGCCAAGGCCGTTGTGGACTGGCTGACGACACACGGTTACTGGTTTTTCAGATGGCTCTCGGCCGTTCTGTCATCAGTCATCGACGGTCTGCTATGGGTGCTCGAGACCCCGCATCCGCTTGTCGTCATGGCGGTTTTTGCCGGGCTGTCATACTGTCTTCGGCGCTCGGTAGCGCTTGCCCTTTTTACCTTTGCCGGCTTTCTTTTCATCTTCAACCAGGGTTACTGGGAGGAAACCACCCAGACCTTGGCACTGGTCAGCGCCGCGACCTTCGTGAGCATGCTGATCGGCATTCCGCTCGGCATCGCCGCCGCCCGTCGCGACTGGCTCTACAATGCCATGCGGCCGATCCTCGACCTGATGCAGACCCTGCCCAGTTTCGTCTATCTCATCCCCGCCCTGATCCTCTTCGGCCTCGGCATGGTGCCGGGATTGATCGCCACCGTGATCTTCGCCATTCCGGCCCCGATCCGTCTCACCCGTCTCGGCATCATCTCGACGCCGGCCGCGCTGACGGAAGCGGCCGTCGCCTTCGGCGCCACCCCGGCGCAGATCCTGCGCAAGGTCGAGCTTCCCTTTGCCACGCCCCAGATCATGGCCGGGCTCACCCAGACGATCATGCTGTCGCTTTCTATGGTGGTAATCGCGGCGCTGGTTGGTGCCGACGGGCTTGGCGTGCCGGTGCTTCGAGCGCTCAATACCGTCAATGTCGCGCGCGGCTTCGATTCGGGCCTGTGCATCGTCATTCTCGCCATCATCCTCGACCGCATGTTCCGTACATCGCCGGGAGGCGCTTCATGACGACCTCACCCACTGCCACCGTGACGTCGACGACGTCAACGACATCGCCGGTCGCGACAGAACCGCGCGATTGCGTCCGGCTCGAAAACGTCGACATCATTTTCGGCGACAATCCCCAGCGCGCCCTGCCGATGGTCGATCAGGGCCGTACACGCGACGAGATCAGCGCAGAGACTGGCATCGTGATGGGCGTTGCCGGGGCATCTCTTGCCGTTCGCGAGGGCGAGATCCTCGTCCTGATGGGTCTGTCCGGTTCCGGCAAGTCGACCCTTCTGCGGGCGGTTAACGGTCTTGCCCCGGTCGTGCGCGGCCGCGTCACCGTCGCCACTGAGAACGGCCCGGTCGATCCCTACAAAGCGGATGCGAAAATGTTGCGCCATCTGCGCATGCACGCCGTCTCCATGGTATTCCAGCAGTTCGGCCTTCTGCCGTGGCGCACGGTCGCGGAAAATGTCGGCTTCGGCCTCGAACTGGCGGATGTGCCGGCAAGCGAGCGGCAGGCGCGCGTGGCCGAACAGTTGCAGCTCGTCGGCCTGTCGAAATGGTCGGATCGCAAGGTTGGCGAGCTTTCCGGTGGCATGCAGCAGCGCGTCGGCCTGGCCCGCGCCTTTGCCACCGGCGCCCCGATCCTGCTGATGGACGAGCCGTTTTCGGCGCTCGACCCACTGATCCGCACCAAACTTCAGGACGAACTCCTGGAGTTCCAGCGCCGCCTGAAAAAGACCATCCTTTTCGTCAGCCACGATCTCGACGAAGCCTTTCGCATTGGCAACCGCATTGCCATCATGGAAGGCGGCCGCATCATCCAGTGCGGCACGCCGCAACAGATCGTGCAGGCACCGGCCGATCGCTATGTCGCCGATTTCGTCGCCAACATGAACCCGATCGCGATGTTGACCGCCGCCGACGTCATGCGCGCGGGCGTGTCGGATGCCGGCGTTCCCGTGACCGCCACGGCGCCGGCTGCAACGCCGCTCGTCGATGTGCTCGACGCCATGGCCCGCCAGCCCGGCCTGATCGGCGTCATTGACAACGGCGCCGTCGTCGGCACCATCACCGCCGATGACGTGATTGCCGGCCTGACGCGCCATCGCCGACGCTGAGACGTCCATGCCGTTGCGCCGGCCGACGCATCGGCGTGACCGAGGATAAGAGATGCAGGACAAGCCCTCCCCCATTCGCGAAACCGATGACGAAGCGCGCAAGCTTGCCCGTCGCCTGTTGCGTGGCGCGCGCTATGCGTCGCTCGCCGTGCTGGATGCCGAGAGCGGATTTCCGGCCGTCAGCCGCGCGCTTTTGGGGATGGATGTCGATGGCGTGCCGGTCATCCTGGTATCGGCGCTCGCCGGCCACACCGTTGCCCTGCGCAACAATCCCCGCTGCTCACTCCTTGCCGGCGAGCCGGGCAAGGGCGATCCGCTGGCGCATGCCCGCATAACTGTCTTTTGCACCGCAGAACCGGTAGCGCGCGACAGCGACGATCACGCCCGCATCCGCGCCCGTTTCGTTGCCCGCCATCGCAAGGCGGAACTTTATGTCGACTTTGCCGACTTCGGCTTCTTCAGGCTGGTGCCGGTTTCCGCCGCGCTCAATGGGGGATTTGGCAAAGCGTACCAGTTGAGCGGCGAGGAATTGACGATTCGCGGCGCGTCCGTTGCGGCAGAATGGTTACACCCGCAAGAATTAACAGGGACGATGGACGAGCAGGCGGAGGCCGTGGCGCATTTTCTGAAAATGCCGGAGACAGGCGGATGGCGCATTTCCGGTGCCGATATGGCCGGTTTCGAACTGGTTCGGGGCGATATTCTTGTCAGATGCGAGTTTGAAACGCCTGTTTTCAGCCCAAACGAGATTATCGATCGTATTTTTAATTTTGCTAAAACATCATAGACGCTACGCTAAATTTAGGGATATACAATCCATCACCGAGCTTGCTAAATTTTCGGCCTCGAACCGATCACGATCAATGATACCTACATCAACCCAACTGATACCTGCTTTCCTATTTGAGGGGACGATTTAAAGACATGGACACGATGTCACTTTCCGATCACTCGACGACGGCCGCTGGCCTTCTGTCGGCTATGGCCAACCCCAAACGCCTGATGATCCTCTGCTGCCTGGTCAAGGGCGAAGTGGCCGTCGGCGCACTCGCAAACCAGGTTGGCCTCAGCCAGTCTGCACTTTCCCAGCATCTGTCCAAGCTGCGCGCACAGAAGCTGGTCAATACGCGTCGCGATGCCCAGACGATTTACTATTCCAGTTCGTCGGAATCGGTACTCAAGGTCCTCGAAACCCTTGAAACCATCTATTGCGCACCGGAACGGAAAAAAACCGCCGCCTGATGGTAGCGCTACCACGGGGGAAAACTACCCTGGCGCGAAGCTTCTAAATTAGGTGATTGAGATGCAGAACGCGTGAACCCGGGATGCGCGGTCTTCAAACCGCGATGCCGGGTCTGTTCGCATCGGGGGCAATGACATCTGGCATGCGGGTCTGCGGCGGGACCCGGATTGCCGGCCGGTCGCGCCCCTCCCGTGCCGCGACATCCAGACGATCCGGGCATTGTCGGTCACTCGGCCCTGCCGCCGGGCGACGGAGATGAACAGCGGACAGCCGAAAGCGCGCCGTCCTTGTCCTGCATCCACCGCAAGCTCTGCGCACCGGCATATTCCAAACATTAGATGGATGACAGGCCGCGAAAGCCTGCCTATAAGGCCTGCGATACGATCAAGGTATCCGTCGGGCAGGCGCAGAGCGTGCCGGCCGCGTTCGCGGTTGCGCGTACCATTCTTCGCCCGTCTCGCGCTTCATCCCCTGCCGGAGACTTCATGCTACGCCGCTTCTTTTCCTATTACGCACCCTATAAGGGCTTGTTTGCCCTGGATTTCGGCTGTGCGGTCCTGGCCGGCCTGCTGGAGCTCTGCTTTCCGATCGCCGTCAAATTTTTCGTCGATGATCTTCTCCCCGAGCAGCACTGGGGCTGGATCGCGGCGACGGCCGCCGCCCTCCTCGTCATCTATGTCTTCAACACCGGTCTGATGGCGGTGGTGAACTACTGGGGCCATGCGCTCGGCATCTCGATCGAAACCGACATGCGCCGCCAGGCCTTCGACCATATCCAGAAACTGTCCTTCCGCTATTTCGACAACAACCGCACCGGCCAGCTGATCACCCATGTAACCAAGGATCTGGAAGAGGTCGGCGAGGTCGCCCATCACGGCCCAGAAGACCTGTTCATCGCCGTCATGACCTTCATCGGCGCCTTCATCCTAATGTTTTCGGTGAATTGGAAGCTGGCGTTGATGACCACCATCATCGTGCCCTTCATGACCTGGCTGGTCAGCCGCTACGGCGCCCGCATGACCACCAACTGGCGCAAGCTCTTCCGACAGGTCGGCGATTTCAACACCCGCATCCAGGAAAGCGTCGGTGGCATCCGCGTCGTCAAGGCCTTTGCCAACGAGGATTACGAGCGCCAACTGTTTGCCGCCAACAACGAAGGCTACAAGACCACCAAGCTCAACGCCTACGCCTACATGACCGCCAGCATCACCATGAGCTATCTCAGCACCCGTCTGGTGCAGCTGATGGTGATGATCTTCGGCACCTATCTGGTCATCCAGGGTGAACTCACCTATGGCGGCTTTGTCGGCTTCCTGCTGCTGGTCAACGTCTTCTTCCGCCCGATCGACAAGATCACTTCGGTGATCGAGTCCTATCCGAAGGGCATCGCCGGCTTCTCCCGCTTCACCGCACTGATCGACACCGCCCCCGACATCGCTGACAAACCGGATGCGCGCGAAGTCGAGCACCTTACCGGCGCCATTGAATACCGCGACGTCGCTTTCAGCTATGACGGCAAGTCCAAAGTCTTCGAGCACCTGAACCTGAAGATCGCGCCCGGCGAAACCATCGCCTTTGTCGGCGCATCGGGTGCCGGCAAGACGACACTCTGCTCTCTCCTGCCGCGCTTTTACGAGGTCGACGCCGGCGCGATCCTGATCGATGGCATCGGTATCCGCGACATGACCCAGGCGTCGCTACGCAACCAGATCGGCCTTGTGCAGCAGGATGTCTTCCTGTTCGGCTCGACCATCCGCGAAAACATCGCCTATGGCCGTCTTGGCGCAACCGACGAGGAAATCATAGAGGCGCTGCGCCGTGCGGCTCTCGACGAGTTCATCCTGTCGCTGCCGGAAGGTCTCGACACGCCGGTCGGCGAGCGCGGCGTCAAGCTGTCGGGTGGCCAGAAGCAGCGTCTGGCGATCGCCCGCATCTTCCTGAAGGATCCCCCGATCCTCATTCTCGATGAGGCCACTTCGGCGCTGGATTCGGCCACCGAATATGCCATCCAGCAGGCGCTCGGAGAGTTGTCGCGCGGCCGCACCTCGCTCATCGTGGCGCACCGTCTCGCTACCATTCGCAATGCCGACCGGATCGTCGTCATGGGGCCGCAAGGCATTCTTGAACAGGGCTCGCATGCCGCCCTGCTTGCCAGGGGCGGAGCCTATGCCCGCCTCCACGAGGCGCAGTTCGGTGCGGTCGCCTGACGTCGACCTGTCGACCGTGCGTCAGTGCCCATCACGTCGCCGTGAAAAGCCTTGAATTAATACAACAAGACCGCGGTCCTTTCGGTTATCTTCTTGCGCGGCGCGGCGATTATTTCTAGAAAAATTGCCGACTGCCTGCGAGCCAAACATGGCCGCGCGGCGGATGGACCGTCACGGCTGCCCGGCTTCTGAACGACAAAATCATGTCGGGAGATCACGGAGCGATGCTGCGACACGATGAACATACGGGTTGGGAGGCCCGTGCCCCATGGAGACGAAAATGACATTGAAGACGATCACCGCGACGCTCGCCGCAACGCTTGCTTTTGCGCCTCTCGCGCATGCCGACATCACCATTGGCCTGATGGCGCCGCTCACCGGCCCGGTCGCCGCCATCGGCGCCCAGATCAAGAACGGCGCGGAAACGGCTGTCGCGGAAATCAACAAGAAGGGCGGTGTCAACGGCGAAAAGCTGGTCCTCAAGATTGCCGACGATGCTGGTGATCCGAAGCAGGGTGTTTCCGCCGCCAATCAGTTGATCGCCGACGACATCCGCTTCGTGGTCGGTCCGGTCACCTCAGGCGTATCGGTTCCCGCCTCGATCGTGTTTTCCGAAAACGGCGCGCTGATGGTGACCCCTACCGCCACCTCGCCGGAACTGACGACGCGTGGCCTGTCGACCATTTTCCGCACCTGCGGTCGTGACGACCAGCAGGCGGAAGTTGCCGCTGCCTACGTCGTCGAGAAGTTCAAGGACAGGAAGATCGCCATCCTCAACGACAAGGGTCAGTACGGGAAGGGCCTGGCCGACGCCTTCAAGGCTTCGCTGAACGCCGCCGGCGTGACCGAAGTCTTCAACGACGCTGTGACTGCCGGCGACAAGGATTTCAGCGCGCTCGTCACCCGCATGAAATCGCAGGGCGTCGACGTGCTATATTTCGGTGGCTATCATCCGGAAGCCGGGCTCCTCGTGCGTCAGATGAAGGACGCCGGCATGACTGTGCAGCTGATCGCTGGTGACGGCCTGTCGAACAGCGAATTCATCGCCACCGGCGGCGACGCGGCCAACGGCACGATCTACACCAATGCCGCCGACGCTTTGAAGAATGCCGACAGCAAGACGGCCGCCGATGCGCTTGCCGCGCGCAACATCCCGGCCGAAGCCTTTACGCTGAACACCTATGCGGCCGTCGAAGTCATCGCCGCCGGCATCACCAAGGCCGGCAGCACCGATGACGCCGAGGCCGTGGCCGAAGCGCTGAAGGACGGCACCGCCATCAAGACCGCCATCGGCGAACTGACCTACGGCGAAACCGGCGACCTCACCTCGCAGAGCTTCTCCGTCTACAAGTGGGAAGGCGGCAAGACCGTCGCCGCCGAGTAATCCGCACCGTCGAATTTGATATCGAAGCGGGCGCCTTCTGGCGCCCGTTTTTGGTTTCCCTTACAGCATACGATCCGCATGCTCGCGCGACGGCACCCAGCAGGTCTGGCGCTTCCCGAAAATGCGGTAGCGGTTGCGGGCGATCAGCCGATAGAGCGGGTCTCGCAGGCCGCGGGGCACAAGCCGCAGGCCGGTCAGCGCTTTCCACGGCCAGCCGAGACCGTCATAGATGGCAAGCACGGCCTCGCTGTCGCGCAAGGCCCGGCCGCCTTCGACCACGATCATCGTCTCGGGATCGGCGGGATCGATGCCGAAATGTCGATAGAGCGCGGCTCCGACCTCGCCTTGCATCGACGCCAACCGAAACCGGTGCCCGTGGTCGTGGCGCAACACGAATTGCGCATTGGCGGAGCATAGGACGCATTCGGCGTCGAAAACGATGATCGGCCCCTGCGAATGCGGGCCGGAAGGCTTCTGTGTGTTCATGGTCGCACCATAAGCGCTCACCTGCCGCCTCCACAACGCAATTCGGCTGCAGGGCAAACCGGCGCTATCCTGGTTATGCCCCTCCCCGGCTCGGCCTCAAGCGGGTAAATAGGGGAATCATTTCAGCTTCAGGAGCCTTCCATGAGCCACCGCCTCGAAACGTTGATCGACCAGGGCACCGGTCGCGCACCTGCGGATATCGTGCTAAAGGGCGGGCAGTTCTTCGATCTGGTCACCGGCGAACTGGTCGCGTCGGACATTGCCATCTGCGGTGACCGCATCGTCGGCACCTGCGGCGAGTACACCGGCAAGACAGAGATCGGCATTTCTGGAAAGATCGTCGTTCCGGGTTTCATCGATACGCACCTCCACATCGAATCCTCTCTCGTCACACCGCATGAATTCGACCGCTGTGTGCTGCCTTATGGCGTGACGACCGCGATTTGCGATCCGCACGAGATCGCCAATGTCATCGGCGCCGAGGGCATCCAGTTCTTCCTCGATAGCGCCGAGCAGACGATCATGGATATCCGCGTCCAGCTCTCTTCCTGCGTGCCCGCCACGCATCTGGAAACCGCCGGCGCCGATCTGCCGATCGAAAAGCTGCTGCCCTTCCGCGATCACCCGAAGGTTATCGGCCTTGCCGAGTTCATGAATTTCCCGGGCGTCATCCACAAGGACCCGATCTGCCTGGCCAAACTCGACGCCTTTTACGGCGACCATATCGACGGCCACGCGCCGCTTCTCTCCGGCAACGATCTGAACGGCTACCTATCCGCCGGCATCCGCACCGAACACGAATGCACGACGGCGCAAGAAGCGCTCGAAAAGATCCGCAAGGGCATGCACATTCTCGTGCGCGAAGGCTCGGTCTCCAAGGATCTGCACGCGCTGATGCCGATCCTCACCGAACGCCTGTCGCCCTATCTGGCGCTTTGCACAGACGACCGCAATCCGCTCGACATCGCCGAGCAGGGCCATCTCGACTACATGATTCGCACGGCGATCGCTAACGGCGTCGAACCGCTCGCGGTCTACCGCGCCGCTTCCATCTCCGCCGCCAAGGCTTTTGGCCTGCGGGATCGCGGTCTTGTCGCACCCGGCTGGCGCGCCGATCTCGTGATCATCGACAGCCTTGAAAACTGCAAGGCCGACATGGTGTTTTCCGCCGGTCGCAAGGTCACCGACGAACTGTTTGCCACCCGCAAGCCGGTCGTGCCAGTCGGCCTCGACAGCGTCAAGGCGCGGCCCGTGCAGGCCATGCATTTCGGCGTGCCTTTCGCCGAGGGTGAAACGCCTGTGATCGGTGTCATGCCTGGAAAAATCATCACCGAACACCGCCGTTACCGCCTGCCCGCCTCCGGCAACCAGACCGGCGTCGATCTGGAGCGCGACATCATCAAGGTCGCGGTCATCGAGCGACACGGCAAGAACGGCAACCACGCCAACGGTTTCGTGCAGGGTTTTGGGTTGAAGAAGGGGGCGATCGCCTCCACCGTCGGCCATGACAGCCACAATATCTGCGTGGTCGGCGTCTCAGAAGACGACATGGCACTGGCGGCCAATCGGCTGGGCGAAATCAAGGGCGGTTTTGTCGTCGTGGAAGACGGCAAGGTGACCGGCGAGATCGCGCTGCCCGTTGCCGGCCTGATGAGTCTTGAACCCTACGAATGGGTACGCGACACGCTGCACGACTTGAGGAAGTCGGCCTATGCCCTTGGAACGACTCTGGAAGAACCCTTCCTGCAAGTGGCCTTCCTGCCGCTGCCGGTCATCCCGCATCTGAAAATTTCGGATATGGGGATGGTGGATGTCGATAGGTTTGAGCTGATTTGATGAGCGGGGAAAACCTCCATCTCCTCCGTCATCCTCGGCCTTGAGCCGAGGATCTGACCATGCATCACAGACAATGCAGCAGATGCTCGGGACAAGCCCGAGCATGACGAACGAGAGGCTACGCCTAAAAAACGCCAGCCTGCCGCCACCAGTTGCGAATGACACCTTCTGACACTTCCGCGCCCGGCCAGCTATAGCCGTAGGATGGCCGGTTGGCATCTCGATGAAGGATTGCGCCCGGTTGGCGGCCTGCACCTTGCGAAAATCATCAAACACGTCGAGCGGCAAGCCTCTCGGATTTTTGTCCGATTTCACCATGACAGGCGGGACCGCCCCTATCAGCACCGCCTTGGCCACCCGGCCCCGCGGCTGGCCGAATTTGGCGACATAGCCCTTCACCTCGCCACCACCAGTCGAGTGACCGACTTGGATGGCGTCCCTTGGATCGAGATGCGCGGCAAGTTCGGCTACATCGGCAGCGTAGGTGTCCATCTCATTGCCTGTATCGGACTGGCTGGAACGGCCATGGCCGCGCCTGTCATGGGCGATCACGCGATATCCCTCGTGGAGGAAAAACAGCATCTGTGCATCCCAGTCATCGGCCAAAAGCGGCCAGCCATGATCGAAAACGATCGGCTGGGCGTCCTTCGAGCCCCAGTCCTTGTAGAAAATCTGCGTACCGTCCGTGGTCCTAATGAAATTGCTGCCCATGATTTCCCCCCCCGGTGTAAAGGGTTAAATGCATGCGAATGTTTTGGAGGCGACCGGACATTGTGGGAGCCGGGCACTGTGTCACGATATGACGAACTGTCAGATTGCAATTCGCCGAAAGGCTGAACTTCAACACAACCCGGCATTCTGCTATATCGTGCTTGCCTGCACGATTGAGAGTTCCGACATGACCAAGCTTGAACAGATCGAAAAATCCGTAGCCGAACTGACTGGCGAGGAACTGGAGGCCTTTTCCGACTGGTTTGATTCCTTTCAAGCCGCGCGCTGGGATGAACGGATCGAGAGTGACAGTACCTCTGGAAAACTCGACGGTCTGGCCGAGGGCGCCCTGGCGGAGTTTGAAGCCCGACGGACGCGCCCCCTGTGAACCATCATGCCACGGCCGGTTTTTGGGACACATACCGCCGGCTGCCGCGACATGTGCAAAAACTCGCCGACACCAATTTCGAACTGCTCAAAACCGACCCCAGACACCCTTCGCTGCATTTCAAGGCGCTGGGTCGTTTTTGGTCGGCCCGAGTGGGAAAATCGTGGCGCGCGCTCGCGATCAGGCAAGACGACGACTTCATCTGGTTCTGGATCGGCTCACATGCCGATTACGACAAGCTCGTGAAGTAACCGCCTTTCCGGCAAACAATCGTGTGTTGGGTCTTGAAGATGTCATCTGCGTCAGGCAATAGGCCCCCTTACCTTTTAGAGGAACTGTAAGAAGGTCACCCGAACGAAATGCTGCAAACACCCTACTACCTCATCGACAAGTCAAAACTGCTCCAGAACATGGAACGGATTGCCACTGTACGTGAGAAGTCGGGCGCCAAGGCATTGCTGGCGCTGAAGTGCTTCGCCACATGGTCGGTCTTCGATTTCATGCGCGATTACATGGACGGCACGACCTCCTCGTCGCTGAATGAAGTCCGCCTCGGCCACGAACGTTTTGGCAAGGAAACGCACGCCTATTCCGTCGCCTATGCCGATTACGAGATCGACGAGGTCGTGTCGCACGCCGACAAGATCATCTTCAACTCGATCGGCCAGTTGCAGCGGTTCGAAAGCCAGTCGTCCGGCATTACCCGCGGCCTGCGCCTCAACCCCGGCGTTTCGTCCTCGAGCTTCGATCTGGCTGATCCCGCCCGTCCCTTCTCGCGCCTCGGCGAATGGGATCTGGCGAAGGTTGATCCGGTCATGGACATGATTACCGGCTTCATGATCCACAACAACTGCGAGAACAAGGATTTTGCCCTGTTCGACCGCATGCTCGGCGATATCGAGCAAAAGTTTGCGCCGCTCCTGAAGAAGGCCGAATGGGTCTCGCTCGGCGGCGGCATCCATTTCACCGGCGATGATTACCCGGTCGATGCCTTTGCCGAGCGCCTCAAGCGCTTCTCCGGCGAATATGGCGTTCAGGTCTATCTCGAGCCGGGCGAAGCCTCGATCACAAAATCGACGACGCTGGAAACCACCGTCCTCGATACACTTTACAACGGCAAGAACCTTGTCGTGGTGGATAGTTCCATCGAAGCGCACATGCTGGATCTCCTGATCTATCGTGAGAATGCCAAGGTTCACCCCAACCAGGGACCCCATCGTGCGATGGTCTGCGGCAAGTCATGCCTTGCCGGAGACATCTTTGGAGAATTCGACTTCCCCGAAGAAGTAGAGGTCGGCGACCGCATCTCGTTCCAGGATGCCGCGGGCTACACGATGGTCAAGAAAAACTGGTTTAACGGCGTGAAAATGCCGGCAATCGCCATCCGGGAACTGGATGGCAGCCTCAGGACGGTCCGTGAGTTTGACTACACGGACTACGAACAGAGCCTATCCTGATCAGAAAGGGCCAAAGGCCCACAGGAACAGACTCGTCTGACGATTGGACGCAAGGAGTGGTCCCCAGAATGAAAAAGAACGTGCTCATCATCGGCGCCGGCGGCGTCGCACAGGTCGTTGCCCACAAGTGTGCGCAGAACAACGATGTCCTCGGTGATATTCATATCGCATCGCGCACCAAGTCGAAATGTGACGCCATTATTGCTTCGGTTCATGAAAAGAAGGCGATGAAGCAGGAAGGCGTGCTTGAAGGTCACGCGCTTGACGCGCTCGACATCGAAGCCACCAAGGCCCTGATCGTCAAGACCGGCAGCCAGATCGTCATCAATGTCGGCACCGCCTTCTTGAACATGTCGGTGCTGCGTGCCTGCATGGATACCGGCGTCGCCTATATCGATACCGCCATCCACGAAGAGCCGAACAAGATCTGCGAGACCCCGCCGTGGTACGGTAACTACGAGTGGAAGCGTGCCGCCGAATGCGAGGAAAAGGGCATCACCGCCATCCTCGGCGCCGGTTTCGATCCGGGCGTCGTCAACGCCTATGCGCGTCTGGCCAAGGACGAATATCTCGACACCGTCACCGACGTCGATATCGTCGATATCAACGCCGGCAGCCACGGCAAATATTTCGCCACCAACTTTGACCCGGAAATCAACTTTCGCGAGTTCACCGGCGTCGTTTATTCGTGGCAGGGCGGCGAGTGGAACGTCAACAAGATGTTCGAAATCGGCAAGGACTACGACCTGCCGGTCGTCGGCACCCGCCGCGCCTATCTCTGCGGCCATGACGAAGTGCATTCGCTGGCCAAGAACATGGAAGGCGCCGACGTGCGCTTCTGGATGGGCTTTGGCGATCACTACATCAACGTCTTCACCGTGCTGAAGAACATCGGCCTCCTCTCCGAACAGCCGGTAAAGCTTGCCAATGGCGACGAAGTCGTGCCGCTCAAGGTCGTAAAAGCCTGCCTGCCCGATCCGTCCTCGCTGGCGCCGGAATACGAAGGCAAGACCTGCATCGGTGACTTCGTGAAGGGTTTGAAGGACGGCAAGGAACGCACGGTGTTCATCTACAACGTCGCCGACCACAAGGAAGCCTTCAACGAAGTCGGCTCTCAGGGCATCTCCTACACCGCCGGTGTTCCCCCGGTCGCAGCAGCAATGCTGGTGGCAACGGGCGAATGGGATGTGAAGAAGATGGCCAATGTCGAAGAACTGGCCCCGCGCCCGTTCCTCAACATCCTTAACAAGATCGGCCTGCAGACCTGCATCCGCGACGAGCAGGGCGAGCGCGAACTGCATTTCGATTGAGATGCGGGCCTTGACCAACTGCTGAAATGACGAAAGGCCCGCGAGCGCTCGCGGGCCTTTTCGGTTTAGGTCTCTTGTCGTCATGCCCGGGCCTGTTCGAGTATCCGCTGCTTTTCAATTCTCTTGCAAGCAGGTCAGATCCTCGGGACAAGCTCGAAGGAAGACGCAGGAGAACGTTACCCGTTCATATACCTGCGTGGCTTGGCGGCGCGGCGCTCGGCGAGCTGGTGCGCGATAAAATGGACAAGTTTGCTCACCATCCGGCGAGCGGTTTGCAAAAGCTGGTTCCATGCGGTCATGACCGTCTCCTCTGGTTGGTTTGTGTTTACGTTGAGAGGCACCGGCTTTCATTGCCGGGTGAGTGTTTTATGCGCCAGCCTGCGCCTCACGCGGTAGACCAGACCTCCGGAATGATTGCACATTTCTCCGAAAGCTCTTTCGAACCTCTGGCGTGGAAGCACAGCAGGCGGTAAGGAAGATTATCGAAATCGACGGATATTCGCGATACGGACTGGAGACAATGCAATGGATCATCTCGCAACGCTTGTCACAAAAATTGCACAACACACCGATTGCGACGGCGTCCATCCCACAAAAATCCCGAACCTGTCGCTGATCCGTATTTCCAACCCCACCGAACCGATCCGCAGCGTCACCCAGCCTTCGCTGTGCATCGTCGTGCAGGGCACCAAGCATGTGACGCTGGCCGATCACACCTATGAATACGGTGCCGGTCGCCATCTCGTCGTGTCGGTAGAACTTCCGGTGATCAGCCGCATCGTCGAGGCGAGCCCCGAAAAACCCTATATGTCGCTATTGCTGACGCTCGACATGCCGGCGCTCGGCTCATTGCTGATGGAAATGCCGCGCACGGCCGAGACTGGCACCGCCCGCTGCGGTACCGGCCTTTGCGTCAGCGAGGCTTCGCCCAGCTTTCTCGACGCGGCCCTGCGCCTGACGCACCTTCTCGACACGCCGGAGGACATCGATTTCCTTGCCCCGCTGGCCGAACGCGAACTGCTTTACCGGCTGATGCGCGGCGAGCAGGCCCATAAGGTGCGCCGCATGCTGATGCCGGAAAGCCGGCTCCAGCAGGTCAACCGTGCGATCACCTGGATCCGCGACAATTTCGACAAGCCCTTTTCCATTGATCGCGTCGCCAGCGAAGCCAACATGAGTTCGTCCTCGCTGCACGAGCATTTCCGGGAAATTACAGCCATGAGCCCGCTGCAGTACCAGAAACAGCTGCGCCTGCAGGAAGCCCGGCGCATGATTTTGGCCGAAGCGCTTGACGCCGCCACCGCCGCCCATCGCGTCGGTTACGACAGCCCCTCGCAGTTCAGCCGCGAATACCGCCGCCTGTTCGGCGCTCCGCCCATCCGCGACATTTCGAGGGTGCGGGGTGAACCGAACAGCTATGCCGACGCATGAGACAGGCGCTCAAACACGCGCGCAAAAAGCGTCGATCGCATCGAGCTTGACTGCGCCGCCGTCGAGCTTGGAGATGAATCCCGGCAGATCCACCGGCATTACATCGCCCAACCGCTTCGGTAGCGTGAATGTCTGCGGTTCGCGCGTGAGATTGTAGACGAAGAGCAGCTTTTCACCGCCCTTCTCGCGGATGAAGGCCAGCAGATCCTGATTGGTCTCGAGGAAGATCATGTCGCCATCGACCAGCGCCGGGTGCGCCTTGCGGAACGCGATGGTCGCCCGGTAATGCGCCAGTACCGACGTCTCCAGCCCCTCCTGCGTATCGACGGCGCGCGATGCATGCTCCGCCGGAACCGGCAGCCAGGTTTTCGTGCCCTCGGTGAAGCCCGCATGTGGCTTTGCGCTTTCCCAGACCATCGGCGTGCGGCATCCGTCACGCCCCTTGAAGGCCGGCCAGAAGCGGATGCCGTAGGGATCGCGCAGATCCTCGAAGGAAAGCACCGCCTCGGTCAGGCCCAGTTCCTCGCCCTGATAGAGGCAGATCGAGCCGCGCAGGGAGGATATCAGCGTCGCCGAGATTTTCGCGACGCGTTCCTGCTCCTGCGGGTTTTCGATGAAGCGGGTAACGTGGCGCACCACATCGTGGTTTGAAAACGCCCAGCACACCCAGCCGTTGACAACCGTGTCGAGCACGGTCTGCATGACCTTGCGGATATAGCCGGCCGAAAAAGCCGGCCCCAGAAGGTCGAACGTGTAGCACATGTGCAGCTTGTCATTGCCAGTCGTGTAGAGCGCCAACGTGTTCAGCGAGCGCGGCCCGTCGCCCACTTCACCCACACTGGCGCGGCCTTCGTAACTGTCGAGCAGCTTGCGGAACCGTTTCAGGAATTCGATATTTTCCGGCTGCGTCTTGTCATAGAGATGGTTCTGCATCGAATATGGATTGGTGTCGGTTTCCATGCCGGCGCCATCGGTGTCGTAAACCATCGGCGGATTGCTGCGCAGCTGCCGGTCGTGAAAATAGTAGTTCACCGTGTCGAGGCGAAAACCGTCGACGCCACGATCCAGCCAGAAGCGGATCGTATCGAGCATCGCATCCTGCACATCCGGATTGTGAAAATTCAGGTCCGGCTGGGCGATCAGGAAATTGTGCATGTAATATTGCTTGCGCACGCCGTCCCATTCCCAACCCGGGCCGCCGAAGATCGAAAGCCAGTTGGTCGGCGCCGTTCCGTCCGGTTTGGCATCCGCCCAGACATACCAGTCGGCCTTGGCATTGGTCCGGCTCGAACGGCTTTCGATGAACCAGGGATGCTGGTCGGACGTGTGGGAAATTACCTGATCGATGATGACTTTGAGGCCCAGACGATGCGCCTCCGCCAGCATTTCGTCGAAATCGGCAAGCGTTCCAAACATCGGATCGACATTGCAGTAATCGGAAACGTCATAGCCCATATCGGCCATCGGCGAGGTGAAGAAGGGCGAAAGCCAGATCGCGTCAACGCCGAGCGAGGCAATATGGCCGAGCCGCTCGGTTATGCCTCTGATATCGCCGAGACCGTCACCCGTCGTGTCCTGAAAGGAACGCGGATAGACCTGATAGATCACGGCGCCGCGCCACCAATCGGATCGGATGTCTGCCTGCGAAATCATCAGCATATACCTCTCTTGGAGTTCGTCAGTCTCCAAATAAGCCCCCGCGGTCAAAAGGCAACCGAGGGTGGCCGGCCGCGCCGTAATGGGGTTCTGGCCGGTAATCCGAAGGGACTGACGCAAGATTGATGGCATCGCAAAGATTGCGGCTACATACACCCCCAGAATTCGGGGGGTTACAATGTCGCAGTCGCAGCACTAGTCTGCCGCTTTCTGCAACGCGGAAAAACGGGAACATAAACGAAAAAGGCTTCGAAGCCTTGGAAAGGTGGGGGTTTTCCCATGTATCATTCCAGCAGGAAATTTCTGGCAACGGCAGTGTTTGGCGCATTGCTGGCCTGTTCCGCCCTCTCATCGGTCGAGGCGGCGACGCTCAACATCCACAATGGCGGCGACCCGCAGTCGCTCGATCCACAGAAATTGTCCGGTGACTGGGAAAACCGCATTGCCGGCGACATCTTCGAAGGCCTCGTGACCGAGGATCCGAAGGTCAAGCCAATCCCCGGCCAGGCGGAAAGCTGGACCGTGTCCGATGATGGCCGCGTCTACACCTTCAAGCTGCGTGACGGCATCAAGTGGTCGGACGGGCAGCCCGTGACCGCCGGTGACTTCGTATTCGCCTTTCAGCGCCTGATGGATCCGAAGGCCGCCGCCGATTACGCCTACCTGCAATACTCGATCAAGAATGCTGAAAAGATCAACAAGGGCGAGATCGCCGATGCCAGCCAGCTCGGGGTCAAGGCCATCGACGACAAGACGCTCGAGATCACGCTCGAAAACCCGACGCCCTACTTCCTTGACTCGCTGACCCATTACACGGCCTATCCGCTGCCGAAGCATCTCGTTGAGGCCAAGGGCGCCGATTGGGTCAAGATCGGCACGATCGTCACCAACGGCCCGTACAAGCCGGTCGAATGGGTTCCGGGCAGCCACGTCACCACCGTCAAGAACGATCAGTATTACGGCACGGCCGACCTCAAAATCGACGGTGCGAAATTCTTCGTGCTGGAAGATCAGGAGGCTGCTCTGAAGCGTTACCGCGCCGGCGAATTCGATATCCTCACCGACTTCCCGACCGACCAGTACGCCTGGATGCAGAAGAACCTGCCGGGTCAGGCGCATGTCGCGCCGTTCTCGGGCCTCTATTACTACGTCATCAACTCTCAGGCCGAGCCTACCAAGGACAAGCGCGTTCGCCAGGCCTTGTCCATGGCGATCAACCGCGAAGTGATCGGCCCGCAGATTCTCGGCACCGGCGAACTGCCGGCCTATTCCTGGGTCCCGCCGGGCACGGCCAATTATGATGAGCCCGCCTACGTCTCGTGGAAGGATGAGCCCTACAAGCAGAAGGTCGAGGAAGCCAAGAAGCTTCTCACCGAAGCCGGTTTCGGCCCGGACAAGCCGCTGACCCTGCAGCTCAAGTACAACACCAACGACAACCACAAACGCATCGCCGTTGCGATCGCCGCCATGTGGAAACCGCTGGGCGTCAATGTCGAACTCGTGAATGCCGAAACCAAGGTCCATTACGACCAGTTGCAGCGCGGTGACGTGCAGGTTGGCCGTGCTGGCTGGCTCGCCGACTACAATGACCCGGACAACTTCCTGAACCTGCTCGTGACAGGCGTTCCGATGAACTACGGCCGCTGGTCCAATGCCGACTATGACAAGCTGATCAAGGACGGCAACCTGGAAAAGGACATGAAAAAGCGCGCCGAGATGTTCAAGCAGGCCGAGAAGATCGCGCTCGATGACAGCGCGGCGCTGCCGATCTACTACTATGTGTCCAAGAACGTCGTATCCCCGAAAATCTCGGGCTTCGAAGACAACGTCAAGGATATCCACCGCACGCGCTGGCTCTCGATCAAAGAATAACAGGGAGTCAGGGCTCTTCGTCTCGCAGCGTCTTGCGTTCATTGCGCACGGCGCTGCAGCACCTTTCGATGCTGCATGTCTGCCGGCCGAAATCCTACCGGGTTTCAGGCAGAGTGCCGGATGACAACGCCCGATCCGTATCAATCATGCTCAGTTACGCTTTCCGTCGCCTGCTCTCGACGATCCCGGTCTTGTGGATCGCCGTGACGGCCTGTTTTTTCGTTCTCCGTCTCGCGCCCGGTGGCCCGTTCGATGGCGAACGTTCGCTGCCGCCGGCGATCCTGCAAAACCTTGCGGCCCACTACAATCTCGATAAGCCGCTCATCCAGCAGTATCTCTATTACGTCGGCGACCTTCTCAAGGGCGATCTCGGCCCCTCCTTCTCGAGCGAGGACTTCAACGTCGCGCAGCAGATCATGGTCGGCCTACCCTATACGTTCACGCTCGGCCTGACCGCCTTCGTGCTTGCCATCGTCATCGGCGTTGCCGTCGGCTGTCTTGGGGCGCTCTATCAGAACAAGATGCCGGACTATATCCTCGGAGCGATGATCCTGGTGGGCGTCGTTCTGCCGAACTTCCTCATCGCGCCCATCCTGCAACTCGTCTTCGGCATCCAGCTGGCATGGCTTCCGGTCGGCGGCTGGGGGGATGGATCGCTGAAATTCCTCGTCCTGCCCGTTATCGTCATGGCGCTGCCGCATGCGGGGCGCATTTCGCGCATCACCCGTGGTTCGATGATCGAGGTGATGAACCAGAATTTCATCCGCACCGCCAAGGCCAAGGGCATCGGCCCGCGCCTTACCGTCATGCGCCACGCGCTGAAACCCGCCATGATGCCGGTCGTCTCCTATCTCGGCCCGGCGGCAAGTTATCTTCTCACCGGTTCGCTGGTTGTTGAAAGCATCTTTGGGCTTCCCGGCATCGGCCGCTACTTTATCACGGCCGCGCTCAACCGCGATTACGGCATGGTTCTCGGCACGGTCATCTTCTACATGGTGCTGATCGTCTTCCTGAACCTCATCGTCGATATCGCCTATGCCTGGCTTGACCCGAAAGTGAGAAGCAGATGATCCTCAATCCCGCAAAAAGAGAGCTGCTCGCGGCCGAACTGCTGGAAGCGGAAGGTCTTTCCCCGGAAGGTCGTTCGCTGACAAAAGACGCGATGCGCAGGCTCTGTCGCAACAAGGCGGCGGTCGTTTCGATCATCGTCCTGGCACTCCTCATCCTCGCCGCCTTCCTCGGCCCGTATTTGATCCCGCACAATTACGAGGACCCGGACTGGGCCGCCTTCCGCGCCCCGCCCTCCTGGGAAGACGGCCACTACTTTGGCACCGACCCGAACGGCCGCGATCTTTTAGCCCGCGTGCTTTACGGCACCCGCGTCTCACTCGCCGTCGCCTTCGTCGCCACCCTCGTCTCGATGGTGATCGGCGTACTCTACGGCGCGATCTCCGGTTATTTCGGCGGACGGCTGGATGCCATCATGATGCGCTTCGTCGACATCATGTACGCCCTTCCATACATCCTCTTCGTCATCCTGCTGATGGTCATTTTTGGCCGCAACGTCTACCTGCTCTTCGCAGCGATCGGCGCTTTGGAATGGCTGACCATGGCCCGTATCGTGCGCGGTCAGACGCTGTCGCTCAAACACCGCGAATTCGTCGAGGCCGCCCGCGCCTCCGGACAGAAGCCACTCAAAATCATCACCAAGCACATCATCCCGAACCTTGTCGGACCGGTGGTCATCTTTGCCGCCCTCACCGTGCCGGAAATCATCGCGACGGAAAGCTTCCTGTCCTATCTCGGCTTCGGTGTTCAGGAACCGCTGACCTCGCTCGGCACGCTGATTGCCGAAGGCACCGACGCCATGGAAAGCATGCCGTGGCTTCTCGCTTTTCCGGCCATCTTCCTTGTCTCGCTTCTGCTCAGCCTGCTGTTCATCGGCGACGGCCTGCGCGACGCGTTCGACCCGAAGGATCGCTGATATGACAGATCAGACGCAAAAAGACGTCCTTCTCGAACTGAGGGACTATTCGATCACCTTCAAGACGCCGGATGGCGACGTGAAGGCCGTCTCGAACATGAACCTGACGGTCCGTCGCGGCGAACGTATCGCCATCGTCGGTGAATCGGGCTCAGGTAAAAGCCAGACCTTTCTCGGCATCATGGGCCTGCTTGCCAAGAACGGCCATACCTCCGGTCAGGCGCTGCTCGAAGGCCGCGACGTGCTGGCGCTGAACCCCCGCGAACTCGACAAGGTGCGCGGCAAGGACATGGCCATGGTCTTCCAGGACCCCATGACCGCCTTGAATCCATCTCTCAAGATCTCCCGGCAACTGACCGAACAGCTTGAGATTCACCGCGGCTTCACCGCCAGAGCGGCCTGCGCCGAAGCGCTGGATATGCTCAAGCGCGTCGGCATCCCTGACCCGACCCGTCGGTTCAATCTCTACCCGCATGAACTGTCGGGCGGCATGCGCCAGCGCATCGTCATCGCCATGGCGCTGCTCACCAAACCAAAACTGCTGATCGCCGACGAGCCGACCACCGCGCTCGACGTCACCATTCAGGCGCAGATTCTTGATCTTTTCAACGATTTGACCGCTGAGATGAACACGGCACTGCTGATGATCACCCACGATCTCGGCGTCGTCGCCGGCCTCGCCGATCGTGTTGCCGTCATGTATGCTGGCAATATCGTGGAAGAAGCCCCGGTCGACGAACTGTTCGAAAAGCCGGCCCACCCTTACACGGCAGCACTGCATGCGGCGATCCCGCGTCCCGATCAAGATGTCGACGAACTCGTCGTCATTCCCGGCCGCCCGCCGAACCTGCAGCATCTGCCAAAGGGCTGCAATTTCTCGCCACGCTGTCCGCAGGTTCAGGACGACTGCATCGATCGTCCGCCTCAGCTCGAAACACTGGCGCCGCAGCATTGCGCCGCCTGTTTCCACCCCTTCCCGCGTCGTGAGGAGCTGTTGACCCATGCTTGATCAGACATTGGCGGCTCCGACCCTGCTCAAGGTCGAAAACCTCACCACCCAGTTCGAGATCCAGGCAAAGTCCTTCTTCAAGAAGCCGACCATACTGACGGCCGTCAACGACGTTTCGTTCGAACTGAAGGAAGGCCGCACGCTCGGCATCGTCGGGGAAAGCGGTTGCGGAAAATCCACGCTCGGCCGCTCGATCCTGCAATTGATCCGCGCCCAGAAAGGTCGGGTTGTCTGGCAGGGCAAGAACCTGCTCGATCTTTCGGAAGAACAGATCCGCATGGCCCGCCGCGACATGCAGATCATCTTTCAGGATCCGATCGCCTCGCTTGATCCGCGCATGACGGTGGGCGACATCATCGCCGAACCGCTCACCGTGTTCGAGCCGAAGCTCAGCCGCGCCCAGCGTCTGGAACGCGTTCGCGAGATCATGAACGCGGTCGGCCTCGTGCCGGAAATGATCAATCGCTATCCGCACGAATTTTCCGGCGGCCAGGCGCAGCGTATCGGCATTGCCCGCGCCGTCATCACGCGGCCGAAGCTGATCGTCTGCGACGAACCGGTCTCGGCGCTCGACGTATCAATACAGGGTCAGGTGATCACGCTCCTGCGCAAGCTGCGCAAGGAGTTCGGCCTCACGCTGATCTTCATCAGCCATGACTTGTCCGTCGTGCGGCTGATCTCGGACGATGTGCTGGTGCTCTATCTCGGCCGGATCGTCGAGGCGGGCGACTGTGCCACCGTGTTCAGCGCTCCGGCGCACCCCTATACGCAGGCGCTGTTTTCAGCGGCGCCGATCCCGGATCCGAAACTCGCCCGCCAACGCTCGCGCATCCGCCTGCAGGGCGATCCGCCCTCGCCGATGAACCCGCCGCCGGGCTGCCCCTTCCAGCCGCGCTGCTGGAAAGCGACGGATATCTGTCGCACCAAGATGCCGCCGACCGAACGGGTGCGCCCCGGCCAGTCGGCCGCGTGTTACCACATGGACCGGCCGGCAGAGGTTTGAGGCTTTCGGTCTCTGCCTGTAAACAAAGGGGGGCAAACCTCTCCATCGCCATCCTCGGCCTTGTGCCGAGGATCTGCAACGGCCTGATATCATCTGCGTGGTTAGATCCTAGGGACAAGCCCTAGGATGACGAAATCGGAGACTGCAAGGTTTGCCATCAAGCCGAGTTCCACTCCACCCTTGCCTCCCAAACCGTCATCGCGTATCGCCAAATGACGAAAATTGTTGGGAGAGCGATTTTGGGCGGAAAGTTTCTATCGATCGGCGAGTGCATGGTGGAACTGTCGCAGGCGGGCGATGGCCTATTGCGGCGCGGCTTTGCCGGCGACACGTTCAACACCGCCTGGTATGCCCGCGCCTGCCTCCCGGCCGATTGGTCGGTCGACTATTTTACGGTGCTGGGCGACGATCCGATGTCTGACGAAATGCTGGCGATGATGGAAAAGGCCGGCATAGGCATCAGCCATATCCGCCGCATCCCCGGCAAAACGCCCGGTCTCTACCTCATCACCCTGAAGGACGGCGAACGCACGTTCAGCTACTGGCGCGATACCGCCGCCGCCAAAAAACTGGCCGCTGACGCGGACCATCTGCGCACGGCAATCGAAGCCGCCGATTTGATCTATTTCTCCGGCATCACGCTTGGCATCCTGGCCTCGGAAGCGGTTGACACGCTATTGTCCGAACTGCGCCGCGCCAAGGCCTCCGGAAAAATCGTCGCCTTTGATCCCAACATCCGGCCGCGCCTATGGCCAGTTGGCGAGGAAGGCAAGGAAGCCATGCTCAAGACGATCGAAGCCGGCGCCCGCGCAGCGACCCTCGTCCTGCCGAGCTTCGATGATGAAAAGGCCCATTTCGGCGATGTCGATATAGCTGCCACCATCGCCCGTTACCATGTGCTTGGCGTGCCCACGGTCGTGGTCAAGGACGGCCCCGGCGGGGTGACGCTCAGTTTCGACCGCAAGGTCGAGCACGTGGCGGCGGTCGAGGCAAAGGCGGCGGTCGACACGACCAGCGCCGGCGACAGTTTCAATGGCGGCTTCCTCTCACGCCTGCTGACCGGTGAGACACCGGCGAAAGCTGCGACCCATGGCGCCGCCGTCGCCGCCACCGTCATCGGTCATCACGGTGCGCTGATCGATCCCGGACTATTGCCGCGCTGAAATTCGGCCGAGCTGTCAGGACAGTCTTGGAAAGACCTGCCGGATGGTCTGAACGCGTTGTCTTTGGCCGTTGATCTGAGCCCGGAGGCTCCAAAGACCACACAGGATATCGCGCGCGCAAACCGCGTCGCCCAAGCGCCGAACCCTTCGTGGAACAGTGGCCGACATCCGCCTGTCACACAGCTCGGCGATAGAACAGCCAGCCCGCGACAAAGCCTCCGAGTCGGCGAGTTGCGGCAATCGACGGGCACAAGGGGTTCAAGCCGGTCATGACCAGAATTACCATCGTTTCCGATGCCTGGTATCCGCAGATCAACGGCGTCGTCCGCTCGATCGAAAACACCAATCGCGAACTCACCCGCATGGGCGTCGATGTCGCGATGGTGACGCCGCAGGATTTTTCCAGCGTGCCCTGCCCCACCTATCCCGAAATCCGCCTGTCGGTGGCAACCTATTGGCAGGTCGCCGCAGCCATACAGGCATCCGGCCCGACGGCCGTGCATATCGCCACCGAAGGACCGTTAGGCCTCATGGCGCGCCGCTGGTGCCTGAAGAACAGCATGCCGTTTTCGACCAGCTATCACACCCGTTTCCCGGAATATGTAGCGGCCCGCTTTCCCATTCCGCTGCGATGGCTGAACGCTTTCGTGCGCTGGTTCCACAATGCCGGCAATGGCTGCATGGTGGCGACCGCGAGCCTGGAGCGGGAATTGTCCAAGCTCGGCATCAACAATCTTCTACGCTGGAGCCGTGGCATCGACCAGACGGTGTTTCATCCGATGGACCAGGACGACCGCCCCTTCGACCTGCCCCGCCCCATCTTCATGACGGTCGGACGCGTCGCCGTGGAAAAGAACCTGCCGGCCTTTCTCGATCTCGACCTGCCCGGTTCGAAAGTCGTGGTCGGAGATGGACCCGATCGCGCCGAGCTGCAGCGCAAATATCCGGATGTCCTGTTCACCGGCACCAAGACCGGCGAGGACCTCGCCCGCGCCTATGCACAGGCCGACGTCTTCGTGTTCCCCTCAAAGACGGACACGTTCGGCAACACGATCCTGGAGGCGCTTGCGAGCGGCGTGCCCGTTGCCGCCTATCCGGTCATGGGCCCGGTCGATATCATCGAGGAGGGATCTGGGGCGGGCGCGCTTCATCACGACCTGCGCGAGGCGTGCCTCAATGCCCTCGCCTGCCGACGCGAGGATGCACGCTCGCACGCGCGCAAGTTCACCTGGGAAGCAGCATCGCGGCAATTCCTGATGAACGTTCTCAAGGCGCAGGGCGCAAAGGCGCTGCCGGCGCCGGCGGAGTGACCCGCCAGACATAGAGGGCGTCCAATACGGCAAGCGGGCGCGATGGCAGCCAAGCCATCAACCGCCCATGAGGTCGCCTTGAGGAGTCCGGTCAGCCGATATTTTCATCGCGCCAATGGAAGAACAGAACGCTTCCGATACCCAGACAGATGGCTGCGACGAGACCTGCAATGATCATGGATTTCTCCTCCCATGGATCGAAACGGCTTGCCATCCCCTCCCAGAGCAACAAGCCGAGGGCAGTCCAACACAGACGCGGGACAAAAGCAAGCAGAGGTTTTGGCGGCCCCTGCCTGCTTCCAATGCGAGAAACAAGAAGCGGTTCAGAACACCGTGACGGCGACCCGGTCCCGGAACACGCTCAGTCTTTCGCGACCCTTCGTCGTGGCGGTAAACCTGATACCACGCGCAGGCACCACCTTGCCGCATCTACGACTGAGCACCGTACCGATACCCCCATCGGAAAACGTGCCAGTTGTGGAAGGCGGCAATTGTGCCGCGATCTCGGCCCATTCAGGCGCAGGATCGGTACAATTGCGGCCACGCACTCCTTTCAGGAGCAAGGCGCTGCCGGGTTTGACCGCAATGCTTGGGCGATGCGTGAAGATGGTCTCCTCGACCGGTTTGCCCGGGCTGAAAGACATGCCAAGAATGATCGCAAGGATCATGCCGACCATTTCATTCCCCTCTCTGCTGGCGTCATGCCAGAGACGGCCCACAGCCCTTAACCCTGTGAACCCGTTGAACATATCCGTGCCCCGGCGCGTGCATGCACAGCGACCAAAGCAAAATTGTGCCATGACGGAATTATGAATGTGGATGAAATTGCAAAACTGAGGACGCGGGCTGCAACCGATACTTGGACCGGAACGAAACGCATACGAACGCACGCGACCAAACCGGCCGAGACGCAAGCGCGACGACCGAGAGGCGCGTTCACGTCGGCTCCGGCATATCAGACGATGGACTGGGACGCGTCACCACCCAAATGGGTGACGCGTTCGATTTTCCGTGCGCTCAGCGCTTGCGGCGGCGCCCTTCAAAAGGATTGTCGCCGGCCTTGAAATGGATACGGATCGGCACGCCGGGCATGTCGAAATCGCTGCGCAGACTGTTGGTCATGTAGCGCACATAGCTTTCCGGCAGCGCATCGGGACGCGTGCAGGACACCATGAAGGCGGGCGGGCGGGCCTTGACCTGCGTCATGTATTTCAGTTTCAGACGGCGTCCCGATACCGCCGGCGGCGGATGCTGGGTCGTCGTCGCATCCAGCCAGCGGTTCAGCCGGGCCGTGGAAATGCGCTTATTCCAGACCCTGTCGGTTTCGACGATGTTCTGCATCAGCTTGTCGAGACCGTAACCGGTCTGGCCGGAAATCGGCACGGCGCGAATGCCGCGCGCCTGCGGCAGCAGTCGCTCGGTCTTTTCGCGCAGATCAGCCAGGACCGCCTGCGGATCCTCGATCATGTCCCACTTGTTGAAGGCGAGAACGGCGGCGCGGCCTTCGCGCAGCACCAGGTCGGCGATCTGCAGATCCTGCTTTTCGAAGGGAATGGTCGCATCGAAGACGATGACGACGGTTTCGGCGAAACGGATGGAGCGCAGCGCATCGGCGACGGACAGCTTTTCCAGCTTTTCCTGCACGCGGGCCTTGCGGCGCATGCCGGCCGTGTCGAACATCTTGATGGTACGGCCGCGCCAGTCCCATTCGACGGAAATGCTGTCGCGGGTAATGCCGGCTTCCGGGCCGGTCAAAAGCCGGTCTTCACCGAGGAAACGGTTGATCAACGTCGACTTGCCGGCATTCGGACGACCGACGATGGCCACGCGCAGCGGCAACGTCTCGTCGTAGCCGAAATCGGCGTCTTCGTCCTCGTCGTCGAAATCGCTGTCGCGTACATCGACATCGGTTTCGGCCTCGTCGACCTCTTCCGGAAACGCCGCCTCTTCACCGATCGCTTCGACGATCGCATCGCGTAGGTCGATCATGCCCTGACCGTGTTCGGCCGAGATCGGCACCGGTTCGCCGAGACCGAGCGTATAGGCGTCGTAAAAACCACCGTCAGAGCCCTTGGCCTCCGATTTGTTGGCAACCAGCACGACCGGCTTGCCGCTGCGGCGCAGAAGTTCGCCGAACGTCTTGTCGAGCGGTGTCAGGCCCGATTTGGCATCGACAACGAACAGCGTCAGATCGGCCTCGTCGATCGCGGCCTCGGTCTGGGCGCGCATACGGCCTTCGAGCGTGTCGGCACCGGCCTCTTCCAGACCGGCCGTATCGATAATGGTGAAGCGGAGATCGACCAGCTTGGCATCGCCGGGACGGCGGTCACGCGTCACGCCCGGCGTGTCGTCGACGAGCGCGAGCTTCTTGCCAACCAGCCGGTTGAACAGCGTCGACTTGCCGACATTCGGGCGTCCGACAATGGCGACGGTGAAGCTCATAGCGTGTCTTTCTCTTCCTTACGCGCGCTCAGACTTACTGAAATCAGGGCGCCTTGCCGGATGCGGCGATGTTGTCGAGCATGATCTGCGCGCGGGCAGCGACGGGGCGCGGCGCATCCGCAGCATTGGTGATCTGGGTAAACCAGTCCTTTGCCTGTTTCATGTTGTCGGCTTTATAGGCGGCAAGGCCCAGTACTTCGCGGGCGGAATGGCGCAGCGCCTGCCCGTCGCCGCTCAAAACTTCGGCCTCGGCGGCCACCTGCTCATAGCCGGCCGTATCGACCATCAGGAAGGCTGCGCGCAGCCGGGCAACATCGCGCACCAGGGCAGGCACGCCATTGTCCTTGGCAATCATCTGGAAACCCGCGATGGCGGCCGGCTTGTCGCCCTTTTCCGCCTGAAGTGCCGCCACCCGCAGCTTGGCCAGAACCGGGTACGAACCGCTTGCGTCCTTTTCGATCTCGGAAAGCGCCGCAATGGCCTCGTCATTCTTCTGGTCGCCGGCAAGATCCAGCGCCGTGACAAAGCGGTCGCCCGAGGCCGACGCATTGTTGGAGTGCCAGTATTCATAGGCCCGATAGCCGGCGACGGCGATGACAAGAACTGCGGCCGCACCGATGAAGATGCGGCCAAAGCGTTTCCACGCCTTGTTCATCTGCTCCGAGCGCAGTTCGTCATTCACTTCGCGAATGAAGCTATCGTCGTTATGTGCCATGCCAGTCTCCGGCCGCCGGGCCCCTGAATGCGGAAAGACCGCCTTCTAGCGCATTTTGCCGATGATGTAAGGCCCTTCCTGCATTTCACGAAAGCTTGTTAACGCCGAACCGGCAGTATGGGGTCGCCGGACGGTGGCATTTTTGTTTGCGCGCACAAAGCTTCGCCGCAATCTCGACGCAGAAGCGCTCGCAAGGTTTCCGTTCCGAAAATGATTTTCGACAGGTTTTTATGTTCCGCGTCCCTTCCGTCGTCGCTCGCGCCCTGCTTGCCGTCCTGCCCGCCGCATCTCTCGCATCTACCGCTATGGCAGGGGATAAGCCGAAACAGCTGCTGCTGATCTCGTTTGACGGCGCCGGCAATAACGATCTCTGGCAGCGCAGTCGCGATATTGCCAAGCGCAGCAACGCGCGTTTCACCTATTTCCTCTCCTGCACGCTCGTCATCGATCGCGCTTCGGCAAAGACCTACCAGGGTCCGGGGCAAAAGCCCGGCCGCTCCAATATCGGTTTCGCCCAGACAAAAGAGGAGGCCCGCATCCGGCTTGGCCATGTCTGGCAGGCGCGCCAGGAAGGAAACGAGATCGCCAGTCACACCTGCGGCCATTTCGACGGCGGCGAATGGACGACGCAGCAGTGGATGCAGGAGTTGACGACGTTCCGCACCGTTCTTGCCGATGCATGGCGCGCCAATGACGCCGGTGACCAGGAACCGGCCGGATGGCAGGATTTTGTCAGAACCGACATTCGCGGTTTCCGCGCACCCTATCTCAGCCAGGGCCCGGCCTTGATGAAAGCCGAGCGGGAGGCCGGTTTTGTCTATGATGCGAGCCCGGTGACGAGAGGCCCGGAAGTGCCGAAGGAAAAGGACGGCGTTTTCCGTTTCGGCCTGCCGACCATTCCGGAAGGTCCAAGGCAGCGGCCGATCATCGCCATGGACTATAACCTCTTCATCCGGCACTCGGCCGGCATCGAAAACCCCAGCCGCTCAGCGGAATTCGAGGAGCGTGCCTATTCCGCCTTCAAGACAGCCTTCGACCGGCAGTATGAGGGCGAGCGCATTCCGCTGCAGATCGGCCTTCATTTCGTGGAAATGAATGCCGGCGCCTATTGGCGGGCGATGGAACGGCTCGTGACCGAAGTCTGCGGCCGCGGCGACGTTGCCTGCGTCACCCATTCGCAGGCAATTGCGATGCTTCCTCAGCCGGAAACCACGAAATCGGCCGGACTGCGTCCAGTAGCGCCCGCCACCACCCCGTCCTCCGGGCTGTAACCACGGGAAGACCATTTCCCAGGCAGCACCGCAACGTCATGGCATGCGCATGACCAGAGCAGGCCACAAAGTTTTGCCTGCTGGAGCTTGCCTTCGCGGTCTTCGCCACAGTCTCTCCCGGCACGCTCACGATCTTGGTCGACATCCGGGCCGGCGCCGCGATGCCGCAATGGCCGTTTGCGTCGTTGCGAATATACGCCATGCGCAAAACAAAGCCGCGCCGGGCTTATCGCCAGACGCGGCCAGAACGGTCACATCCTGTGGAGTGGTCGTCAGGTCGGCTTGTTTGCCGCGAGCTCGCCGCCCTCTGCTTCGCGCTGCAGATAATGCTGATCGATCACCGGCAGGGGCGCATCATCGATGGCAGCTTCGAACGCCTTGAGGCGCTTGTAGATCGACAGCAGTTCGACAATGGTTGTCCACGAATTGATGAGATATTGGAACGAACCGCGCACCTGATCGAAGACGTTGCCGATCTGTGTGAAGACACCGAGCGTCACTTTGCCCGCGGCAATGGACGGGATCAGCACGACGAGACTGAAGATGTTATCGGCCTGCAGATAGAAAATGCGGGCAATGTTGAAATACAGGTAGTGGAAATAGAGCCGGAAATAGTTCTTTCGAACGTTCGCGAACAATTCCGCCATGGTGGCAGGCTGGGCCCGGTCCTCGTGATCCTCGCCATAAACAAGTTCCTTGCGGTAGGCCGCTTCAACCCGCTGGTTGCGAAATTCGAGCCCGGGCAGCCTGATGCCGACCAGCGCCAGAAACCCGGTGCCGAACAGCGACCAGACAACGGCCGCCCAAACAAGGGCGTGCGGGATTTCACCGATGATCGGAAGTTCCGAAATGGTTTCCGAAAAGGTGAAAAGAACCGGCAGAAAGGCGATCAGCGTCATGATCGAGCGGACGAAACCGACGCCCAGCCCCTCGACGGTGGATGAGAACCGCATCGTATCTTCCTGAACACGCTGCGATGCGCCTTCGATATGGCGCAACTTGTACCAGTTCGCCATGTAGAATTCGTTCATCGCCGTGCGCCACCGGAAAATGTAGTGGCTGACGAAGAACAGGTTGAGGACACCGACAGTGACGGCGAGGAACAGGATGCCAACGACACCGACCAAGCCCAGATACAGCTGCTCTGCGGTGACGGGCGCAGTTTTGGCAAGCGCCTGCTGGATGAGGTCGTAATAGGGCCCATACCAGGCGTTCAGCGCCACGCTGACCTGCACGGAAAAATAGGTCGCGAAGATAATCAGCGCGCTGCCCAACACGGACCAGTTCTGCCAGCGATGCGGCGCGAACCAGAACCAGAACGCGGCAAAAATCGCCGTGGCCGCGGCATAATAGAGGTAAAACCACAAAAAGGGGGTCGACCAGAACAGTGCGATGCCGATCGGCGGCGCATCACCCTGGGGCGCGCCCAAACCGATCAAGGTACCTAGTTGAGAGCCTCCTAAATACCAGGAGACGATTACGACCATCGCCCAGACGAAGGCCGAGATAAAGAACAGTTTAGGGCGGGGGAAGAAGGAGTGGAACACGGAGCGACGGCTTTCCTGAGTTCGAATCTGATGATGGTCGCGGCGACCATAAGCGCGAAACTAAGGCAAGTCCAAGAAGGCGGCAATGGCCCACCCGGTTTGTTACCTAATTGTAAGGAAATGGGTTTTCGCGCAATTGCGGGGAATGATCGCGTGACGGGTGGGCGGAATCGCGATCGTTTCCCGCCGCCTCCCCGTGGCGTCCCCGGCTGCCGTCAGCTGCGCAGAAACGCGTCCGAAACCGAGGTCAGACGCACCCCGAGCGTATTGCCCGCCCCCCGCATCACATCGTGGGCCACGTAGGCGCTGAGATCGAGCCAGATGCCGCCATTGAAACCCTGCCTTTGCGGCGCGGCATTGGTGATGTGGAACGTGTCGGCATCGGCCTGCCTGGCAACCGAAGGGCTTCCCCAGCTGGGATCCTCGCGCCGCGTCATGTGACCGCGGCTGAAGAGCCCCGCCCCTTGCATGTCGACGTAGCCAAGGGCAAGGCCCAGCCGCGGATTGCCCCTCATTCTGGGAATGGCCTGTGGCTGCAGCCGCTTCACCGCCCGGCTCGACATCGCCTGCGCCGTCAGCGAAAGGCTGCTCATCTGGTTAAGGTCTCACCGCTTACCCTCAGCGGAACGGCGAGCGCGATGGCAGCGACAAGCGCGCCGGCGGCCAGAAGCGAAGGGGCGGTAAAGCTGCCGGTGCGCTCGGCGACGAAGCCGGCGACCAGCGGTCCGAGGATCTGGCCTGCGCCAAAAGCTGCAGTGACGACGGCGATCGCACGTCGCGGGCTGTGCGGTGAAAAGCGACGGGAAAGCTGCAGCCCGAATGCCGTGATGACCATGAAGGTGGCGCCAAGAAGCAGACCGCCGACCAGTGTGCCCGCCACCGGTGGCAGTTCGACCGAGGCAACGACCCCGACAAGAAGCAGCACGATCGCCGCGAGATACGCACCTCCCAGACCCAGCCGGCGGACAACCGGGCTCCAGGCGAAGGGCGAGATTGCTGCGGCACAGCCGGCCACGCACCAGACCATGAACTCGACCAGCGCGCCGGTATGGCCCATGCGGGCAATGGCGACGAGAAAGGTGGCGGTAATGACATAGCCAAAGCCGTAAAGACCGTATGACACGGCCGTCAGGGTAAGCGGCGCGCGCCAGACGAGTGGCGGTTCGGCCTGTGCCACAGTATCGGCCGCGGGTCGGGGCAGATAATGCCGCACGAAGAAAAAGATGGCGAGCACGATGACACCGGAGGCGAACCAGTTGGCGCGCCAGCCATGTGCGGCATCGCCGCTCAGTGCGTTAAGGACAAGAACCAGAACCGACGACAATGCGATGCCGGCACCCACGCCGCCGAAATGCAGCTTGCCGATTGCCGGCCGCGACACCGCATGCAGCATCACGATCGACGAAGTAAACAGCATGGCGAGCGCGCTTGCCATGCCGCCCATGAACCGGATGACGGTGAAGGCCGCAACCGACGTCGTCAACCCCATTGCCATCAGCAGGAGCGCACTGGCGAAAATGCCGAAAAGCGCGACGCTGCGTTCACGCCCTGCCGCCCAGCCATAAGCCGAAAGAATGGCGCCCAAGAGGTAACCGGCGAAGTTGCCGGCCGCGATCGTGCCGCTGTCGGCCGCCGAAAGCGGAATGCCGGCGATCATGCCCGGCAGGATCGGCGTATAGACGAAACGGCCGAAACCCATGACGCCGGCCATGGTGACGGCGCCCGCAAGCCCCACCGAAAGCGATGATGAAGAAGAGGAGGAAGAAGACATACGGCGGCTTATTGCACCGCCCTTTGCGGCTGACAAACCACAAATTCTGATCGCTGCAATCAGCGGAACGCCGCCTCTGGCGGTTCCCGCCCAATCGTCAATTCGGCAGGGTCAGGATGATCGGGCCGTTGCGCGTCACCACGATCGTGTGCTCGTATTGCACCGTCGGCGCGCGCGGATCGCTGTAAAGCGTCCACGGATCGCCATTGCCGCCATCCTCGGCCCAGGTGCCGCCCAGCGACAGGAACGGCTCGATGGTGAAGACAAGCCCCTCCTCCATGATGCGGGTCTCGTCCGGGTCGGGCCAGGTGGAGACTTCCTTCGGCTCCTCATGCAGCGAGCGGCCGACGCCGTGGCTGGCAAGGTTGGAGATCAGCGTATAGCGGTTCTTCTGCGCGAATGCGCCGATGGCGTTGCCGATGCCGGCGATCGGCTTGCCGGTCTTGACCTGCTGCAATCCCGTCCACAGCGCGCGGCGACCGTCGCGGCAGAGCTTTTCGATTTGCCGGCTGACCGGCGGCACGGCGAAGGACGAACCGGTATCGCCAAAAAATCCGTCCTTCACCGCCGAAACGTCGATATTGACGAGATCGCCGGCCTGAATGCGGCGGTCTCCAGGGATGCCGTGCGCCACTTCCTCGTTGACGCTGATGCAGGTCGCGCCGGGAAACTCGTAGCAGAACTCCGGCGCCGACTGGGCACCGTTGTCTTCAAGCACCTTGCGGCCGATCAGATCGAGTTCGCGGGTGGTGATGCCGGGCTCCAATGCTTTCGCCATGGTCTCGACGGCGACGGCGCAAAGCTGCCCGACGGCCTTGAGCTTCTGCAACTCTTCTTCGGTGGAGATCACCATGCGTGCGTTTTTCCTATCATCGTATCCACCGCGTCGCTCATCCCGGCTTCCGGCGCGCGCTCAAGCGGCCGGTTTCGCCCCATCTGCCGATCCGGTCAATTCCTTTCTGACCAGGGGCGCGACTTTCGTTCCGTATAGCTCGATGCCGCGCATGATCTGCGCATGCGGCATCGCACCGATCGCCATCTGCAGGAGAAAGCGGTCGTTGCCGAACAGACGATGGGCCGCAACGATCTTTTCGGCCACCAGTTCGGGCGCGCCGAGGAAGAGATTGCCTTGCGGGCCGCGCGCCGCATCGAAATGCGCCCGGTTGGTCGGCCCCCAACCCCGTTCCCTTCCGATCCGGTCCATGACCTGCGCCTGCGGCCCGTAAAACTGGTCGGCAGCGGTCTCGGTCGTATCGGCGATGAAACCGTGCACGTTGATGCTGGTCTTCAGCAGCGCGGCATCCTGACCGGCATGGCTGGCCGCCTTGTGATAGAGATCGAACAGCGGCTTGAAGCGCCGGTATTCGCCGCCGATGATGGCAATGGCAAGCGGTAGTCCCATCGCCCCTGCGCGGGCCACAGATTCCGGCGTGCCGCCGACGGCGATCCAGATCGGCAGGGTCTGCTGCAACGGGCGCGGATAGACGCCACGGCCGTTGATCGGCGCCCGCAGCCGGCCTTCGCTCCAGCGAACCACTTCCTGTTCGCGAATGGCCAGAAGCAGGTCGAGCTTTTCGGAAAAAAGCTGGTCGTAGTCGCCCAGGTCGTAGCCGAACAGCGGAAACGATTCGATGAAGGACCCACGCCCTGCCATGATTTCCGCACGGCCGTCGGAAAGAAGGTCGAGCGTGGAAAATTGCTGAAACAGCCGCACCGGCTCCTCCGAGGAGAGAACCGATACGGCGCTCGTCAGCCGGATGGTCTTCGTTCGCATGGCGGCCGCCGCCAGCACGGTCGATGGCGACGAGACAGCGTAATCGGCGCGGTGGTGTTCGCCAAGCCCGAACACGTCGAGCCCGACCTGATCGGCAAGCTCGATTTCCTCAAGCAGGTCTTTCAGGCGCCGATGCGCTTCCGCGCCCTTGTTCGCCGCATCAGGATCGACATCCGCAAAGGTATAGAGACCGAGTTCCATTCGTTCGCAATCCGTTGTTCGTTCCTCTCAGATAGCGACCGGCAGGCTTCAGGACAAATCGGAAACTTTCGAACGCATTCTTCGAACATGTCGATGGGTCGGCCGGCCGGCATGACGGGGACAGCTGTTGTGGCAAAAGCCGTCCGGTTCCGCTGGCCCTGCCTGCCCCGACCACCAGGGGCACCGCGGACGCATAGGGAGAGGCTTCGGCAGGTTTCAGAGGGTCCGCGCGATATCCGCCATCTGGCCGGCGACCGTGCCCCAACCCTCTTCGAAACCCATGTCCCGATGCCTTTCCATGTCTTCCTCGTTCCAGTGCAATGCGGACGCTGTATAGCGGCTACGGCCGCCACCCAGATCCTCGAATTCGATGATGCCCGTCATGAACGGCTTTTCCGCCGGCTCCCAGGCTCTGGTGTAGGCGTCGGTGAAAACGATCTTCCGGTTCGGCACGACCTCCAGATAGACGCCGGTATTGGGGATTTTCTGGCCATCCGGTCCTTCCATCAGAATATAGCTTTCGCCGCCGCTGCGCAGATCCAGACGCGCTTCGGTGACTTTCCACGGCAGCGGGCAGAACCACTCGCCATAGCGTTCGGGCGTCGCCCAGACCTGAAAAAGCTTCTCGACCGGCACATCGAACTCGCGGACGATCTGTAACTGATATCTGGCGCTCATGGCGTCCTCCGGCGTTTGAAACACGGCGTTTCCAATCTCTACCTAGGACGCGGTGAGCCGGCCGGAAACCGCCAGGGCAGGACATTTTTCACCACCGGATCCGGGTACGGTCTCGACCGTGGCCGCAGGGGGAGAGACGGGAAGTTAAACGCGTCGATATCCGACGTCCACCCGAACTCCAGCGGGCCTCGATAACCCGTCTTCGCCGCCGTTCTGGCCGTCCCAGGGAGATCCGGGCCGCGAAACGACGGTGGGGCCGGACCGTTTCCGGTCCAGCCCCACTCGCAGCTTCAAACGAAAAGGTCCGCGTCGGATCAGACGGCGCCGCGGGTTTCCACGTAGAGCGCGTAGACCGAATGGCTGGACGCCATGTAAAGGCGGTTCTTCTTCTTGCCGCCGAAAACGAGGTTCGGGCAACGCTCCGGCAGCTTGATGAAGCCGATGGCCTTGCCGTCCTTGTTGAAGATCTTGACGCCGTTCAGGTCTTCCGGCTTGGCACCGGCGGCACCGGACGAACCCCAACCGCACCACAGGTTGCCATCGACGTCGACCTTGAAACCATCAAGGCCACCATTGTCTTCGGCGGTGATGAGCGCCTTCTTGTTGGAGACCGTCTTGCCATCCTTTGATACGTCATAGGACCAGACGATGCGGAACGGCTGTGCACGGCCTTCAACGACGTAAAGCTTCTTTTCGTCTTCGGAGAATGCGATGCCGTTCGGGCCTTTCAGCTCGTCGGTGATGAGCGTCAGTTCGCCTTCGGGAGAGATCCGGTAGACGGAATGCGGCAGCTCGGCCTCCGCCTTTTCGCCTTCCCACATGCCGCCGATGCCGAACGGCGGGTCGGTGAACCACAGCGAACCATCCGACTTGCAGACGATGTCGTTCGGCGAATTCAGCTTCTTGCCCTTGTAGTTGTCGGCCAGAACCGTGATCGAACCATCATGCTCGGTGCGGGTCACGCGGCGGGTCAGGTGCTCACACGAGATCAGGCGGCCCTGACGATCGCGGCAATGACCGTTGGCATAGTTCGAGTTGGCGTCGAAGACGCTCCAGGTCTCGTTGGTCTCGTCGAACTTCATGACGCGATTGTTCGGGATATCGCTGACCAGCAAGTACTTGCCATCACCGAAATAGACCGGGCCTTCGAGCCAGCGGGCGCCGGTGGCAACCTGTTCCAGCGAGGCGCTGGCAACACGGTATTTGGCAAAGCTCGGGTCGAGCACCTGGATGGCCGGATCCGGATAGATCGGGCTGGGCGTGAAGCTGATCGCCTGTGCGGAGGCAATCTTGGTGGTGACGGCGGTCGCGGCGGCAGCAACGCCCAGCGACATGATATTACGGCGGGAAATGTCCACGTTCAAAGGTCCCTCAAAACGGATTTTTGATTTCATATCAGTTTGCCCCCGTGCGTGAGGCAGGCAAAATCATGGCCCTGCCGGGATCTACCGACGCACCTCCCGCACTGCAACAAACAGCTGGTTGCCTATTGCCCGGATGGTTACGCGCAGATGAAAATCAGGCGAGAAAGAGGCAGGTATCAGCAAATTTTCGAAAATTGTCGCGAGCAGCGCCAAGTGTAAGATTTTCTTATGACAATGCACCTATTTCTCGCTTCAAGGACATTGCGATCGGTCAGGTCGCCGCGTGCGCATGATGCGTGCCGTCTTCATCAGACGACTCCTTAATTCTGTTTTTCGCCACGCGCTATCCTCCCTCCCCGCGTGCTTCTGAGGCTTTCCAATGCTCAAGAATTTGAAGATCAAGACAAAGTTTCTGATGGCCATCGCCATCCTTGCCGTCATTTCGCTTGCCGGCCTTCTCTTTGTGACCCAGCGCTTCAGCGCGGCCAACCAGTCCTATTCAAACTTCCTGCATCACGAGAGCACGGCCGCGACCTTCGTTCCGCGCGGTGCCGCCGGCATGTGGACGGCAACCACCTGGCTCACCCGTGCGCTGGCGCAGGATCCGCAGTCGCCTGCCTTCAAGGATTTCGCAGAGCGTTTCGGCAAGGAAATCACCGGTGCCCGCGGCCGTCTGGCGCAGGTTCCGGGCCTCGTCCCCAGCCGTCAGGCCGCCACCGATGAACTACTGGCCGGCGCCGACAAGCTGAAGGGCATTGGCGACGAACTGCTGAAGGCACACGTTGCCGGCGACAATGCGCGCGTTTCCGCGCTCGAGTCCGATCTCGACAAGGCTATCGTTGAACTGTCGCCCAAATTCGGCGCGAGCAACGGCGCCATGGCAGACCTGATCAAGAACGGCGGCGATGCGCTGTCGGCCGAGGTTTCCTCGACCATCCAGTTCGCCATCATCGGCATGCTGGTCGGCATCGCCGTTGCCATCGTTCTGGCCCTGACGATCGCCCAGAATGGCATCACCGCTCCGATGGCGCGTCTGCGTGAACGCATGGCGTCGCTCGCTGCCGGCGAAACCCGCGAAGACATCGACGGTCTCGACCGCAAGGACGAAATCGGCCAGATGGCAGAAGCCGTCGCCGTGTTCCGTGACAACGCCCTGGAGCGCCAGCGCCTGGAGCAGGAAGCCGAAGACAACCGCAGCCTGTCGGAACAGGAACGCATCGACCGCGAAGCCGCCAAGGCGCGTGAGGCCGCAGACGTCAAGTTCGCCGTCGAGAGCCTTGCCGAAGCACTGTCCAGCCTCGCAGACGGCAATGTCTCGCACCGCATCGAACGTTCGTTCGCAGCTTCGCTCGACGGCGTCCGCAACGACTTTAACGCCTCGGCGTCCAAGCTTCAGGCAGCGCTTGAAGAAGTCGCCGCAAACGCCCGCAGCATCGAAGCCGGTTCCGGCGAGATCAAGTCGGCCGCCGACGATCTGGCCAAGCGCACCGAACAGCAGGCCGCCTCGATCGAAGAAACCGCCGCCGCTTTGGAAGAAATCACCACCACGGTGAAGGACGCCGCCCGCCGTGCACAGGAAGCCGGCGCGCTGGTTGCCCGCACCCGTCAGGGCGCCGAAAAGTCCGGTGAAGTCGTTGCCAACGCCGTCAAGGCGATGGAGCAGATCGAAAAGTCTTCGGGCGAGATCGGCAACATCATCGGCGTCATCGACGACATTGCCTTCCAGACCAACCTGCTCGCGCTCAATGCCGGTGTCGAGGCCGCACGTGCCGGTGAAGCCGGCAAGGGTTTTGCCGTCGTCGCCCAGGAAGTGCGCGAACTGGCTCAGCGTTCCGCAAACGCCGCCAAGGAAATCAAGACGCTGATCACCGCCTCGAACCAGCAGGTCCAGAACGGTGTTCACCTCGTCGGCGAAACCGGCAAGGCGCTTGAGACCATCGTCGGCGAAGTCCAGGAGATCAACCGCAACGTCAACGCTATCGTTGAAAGCGCGCAGGAACAGTCTTCCGGTCTCCAGCAGATCAACACCGCCGTCAACTCGATGGACCAGGACACCCAGAAGAACGCCGCCATGGTGGAAGAGCAGACGGCAGCAAGCCACGGTCTCGCCCGCGATGCCGCAGCGCTCAACGCCCTGCTCGCCCAGTTCAAGCTGTCGCATGTCCGCATGCAGCAGGTTGCTTCCGCTCCCCGCTCGGCCGCGCCGCAGGCAGCTCCGCAATCGGCTCGCCCGGTTGCCTCCCCTGCCCGCAAGCTGGCCAACAAGGTCGCGACCGCCTTCTCCGGCAATGCCGCGCTGGCCGTCGACACCCAGACCAACGACTGGCAGGAATTCTGAGTAAGACATCCGGCGGCCTGTCCGCCGGAGGACTGATCTGAAACGAAACGGCCGCAGGATCTGTCCCTGCGGCCGTTTTTGTTCTGGGGGTGCGACGACGCGGTGTTCAGGCGTCCGGCACGTCCGCCTTGGCCGAACGGATGCCGAGCCGATATTCCCGCCAGACCGTGAACAGCCCCGCTCCGACGACGATTGCAGCGCCGATCGCCATGTTGAGCGTCACCGTCTCGCCAAAGACCGCGACCGCCACGGCAACGCCCATGACGAGCTGAAGATAGGTCAGCGGCTGCACCTCGACGGCGCTCAACAGGCTGTAGGCCTTGATCATGAAGTAATGGCTGGTGGCGCCGCAAATGCACAAAGCAGCCATCGCCGGCCAATCCTCCAGCGCGATTGGTGTCCAGTAGAAGGGCCCGACCAACGTCGCGAAGGCCGCCCCTGCGACGCCTGCGTAAAACACGCTCGTCAGCGCAGAATCGTCCCGGCTGACGGCGCGCGTCGCGATACTGTAGAGCGCGAACATGAAACCGGCGGCAAGCGGCAGCAGCAAGCGGATATCGAAATGCACATCCGTCGGATCAAGGATGATCAGCACGCCGACAAGGCCTGCCCCAAGCGCCAGGCCGCGCCGCCAGCCCACCGTTTCGCCGAGAAGGGGCACGGACAGAAGCGTGATGATCAGCGGCGTCGCCTGGAAGATCGACTGGGTCATTGCAAGACCCGCGATCGTGAAGGATATCACCACCACCACGACCTCGCTGACCAGCAGCATGCCGCGGACGACCTGCAGAAGCGGCCGCCGTGTCACGATGGCGCCACGCAGCCCACCGGGAGAGGCTGCGGCCATCAGCGTTACGAACACCGCAAACGCCCAGAAACGGATCATCGTCACCATGATCGGCGGGTATTTGTCACCGAGCAGTTTTGAAAACGCGTCCTGGCCTGCGAAAATAGTGATGGCGAGCAGGACGTAGAGATAACCTCGTGTTTTGGTATTCATGGTGTTTCGCTATTCATCGGTTCTGGCGGCTCCTGTAGGGTGCAGGTCGAGGCGGTCGCGGCCGGTTTGCGCCTTGCTACGGGTGCGATGGATAGTGACTCAGCTCCTACAGGTTTTGGCGTCATCAGGCCAGTTTGTCGCACGTTTCTGGCCCTGACCATGTACCGCATCCCGGGGCTCAGGCCACGGCCCGGTGTGCAAACCGCAACCACGGCCGTGACGGCCTACGTGAACCATGCCGATGCGTTTGAAGACCGGCACAAATCTTTTGCATCCTCTTTGAGGGAACAAACGCCCGGCTGCGTCGTTTGCACGCCGTGATGGTCCGTCGCGACTTGGCTTGGGAGCCGCGGCTGGAGTGTTCGAACAGCAAGGCATTTGCCTGTCACGATACCCGAGAGGAAAAATCCATGAAGACATTCTCCCCCGCAGCCGGCACCGCCCTGGCTGGTATTTTTGCAGCCGCTCTGACGCTCGGCGCGACCACGGCCGCCCGCGCCGCCGATGCGGTCGAACAGATTCCGGAAGCGCCGATCGCCGTCGAAACCGCGCCGGTCTTTACCTGGAGCGGCCCCTATGTCGGTCTGCATGGCGGTTATGGCTGGGGTAACGGTGACTTCAGCGCCGCGCCCGGCGGCTTTTCTGAAAATTTCGATGGTGGCCGTTTCGGTGGCTTTGTCGGCTATAACTGGCAGATGTCGAATGGCTTCGTGGTCGGCCTTGAAGGCGACTTGAACTACGACTGGAACGAGGAATCGGTTGGCGCCGGCACTGATGTCGAGACCGGCTTCTCTGGTTCGGCCCGCGCACGTCTCGGCTATGCTATGGACCGCGCGCTGCCCTATATCGCAGGTGGCTGGACCGCGACGAACATCGAAGCCAACACGCCGGTCGGCGATGCCGACGACACGCTGCATGGCTGGACCATCGGCGCCGGTGTCGACTATGCCTTCACCGACAACATCTTCGGCCGTGCGGAATACCGCTACAACGACTTCGGCAGCGGCGATCTTGGCGGCGTCAATGTCGATTTCGACCAGCATGTCGTCAATGTTGGTATCGGCGTGAAGTTCTGATCGTCACACGATCGATAATCGCAGGGGCAGCGGAAGCCATTCCGCTGCCTTTTCTTTTGCACGTCTTTTTGGCGAGTCGGGCGGAACGGCCCGATACCCATCCCGCGTAGGTGACCGCATCCTGGCGGGACACCTTATCACCGCGCCAGGCGAGATGCGCTACCAGCTTCCGGAAAGACCGTTGCCGGCAAGCGCAACGACCCTCGACACACCATCGCGATCGCTGAGCGACAGCGAGGCCGGCATCTGCCTTGGTGATTTGCGGAACCATCCCGCCGCGATGGAGGCGAGATCACCGATAGCGCCCTGGCTGTGCCAGTCTGCGAACCGGCGCGACATCGCCGCAGCTTCGGCCTGATAGTAGAAATCGCCTGATTGCGTCAGCTGGTTGATATCACCCGCCATGTCCGTCAACGGCCGCTGGAACATTCTGGCCGGCAGGTTTAGATCGGGCGCCGTCTGCGGAAAGGCCGGCGCCATGAAATCAATCGCCCAGCCTTCGGCCTCTACCCAGCAGTGAAAATGATCGCCGGCGCCGGTGACGAACCCGTCCTCGCGGTGGTCGGCGAACAGCATCAGCGTGCCACCGAGATTATAGGCGGCCAGACCGCCTTTCGGTTTCGCCTTGATCTTGAAATTGTGTTCGAGAATGAACGCGCCGAAAGTGGAGAAATACATGCTCGCCGTCGCCGGATCGGCGTTATTGGCGCTGAGCAGGCTGTGGATCACCTTGTAGATGCGGTGGTAGTCGCTCTGCTTGATCAGCATGTATCTTGCTCGCTCGTTTCAACTCGCCCGGTGAGTATGCCAGTGCGCCGCGGATGTAAACGCCGACGCAGAACCGGACGGCAATCGCAGGGCGCCCGGCCCGCCTCGCCTCAGCATGTCAAGCACCTTCCACTTTCGCGGTGTCGTAACAACATTGCGTCACTGATCGGTGGCATGACATCGATTTTGGCCCTGGCAGCCTTGCGCGGTGTCCGAGAACATGTTTACCACGAAGAAGGCGGCGACGATCCACCGCTTTTATCCCAGACTGTGCAAAGCCGGTTTTTCAGATTGTGCCGGATAGCGTCCGGCGCACCTACGGAGCATGTCTTGACCGAAGAAATACCAGCGAAGCGGCGCTTTTGGCCGAGGCGACCGAGAACATGGCCGGTCGCATTGCGCTGGTGCGCCCTCCTGATCGGATCGGCTGTCTTCGTCTCCGTTCTCGAACTCATGCACCTGCCGGCAGCACTTCTGCTGGGACCAATGGCGATGGCGGTGTGGATGGCGACGTTGGGGGCCGGCGTGCGCATCGGCGCGCGTGGCTTTACCGCCGCCCAGGCCGTCGTCGGCATGCTGATCGCCAGCAACATGCCGCCCTCGCTGTTCAGCGAACTCAAATCCGACTGGCCGATCTTTGTCATCGGCGTCCTCTCCACCGTGATTGCGGCAGCCTTTCTCGGCTGGCTGATGGCGCGCACCCGGCTTTTCCCCGGCACGACAGCCATCTGGGGGTCCTCTCCCGGCGCCGCCGCCGCCATGACGCTGATGTCCGCCGGCTATGGCGCCGATATGCGGCTCGTTGCCTTCATGCAGTATGTCAGGGTCGTCTGCGTCGTCCTTGCTGCCACCATCGTCGCGCGTTTCATGGGCGTGACCACCGTCGAGGAGCAGGCCACGATCTGGTTTCCGTCACTCGACTGGATCGCCGTTGCAGCAACGGTCATCGCCGCGCTTTCCGCGGCATGGGTGGGTCTGCGGCTGAAACTGCCAGGCGGCGCGCTTCTTTTGCCGTTGGCGGTCGGCATGGTGCTCAAATTTTCCGGCGTCATGCCGATCGTGCTGCCGCCATGGCTGCTGGCGCTCAGTTTTGCCGCGATCGGCTGGGGCATCGGCATGCGCTTTACCCGGGAAGTCGTTGCTCATGCCGCCCGCGCGCTGCCGCGTGTGCTGGTTTCGGTTTTTGCGCTGATCGGCATCTGCGGCTGCTTTGCCGCAGGACTGGTTCATTTTGCCGGGATTGATCCCCTCTCCGCCTATCTGGCCACCAGCCCCGGCGGTGCCGATAGCGTTGCCATCATCGCGGCCTCGACCAACGTCGATGTGCCCTTCGTAATGGCCATGCAGGTGACGCGGTTCATCTTCGTCGTGATTACCGGACCCGCCACGGCCCGCCTTCTGTCACGCAACAGCCCCGATGCCCGCATATCCTGACACATGCTCCTATCCGGCATTTTATTAGATAAATCGAATTTTCTAGGACAGTCGCGCGAACCCGTGGTATTTTAAGGGGCGGCCTGATTTGCGAACGCATGGCACGGGGAGGCTTTTGCTATGGACGCGGTTGTCAGAGTAGATTTCGAGCTGAGATGGAGCATGCCGGTCTACGTCCTCGATGATGACGGGGCCGAACAGCCGATCTTCGGACCCAAGGGCGCTTTGCGCTACCTGCGTGATTGCGCCGGCAAAGGTCCGATCGACGAATACAGGCTGGCCATCAATGCCTGCGAGCGTTGCCTGAACCAGGAAATAGACCGGGCGCTGGCGCGAGCCTTGTTCGTCAACGCCTATACCGATTACGCCATGCTGCGTCTGTGACGGCTGCCGATAGAGGCCGGCAGCCGGACGACGCTCGGGACTAGGACAGCCGCTGCGGCGAATAGCCGGCACCGCGGATGGCTTCTTCCGCCTTTGCGGCGTCGCCCTCGATGGTCACGCGATGGCTGGCGAGATCAATGCTGACGGCAGCGTCTGGCAGGGCGTTTCCGAGCGCATTGCGCACGGTTTTTTCGCAGTGACTGCAGGTCATGTCGGGTATGGTGAAGACGGTGATCATGTCGATCGTCCTTCCTGAAATGGTAAAGAGGCCGGGCTAACGTCCGCATCAGGCCTGTCGCCCGCCAGGTCGTCGAGGATCGGGCATTCGGGGCGGTGGTCGCCGCCGCAGCAATGGGCAAGGTTCTTCAGCGTCTTCACCATGCCCTGCATCTCGGCAATGCGGCGTTCCAGATCATCGATATGCGCCGTGGCGATCTCCTTGACCGCAGCGCTTGAGCGGCTACGGTCCTGCCACAATTTCAACAGCGCTTCAGTCTCCTCCAGAGAAAAGCCCAGCGAGCGGGCACGCTTTACGAACCGCAGCACATGCACCTGATCCTCGACATAGATGCGGTAATTGTTGCCGCTGCGGGCCGCCGGTGCAATCAGCCCGATATCCTCGTAGTAGCGGATCATCTTGGCCGAAACGCCCGACGCCTCCGCGGCTTGTCCGATATTCATCTTACGTCTCCAATCCTTACCGTCTTCAGCCGCAATGCGTTGGCAAGCACGAACGTGCTCGAAAGCGCCATCGCGCCGGCGCCGAACATGGGCGAAAGCGTGATGCCGAAGGCCGGATAGAACAGTCCGGCGGCCAGCGGAATGAGTGCCACATTGTAACCGAACGCCCAAAACAGGTTCTGGCGGATGTTGTTCATCGTCGCGCGGCTGATGGCGATGGCGCCCAGCACGCCGGCAAGGTCGCCGCCGACCAGAACCACGTCGGCGCTTTCGATCGCGATATCCGTGCCCGTGCCGATGGCCATGCCGATATCGGCCTGCGCCAGTGCCGGCGCGTCGTTGATGCCATCCCCGACAAAGGCAAGCTTGCGGCCGCCCGCGCGAAGTTCCCGGATCGCATCCACCTTGCCCGCAGGCAGGACATCCGCCACCACCCGCGCAATGCCGACCTGCGCGGCAATGGCTTCTGCGGCGCGGCGATTGTCGCCCGTGACCATGACGACGTCGATCCCCTCGGCCTGCAAGGCGGCGAGCGCCGCCGCGCTCGACGGTTTCAACGGGTCCGCAACGGCGATGATCGCCGCAAGCCTGCCATCGATCGCGGCATAGAAGGGCGACTTGCCCTCGCCGCCCAGCCGCCGCGCGGCATCCGCAAAGATCGAAACCGGCAGACCCAGCGTCTCCATGAAGCGCTCGGCACCAATGGAAACGTCTTTTCCATCAACCCGTGCCGACAGGCCGTATCCGGTGACGGATCGAAAGTTTGCGACCGCGCCGAACGCGAGCCCTCTGACCTTCGCCGCTTCGAGAATGGCCTGTGCGATCGGATGTTCGGACCGGCTTTCCACCGCTGCAAGCAGCGCCAGAACCTCGTCGGCGTCGAAACCGTCCGCGACGACCAGATCCGTTAAGGCCGGACGCCCCGTCGTCACGGTGCCGGTCTTGTCGATCACGACGAGATCGATACCGGAGAGGGACTGCAGCGCCTCGCCCTTGCGAAACAGAACGCCAAGCTCCGCCGCCCGCCCGCCACCGACCACGATCGAGACCGGCACGGCAAGCCCCATCGCGCAGGGGCAGGCAATGATCAGCACCGCCACCGCGCTGATCAGGGCATGGGTAAGCGCAGGCTGCGGACCGACGAGCCACCAGACGAGAAAGGTTGCCGCGGCGATGACCATGACCGCCGGTACGAACCATGCCGTGACCCGGTCGACCAGCGCCTGGATGGGCAATCGCGCGCCCTGTGCCTGTTCCACCAACCGGATGATCCCGGAAAGAACGGTGTCGCCCCCGACTTTTTCGGCACGAAAACGCAGGCTGCCGGTGCCGTTCACCGTGCCGCCCGTGACCTTTGCGCCGGCCGCCTTCTCCACGGGCAGCGGCTCGCCCGTCATCATCGCCTCGTCCACATGCGAGCGCCCATCGATCACGACGCCGTCGACCGGAATGCGCTCGCCGGGCCGAATGACGACAATATCCCCGACCGCGACCTGCGCCGTGGGAATATCGGCCACCTCGCCGTCCCGCTCCACACGGGCGGTTTTGGTCTGCAGCCCCGCAAGCCTGGCAATCGCCTCACCGGTACGCCCGGTGGCGCGGGCCTCCAGCATACGCCCGAACAGGATCAGCGTAACGATCACCGTCGCCGTCTCGTAATAGACATGGCGCGCATCGATGGGCAGCAATGTTGGCGCAAAGGTCGTGACCAGCGAATAGCCATAGGCCGCGAGCACGCCGAGGGCGACCAGCGAATTCATGTCGGGATGGCCGCGCAGCGCCGGCAGGCCCAGTTGCAGGAAGCGCCGGCCGGGCCAGAAAATCACGAGCGTCGCCAGTGCGAAGTACCCGTAATGCAGGATCTGCGGCCCGACCGCCGCCAGCAGCCAGTGATGGAAGGGTGCGTAAAGATGCCCGGTCATTTCAAAAAGAAAGAGCGGCAGCGTCAGCACGAGGCTGATAACGAAATCGCGCCTCAGGAGAATTTCATGTTTTTCACTTTGATCGGCATCAGATCCCGTCACGCCGCGAGATGCCGCCTTTTCCGCTGAGACCGTTTCCTCAACCTCCGTCCGCGACGCCGTTCTGGCCTCGTCCGAGACCCGCCGGACCGGCAAGGCGCCCGGCGGAATTTCGAACCCGAGTTTGTGGATGGCCGCGGACAGTGCTTCCGGGTCGAAACCCGCACCCGTCTCGATGGTCAGCTTTTTCGTGGCGAAATTGACGGTGCTCTTTTCCACCCCAACCACTTTGGCAGCACCGGTCTCGACCCTGCGCACGCAGGAGGCGCAGGTCATCCCATCGACAGGGATGGTCAGGACATCGAATGGCGTGACGGATGTATTGGTCGGAGCAAAGGTGGTTTTCATGGCGAACTGGCATCCTTTCGCCACCTCATGTAGGCCTTCCCATCATGGGAAGGTCAAGGGCCGCCCTGGATAAAATGCCACTCGCCGCTCTGAGCAGGCGGACTGAAGGACTGCAGGTCAAGACGACATCCGCTTGCGCACGTCGTCAATTGCCGCCTGGCCCGGTGCCAGGCGTGCTCAGCCCCGACAGCAACAGCACGAGTTCCGCCTGCCGTGTGGTGCCGGTCTTGCGCATGATGCGCTTGAGATGCGACCGCGCCGTCTCCACCGAAACGCCCAGTGCGGCCGCCACCATTTCAGGCGTCTGCGCAAGCGCCATGCCGCGCGCGACACGTGCCTCCGCCGGCGTCAGATCGAACAGGCCGCACAGAACCCGCATGTCCGGCGGCCCGACCTGCGCGACCTCGGTGACGGCAAGCAACGCCATGGCGCGCGAGAAGATGTCGCGGGCGGCACGGCGGATCGGCAGAAGATGAGCGATCAGCGGCGGCGCACCGTCGTATCCGGGTATCGGGACGGATTGGACCGTGGGTTGCGCCTGCCCGCGGTAACGGGCAATCGCATCCTCCAGCAGCGCGCGGGCGCCAGGATTGTCGACGATCAGCCGATTGGCGGCAACGGTGCGAATGCGCGGCGTAAGAGCGTCAAGTTCCGGGTTGGTGACGAGAACCTGACCTGCATCGCCGATCACCGCGGCCGGCAGGCCGAGCATGGAAAGCGTCTGCGTCATCGAGCGCGCTTCCTTGAACGAGAGCCGGGAGGCCATATAGGCCGCCCGGGCGATATCCGGTTTCAGGCGATTGAGCGTCTGCAGGTCGTCGACGGAAAAATGCGCGAGCCCGAAGGCCCGCATCAGCGAGATGACGACGATATGCCCGGTCGGCTCCTGAAACGCGTAGCCGGCCTCCCATTCCATGCCGTGCGGATGGATGAAATCCCGATTGATCGCATCGCCGGCATATTCCTCCGGCGTCATCAGATCGGTCGTGCGGGCAAACGAGAACGGGAACCGTTCCATCGCCCGGATCGGGCGCAGATTGTTGAAGCGGTGCTCGCTTTCGATGAAGGCGCCAAAAGCATCGGCGATATTGGACGTGGTGACGAAACGGTGCTTGCCGAGCGTATCAACGGTGAAGATCGAGGCCGTGGAAGACCCGACGGTGGCCGCCAGGGCGCCACAGGCATCCTCCCACATTTCGGGGATCATCGCCGCCTCGTAGAGACGATCGGCCAACGTGTCTTCAGCCCTCATGACCTTTTCCGCGACGCGCCGGATCTCGAACCGTGCCGGCTCCCTATGCACGGTTGTCTTTCTAGCACGACACACGTCAGCAATACATCGCTAAATTGCCGGAGGCATCCGTTTGTTTCAACGGCTTTGTCCGGCCGGGTGCCGGTTCAGGCCTTTTCCCCAACATGCATCGGCCAGTCCACGAGATAGTCCTCGAAGTCATCAACATCGACCTCCGTCTCGCTGACCGTGCGACCCCTCGCCGAAATGCCGGCAACATGCACGGTTTCGCGGTCGCCGGAAATCAGCGGGTGCCACCACTTCAGGTCTTCGCCGTCGCGCACCAGCCGATAACCGCAGGTCGGCGGCAACCAGCCAATCTCACGCACCTCCTGCGCTGTCAGCTGAATGCAATCCGGCACGATCGCCTGTCGGTTGGGATAGTCGCGACAGCGGCAGGTCGAGCCGTCAAGCAGGCGACAGGCAACGGAGGTAAAAGCCACCGCCCCCGTGTCCCAATCCTCCAGCTTGTTGAGGCAACACAGACCACAGCCGTCGCAGAGACTTTCCCATTCGACGGGCGAAAGCTCTTCCAGCTGTTTCGTCTTCCAGAATTCATCGGCCATGATTTGTTTTATTTTCGCAACGCGGATCGCAAATAATTTACCCGGAAGCGGGACCGGCAGCGCGTCATATCTCGCCGGTCAACCTTTTATAAGCTAATGCTTCCTATGGGAGATGCTGGCCGCTTTTGATCCTTCCTAAGGGAGGCGTCAAGGCTCGGATAAAAAAACAGACGTGGGAGCGCCGGCGTGCAGAACGACAATGGCTCCGAAGAGAGCCGCAACACAGCCAAGGACGACGGATCTGAACAGGTCAGGACCGCCGAGAAGGCGAGGCCGCGCCGCAAGCGTCATTTTTTCCTGAAGCTCGACAGCTGGATCGACAGCACGGTATGGAACCTCGGCTTCAAGCTGGCGGAGACCTGGGAAGAGATCACCATCTTCTTCCGCCGTTTTCGCGTGCGCGGCTGGAAGCGCGTCGGCTTCGAACTGGCCGGCGAAGCAATGACGCTCGGCACCGCCGGGTCCGTCGTGCTGCTGACGCTTGCCCTGCCCGCATTCGAGGAAACCAAGGAAGACTGGCGCAATCACGGCGATTTTGCCGTCACCTTTCTTGATCGTTACGGCAATGTCGTGGGTCATCGGGGCATCATTCACGAAGATTCGGTGCCGGTCGACGAACTGCCCGATCATCTGATCAAGGCGGTGCTTGCGACCGAAGACCGCCGCTTCTTCGATCATTACGGCATCGATTTCATCGGTCTTGGCCGTGCCCTGTCCGAAAACGCCAGAGCAGGCGGCGTCGTGCAAGGCGGCTCCACATTGACCCAGCAGCTGGCCAAGAACCTGTTCCTGACCAACGAACGCTCGATCGAGCGCAAGATCAAGGAAGCCTTCCTGTCAGTCTGGCTGGAAGTGAACCTGTCGAAGAAGGAAATCCTGTCGCTCTATCTCGACCGCGCCTATATGGGCGGCGGCACGTTCGGCGCGGCGGCGGCGGCGCAGTTCTACTTCGGCAAGAACCTCACCGAGGTAAACCTTGCCGAAAGCGCTATGCTGGCCGGCCTGTTCAAGGCGCCTGCCAAATATGCGCCGCATGTGAACCTGCCCGCCGCCCGTGCCCGTGCCGCGGAAGTGCTGACCAACCTTGTGCAGAGCGGCATGATGAGCGAGGGCCAGGTCGTTGCGGCCCGCCGCAACCCGGCAACCGCCATCGACCGCGCCAAGGTGACGGCGCCCGACTATTTCCTCGACTGGGCCTTCGACGAAGTGCAGCGTCTGGCCGCCAGTGGCAAGATCCATCAGCGCTCGGTCATCGTGCGCACGACGGTCGATACAGGCTTGCAGCAGGCCGCCGAGGCCGCGGTGGAATCGGGCCTTCGCGAATTCGGCGAAAGCTACCGCGTCAAGCAGGGCGCGCTGGTGATGATCGAAAACGGCGGCGCGGTGCGCGCCATGGTCGGCGGCCGGGATTATGGCGAAAGCCAGTTCAACCGCGCCACCAAGGCGCTGCGCCAGCCCGGCTCGTCCTTCAAGCTCTATACCTATACGGCCGCCATGGAAAATGGCTTCACGCCGGAAACCATGATTTCCGATGCTCCGATCAGCTGGAATGGATGGTCGCCGCAAAACTATGCCCGCTCCTACAAGGGCAGGGTCAGCCTGTTGAACGCCATGGCGCAGTCGCTCAACACCGTCCCGGTCCGGCTCGCCAAGGAAAAGCTGGGGACCGGCGTGATTGCCGATACGGCCATCAAGATGGGCGTGGAAACGCCGCTTCGCCGCGACAAGACCATTCCACTCGGCACATCTGAAGTGACCGTGATGGACCAGGCCACCGCCTATGCTGTCATGCCGGCAGGCGGCCTGCAGTCGCGACGGCACGGCATCGAGCAGGTGATCAATTACGAGGGCGAGATCCTCTACGATTTCGCCCGCGACGAACCGCCGGCGCAACGCGTCGTGTCGCAGGAAGCCACGTCGTCGATGAACCGCATCCTGACGCAAATCCCGGTCATCGGCACCGCGCGGCGCGCAGCGCTCGATGGCGGCGTCGTCACCGCCGGCAAGACCGGCACGTCGCAAAGCTATCGTGACGCCTGGTTCATCGGTTTCACCGGCAATTATACCGGCGCGGTCTGGTTCGGGAACGACGATTTCACCTCGATGAACAACATGACCGGCGGCGCGCTTCCGGCCATGACCTTCAAGAAGCTGATGGACTACGCGCATCAGGGCATTGAACTCAAGCCGATCCCCGGCATCGAAAACCCCTTGCCGCACGGCAACCATGCCACCGGTCCGGCCGTGGCAGATGCTGGCCACAAGGCGGGCGACGTGCCGGCCTTGACGCGGCCGCGGACGTTATCGGCCGAGACCTCGCGGGTGCTGCGCGGCATTTCCGAGAGACTGAAGGGCGCAGGCCCGGCGGTGGCGGACATATCGTCAGGCGCGGGCGCAGAAACGGTCGCGGGGCCAGGCACCCCTGGCACGGTTTCCGACGCTGCTCCGCCGCACAGACCGCCGGCGAAAGTGACCCCCATCAAGCTGGACGCCAAGCCGTAAAACCCGGCTGCCAGCGTTCCCGTGCGAATGGCTTCATGACTTTCCGGGCGATTGACGCGTGCGCGGGCCAACCCGCTTGCGCGCCAGCCCGCAGGAGAGAAACGCAGGAAAGACAAAAGTCCGCACGCAACGCGCAGTGCGGGGATTCACCCCCTCGTGGGTGACGCCGTACCGACCGGATTGGCGTTGTCGTCAGCGCCTGCGAACCCCGGCCGGCAACAGTCTTCAGGCGTAGCGCATCCGTTCCAGGCTTTCGGTGATGACGACGCGCGCCAGAATGCCGTGAACCAGGCAAAGGATGGCGGTGCGCAACGGCGATGGCCAGACCACTTCCCCGGTCGCCGACCAGGAAGAGGCGATGGTGAACGACAGGTTGACCAGGGTCGTGACGATCACGATGCCGACCGTCAGGCTCCACAGGTTTTGCGACAGGCTGCCGCGAAAGGCGACAGCATCCGGCACGCCTCCGAATACGGCATGTACCTTCCGTGTCATCGACACGAGGATCGCCGCGGTGAAGAAGAGCACCCCGAACAGATTGTCGATCCCTTCCGCCGAAGGATCCCAGTCGGCAAAGCGTGACAGCATCGCGTCCGCGCCTGTCAGGCCTGACAATAACGTCGCATAGGACGCCCCAAATATAATAAATACTCTCGTTTTCATTCCCATACCCCTTCAATAAAAGGCGGTATCAAAGGACATCTAATACGCCGATAAACCGGGAGATAAAAGTCGATATATTCACAAGACTTACTGTTCTAGTGAGAACGGTATCGACTTCAGGTCATAAACTTACGCTGCGCTTTCGAACGGCAAAGACCGGGCCTTTGCAGTTCCTTCCAGACAGAATCAATGCTAATCGTCGCCCACCGTTTGCGAGGTCCAGAATAGAACGTGCTGCGTCTCCCCCTTCTCATTGCCCTTTCGCTCGCTATCGCCTTTGGCGGCGGCATCTGGTCGACGCTGGTGGCGCTCGATGCCACGATCGGTTTTGGTGCTATCAGGCTCGGCGCCTGGGAGGCCTTTCCGCAAGCGCAGACGGCTGCGGCCGATCCCTACGCAAAGTCGCACCGTGCCAATGCCGGCAAGTTGCTTTACGGCACCGCAGAAGGCCTGACCTTCATGGCAGCGGTGGATGACAACGGTGCCCGCCTTGACGGAAACTGCACCTACCGCATGAGCGGCCACACGCCACCTGCCCGTCTGTGGTCGCTGTTTACCAACGACGCCAACGGTCGCCCGCCATCGGAAAGCGCGGAACTGCCAGAAGCGCTCAATTCGCGCACCGTGCTGCGGGACCGGGACGGCGATTTCGTGATCGACATTTCCGCTTCCGCCCACCCAGGCAACTGGCTGGCCGTCAGAGCGGGCCAGCCGTTCCGGCTGGTGCTGACGCTGTTCGATACGCCGACGGCGGGCAGTTCCGGACTGATAGACCTGGCCATGCCGAAGGTCGAAAAGATCGGGTGCGGCAATGCTTAGGATCCTGCTTGCCATCGCCGTCGGTCTCGTGGGCGCGGCGCTGCTGCATCTTGTCATCGTACTGTCCCTGCCGCATTTCAGCGATCGCGATGCCTATAGCCGCGTGCTGTCCGAGGGCGAGGCCTTCACCTTCCACATTCTCGATCAGAAGCCTGACAGTGCCGGTCTTGCACAGGAGGACCCGTTCCTCGAAACCGCCGTCTGCGCCTTCGAGCTCGACGAGCGGCCGGTGGAGCTGACAGCGGGAGACGACGTCCCGTTCTGGTCGCTGGCGATATACGATCCGGCATCCAACGAGGTTTTTTCGATCAATGACCGTACCGCATCCGGTGGCAGGCTGGACGTGATCGTAGCCACGCCGCTTCAAGCGACGGCGTTGCGCAAGGCCATGCCCGAGGGTCTCGATCGATCTATTCTGGTCGAGACGTCGCAGACGCAGGGCTATGCGGTCTTGCGCGCCATGGCGCCGCAGCCGAGCATACGGCCACTTGCCGCCGCCTTCCTTTCGTCCGCCGAATGCCTGCCAAGCGAATAGGCTCGCTGCGCCCGGGCCGCCACCCGGCGAAGCTCACAAATCCCGGCCTACTTTAGATCTCAGCCCGCACAGCAACGATGTCAGTCGCGCGAGCCTCGACCGGCTCATGTCGCTCGTAACGTACGCCGGTATAGATCAGGATCTCGCCTGTCACCGCCTGCGCTGTCTGTGCCGATCGGGCCGCCGCACGACCGGAATGCTTTTCACGCCATTTCGCAAGAACAATGATCTCAGCCATTGTGCGTCTCCATAGGGGTTTCGAGACGGATGAAGGACGGACCAGTTTCACCCTGCCCTTTTCAGGGGCCGGCGCATCCCCTTTCCGGGGACATCTGCGCCTTTCTCGCCAGCATGTCCGTTCCTCGTGACCGGACTTAGCGACATTTCCATCCTGTTTCCGAACCCGGCCCGCGATGCCAGCTCTGGATCGGCGTTGAAACCGAAGCTGCCGCCTTCGCGGCTTTCGGCGCCTGATGCCCCGGACAACCGAGGGTCGCTGAGCTTCAAATCGCCAACAACCCTTATATTCCAGGTCACACGACCAGTTTCGGACAGGATATTTAACAATTCGCTAACGCTAATAAACGACTTTATCCATATTAAAAGTTGTGCCAGGCTTGCGCCGTCGCGATGCCTCGGGGGAAAACGCATGAATGCGATTTCGGTTCGCTCGGAAAACAAAAAAATCGCGCCCCGCGACCGAGCGGAACCACCACGCTTGAAAGCGGATGACTGTCGCGAAAGCGGCCAGATTTTCATCGCTCGTTAACCCTGACCTGCCTATCATTTGTTTCAAGGTGAGACAGAATTTGCAGCCGGCCTAACCGTGCTGTGCGAATGATGTTGCAAACCTGTTCCCCGACCGGACGCGTTCTGTCCGGCGGTTTCGGTGTCAAAGTATTGCGTTGTTGGAAGTATCCGTGGACCGGTTTCGGGAACTTGAAAGGCCGCAGGCCATGCGCAGGAAGGATGTGGTTCTGATGGCCACCGTCACGAGCTTTGAGGCGCTCGAACGTCCGTCCAAGTCGGAACTGCGCCAGTTTGCCGAGCTGTTTGAGCCGCTCTATCGGGCCTCCAGCGAAGAGGCGCGCCGTCAGGCGGTAGCCGCCCTGTCGCAAAGCGCCAATATTCCCTCCGCCGTCGCCCTTTTCATCGCAAGCCAGCCGATTGCGATTTCCGCGCCGTTCATCACCGCATCGAAATGCCTGGACGACGCCACGCTGGTCATGATCGCACGCACGCAAGGCGCCGCCCATGCCCGGGCGATCGTGCGCCGGGAAAACCTTTCGCCGGCGGTTGTCGACGCTCTGGTCGGCTTGCGTCATGCGTCGGACGGAAGGCAGGACGCGTCGGGCCTGCCAGCAGCTGCACAGCAGAAACCTCCGCTTGTCGAGAGCATCGAGACCCGGTCACCATCGCCAGACGACGAAGCGCTGCGCGCCCGTCTGCGCACCATGGCGGCTCATGTCGTGCGCCCGCAGGACGACCGGCTCGGCCTTCGTACCCTGACGCCGATCCAGGAAGCACTGCTGGTGCGGTTTGCGCGCAACCGCGAGGCCGATCTCTTTGCAACGGCCCTGGCGGATGCACTGTCGGCCAGCCGCTGGCTTGCCGAACGGATCATGCTCGACATTTCCGGCCAGCAGCTGGCCACCACGCTGAAGGGAATGAGCATGGCACGCACGGAGGCGCTGCTCGTTCTTGAGCGCTTCTACCGCCATCTCGACGAATGCGAAGGCGACGTGCCGCGCTCGGAGCGCCTCTGGGACGGTCTTGATAGCGACCAGTGCGGACGCCGGGTCGAAGCCTGGGGCCGAGCAGACCGCTATACCTACGACCAGCGTCCGGCAGCTGCCGGGGCTGGCATCGAGACGCCTGTCCGCCTCGCGGCCGGCCGCCGCTAGGCATACCCACTGCCGACGCCGCGCTCATCTACCCAGTGAGCGGCGCACCTCAGAAATCCTGGCTCGTATTCACGACTTCGAACAGATCGCCGACATCGTCGAGTTCGACTTCGACCACCCACAGATCCGTATCGAACCGCGCCTCGCGGGCCACCACGGCCTCGGCCGCAGGCGCCTGCACCCGGGAAAGCCTGATCTCGAATCGCCTTGCGCCATGATCCTCATTGCTTGAAAAGCTTTGCGGCGCGGGACCATACACGGTTTCCGATCCATCGCGAAAACGCTGGCGAATGAACACCGCTCCCGCCTCCTCGGCGCCCTTGCGGACAATCGCGGCAAACCCGCCGGCGGCAAAGGTCCGACGGATCAGGGCGGCAACGAAAATGTCGGAACGGATGCGCATGCCTGCCCTTAGCTGATCGCGCCGAAAATCGGAAGTCACAACACCGATCGCGCATGCCCCTTCGCCCCGCTCGATCGTTTCGTGAGCGCGACCTTTTCATCAAATGTCAACGGACGTGGCGGCATAGTTCGCCGGTCGCCGCTCATCCGGCCAGGCGCGACAGCGTCCAAGCGCGCGCCGGCCGGCAACAGGTCCGCCAATGGCTCAGTTCAAATATTCCGCGTTTCTGCACGAGGCCAGGGTCCCGGCCTTCGACCGCGACTGGCAGCCCGGTCAGGTCGTCGCCAATGGCGGCATCTATCGGTGCAAGACCTGCGGCGACGAGACGGTCGTGGCCAAGAACGCCGCCCTGCCGATGAACCATCATCGCCATGACCTGCGCGGTCCCGTCGTCTGGCAGATGATTGTCTTTGCCCAGCAGCGGCCCTGAAGCTCAGTCCTTGCCTCATGCCAAGGCGCCCTACAGCGCGCCGATCGACTTCAGCTTCCGCAGCACCAGTTCGTTCGGTTCGCCGGTTTCTGGCAGGCGGTAATGCCGTTCGAAGTGACGGATCGCCGCCTTGGTCTGGGAACCGGCGACGCCATCGATAGACACATCGGCATAAGCGATATTGGAAAGTCCGCGCTGGATCTGCTGCACCATGTCCGTCGAGGGAAAGCCGCCGGCGGCCGGTGCCGCGCGATGATCCATGTCGCGCAGGGAGGCCGGTTCCGGTCGCGGATTGGCACCCGTCGCCTTTGCCGGCATGGCGGCCGGCGTTGCCACACCGCTTTCCGCCGCGCGGATGGCAGCGGCGACCGGATCCTCGCCCCCAAGGCTCTCCACGGGGCGCGGCTTCGGCACGGGATTGGCGCTCTCTGGACCGCCCGTCGAGGGGCTGATGGTTGCTGATGGCGCGGAAGGTGGGATCGCGGCCACCTCGGGCGCCGCCGGACCCCGCTCAGTTTTCAGTGCGGCGAGCAGGTTCTGCGTCGGCGCACCGCTTTGCGGCAGACCGGCCATCTGTTCGAAGAAGAGAATGGCGGCTTCGGTGCGCGTTCCCATCACGCCGTCAGTGCTGCCGTCGTAGAGGCCGCGCCGCGCCAGTTCGCGCTGGATATCGGCGACGAGCGCGTCCGCGGGCGCCGGCCTCCCGGGGGCGACCGGCGTTGCCGTTGTCAGCCTGGCGTCGCCGGCCCGCTCGATCCGAAAGGTGGTGACATCCGCCGGAGGCTGCGGGCGCGCGAGACGGTAGCCGGGAATGCCGTTGCGATCATCGATATCGCGCGTGCGCAGGAAAGGCGATGGATGGCCGCCGGGCTGATACCAGAGGGCATTGGCCGAAACGAAACCGAAGATGATGGCGAAACACGCGCCCCCGCCGATCACGCGCGGATAGCGCGCGGCAAAGCTGCCGACCGCCTGGATGGCCTGAATGAAAAGAGCCGGCTCCCGGACACGGGCTTTTGCCGAACCTTTCCTGCGATCAGGCGATTTTCGCTTCTGCGCGCTCATCCGCAAAGTCCTGTGCCTGAATGTAAGTCTGCTCGGTTTCTACCCGTACAATCTTGTCATGAGCAAGAAGACGCTGATTTTCCACAGCCGAGGTCAGGCGCGGTGGAAACTCGAAGGGGATCTCCGCGGCATCTTCCGCACACAGGACCCCGGACCCGTCGGCCGGCAATACGATCGTCACAACCGTCCCGACACCCGGATGGCTTGCCATGGCAAACGTGCCACCATGCAGCGCCACAAGGCCCTTGACCAGCGACAGGCCAAGGCCCGTGCCTTCGTGGGCGCGGGTATAGTGATCCTGAACCTGCACGAAGGGCTGACCGATCTGGCTAAGCTTGTCGGCGGCAATGCCGACGCCGGTATCGCTGACCGTCAGCACCAGATCGGTGCCGACCAACGCGGCATCGACCGACACGACACCGCTCGCCTCGGTGAACTTGATGGCGTTGCCGACGAGGTTGATCAGCACCTGCTGCAGGGCGCGGCGGTCGGCGGTAATCTCACCCAGGCCGCGCTGGATGCGGGCGGTCAGCGTCACGCCCTTTTCGCGCGCCTGCAGATCGAGCATTGCGCGGCAGGCCTCGACGGCATCGCCAATCGCGAAAGGCTCCGTCAGCAGCTCGTAACGGCCAGCCTCGATCTTGCTCATGTCGAGCATGGTATTGACCACCGACAGAAGATGCGCGCCCGACTGGCGGATCAGGCCGACATATTCGCGTTGCCGGTCATTGGCGAGCGTGCCGAAATATTCACCCTGCAGAACATCGGAGAAACCGAGAATGGCATTGAGCGGCGTGCGCAGCTCGTGGCTGACTGCCGCAAGGAAGCGCGATTTTGCCTCATGCGCGGAGCGTACCTCTTCCGCGCCCAGGCGGATCTCCTCGTGCAGCATCATCTCTTCGGACACGTCGCGCAACTGCACGAAAACGGCGCAGAGATCGCCGGCAGGGCCGCGCATCGCCGTCATGTCAAGTCGCGACGACAGGAACTGCCGACCGTTTTGCGGATCGACAGGACGCTCGATACGGGCATCCACCTGCACGCTATCACCACCCAGGCGCAGCGCATCGAGGGCCTGAACGACGCCGATACGGTCCGAGACATGCACGATGTCGGAGAGATTGAGCCCAACGGGCTCAACGAGCAAAGCCGGCATGAGGGAGCGCTCGCGTCCGCCGACACGCTGGATGCGGCCGGAAGCATCGGCATAAAGCAGGAGACCGGGGCAGGCATCGAACATGATCTGCTCCATATCGTGCACCGGGCCGGTTTCTGCGGCGCTGCGTGACCGCGGCAGCGCGATCACCGCGGTCGCAAGCGCCAGGAAGAATGACAGCACGATCGCCACGCCAAGCGGCAGAGCCAACGAAGGCGTCATGACGGTGACGAGAAGCAGCGGAACGACGACGAAGCAAGGCAGGGCCGCAAAGGCAAGGCACCGCAAGGCGAGGACCTCGCCCGCACGGGCGCCATCGCCCTCACCGAGGTGCCGTAGCCAGCGAACCGCGGTGTGGTCGACGGAAGCGACCACCCTCAAGCCGATGTTACTCAATACACGCACGCCCGGACCCAAAAATTCACGGTTTTCATGAGGTCGACAATAGGCGTCCGCGACTTAAGGAAAGGATAAAAACACCCTCCCCCCGCCCGACGCAGATGGCCAAACGTGACTTTCGGACGCTTTTTGGAGGGCCTTTTCCGAACATGGTTAACGGCGCGTAAGCAACGGATTTGCCTTATTTTTCCGCCATGCGTTAACGATTGCGGCGGCGATATCGGCCGCCAAAGCCCGTGACTTCAGCGCGGAGCGCCACAATTATGCTTAACCGAGACCGCTAAAGTTTGACGCAAACACGCATTGAATCCGTCTCGAATAAACACAGGCATTTGAAAAGATAAAATTCGATACAAATTTTGCGAAAATCGCGGGCTCTGCTCTAAGTCGGCATTCGGGGATGATGCCTAGTGTGAGCATCAGAACCGGGCAAGAACCGGCAGCCGGAAACAGGGCGAAACGGACAAGAAGATGTGGTTTCTGATCAAGGGTAGCGCTTATTTCGGTCTTGGCCTGGTGGCCCTTTCCTATTTTGGCACCCATGGCGACGACACGAACGGAACCGGGAGCACACGCCCGTTCGAGATGACCAATGCGATTTCGGCCGCCACTGGCGCCTACGACTATGTCTCCTCGCTCTGCGTGGAAAAGCCGGATGTCTGCATCAAGGGCGCGGAAACCTTTACCGCGCTCGGCTACCGCGCCAAGGAAGGTGCGCGCGTGGCCTACGAACTTCTGGACAAGAGCCTCGCAGACAACGGCTCGGCGACGGCGGCGACCGGCCCCATCCTTCCCAACCCGGTTCAGCAGCCCATGCCTGAAAAGCCTGCGGCAGACGCAACACAGCCGGCGGATGCAGTTTTCACCGGAACTGTCATCAATATTCCGGTGCCGATGCGCCGTCCGCACCCTTAAGCCCGAAGATTTTTGAAACCCGGTTTGCGCCGCCATCGGCATAGCCGGACCGGATGATTGGCGATCGATGCGCGAACCCGCGCCTCGACGGCGCCACCGCTGTCATGAATAGTCTCGCCAGCCGGTTTGGGGCCCGTCGTCGGCGGACGAACGCCGCAGCGGCCGTGAAACGAATGCCGTCAGCCGGAGCCCTGGATGACGAAACAGTCGACCGCATAGTGCTGCAGCGCGCTGCAGGCATCCATGGCGCCCTTGCGATCCCCGAAACCCACCAGCTGCGCGCGAAACATCGAACCACCCTCCGTGCGCGGGGCTTCATGAATAAGCGGCGCCACAGAGCCGAAATGATCGGCCAGAATGGCTTGCGCCCGGGTCAACAGCCGTGATGCGGTGCTGCGGCTCGCGGCAGCGGCAATCTGCACCCGCCAGCCCTTCGGATCCGCGGACACGGGCACCGCACCCGGTGCGGCCGGCGAAACGGCGGCAATGCCGTCATGGGCGCTGGAACGCGCCTGCGCGCCAAGCGCAAGCGACGGCGCAGCCGCAGACTGTGTGACACCGGGAAGCCCGGTGCCGGACCTTGCCGCCAGTTTTGTCTGCGCCAGCACCTCGGTCGTGGACGGATCACGGAACGGCGTCGGCACGGCGACGCCGGCGGCAGGGCGTTTGCCCCCCGCGCCGGCCACCAGCGTCTCGCGGCCGAGCGCCCGGTCGAGCAGGGCTTCCATCTGGGCGTCGCGGCTGCGGGCGCTCTTGCCGCCCATCACCACGCCGATGATCCGCCGGCCATTGTCGTTGACGGCGCTGACGAGATTGTAGCCGGATGCATCGACATAGCCCGTCTTGACGCCATCCATGCCGGCATAGCGGTACATCAGGTTGTTGTGCCCGCGGATGGTGCGGCCGCGGAACTGGAACGAGCGCTCCGAAAAGATGCCGTATTCCTGCGGAAAATCACGGATCAGCGCGGCAGCCAGCACCGCCATGTCGCGCGCCGTCGTCACCTGCGCCTTGTCGGGCAGGCCCGAGGCGTTGCGAAAGACCGTGCTGCGCATGCCGAGCGCGCGCGCCTTGGCCGTCATCATCAGGGCGAAATTCTCTTCGCTGCCGCCCAGATGGTCGCCGATCGCCTGCGCGGCATCATTGGCGGAGCGGATGGCGGTTGCATAGGCGGCTTCGCGAAAGGTCAGCGGCTTGTTGGCGCCGATGCCGAGCTTGAAAGGAATCTTTCCGGCTGCGTTCGGCGTCATGATGATCTGCTCGTCCCAGGACAGCCGCCCCTGACGGATCGCTTCGAAACCCAGATAGAGCGTCATCATCTTGGTGAGCGACGCCGGATGATTGACCGTATCGGCATTTTCTGCCGCAAACACTTCACCCGTCGCGGCATCGACGATGAAATGCGCGTAGCCCGCCCGGGCGGCGGTGGCGGATAGCCCGAGCAGCGTCAGGAAAAGGCCGGCAAAGAGGACGAGAAAGCGGCCGCGGGCCAAAAAATTCATGCACATAACAGTCCCATCGATGCTTTGGCGGCGCGGCCGCGCCGTGCGATCCGCCAACCCGGCGCAACGCGGCAGACTATCCTTTGGGGATCGATCGATGCAATCGTCTTGGCCAATTGTCCCCGCTTTCGCGTTCCGTGTCGCCTTACCCGTCTATTGCACATGGGTCTATGACCACCAGACGGCAGCATTGCGGCGACTTCACGGCTTCGTGAGGCGCGTTGAACTGCGTGCCGTTCAAATTTTAACTAATGAGTAACCTCGCCCGCCTTTGATCGGGCTTCGCCGGCCGGTCTGTCCAGACCTTCATGCCAACTCTATCTCGTCAGGGACATCCGATGCTCGTCAAGACCATTTCCGCCGCAGTTTCCGTCACTCTCCTCGGCGCCGCCGTTGCACAGGCACAGCCGGCCCGCATCAAGCAGTTCGATGCATGGGGCGTCTATTCCTATGAAAGCGGCGGCCGCAAACATTGCTACGCGCTGAGCGTGCCAACGTCGGCACAGCCCGCTTCCGTCAATCACGGCGAAAATTTCTTCATCGTCGCACCGCAGGGCGGCGGCACCATCATGCCGCAGGCCATCATGGGCTACGACCTGCGCACGACCTCGGACATTACCGTCAATATTGACGGCAACAGCTTCGACATGCAGCCGAAGGACAATGCCGCCTGGGTGCGCAACAAGGACCGGGAGCCGGCGATGATTACCGCCATGCGCGGCGGGCGCAGCATGAGCCTCAGCGCCACGTCGGCGCGTGGCACCAATACGCAATACTCGTATTCGCTGTCCGGCGTCACCGCCGCGCTCAACGAAGCCGATCGCTGCAATTGACGCTGCACGCCGCCCCACAATGCCGAGCCATCACAAATCGCGTCGCGGGCTGGCGGTGGCCATCTCGGCGGCGGCCTTGGCGGCAACCGCTGTTGCCGCTGCCCTGATCGGGCCGGCCAGCCTCAGCGATCCGGCCGAAGCCGCCCCGGCCTTCAATGCCGGTTGGAAGAAGGGCCGCGAGACCGGCTATCCCGTGCCGCGCTACGTGTCCCTGAAATTCGCCAGTTCGCGCATGCGTATCGGCCCCTCCACCGATTACGGCAGCCGCTTCGTCTACAAGGCGCAGGGTCTGCCGATGGAGATCACCGAGGAGTTCGGCAACTGGCGCCAAGTGCGTGATTACGACGGCATCAGCGGCTGGATGTATGCGCCGCTTCTGTCGGGTCGGCGCACCGCAGTCGTCGGACCGTGGATCGACACGGTGGCACCGCTCTATCGCTCGCCTTCCAAACACGCCGGCGTAGTTGCCGAACTAAAGGCACGCGTGCGCATGTCCCTCGACCATTGCGACGGCCAGTGGTGTCGTGTCACGTTGGCGCGGCAGGGCGTCAGAGGCTATGTCGAACAGGCGTCCCTCTGGGGCGTCTATCCCGGTGAAACGATCGAATAGACGCTTGCTCTTGGCCGCTTGCACGCATTCAGCCGCGGCTCAACGTGCGCCGCACCGCTTCCTTCCAGCCCTTCAGCCGGGCGCTGCGGGTTTTGTTGTCCATCTCCGGCTCAAAGCGCCGCTCGCAGGCCCAGGTCTTTGCAAAGGTCCGTCGATCCGGCCAAAGACCGACGCGGCTGGCTGCAAGCCAGGCGGCACCGAGCGCAGTCGTTTCGAGGATGGTCGGGCGATCGACCGGCGCCTCGAGGAGGTCGGCCAGCCGTTGCATGGTCCAAGCGGAGGCGACCATGCCGCCATCCACCCGCAGCACGGTGACTTCGCCGGAAGCGGACCGCCAGTCCTTGTGCATGGCATCGAGCAGGTCGCGGGTTTGGAAGCAGACGGCCTCCAGTGCGGCGGCGGCAAATTCCGCCGGTCCCGTATTGCGGGTCAGACCGTAGATCGCACCGCGCGCATCCGCATCCCAATGCGGGGCGCCCATGCCGGTAAAGGCCGGCACCAGATAGACTGCCTGCTGCGGATCAGCCTTCGCGGCTAGTTCTCCGGTTCGCGACGCCGTGTCGATGACCCCCAACCCGTCACGCAACCACTGTACGGCAGCACCGGCGATGAAAATCGAGCCTTCCAGCGCATAGATGGTCTTGCCGTCAAGCCGGTAGGCGATCGTCGTCAGCAGCCGGTTCTTCGAGCGCACCATCTGCGTGCCGGTATTCAGCACGGCAAAGCAGCCAGTGCCATAGGTTGATTTGACCATGCCCGGTTCGAAACAGGCCTGCCCGATCACCGCCGCCTGCTGGTCGCCGGCAACGCCAAGGATCGGGATCTGCGCACCCAGCAGCCCTTCTTCCGTCACCCCGAAATCGGCGGCGCAGTCCTTAACTTCCGGCAGCATGGCGGCCGGGATGTCGAGAATTTCGAGAAGATCCTCGTCCCAGCGGTTTTCGGCAATATTGTAGATCAGCGTGCGCGACGCGTTGGTGGCATCGGTGACGAAACTGCTCCCACCTGTGAGGCGCCAGATCAGGAACGTATCGATCGTGCCGAAGCAGAGTTCCCCCTTTTGCGCTCTCGCCCGCGCGCCCTTGACGTTCGACAGCAGCCAGGACAGTTTCGTGCCGGAAAAATACGGGTCGAGGATAAGACCGGTGCGGCGGGCGAATTTCTTCTCAAGCCCCCTCGCCTTCAACCTGTCGCAATCGCGGGCGGTCCGACGGTCCTGCCAGACGATGGCATTGTGGATCGGCTTGCCGGTCTCCCGGTCCCAGACGACGACGGTTTCACGCTGATTGGTAATGCCGATGGCGGCAATCTGTCCGGCCAGGATACCGGCCTGAGCGATGGCCTTGCGGGTCGTCGACAACACACTTGCCCAGATGTCTTCGGGGTCGTGCTCGACCCATCCGGATTTCGGAAAGATCTGCGGGAATTCTTCCTGAGCAAACCCGGCAATGTTCATGGACTTGTCGAAGACGATCGCGCGTGTCGATGTCGTGCCCTGGTCGATCGCCAGAACATACTTTTTGCCAGCCGCCATACCGCTCCTCCTCAAGCCCGAAATGACCGGACTTGGTTTGAGCAGAAGCGAATGACGCCTGTCAACCTGAGGCCACCGGCATCATTCCTTCGAAACGGCGGGGCTTACTCGGCCGCAATCCGCGGCGCGTCGTCATGACCCGAATTGCGCTGGGGTGGCGTGTCTGCCGCGGGCTGCGGCACGGGCGGCAACCAGCGCATCGGCAGGCGCGGAAACATCACGAACAGAACCGTGATGATCAGCGACAGGATTGACGGTTTGTGGTTGTAGGCGGTCTCGCGCTTAAAACCATCCGCAACAGCGGTCCGGCTCATGTCATCCACCTCTTTCATAGGGCGTTCCTCCGATCACCGTAGTGATACCTCAACGAAATTGATGCCGGCTGAAAGGGAAAGCTTGGAGTTTAACGATTGGACCGGAAAAGCGTGTCGAAATGGCATGACCGACATCATCTCTCTATCCAAACCCTAAACGACCAGAAATCGCCATTATCGTTAACGGTTCGCTAATGGCGGGCTTGCAAAGATGATAAAACCTCACATAAATAAATGCTGGATACAGGGTGTCGCCATGATTCCACTTGAAGCACAGGGTCAGGAAAAGCAGAGCGCGACGCCACGTTCGGTGCTTCTCGTGACCGAAGCCATCGGCACGGACCTTGAACGCTTCAGCGCCGACAATACCCATGTGGTGCGGCAAATCCGCCTTCTGGCCATCAACGCCCTGATTGAGGCGGCGCGCGCTGGAGACATGGGCAAGGGTTTTGCGGTGGTCGCCAACGAGGTGCAGCGGCTGGCACAGATGGCGTCCGACATTGCCGCCAAGTTCGAAAGCAATGTCGTAGGCCGGATCGGTCTCAACCGCCGGATGGCGGAGGCGCTCGTCACCGAGATGGAGGGCGTGCGCCTGACGGATCTTGCCCAGACACTGGTGCAACTGATCGTCCGCAACCTTTTTGAGCGCACCGCCGACGTGCGCTGGTGGGCGACCGATACGGCGCTATGGCAGGCGCTGGCCGAACCGACCCCGGAGCGGCTTGCTTTCGCCGGCGAACGGCTTGCGGTCATCAACCGGTTCTATACCGTTTATCTCGATCTCGTGGTCACCGATCTTTCCGGCAGGATCGTCGCGTCCGCCAATCCCGCTTTCCAGCGAAAGCTGGCCAACCGGTCGCTCGCCGGCGACCCGTGGTTCGAGGCCGCGCGCCGCACGAAAAGCGGCGACGATTACATCGTCGATACCGTCAAGCCGAGCGCAGTGCATGACAATCATCACGCGCTGGTCTACGCGACCGGCATACGCGAAGGCGGCAAGACCGATGGGGCGCTGCTCGGCACGCTTGGCGTTTACTTCGACTGGCGCAATCAGGGACAGGCCATCGTCGAAAAGGAAGCCAATCTGCCGCCGCAGACGGCCGAGCGCACCACGGTGATGCTGATCGATGGCGACAGCCGGGTGATCGCCAGCACCGATCCGGCGCTGATGTTCTCGCATTTCATGCTGGCCGGACAGAACGGCCAGGCCTCGGGGAGTTACTACGACAACAACGGCTCGATCGTCGCCTATGCCAGGACGCTCGGTTACGAAGATTACGACGGGTTGGGTTGGCACGGCGTGGTAGTGCAGCGGATGGAAAGTGACGAGGCCATCCGCCAGGCGCTCGACATCGCGTGAGCTTTTCGGCAAAAAGGCTGCAACTTGAGTCTAAACAGTGGAAAATCGTCGTTTTTTCAGTATTTTTACCATCTGTTAACTGACAACATTACGCCACATTTTGTGTTTTACAGAGAGCTGGTCGGCATTCGGCAATAAGCGTAAAAGAGCAGCGTTCGAAAGACCCTGAAAGTGCGCAGGAGTCGGGATGCAGCATCGCCAATGGAAGAGCTTTTGAAATGCCGAATACAGTTTTGAGCCAGTCTGCGGGCGTCAAGCAGGTCATCTGCATCAATTGGGGCACGAAATACGGCACCCCCTTCATCAACCGCCTTTACGCGATGGTGAAACGCAACATTACCCCGCCCTTCACCTTCACCTGCTTTACCGACGTCCGCACAGGGCTCAACCCCGACATCCTCTGCGAGGATCTGCCGCCGCTCGGCGTCGAAGAGCTGCCGAGCCGCACGCTTGGCATCTGGGGCAAATCCCGTTTATGGAACCGCGAACTGGGCACACTCAAAGGCACCGTGCTGTTCCTCGACCTCGATATCGTGATTGTCGGCTCGCTCGACCCGTTTTTTGAAGTCGGGGAAGCCGACGACGTGTTCATGGCCCGCAATCAGACGACGCCGTTCGAGCGGCTGGGCCAGTCCTCCGTCCTGCGCTTCCCGGTCGGCAAGCTTGAGCCGCTGTTTCACCGCTTCAACGCCGATCCCCAGGGCACGGCCGACAAATACCGCTTCGAGCAGCGCTTCGTAACCCGCAACGCACCGGGCGGCGTCAAGTTTTTCCCGCGCAAGGCGGTCCTGCATTTCCGCCAGGATTGTCGCTGGCCCTTCCCGCTCAACTACCTGCTGGCACCGACATTGCCCCAGAGCGCCCGCATCGTGCTGTTTCCCCGCGGCCTGAACCCTAACCATGCCGCCGAGGGTCGCTTCGGCGGACAGACGCTGCGTTCGCCGCTTGGGCATGTGCGCAGCAGTCTCAATGCCAACCTGCGCAACGGCAAGCGGGTGTTCCGCTATCTTCGGCACTACATCCTTCCCACGCCCTGGATCAACGACCACTGGCACGAAGGCTGATCTTCCGGCCGCGCCCCCCCGGCAAGAACCGCGGCCGGCGCGGCAGTCCTTAGAGGACTGCATATTTCCGTCGACGGCGAAGGCGGGGCGCAATAGGATCGGGACTTGAGGGCCATAAGACGCCGGGAACGGTGCGGGGCCCAAGGGGAACGCCATGAGCTCAGTCATACGGTTTATGCTGAATGCCGAGGAAATCCATCTCGGCGACTTCGCGCCCACGGAAACGCTGCTGGACTATCTGCGCCTGCGCAGGCGCCTGACCGGCACCAAAGAAGGCTGCGCGGAAGGCGATTGCGGCGCCTGCACCGTTCTCGTCGGACGGCTGGCCGAGGGCCGGCTGGTCTATGAGAGTATCAATGCCTGCATCCGTTTCATCGGCTCCCTGCATGCGACCCATGTGGTGACTGTCGAACATCTGGCCGCACGGGATGGGACGCTTCATCCGGTGCAGCAGGCGATGGTCGATTGTCACGGCTCCCAATGCGGTTTTTGCACACCCGGCTTCGTCATGTCGCTTTACGGCCTGTGGCTGTCGAACGAGGAACCGGACCGTTCCGAGATCGAAATCGCTCTTCAGGGCAATCTCTGTCGGTGCACGGGTTACGAGCCGATCGTCAAGGCGGCCGAACTGGTGTCGCGAACTCGTCCGAGCGCGCTGTTCGATCCGCTCGAACGCGAGCGGGCGGAGATCATGGCCAAGCTGTGGACGATAACCTCCTCCAACGACACGATCCTGGTCGAAAAGGAAGGGCAGCGATCCGTCATTCCCGGCAGCGTCGAGACGCTGGCTGCAACCCTGGCGCAGGCACCGCAGGCGACGGTCGTTGCCGGCGCCACTGATGTCGGACTTTGGGCGACGAAACAGATGCGTCAGTTGGATCACGTCGTCTTTATCAACCAGCTTGCCGAACTCCAGAGGATCGACACCGATAATGCCGGCATCACCTTCGGCGCAGGCGTGACCTATGCCCGCGCCTTTGCGACGCTGTCGATCGAGATCCCGGCGCTCGCCGACCTGATCGAGCGGATCGGCGGCGCCCAGGTGCGCAATGCCGGCACGATCGGCGGCAATATTGCCAACGGCTCGCCGATCGGCGACATGCCGCCGCCTCTGATCGCGCTTGGCGCCAGCGTCACGCTGCGTTCGGCCGAAGGCACGCGACGGCTGCCTCTCGAGGATTTCTTTCTCGCCTATGGGCGACAGGACCGGCGGCCGGGCGAATTCGTCGAAACCATATTTGTGCCGCGGCCGCATGAAGACGCGTTCTTCCGTGTCTACAAGATTTCCAAGCGCCGCGACGAGGACATTTCCGCGCTTTGCGGCGCGTTTCATCTGCTCCTGAATGGTCGGGGAGCGGTCGAAAGCATCCGCATCGCCTTCGGCGGAATGGCGGCAACCCCCAAGCGGGCGCATGCGGTGGAGTCGGCCCTGCTCGGCCAACCGTGGAGTTGGGCAAGCGTGCGCATGGCGCAGGACGCTTTCGATACGGATTACCAGCCGCTGACCGACTGGCGGGCCAGCGCCGCCTATCGCAGCCTGACGGCGAAAAACCTCCTGACCCGCTTTTTCCTGGAAACCGCCGGCGCGCCGGTGACGCTGAAGCGCTTCGAGATGGAGGACGTCTGAGCATGGACAAGCCCGTCGCCGAAAACAGAACCGTCACCCATGGCGCCATGCATGTCGCGCTCAGACATGACTCGGCACATAAGCATGTGACCGGAAGTGCCGAATATATCGACGACATTCCCGAACCCGCCGGCACGCTGCACGGCGCGCTCGGGCTCTCCGATCGCGCCCATGCCGAACTCCTCTCGGTGGATCTCGACGCGGTCAGGAAGGCGGCGGGCGTGATCGCCGTTCTGACCGCGCAGGACGTGCCGGGCTTCAACGATATAGCCTCGACCGGCCAGCATGACGAGCCGCTGCTCGCCGAAAAGGACGTGCGCTTCCACGGTCAGCCGATCTTTGCCGTCATCGCGCAAACGCGTGAGCAGGCGCGACGCGCGGCGCGGCTGGCGAAGATCGACTATCGCGACCTGCCGCATTGGTCGGATATCGAAGGCGCGATCGAAGCCGGCAGCGCGCTGGTGACCCAGCCGATGACCCTTTTGCGCGGCGACCCGGACAGCGAAATCGACAAGCCGCCGCTGCGGATAAGGGGATCGATGGCGATCGGCGGCCAGGAGCATTTCTACCTCGAGGGGCAGATCGCCTTTGCCATGCCGGGCGAGGACGAGGATGTGCTGGTCTGGTCGTCCACCCAGCATCCGAGCGAAATCCAGCATATGGTCGCGCATGTGCTCGGCATTGCCAACCATGCCGTCGAGGTCAGGACACGGCGCATGGGCGGCGGCTTCGGTGGCAAGGAAACGCAGGGCAATTTGTTTGCCTGCCTTGCGGCGCTGGCGGCCAAGACGCTCAAGCGGCCGGTGAAATTCCGTCCCGACCGCGACGAGGATATGGTCGTTACCGGCAAGCGCCATGATTTCCGCGTCGATTACGACGTCGCCTTCGACGAGGAGGGCCGCATTCATGCGGTAGACAGCACCTACGCGGCACGTTGCGGCTGGTCGGCCGATCTCTCCGGCCCGGTGACGGACCGGGCGCTGTTCCACGCGGATTCCAGCTATTTCTATCCGCATGTGCGGCTGACCTCCAAACCACTGATGACCCATACCGTTTCCAACACCGCCTTTCGCGGTTTCGGTGGACCGCAGGGCATGCTCGGGGCGGAACGGATCATCGAGGAGATCGCCTATGCGCTCGGAAAAGATCCGCTTGATGTGAGAAAGCTGAATTTCTACGGCGCGCCGGGAACGGGCCGCACGACCACGCCCTATCATCAGGAAGTGCAAGACAGCATCATCCTGCGGCTGGTCGAGGAACTGGAGGCTTCGAGCGATTATCGCACCCGCCGCCAGGCCATCGTCGCGTTCAACGAGACAAGCCCGGTCATCCGCAAGGGCATTGCCCTGACGCCGGTCAAATTCGGCATTTCCTTCACCATGACCGCTTACAACCAGGCCGGGGCCCTCGTCCATGTCTATCAGGACGGCTCGATCCACCTGAACCATGGCGGCACGGAGATGGGACAGGGCCTGTACACGAAGGTTGCGCAGGTCGTGGCGGATACCTTCAATGTCGATATCGAACGCGTCAAGATCACCGCGACGACGACCGGCAAGGTGCCCAATACGTCGGCCACCGCCGCCTCTTCCGGCTCCGACCTCAACGGCATGGCCGCTTACGACGCCGCCCGACAGATCAGGGACCGGCTGGTGGATTTCGCTTGCCGGCAATGGCAGGTGGGCAAGGACGACGTCGAATTCCTGCCCAACCGGGTTCGCATCGGCGCGGAAATCGTGCCTTTCGACACGCTGGTGCGGGCTGCCTATTACGACCGCGTGCACCTGTCTGCCGCCGGTTTCTACAAGACCCCGAAAATCCACTGGGACCGAGCAGCCGGGCGCGGCCATCCCTTCTACTATTTTGCCTATGGCGCGGCCGTGTCGGAAGTCTCGATCGATACGCTGACCGGCGAATACATGGTCGACCGCACCGACATTCTCCACGATGTCGGCAAATCCCTGAACCCGGCAATCGACATCGGCCAGGTCGAAGGCGCCTTCGTGCAGGGCATGGGCTGGCTGACGACCGAGGAATTGTGGTTTGACGACAAGGGGCGGCTGCGAACCCATGCGCCCTCCACCTACAAGATTCCGCTTGCCTCCGACCGCCCGCGGATCTTCAACGTCAGGCTGGCGGGGTGGTCGCAGAACGCCGAGCCGACGATCGGCCGCTCCAAGGCCGTAGGCGAACCGCCCTTCATGCTGGCGATCTCGGTTCTGGAAGCGATCTCCATGGCCGTGGCCAGCATTGCCGATTACAGCGTCTGCCCAAAGCTGGATGCACCAGCCACGCCCGAAAGAGTGCTGATGGCGGTGGAGCGGTTGAAGGCGATGTGAGGATTAGCGTCCGGCTTTTCGCCATCCCGCAGCCCTGGCCTCGTCTTCGGAGCAGAACCATCGTTCGCCATCCAGAACACGGATTCTGGTGTCCTGGTAATTCTTCTGGCCCCGAACGTGATAGATCTTCTGGCCACCATTCCACGAGATATTGCCCTTGATATCGCAGGCGGGATCATAGGTGCTGCGCGGCAGCAGCGTGTAGCCACCCGTTGCCATGAATACCGATCCAGAAATCAGCACTGTTGCGATCGCGAAATTGCTCATGGCACGCAGTATGTCGTGCAAACCCAAGTTTTGAGTTGAGCGCATTCATAAAATGCAACTCGTTTTCCGATTGCTACGGCACGCCGTCCTGATGCGGCAAGGGAACTGCAGCAACCCGGCCCCTTTGCCGGGGAAACAGGCCGAGCACCAGCGCACAACCGAGAATGATGATCGCAGCGCCAACGACCTGGACGGTCGAGAGCGGTTCGTCCAGAAGGATGGCACCTATGAAGACCGCAACGACCGTAACCGCGAATTCCACACTGATGGCCTTTGTGGCGCCAATCGATCCGACCAGCTTGAAATAGAGCACATAGGTGGTCGCGCTCATCACGCAGGCGGAGATCATCAGGTAAAGAATGTCGATGGCGTTCTGCAGGCGCGGCACGGGAACGGCGAACAGGAACGGTGCCGAAATCATGCCGCCGAAGAGGAAGGAGCCGATCGTCACTTCCCAGGGACCGGTATGTTTCAGTTTCAGACTGGCGTAATTGCTGCCAAAAGCGGCCGACAGACAGGCGCCAAGCGCTGCCGCGCAGCCCAACACGAATTCCCCCGTCACCGGCACCGCCGGAAACCCCACCAACAGCACGATGCCGGCAATGCCGAGCACCAGTCCCGTCACGCCGCTCGGCTTCATCCGCTCCAGCCCCCATATCTGGCTGATGACCATCGACAGCAAGGGAATGGACGCAACCAGAATGGCGGCCATTGCGGTGCCGATCACGGGTGTCGCATAGGAAAGTCCAAGCAGCTGACCGGCAACAGTCGTCGCGCCGACCACAACGAACGGTCGCCAGCCATCGCCGAAATCCAGCCGCCGCTGGCCCAGTCTGGCGATCGCGAACAATGTACCGCAAGCGATGAAGGCGCGGATCGAGGTTGCAGCAACGAAGCTGAACGCGTCGACGACCTTGACGACGAGGAGAAAGGAAAGACCCCAGGCGAGAGCGAGGAAGACGTAGATGGCAAGGTCACGGGACTTCATGCGCGGCAACATCACAGGTTGAGATGGGATGAGGCTTACCCGATGTGCGTTCGTTCCGCCATGGCCTTCTTCGATCCTTCACCGCACCGTAAAAGGCGCAATCGCCGTGCGCGGCAACGCCTTGGCCGGATGGGGCGCCGCACGCCCCTAGAAAAGGCATGATGCGAAGGCGCCGAACGGGTGTTACACTCGGCTCATGCCGTTGACGCACGCTCTCGATTTCATTGCAGAACATCCTCAATGCGTCCTCGTCGAGGTGACGGAGGCGAAGGGTTCGACCCCGCGTGATGCCGGCGCCTTCATGCTGGTCTCCTGCGCGGCCGTGGCCGGCACGATCGGTGGCGGCCAGCTCGAATACATGGCGATAGACAATGCCCGTGCCCTCATCGCCGGCAAGGGCCGGGAGGACATGGATATTCCGCTCGGGCCCGAAATCGGCCAGTGCTGCGGTGGCCGTACGCGGCTGATCTTCAGGACGATGACGCCGGCCCTTGCCCGGACCCTTGGCGATCGCCTCGAACACGAGCGCGAAACCCTGCCGCAGATCACCCTTTTCGGTGCCGGCCATGTGGGACGTGCCGTGACCCGGGCGCTGGCTCCACTGCCCTTCAGGCTGCGGGTCATCGAAACCCGCGCCGCGGAAATGCTGACGCCCTCGCCCGACATCGACCGGAAACTGACGGCGCTGCCGGAAGCGGAGGTCGAAGAAATGCAGGCCGGCAGTGCCGCGCTCATTCTTACCCATGATCATGCGCTCGATTTTCTCATTGCCCGCGCCGCCCTTGCCCGCAAGGACCTCGCCTATATCGGCATGATCGGCTCGGCCACCAAACGCGCCGCCTTCGCGCATTGGCTGGAACGCGAAGGCGAAAGCCGCAGCCTGCTTTCGAATCTGACCCTGCCGATCGGCGGCCGCCTTGTGCGCGACAAACGCCCGGAAGTGATCGCAGCTCTGGTGGCGGCTGAACTGCTTGGTGTTTATGCGCAGCGAGCGGCGATGGAACCGCTGTCGCTGTGCCCGCCTCCATGACCTGACAGCCATATCACAGCGGTGGACGCAACGGCATGGATCGTACCGGCCGCGACCCGGAGCCGTTGCGCTCGAGGCTTGCGCCGCGCCCGCCGTGGCCATCGGCCAGACCAATATCCCGCAGCAGACTCTCGGGCATGCATTCGGGATCCAGCGGATGGGTATGTCCGGCACGCCGCAACACCGCCTTGCCCACCCGTGGCCAGATCCGAAACGTCGTTAGTCTGAGGATCGACAGCATGACCATTCTCCTTGTTGCGGGCACAGGACGCCCATCCGGCAAACCAGAGGTTCCGGTAGAGAGCTGCCAGGGCTAAGCAGGCTTGCGTTTGATGTATGTGAGGATAATGTGCGCCTGAAGCCGGCCGTATTCCAATCGAATAACCGGGCGAATGGATCAAGAGAGCTTATCCATGAAACTGTCGCGTCAATTCCCGCTCAATGCCCTGCGCGTCTTCGAGGCGGCCGCCCGCCTGATGAGTTTCACCCGGGCCGCGAGCGATCTCGGCCTGACGCAGACAGCCGTCAGCTACCAGATCAAGCTTCTGGAAGATGCGATCGGCGAACCGCTGTTTCTGCGCCGGCCCCGACAACTGACCTTAACCGCCGCCGGAGAAAGGTTGGCACCGAAAATCTCCGAGGCGTTTCAGACCATCAGCGAAGCCGTTGGCGGCGTTCGCGACCGGTCGGAATCCACGCTCACCATTCACACAACGGCCACTTTCGCCTCGCATTGGCTGGCCCAGCACATCGGCACGTTTCAGGTGGAAAATCCAGGCATTGCCGTGCGCCTCGAGACCTCGCAGACCGTGGTCGACTTCACCCGCAGCGAGGGCGATGTCGCGATCCGCTCGGGCAAGGGCGAATGGCCGGGATTGCGGTCGCATTTCCTGATGCGCAGCGAGTTCACGCCGATGCTGAGCCCGGCGCTGGCCGGCTCGATCGGCGGGGTTCACACGCCGGCCGACCTCCTGAAATTGCGCATCATCGATCCCGACGACGGTTGGTGGCCGGTCTGGTTTGCAGCGGCCGGCCTGCCCGATGCGGATTTCAGGAATGGGCCGTCCAGCCAGTTCGGCGCGCAATCCTTCCACGCCTCGGCAGCCATGGCCGGTCAGGGCGTTGCCATCCTCAAACCAGATTTCTATGCGGACGCAGTGGCGCTTGGTCGCCTCATCCAGCCCTTCGATCTGATGGCAACCGATGGAAGCCATTACTGGCTCGTCTATCCCGAAGCCCGACGCCAGTCCCCGAAAATCCGTGCCTTTCGCGATTTCATGCGCAGGATGATGCCGACCTTCAGGGATTGACGCCAAGCGATGAGTCCCTCTGTCCGCGGCCTCATGCGGTGAGGCGCGCGGCGCCAACTGCCTTTTGGAGACGAACCGCCCACACTGCTTTGTTGGACGGCCAAAACCCATACTCCGATCCGCAAGAACCCTTGCCTGCATCTGCCACCGGATTGCTGACCCCACCTGCAACGGCCACGCTTAAAGAGCGATATCCCTTCCCTCGCGGCGCTTTTTCTCGCACTCTATCGAAAAGGGGAACAATAGGGGAACCCGAATGTACGAATACGCCATCGCCTGGGAATGGCTGAGCTTTGCGCTGCGCTGGCTGCACGTCGTCACCGCCGTCGCCTGGATCGGCTCGTCTTTCTACTTCATTGCCCTCGATCTGGGTCTGGTCAAACGCCCGCACCTGCCGCCCGGCGCCCATGGCGAGGAGTGGCAGGTCCATGGCGGCGGCTTTTACCACATCCAGAAATATCTGGTTGCCCCGGTGCAGATGCCGGAACATCTGACCTGGTTCAAATACGAGAGCTATTTCACTTGGTTGTCGGGATTTCTGCTGCTCTGCGTGGTCTATTACGGCGGCGCCGACCTGTTCCTGATCGACCGGACGGTCATGGATCTGGCACCATGGCAGGCCATCTGCCTGTCGCTGGCATCGCTGTCGGTCGGCTGGATTTTTTACGACCAGTTATGCAAGTCGCCGCTCGGCAACAACACATGGGGCCTTATGATCCTGCTCTATGCGGCACTCGTGGCCATGGGCTGGGGTTTTACGCAGGTGTTCACCGGCCGCGCCGCCTTCCTGCATCTGGGCGCATTTACCGCCACCATCATGTCGGCCAATGTCTTCTTCATCATCATTCCCAACCAGAAGATCGTCGTTGCCGACCTGATCGCCGGGCGCGTGCCGGATGCCAGATACGGTCGCATCGCCAAGCAGCGCTCGCTGCACAACAACTACCTGACGCTGCCCGTCATCTTCTTCATGCTGTCCAATCACTATCCGCTGGCATTCGCCACCCAGTTCAGCTGGGTGATAGCGGCGCTGGTCTTCCTGATGGGCGTCACGATCCGGCACTGGTTCAACACCACCCATGCCCGCAAGGGCAGACCGACATGGACGTGGCTGGCGACCGTGCTGATCTTCATCGCCATCATCTGGCTATCGACCGTACCGAAAGTGCTGACGGGCGAGCGCGAAACAGCCGAGCTTTCCGGCATGACATCGCGCGACCAGCAGTTTGCCGCCAACGTTCATTTCGAGGCGGCGCGGGCCATCGTTGCCAGTCGCTGTTCCATGTGCCACGCCGCCGAACCGGTCTGGGAGGGCATTACCTTCCCGCCGAAATCGGTAGGACTGGAAACCGCGGCGCAGGTTGCCGCCCATGCCCGCGACATATACATCCAGGCGGGAAGAAGCCACGCCATGCCGCCCGGCAATCTGACCGGCCTGACGATCGACGAACGCAAGCTGCTGGTTGCCTGGTATGAGAGCAGCCTGGCAGCGAGATAGAGCAGAACATGACCAGCACCCTGATCCGTGGACGCCTTCTGTCCTTCCTTCGCGCACCCCACGCGCTCACCGATGGCGACAGCTACCGCTACGATCGTGACGGAGGCCTGCTTGTCGGTGAGGACGGTCGGATTTCGGCTGTCGGCGATTATCAAACCGTGAAGGTCGGGGCGCCGGACGATGTCGTCGAGATCGATCACCGCCCGCATCTGATCCTGCCCGGCTTCATCGATACGCATGTGCATTTTCCGCAGATGCAGGTCATCGCCTCCTATGCCGCCAATCTTCTCGAATGGCTGAATACCTACACCTTTCCGGAGGAATGCCGTTTCGTCGACAGCGATCACGCCACCCGGATCGCCACGCGTTTCTACGATGAATTCCTGCGCCACGGTACCACCACCGCCGTCGCCTACTGTTCGGTTCACAAAACCTCTGCCGATGCCTTTTTCGCCGAGGCGCTGAAGCGCAACATGTGCATGGTCGGCGGCAAGGTGATGATGGATCGCAATGCGCCGCAGGGCCTGCTCGATACGCCGGAAATGGGGTATGACGAAACCCGGCAGGTGATCCATGACTGGCACGGCAAGGGGCGCAACCACGTCGCCATCACGCCTCGCTTTGCCATCACCTCCACCCCGCAGCAAATGGAGGCAGCACAGGCGCTGGCAGAGGAATTCCCCGACCTCTTCATCCAGACGCATCTGTCCGAAAACCGCGAGGAGATCGACTATACCTGCGCACTCTATCCGGAGGCAAAGGACTATACCGACATCTACGCCCGCTACGGCCTTCTCGGCAGAAAAACCCTGCTCGGCCATGCCATTCATCTGTCCGAGCGCGAGATGGACGTGCTTTCGCAAGCCGGATCGATCGCCGTCCATTGCCCGACTTCCAACCTGTTTCTCGGCTCCGGTCTTTTCCCAATGAAGGCGCTGACGGGACGGGAAAAACCGGTCCGCGTGTCCGTGGCCACGGATATCGGCGGCGGTTCCAGCTATTCCATGCTCAAGACCATGGACGAGGCCTACAAGATCCAGCAATTGCTGGGCCAACGCCTCAACCCGCTCGAAAGCTTTTATCTGATGACCCGCGGCAATGCCGAGGCCCTGTCCATGGAAGCGGATATCGGCACGTTGGACGTCGGCTCGACGGCGGACCTCGTCGTGCTCGATGCCGGCGCGACCCCGGCAATGGCGTTGCGAATGGAAACGGTCGCAACGCTGCCGGAAGAACTGTTCCTGTTGCAGACCATGGGCGACGACCGCGCGGTGGTGGAAACCTATGTGGCTGGCCGGGCAATGAAAGCCACGCTTTGAGGCTCGCCGCCGACACGCGACGCGATAAACACCTGCATCGGCTGTCAAAAAAGACGGGACTGTCGAATTCCCGTTTCCTCGCCACACCGATATGCTACCTCTCGAAGGGCATACAGGGAGGGAAATTTGCATGTCCAAGCCGCTGACCATAGCCGACTTGAAAACCATGGCGCGTCGACGGGTGCCGAAGATGTTTTTCGACTACGCCGATAGCGGCGCCTGGACGGAAAGCACCTATCGCGCCAACGAGGATGATTTTTCGAGGATCAAGCTGCGGCAGCGGGTGCTGGTGGACATGACCGACAGGTCGCTTGCCACCACGATGATCGGTCACGACGTTTCGATGCCGGTGGCGCTTGCGCCGACGGGCCTGACCGGCATGCAGCATGCCGATGGCGAAATGCTGGCAGCCAAGGCAGCCGAGGAGGCCGGCGTCCCCTTCACCTTGTCGACGATGAGCATCTGCTCGATCGAGGACGTGCGCTCGGTGACGAGCAAACCCTTCTGGTTCCAGCTCTACGTGATGAAGGATCGCGGCTTCGTCGAACGGCTGATCGGACGGGCAAGGGCTGCCGGCTGCTCGGCGCTGGTCGTGACCGCCGATCTGCAAATCCTCGGCCAGCGCCACAAGGACCTTCGCAACGGTCTTTCCGCGCCGCCGAAATGGACTTTGAACAGCGCCATGCAGTTGGCTACCAAGCCCTTCTGGTGCCTCGACATGCTGCGCACCTCGCGTCGCGGTTTCGGAAATATCGTCGGCCACGCCTCCAATGTTTCCGATCTCTCATCGCTGTCGGCCTGGACGGCGGAACAGTTCGACCCGCGGCTGTCCTGGGATGATATCCGCTGGATCAAGGATCTTTGGGGCGGGAAGCTTATCATCAAGGGCATTCTCGACGAGGACGATGCCCGTGCCGCCGCCGATACCGGCGCCGACGCCATCATCGTCTCCAATCACGGCGGCCGTCAGTTGGATGGCGCACTCTCGTCGATCAGCATGCTTCCCAAGATAGTGGCAGCGGTCGGCGATCGTCTGGAAGTGCACCTCGATGGCGGCGTCCGTTCGGGTCAGGATGTGCTCAAAGCGGTCGCGCTCGGCGCGCGCGGCACCTTTATCGGACGGCCCTTCCTCTACGGCCTGGGCGCGCTCGGAAAACCGGGCGTAACGGCGGCGCTGGAAATCATCCGAAAGGAAATGGATATCACCATGGCGCTTTGCGGCAAGCGCGACATTCAGGATATTGATGCTGGCGTGATCGCCGAAAATCCTTTTCACGCATAGGCCTGCCCGGGGCCTGCCCGGTTTCCCGCAGCAGGCCCTTTTGGAAAGGTTTCTTGTCAGGCAACCTTAGTCGTGATCGCGTACCGCACCCGACAGGAACAGGCCGATCACGGCGCCGAGCGCGAGAGCACCGAAGACAGCGCCGCTGGCTGCTGTTGGGTGGCGGCGGACTGCCTGCGCCAGGCCCCAGCCCTCGTCGCGCAATTCCTTCGACAGGCGGTTGGCGCGCGGTGCGAGGAAGGACGACGCTTCGGATGCCGTGTCACGGGCCTGCCGCTGCAGGATGGACCGGATCTGCGACAGCTGGTCCTGCAGGGCTTCTACGGTGGAGTTGAGATCTCGTGCCAAAACGCTTTCCTTCTCTCAAAATGACTGGAAGAGACCGGAAAACGCTGAAACGTCGGCTTGGTTCCACCATGGGCGAACGGCGAAACGGCTGGGACGGTGCGGTCCTGAACGACTATGATCGCTGCGTGAGCAGAGCGGAAAGGGCACGACATCCCCTCCCGCGCGCATGGCCGGCCTAGAGCCGGCCCTGCGCAATCAGGGACACCCGGCGACCGGTCAGGGGCCGGTCAGGGCCCGGTCAGGAACCGGCCACCCGCAGCGTCAGTTCCTCGATCCCGGCGCTTGCTTCCACCGCGCTGCCGCGCAGGCTCAGATAGATGCCAAGCGCGATGGCCAGAGCTGCGATGAACAGCAGGTAGTAAGCGTGCGCCATCGGGTTGACGGCCAGCATGGACGTGACGGCGATCGGGGTCAGGCCGCCGAAAATCGCATAGGCCACGTTGTAGGAGAAGGACAGTCCGGAAAAACGCACATGCGCGGGAAAGGCGCGCACCATGACATAGGGCACGGCGCCGACAAAGCCGACCGCCAGGCCCATGACGGCGTAAAGCGCAAACATCAGAGCAAGAGAGGTGCCGGCATAGCTGTAGAAGGCCCAGGTCGCCGCGCCGAACAGCACGCCGCCGATCACGAAGAAACGGCCCGAACCAATACGGTCGATAAGCGCGCCGGCCGCCGGGGTGGAAACGATCAGGAACAATGTGCCGAAACTGGTGGCTGCCAGCGACTGCTGGGCCGTGTAGCCGTAGAGCTTCTGCAGCAGCGTCGCGGTCATCAGCGTGGTGACCACAATGGCCGCAGACAGAACCCAGGTCAGCAGCATCGAGACGATGACACCGCGCGTATGATCGCGAAGCACCGCCTTCAAAGGCAGTTCCGGCGCCAGAACCCGGCTTTCCTTCATCTCGGTGAAAACAGGCGTTTCCTGCAGCCAGCGACGCATCCAGACCGAAACAAGGCCGAAAACGCCGCCGAGCAGGAAGGGGATGCGCCACGCGCCGGCTTCGATCGTCTCGGGCGTGAACACGGTGTTGATCACTGTGGCGATCGAGGACCCGAGAAGAATGCCTAGCGACAAGCCCGAGGTGAGAAAGCCGCAGGCAAAGCCCACCCGACGCAAGGGCACGTGTTCGGCCACGAAGGTCCAGGCCCCGGGCACTTCGCCGCCGATTGCCGCACCTTGCAAGATGCGCATGACGATAAGAAGGATCGGCGCCAGCACGCCGATCGTCGCGTAGGTCGGCATGACTGACATGCCGAGCGTCGACAGCGACATCAGAAGGATGGAGAAGGCGAACACCCGCTTGCGGCCAAAGAGATCGCCGAAATGTGCCAAGAGGATGCCGCCGACCGGGCGCACCAGATAGCCGGCCGCGAAAATGCCGAAAGTCTGGATCAGGCGCAGCCATTCCGGCATGTCGGCCGGGAAGAACAGCTTGCCGATCACGGCGGCGAAAAAGACGAAAATGATGAAATCGTAAAATTCCAGCGCGCCACCGAGCGCGGCCAGAGCCAGCGTGCGAAAATCCTGGCGGGTTAGGCGGCGCGGTGCGGCGCCGGGGGATGTCGGGGACATGGCATGATCCGGTCGTTTGACTGCAGGAAGTCCGGCTTGCGCGGGCGCAAGGGCGTTTTCCCGCATTGCGTCATTCAAGGGCCATTGACAAGCCTAAACAAGCGCCAACCCACAGGCGCCTCGCATAATTTCCCTGCCTTGGGCGATTTCAAACCATCCATGAGGCCATCCGTCGGGTTGCCAACGCTCTTGTCTAGCCCGGCCAGCCGTTGTCGGCCGCCATCCGCGACATCGCCATATGGTCGTAGGCGGCTGGCCGATCCTGATTGTCGCGCATCGTCGCGGATGGCAAGCGCCGCGATATCCGCGAGCACCGCTTCCAGCGCGGCGCAATTTCCATGAATATCGGCAATCGCGGGAAACGCGTCAGCTGCCCCTGTAAGTGGAATAGCCGTAGGGCGAAAGAAGTAGTGGCACATGATAATGCGCCGCACTGTCTGATATCCCGAAACGGATTGGAATGACATCGAGAAAGGCCGGGTCGGCGAGCATCACACCGTGCCGACGCAGATAATCGCCCGCGTAAAAGACAAGTTCATAGGTGCCGGCAACAAACGCGTCGCCACTCAGGATCGGGCCGCCGTCGATACGGCCATCGCCGTTGGTCACGACCTCGGTGACCTTTTCTCGGATTTCGCCGTCGAGGCGATAAAGCGTGATTGCCAGACCTTCGGCAGGCGCACCGCGGGCGGTGTCGAGCACATGGGTGGTGAGGCCAGTCATAGGTGCGGATCCTCGATCATATAAGGGGTCTCGAAGAAGAATTCGACGAGATTGTCCTGCGGATTGTCGCGATCGACCACCAGGAAATCGCTGGTCTGGCCGAGCGCCATCAGCGGATGATGCCAGCAATTGGCAAAGTAGTTCACCCCCTGATGGGCTTGCGCGAGGAAAATCTGTGGCCTGCTTGGGACCCCGTCTTCGTCCTTCGACACCGCCACCAGAAACGGCCGGCCCGACAAGGGCACGAAGCTCTGGCTGCCGAATGGATGGCGCTCCATCATGTCGATGACATGCGGGAAAGTCCGGGCCTGTCCGCGAAAGATGTTGAAGATCAGCCGGTCCGCCCTGCCCAACATGACGGCTTCGGCAAGCGCATGGAAACGCTCGGTGGTGCCGTTGTTGATGAGCCGCCTTCTGGCGGGATCGGCCTCGATGACATCGCCGAAGGGGGCGAAGGCGTCACGCGTCAACGGATGGATGGGAAGGGTCTCGGTCAATCGACGATCTCGCTTCTGGCTCTCGTATGCTCTACCAGCCTACGCGCCTTTGCCCCAGATCGATGGCACGGCGCCGCCGAGATGATCGTAAACGCGGGCGGCGCGGTTGCAGCGTCTGCCATGCGGTTCATGGTCCGGGCAGCAGGGCTTGAAGGCGCAGCAGCGCGATCCGCTCCACCTGCTGCGCCGCCGTATCGAATTCCTCGTCAAAACCGTTGCCGATACGGCGTTCGAAGGCGGCAAGAATATCGTTTCGGTCCAGCCCCTTTACGGCGATGATGAAGGGAAACCCGAATTTGCGCCGATAGGCGTCGTTGAGTTCGTTGAACCGGGCGTATTCCTCTGCCGTCAGCCGGTCGAGCCCTGCCCCCGCCTGTTCCTGGCGACTGTCCTCGGTAAGATCGCCGGCGATGGCGAGCCGGCCGGCGAGATCGGGATGGGCGCGCAGCACGCCAAGCCGCTCCTCCCGCGATGCATTGCGAAACTCCAGCACCATGCCGTCATGCAGCCGCCTGGCGGTCAGTGGCACGGTGATGAAGCCCGCGTCATAAGCCCGCTCGGCGATGAAGGGGGAGTGCTCGAACACGCCGCCGAAGATCCGAACGAAGTCCGCGCGCGCCGTCATGGGTTACCTGCCGGCTGATGATGCTGGTGCCAGTGCCTGGCGATTTCCACCCGCTGCGGGATCCAGACCTTGTCATGGCCCAGAACATAATCGACAAACCGCCGCAGCGCCGCCATCCGGCCGGGACGACCGATCAGGCGGCAATGCAGCCCGACCGACATCATCTTCGCCGCACCGTCCAAGCCTTCGCGATAGAGCGTGTCGAACGTGTCCTTGAGATAGGTGTAGAACTGGTCGCCAGCATTGAACCCCTGCGGCGTTGCAAATCGCATGTCATTGGCATCCAGCGTATAGGGGATGATGAGAAAGGGTTTGCCATCAGCACGCTTGACCCAATAGGGAAGGTCGTCGGCGTAACTATCTGAAGAATAGAGAAATCCGCCCTCCTCCATGGCAAGCCGGAGCGTGTTTTCCGAAGGCTTTCCCTGATAGAGCCCATAGGGCCGCTCGCCGGTCAGCTCGGTGTGCAGGCGTACCGCCTCGTGGATATGGGCGCGCTCCTGCGCCTCGGAAAAATCCTTGTATTCCAGCCAGCGATAGCCGTGACTGGCAATCTCCCACCCGGCCTCGCGCATGGCGGCAACCGCCTCCGGGTTGCGCGCCATGGCCAATGTCACGCCATAGACGGTGGCCTGCACGTTCAACTCGGTGAACAGCCGCCACAGCCGCCAGAACCCGGCACGCGCGCCGTATTCATAGATCGATTCCATGTTGAGATTGCGCTGACCGGGCCAGGCCACCGCACCGACGATTTCCGACAGCAGGTTTTCCGAGGCCTTGTCCTGATCGAGAATGCAGCTTTCGCCGCCCTCCTCGTAATTGATCACGAACTGGACGGCGATACGGGCGCCGCCAGGCCATTGGGGATCGGGGGGCGTGCGCCCGTACCCGACGAAATTGCGCGGCGTTTCGATCGGCAGCAGCATGGCATCCCCTCGATGCTTTTTCTGAACGGTATCAGCCGTCCGGCATCGCTGTCGAGATGGATGTTTTGCGCCAAGCGGACCTGTCGGACAGTTTCATAGCGCGGTCTTATCGGGCAACCGTGTCAGGCGGTCTTGCGGGCAGAGACGCGGCCGAGCGGATGCAGCGAATGCACAGTCAGCGGCGCACCCTGTTCCGTTTCCACGAACAAGGCAAGGTTGGTGACCTCGACGGGGTCGCACAGGAGTGGCGAGAAATAGCTGCGCAGCGCAGTTTCGAACCGCCCGAGATCGGCGGGCGCCAGCGGCCCCGTCAGCATCATGTGAAAACGGAATTCATCCATCACATAGGGGTCGCCCCAGCGTAGCATGTTGGCGAATTGGCCGGCCGACAGATTGCCGGGATCCGCCCGTTCGATCTCGTCATCCGGCATCGGCAGGCGAAATCGTTCGAACTCGGTGACAACAGCGCCGGCGAGCAGATGCATGGCTTGCGACGGAATGACGGGCGCCAGCGCGAACTGGCTGGCGATCCGCACCACTTCGAGCTGCGGCAGGGTGAAGGGCTGGTGCCGACCGGCAAAACGCATCAGTTCGCGCAGCAATTCCTGCTCGCTCGTTCCCGGCGCCAGGCGGAAACTGGGGCGCAGGCAGCCGTGGAAGCCGGCGCGGCGCGGCAGGGCCGTGTTGAAGGCGATATCATGGATGCTCAAGCCGCGCAGCGCCGGATGATCAAGCGCCGCGCCGGAAAAGACGTGACGACCCAGCCATTGGGCGGCACCGAGCGTCAGCGGGTCGTGCGCCGGCGGCGTAAAATTGATCGAATAGCGCATGCGTCATGTTCCTGGCTTCGGTTGCTTTTCACGCATTGCTCAATCATCCCCGAATGCCGGGTTAGGTGATTTGCGTAACAGGAAGACGACGATTCGGAAGGTTCAGGCGCCTGTTCGCGCGACTGTGAGATGATTGCTTAACAAAAAGCTGTCCGGCACCCCCAGCGGACAGCCATTGAGCGCGGAAAGAACCGAATCGGCCAGCCTGTGGGCCAAGCCGAAACTGACCTTGAAGCCGCCGGCCAGTGCCAGGATGCGGGGATGGTCGGGATGCCGCCCGACCATGGGATCGCGATCGATCGCCTTCGGTCGCAAGCCCGCCCAGCGCTCCACGACCGGCGCATCGGTCAGCATCGGCGAAATCTGCCGCGCACGCTCGATCAGGGCCTCGAGTTGCGCGTCGGTGGAGACCGGGTCGTCGAAGGTATCCTCGCTGGTACTGCCGATCGCAACCGTCCCGCCCTCGTGCGGAACCACATAGAGGCCTTTCAGGAAGACGACGGGAAGAGCGATATCGACATCCGCCCTCAACAGGGCCGACTGGCCCTTCACGGGCAGGCCCAGCGGGCGCGGCAATGCGGGTCCAAGGCTTGTCAATAAGGGAAAGGCCTCGTGGCCACTGGCGACGATGGCGTGACCGAAGGCAATGCGGTGGCCGTCGGCCAGGATTGCCGCATCCGGGTCGAGACGAACGACGCCGTTGTTTTCGATGATGCGCACATGGCGTGCCGCCTTCAACGAAGCGCTAAGGGCCGCGCAGAAGCGACGCGGCGATGCGCGCCCCGCAAGCGTGTCCTCGACCACGCCCGCCTCAGCCATGGCGGGATCCAGCCAGCCGGGATGCGGCGTCCTCTCCAACAGGCGCCAGTGAAACTGCCGGCCTTCAGTGCGCCAGCGGGCCTCGGCATCCTGCGCATGGCGGCGGGCGATATCGACCAGATGCGGTTTCGGCAGCGGGATCAGACGGCCGCAGCGGCGATAGCCGCAGGAAAGACCGGTTTCGCGTTCCAGACGGGCGACCTCGTCCTCCAGTCGCACCAGCGCTTCGAACTGGAACTGTTTCTTTTCATTCCACTTGTCGGGCATATGCGGCATCAAGGCACCAATCAGACCATGGCTTGCGCCGCCGCCAAGAGCGGCCGCATCGACCAGGATCGCGTCGATCCCCAGGCGCTCGGCCTTCACCGCAGCCCACAGCCCCATGACGCCGCCGCCAATGATCAGCAGGTCGGCGGATGACGATTGACCGGAGGTCGTGGCCGCTTTATCGGATTTTCCCATGACAGATCCCAATTCCGTTGGCCGTTTCCAGCCGCTCGACTGGCGTGAAGGCGACATGCCCTATTCGCCGCAGTTTGGCGATCATTTTTATTGCCAGACCGATGGCCGGCTGGAATGCGGCCACGTGTTTCTCACCGGCAACGGCCTGCCGGAACGCTGGAAAGATACGCAAAGCTTCGCGATCGCCGAACTCGGCTTCGGCACCGGGCTGAATTTCTGCGAGACGTGGCGGCAGTGGAAAGCGGTGCGGCCTGCAGACGCGGTCCTGCATTTCACCTCGTTCGAGCTTTATCCTATGGACCGTGCCTCGGTCGGCCGGGCATTGGGGCATTGGCCTGAACTGGACGGCGAGCGCATGGCCTTGACCGCGCTCTGGCCCGACCATCCGCAGGGCCGTATCGAGCTGCAAATGGACGATCAGACGAAACTGAGCGTCGTCTGCGGTGCGGCGCTGGACATGGTCGGCGACCATGAAACGGCATTCGATGCCTGGTTTCTCGATGGTTTTGCACCGTCGCGCAATCCCGACATGTGGTCGCAGGCGCTGATGACGGCTGTGTTCGACGCGACCGTGGCCGGCGGCTCCTTCGCCACCTATGCCGCTGCTGGCTTCGTGCGCCGCAACCTTCAGGCAGCCGGCTTCGAGGTCGAGCGACGTGCCGGCTTTGCCGGCAAGCGCGAGATGCTGTGCGGCCGTAAAGACTGACCCTTTTGCGACCGTCGAGCCGGAGCTTATGAACTTGGACGGTGCGCGCGCGGACAGCCGCGGACCTTGCAAACCGGCCAAGTCTGACGCTGCGAGGCGTCAGCCCTGCACCGCGTCTGCGGTGATCCCTTTGCCCATCCAGGCGTTGATCTTCTGCTCCAGCGCTTCCGGACTGATCGGCTTGGAGAGGTAATCGTCCATGCCGGCGGCCAGGCACAGGTCGCGATCGCTCTCCAGCGCATGCGCTGTCACCCCTATTATCGGCACATGGCCACCTGTCCGGGCCTCCATCCCGCGGATCTTCTGGGTGGCCTGGTGACCGTTCATGACGGGCATGGAGACGTCCATCAGGATGATCGCCGGGTTGCGTTCCCGCCAGACGTCAACCGCCTCGGCCCCGTTTTTGGCGATCACGAAGTTCAGATCCGTCGATTGCAGGATCTGGGTAAAGACGATCTGGTTGACCTCGTTATCCTCCGCGACAAGAACATCGAGCGATGGGGATGGCGCTGCCATGGATGGGGTCGCCGGTTGCGCGCGGACCGGTCCTGCGACCGGCTGCGGGCGCGGCATGGCTGCGACAGGCGTAGCTTCGGCGATTGCGGCGGCCCTGCGACGGGTGCGCACGCCGCGAACGACATCGACGATCGTGCTGCGCAGGAGGTTGGCACGCGCCGGCTTCATCAGATGCGCCTGCACGTTCATGGCCGCAAACGTGCTGTCGTCGCCAGCCATGTCCATCGAGGTCAGGAAGACGATGGCGATATCGGCAAACCGTGCATCGCCGCGGATATGGGCAGCCACTTCCATGCCGTTCATTTCCGGCATGTGATAGTCGAGCACGACCGTATCGATGGTAACGCCCAGACGGCAGGCCTCGGCCAGGACGGCGAGCCCTTCCGGCCCGCCATCGGCCGCCACCGTATCGAAACCCCACATGCCGAGCTGCTCGGTCAGGATGCGACGGTTGACGGCATTGTCATCGATGACGAGAATTTTCGCGCCTTCGGTCGCCAGGGGCAGTGCGGGGGCAGTGTTGCGCTCGCTCACCACCTCGAACGGCATGCTGACGGTAAAGACGGATCCGCGCCCGACCCGGCTTTCGACCGCGATCGTGCCGCCGAACAGGTTGACTAGGCCGGCGGTGATGGCAAGGCCAAGCCCCGTGCCTTCGTGACGGCGCGTCGAGGACGTGTCCACCTGCGAGAACTTCTCAAAGACGGTGCGTAGCTTGTCCTCCGGAATGCCGATGCCGGTATCCTCGATGCGGATTGCCAGCATCAGGCGCTCGTCCTGCATGGGCGTCGCCGAAAGCTCGATGAAGACATGGCCCTTTTCGGTGAATTTCACCGCATTACCAACGAGATTGGTGACGATCTGGCGGAAACGCCCGGCATCGCCCATCACGGTGTTGCGCACGGTCACGTCGCCGCGCACCAGAAGCTCGATATCCTTGTCGGCGGCCGAAGACGACAGCAGCGTGGCCACATCCTCGATCGCCTCGACCGGATCGAAAGGCGCCTTGCGCAGTTTCATCTGTCCGGCATCGATCTTGGAAAAGTCGAGGATGTCGTTGATGATCGTCAAGAGCGCGTTGCCGGATTTGACGATGATGTCGATGAAGGTCTTCTGGCGCGGATCGAGCTGCGATTTCGACAGGAGTTCCGCCATGCCGAGCACGCCGTTCATCGGTGTGCGGATTTCGTGGCTCATGTTGGCGAGGAATTCCGATTTTGCCCGGTCGGCGGCTTCGGCGCGCTGCAGCAGGCGGGTCAGGTCCTGCTCGCGTTGTTTCATCTCGGTAATATCGGTAAAGACGGCGAGCCAGTGGTCGTCGCCCGTCAGCTTCGCCTCGACCTGCACCCACTTTTTCTCGTCGACAAGGAATGTCAGCGAAACCGGCTGGCCGCGCTCGATCGATCCCTCCCAGCCGCGCAGGGCATCCATGGCCTGATCGGCAGTGCCAAGATCGCCGCGTTTCTGGCAGAAGCGGAAAATCTCGCGCCAGGCGGCACCGACGCCGGTAAGCGTCTCGGGCAGATCCAGCATTGCCGCAAGCGCATTGTTGGAAAACACGATCAGGCCGTCATGCAGGATGAGCAGGCCCTGGCTCATGGCGCTGGTGGCATCGCGCATCAGCGCGCCCTGCAACTCCAGTGCGGCGCGGGCCTCCTGCACCTCCTCGTCGCGCTTGCGCAGCGCCGAAATATCCATGTAGCTCAGCAGCATCTTGCCACCGGTAAGCGGTGTGCCGGAAATGACGATGATGCGCCCGTCGCGGCTCTTCACCTCGATTGGCGGCCCGTCCCCTTCTTCTTTCAGTCGGCGGATGCGCTCGGCATAGATGGCGTCGAACGATCGCGGATCCTCGCCGTAGATGCCATGGTCGAAATTGACCTTGAGGAAGTCACGATAGAACCTGCCCTTGAGCTCGAACTGCTCGCCTGCGTCCCAGAAGCCGTAAAACGCCGAATTGGCGAACTCGAACCGCAGATCGGCATCGAGAATGCCGATGCCGACCGGCATCGCATCCAGGATCGTCTGCAGGTCGCGATGCGCCCTTTCCGCCTTGTCCTGCGCCTGCTTGACCATGGTGATATCGGTGCGCGAGCAGACGAGGTGGCGTTCGCCATCCGGCGAGATGATACGGCGCAGGCGGGTGATGACGGGAATGACGTCGCCATCGGGGAAGGTGACCTCCTCGACCTTGTCGATCGGCGTGCCCTCGCGCAGAACCCGGGTATTTTCCTCGACGAAACGCTGGCCGGCGGAGGGAAACATTTCCGCCTCGGTCTTGCCGAGGAAATCCTCCCGTTTGCCGCCAAGCATTTCCTCATAGGCATCATTGGCAAACACCAGGCGCCGTTCGGCATCGCGCAGGAAGACAGGCACGGGAAGATCTTCCAGCACGGCCCGGAACAGCTCGCTCTGTCGCGCATTTTCGCGCAACTGGGCCTCCTGCTGCTTGAAATCCGTGACGTCTATCCGCAGTGCGATGACGAGCCCGTTTTCGAGGCGCTTGTTGACGCCGCGAAGCCAGCGTCCGCCCGGCAGCCGCTCGATGATATCGCTTTGCGGCTGGTTGAAGCGATCGGTGCGGGCCGACACCCAGGCGGCCCGATCGGGATATTTTTCCGGCATGCGCTGCGGCTCGCGCTCGCAGGCCCGGTCGTAGGCGGCGCCGAACATATCCGTCACGGTCATGCCCGGCGCGATGTCAATCCCGAGCGGTGCAAAGAAGCGGACCAGCTGGGCGTTGCAATAGATCAGCGTCTTGTCGTCGCTGTAATCGTCCTCGCTGTATATACCGACGCCGATATCGAGAAGGTCGAGCGCGTCGTTAAGCAGCAGTTCCTGCAGTTCAGGCCGGGCCTCGGCAACAAACGCGGCAACACCTTCACCCGGCTCGTCCAGGAAGCCGCCCTGCGCCACCGGCAGGCCGGATTTCATGTCGATCACCGGCGCCTCGCCCATCGGCTCGAGCACGCCGTAGATATAGGCGCGGTCGTCTTCACTGAGGAACCGCTCGATATGGATCTTGTGTCGGGCAACACCGTTTTCGTCGATCGACAGCGCGATCTCGTCGCTGCCGAAGACCAGCGACCGGCGTTCCTTCTCCTCGCAATCGAACGTTTCCAACCGCTCGGCCAGATCGAAGGTCCGCTTGCCGGTAAAATCCTGACGCGAGAAGCCGAACAAGCGGGCATAGGCATCGTTGACCGCGACATAGCGCAGGGCGCTGTCCTTGATGAAGGCGGGCGTCCGCAGATCGTTGATCCGCGCGCATGCCCGCGCCAGAAGCTCGCTATCGCTTGTCAACCCGCCCTCGCCGACTGCGCGCCGCCGGGCGGCGCGTGATTCGATATGTCACCGGATCGCGGGATATCATCACGCCGATGGTTAACAACAGGTTGTTGGCGTGCCACAATCCGGCAATCAGGACGCGTATGCGGTAGGCGCTGCGGGACCGATCGGAACCGCTGACGTGGCCGCCCTTGACTTTCTGGCCGAAAACAACCAAATGGCAACCAGCTTTCACCTTCCGGCCGCCGCGTGAGCTGGCCCCGCGACGAATTTCCGCATTCGCGAAGAAGGAACAAGGCGCATAGATAGATCGCCCTCGCGACGAGGGTTCAAGCGCTGGAAAGCAATTTCCAACTCACAAGTTCCCACTTCACGCGGGGTTCTTGACGCCTAAAGCAGCCGATCCGGCATGGTGCCGCGTCGACGCATACGCTTTTGGCGCCCCGAAAGGTTTATGACTTGACCAATTTCGAAACGCTTGGCGTCTCCAGGCAGATCGTCGCGACGCTTTCGCAGCTCGGTATCGAAACGCCTACGCCGATCCAGGAAAAGGCGATCCCCCTGCTGCTCGAAGGCCGCGACCTGATCGGCCTGGCGCAGACCGGCACCGGCAAGACCGCTGCTTTCGGCCTGCCGCTGATCGAGCGTCTGCTCGCCGAAGACCGTCGCCCCGACAACCGCACGACGCGTTCGCTCATCCTGGCGCCGACCCGCGAACTGGTGAACCAGATCGCTGCCAATCTGAAGACCTTCATCAAGGGCAAGCCGCTCAAGATCAACCTCGTGGTCGGCGGCGTCTCGATCAACAAGCAGCAGCTTCAGCTGGAAAAGGGCACCGACATTCTGGTTGCAACCCCCGGCCGCCTGCTCGATCTCGTCGCCCGCCGCGCCATCGGCCTCACCACCGTTCGTTTCCTCGTTCTCGACGAAGCCGACCAGATGCTCGATCTCGGCTTTGTGCATGACCTGCGCAAGATCGCCAAGATCGTGCCGAAGAAACGCCAGACCATGCTGTTTTCGGCCACCATGCCGAAGGCGATCGCCGATCTGGCTGCCGAATTCCTGACCGATCCGGTCAAGGTCGAAGTAACGCCTCCGGGCAAGGCCGCCGACAAGGTCGAACAGTATGTCCACTTCGTTGCCGGCAAGGGCGACAAGACGGAAATCCTGCGCAAGACGCTGCTTGAAAACCCGGATGGCCGCTCGATCGTCTTCATGCGCACCAAGCACACAGCCGAAAAGCTGATGAAGCATTTCGACAATATCGGTTTCTCGGTCGCCTCGATCCACGGCAACAAGAGCCAGGGCCAGCGCGAACGCGCCTTGAAGGGTTTCCGTGACGGCGAGATCAAGACGCTGATCGCCACCGACGTTGCCGCGCGCGGCATCGACATCCCGGCCGTCAGCCACGTCTACAACTACGATCTGCCGGAAGTGCCGGATGCATACGTTCACCGTATCGGCCGCACCGCCCGCGCCGGTCGCGACGGCATCGCGATTGCCTTCTGCGCACCCGACGAAACCATGCTGCTGCGCGACATCGAAAAGCTGATGGGCATTGAGATCGCCACGGCCTCGGGCGAACGCCCCGAAGCGCTCGCACGCCCGGTTCGCGGTAATGGCAACAACAATCGCGGCGGCAACCGTGGTGGCCAGTCCCAGGGCCGTGGCGGTCGTGGCAATGGCGGCGGCGCCTCTGGCGAGGCGCGCAAGCCGCGCCGCGAACGCCCTGCCCGCCAGCCTTTCGGTGATGGCGCCAATGCGGAAGCCGGTGCCCGTTCGGAAGAACGGGGCGATCGCCCCCACGGCGCACGTCCGCACGGCGAACGTGCAAATGGTGGCCGCCCGGCTCGTCCGAACCGTCGCAACGAGGATTTCCGTGGCCAGCGCCGCGAGGAAGCCGCTCCGCAGTCGCATATCGACAACGATCTCGCTTCCACCTCGGATTTCCGTCCGAAGAAGCAGTTCGGCTCGCAGGATGGCGCACCCCGTCATGAAGGTCGTGGCAGCGAAGGTCGTCCGGCCCGCAACGATAATCGCGGCGAGCGCCGTGATGATCACCGCAAGGGTGGCAACGGCAAGTCCGAACACGCAGCCCACGGGGCGCATGAGCCGGCTGCCCAGCGCAGCAACCACCGCGGTGGTCAGGGCGCAAACCAGAAACCGGGCCAGAAGCAGGGCGAAGCCCGCGGCCCGGTCCGCTTCGGCAATAATGGCGGCCGCAACGAAGGCGGAATGCAGGGCCGAAAGCGCCGCCCGGCATGACGTCCGACAGCGTTCAGAAACGAAAAAGGCCGGGCGTCACAGCCCGGCCTTTTTCGTTGAGTGATCGTGGGTAAGAGCGATATCGCTGGCGATTGTTGACGGACAGCCTGCACGGACGTTTCAACTCTGAAACAAGAGCTGAAAACCCTGCTGGCCTTAGACCGTCTTCAACCGCCATGCGTATCCGGCACTCGATCGTCCCTTAGCGGCCCGGCACCCAGATGCGGCGGCCATCGCGGTAGACGAAGCGCCCGTCCCGGTCACGTCGGTCATCCCTCCAGTCACGGCGGTCGTGCCGGTCATCACGGGCGTGGCTGCGGCCGCGATCCCAGTCTCTGCGATCATGACGGGCGTTATAGTGGTGGCTAGGTCCGGCCGGGCGCGCATAGACGCGCTCATGTGTCCGGTAACTCGGCCCCTCGCTGAAGCAGCCTGCCAAGGTCAGGCAGGCAAGGACTGTGGCGGCAAGTGTGGTAGAAGTTCTCATCATACTGCTCCTTCATGCCCCGCACACATCGGGCGCTGCCTGGATTTGGCAAGTACCGTGCACGAATACGCCAACGGTAGCAGGCCGCAGGCATTTTGCCCGGCTCCGCCTGTCGCCTCACCCACAGTCCCGCCGCTTGCCGTGCTGTTGCCATGGCAGTGCCCCCACCCCCGGCCCGTTGCCGCCGACCTTCCCCCTGCGTCGCCTTTGCCTTTGCCTTTTGCCCTCCGCCTCGTTACCACGTCGGCAACAATGGAGTGATCATGCCGATCCGATATTCACTGACGGAAGAGGACGTCCTTGCCGGCAACGACATGTGGCGGCGCCACCAGATGAATGTCTGGCCGCTGGTGGCGGTCATGGGCTTTTCATGGCTGCTGATCTCGGCCTATTTCGTCCGCACCGTTACCGGCCCCGCCCTTGCCGCCGTGTCGGCCGGCGTGCTTGCGGTCAACCTTGCTCTGGCCGCCGCGGCGCTCTGGCACGGCAAACGAAAATCGCGGCTGACGGCTGCCTCCAGATTTCGCGCGGCACCGGACAGGGGGCGCACGACCGAGGTGACATGGAACGCCGACGGGATCGAATTCGCTCAAAGCAAGGCCAGACGCCGGCAGAACTGGCGGGAGATTGCCCGCTGGGCCGAAAGCGACGACATGTTCGTGATGTTCGGCAAGGACGGCATGTTCAATCCGATCCCCAAACGCGCCGTTTCGGCAGAAGACCTGCTCGATATCAAGTCACATCTCGCCCGGGCGGGTGCCGGCCAGGCAAAACTGTTCTTCTACTGAGCGCCGACCGGTTCAAGCTTTTCCTTGGGCGTCGCGCGGCCCACCATCCACACGCCTGCCACGACGATCAGCGTGCCGATCACCATCGGCGGCGTCAGCGGTTCGCCGAACAGGATGGCGGCCTCGATCGCTACCATCGGCGGCATGAGATAGATGAGCGAGGCTGCGCGTGACACCTGACCACGGCGAATGAGATAGAGAAGCAGCGCCACCGCAGCCACCGAAAGGCCGAGAACCGACCAGGCCATGGCTGCGATAGCCTCCCCTGTCCAGTCGAAGCGCACCGTTTCCAGCGACAGCGCCAGTGGCAAGGTCACGATGAAGGCACCGATGAATTGCAGGCAAGCGATCGACAGGAGATTGCCGTCCTGCAGGTGCCTCTTCTGGTAAAGCGTGCCGTAGGTGACCGAAACCATGGCGATGAGATTGATCGCCACCGGCAGTGCCAGACCGGACAAGCCGCGCTCGGCGGCATCGAGAAGTTGCGGCGAAATGGCGATCAGGATACCGGAAAAACCGAGGCCGAGACCGATCTTCTGCACCCGCGTCAGCCGTTCGCCGAGAAATAGCGGCGCGGCCATGGCCGTCAGCAGCGGCTGCAGGCCGGCGATCACGCCGGAAAGGCCGGCCGGCACGCCCCGCCCGATCGCATACCAAACCCCCGCAAGGTAAAGCCCGTGCAGGAAAATGCCGCAAAACAGCGCCCGGCCCCATAGTGTGCGGCCTTGCGGCCAGCTTGCGCCCATCGCCAGCGCCAGGCCGGCAAAGGCGACCGCGGTCAGCGCATGCCGCACGGCGAGAAAGGTGATCGGATCAGCGTGCACCGCGGCATATTTGGCCACGATCCAGCCGGTCGACCACAGAAGGACGAAAACGGCCGGAGCCAGACGATCGAGCATGAGCGCTCCAATTTGCTTGACGTGGCGATGCTCTAAGGCCGACGCCCACTGCGGTCAAAGAAGAAAAATTGATGCGTGTCATCAGCCCGGTTCAATACCGGCCTTGCTGCTCAAATCCAAGGCCGGACAAGCCGCGGGAAACCGCGCCAACCCTGCCGGTGCCCCCTGTTCCGTCGCCGCCCGCCATCTGCCGCGATTTGCAGCAAAAAGCCCTTAAATTCAGCAGTTTTGAGCGGGCCGGAAATTCTGCATCAGCATTATGCATCCCGCTTGCAAAGGCCCGAAGCTTGTACTCATATGGTGTAAAACAAGGGAACGCACCATTGGCTTTCGATGAGATGTTGACCGCGGAGGATCGCCCGCGGCCACCCTACCAGATCTATCACGAATGGTATTCGAACCAGGATCCTTCGCACCTGATCCGAAAGACGCGCGATGCGGAAAACATCTTCCGCAAGACCGGCATCACATTCGCCGTCTACGGCCACGCCGACAGTGCCGAAAAGCTGATCCCCTTCGACATCATCCCGCGCATCATCGCTGCACGCGAATGGCGCAAGCTGGCGCAGGGCATCGAGCAGCGCGTGCTGGCGCTCAACGCCTTTCTTGAAGACATCTATCACAAGCAGGAGATCATCCGCGCCGGCCGCATTCCACGCGAACTGATCGAGAAGAACGTTGCCTTCCTCCCGGAAATGATCGGCTTTCGCCCGCCGGGCGGCGTTTATACCCATATCGTCGGCACAGATATCGTTCGCACCGGCGAGGACCAGTTCTACGTGCTGGAAGACAATGCACGCACGCCCTCCGGCGTCTCCTACATGCTGGAGAACCGCGAGACCATGATGCAGATGTTCCCAGAACTGTTCTCGCTCAACAAGGTGCAGCGCGTCGAGGATTATCCGCGCCTGCTGCGCCAGTCGCTGGCCTCGCTGGCGCCTGCCGGCTGCAAGGGCCGGCCGCGCGTCGCCGTGCTCACCCCCGGCATCTACAATTCCGCCTATTACGAACATTCCTTCCTTGCCGACCAGATGGGCGTCGAGCTGGTCGAGGGATCGGACCTGCGCGTCATCGACGGCAAGGTGAAGATGCGCACAACACGGGGATATGAGACGATCGACGTGCTCTACCGCCGCGTCGACGACGACTTTCTCGACCCCCTCACCTTCCGCCCGGATTCCGCGCTCGGCATTCCCGGCATCATGGATGTCTATCGCTCCGGCAACATCACCATCGCCAACGCACCGGGCACCGGCATTTCCGACGACAAGGCGATCTATTCCTACATGCCGGAGATCGTCGAATTCTATACCGGCCGCAAGCCGCTTCTTGAAAACGTGCCGACCTGGCGCTGTTCGGAAGCCGCCAGCCTCACATACGTGCTGGAGCATCTGGAAGATCTGGTGGTCAAGGAAGTGCACGGGTCCGGCGGCTACGGCATGCTGGTCGGGCCCACCGCCTCGAAACAGGAACGCGCCGACTTCGCCGACAAGCTGAAGGCGAGACCGGGCAATTACATCGCCCAGCCGACGCTGGCGCTTTCCACCGTGCCGATCTTCGTCGACCAGGGCATCGCGCCCCGCCATGTCGATCTGCGCCCCTATGTGCTGGTGTCCGACAAGGTGAAGATCATCCCTGGTGGGCTGACCCGCGTCGCCCTGCAGCAAGGTTCGCTGGTGGTCAACTCCAGCCAAGGCGGCGGCACCAAGGACACCTGGGTTCTGGAAGATTGAGGGCTCAGACATGCTGGGAAGAACCGCAAACGGCCTCTACTGGATGTTCCGCTATATCGAGCGGGCCGAAAACATCGCCCGCCTCGTCGATGCCGGCCTGCGCGTTTCGCTGACCCGCGTCGGCTATTCGGACGAAGACTGGCATGGCGTGCTCGAAAGCGCCGGCGCGCGCGCGGCTTATGGCGCGTTGCATGACAGGCTGACCGCAGCACATGCCGTGGATTACCTTTTGCGCGAACGCGCCAATCCGTCGAGCGTGATGTCCTGCATCGAGGCCGGACGCAACAATGCCCGCATGGTGCGCACGGCGCTCACCCGCGAAACCTGGGAGGCCACCAACGAGGCCTGGATCGATCTGAAGGCACGACTGGCCGGGTCGCTCAAACCCGCCGACCTGCCGGAACTGATCGATGTGATCAAGCACCGCTGCGGGCTTATCCGCGGCGCCTTCCACGGCTCCATGCTGCGCAACGATCTCTACAATTTTTCGCGCATCGGCACGTTCATCGAGCGTGCCGACAATACGAGCCGCATTCTCGACGTCAAATATTACGTACTCCTGCCATCCGTCAGCCAGGTCGGCTCGGCGCTCGACAACATGCAGTGGGAATCGATCCTGCGCTCGGTCTCCGCCCACCGATCCTACGGCTGGGTCTATGATGGCGATTACCAGTCGGCCAACATTGCCGATTTCCTGATCCTCAACGGCCGCATGCCGCGCTCGCTCGCCTATTGCTACGCCAAGATCGTCAGCAATCTCGGCTATCTTGCAGAAGATTACGGAACGCACCTGCCGGCACATGCTACCGCCGAGGCGATCCGCCAGTCCTTGCGCCAGGGAACCGTCACCAGGATCATGGATCAGGGCCTGCACGAGTTTCTCGAGACTTTCATCAACCGCAACAACCAGCTGAGCGCCGAGATTTCCGACGGCTATCGCTTCTACCAGTAGCCGGAGGGGTCGATGCGCCTGAAAATCGTCCACAGGACCGAATATCGCTACGACGCCCCGGTGCCCTATTCGTTGCAACGCCTGCGGCTGACCCCGCCCGATACGGCCGCGCAGACGATCCTGTCCTGGAACATTGCGGTCGACGGGGCGTCGATCGAGGCCGGTTATGCCGACCAGTATGGCAATCGCACCGAACTCGTATCTACCGAAGGCGACGCCCATACGATCCGCATCACCGCTGCCGGCGAGGTGGAAACCACCGACAAGGCCGGGGTCTTCGGCCCGCATCAGGGATTTTGCCCGCTCTGGCTGTTCCTGCGCGAGACCGAGCGAACCAGGCCCGGCAGGCTGACACGCGAACTGTCCGACACGCTGGCCGGCGACACCGAGCTGGCAAGAATGCACGCGCTGATGGAGACGATAAACGCGACCGTGACCTATACGCCCGGCAGCACCGACACGCTGACTTCGGCCGAACAGGCGCTGGAGGCGAAAAGCGGCGTCTGCCAGGACCATGCCCATATCTTCATCACCGCTGCCCGCCTGTGCGGCATCCCGGCGCGCTATGTCTCCGGCTATCTGCTGATGGAGGGCCAGGACGAGCAGGTTGCGACCCATGCCTGGGCCGAGGCTCATCTTCCCGGGCTCGGCTGGGTCGGGTTTGATGCCGCCAACGCGATCTGCCCGGACGATCGCTACGTGCGGCTCGCCTGCGGCCTCGACTATGCCGCCGCCGCCCCGGTCTCCGGCATGCGGCTCGGAACGGCCGACGAAGACCTGAAAGTCTCGCTAACCGTCCACGGCGTCCGCACGCAGAGCCAGAACCAGGGCCAGGGCGCAGAAGGTCAGAACCATTCGGTCCAGCGCCAGCAGACCCAGAATTAGAGGACTGGAGGCAGGTAGCGCGAGGAGTGACCGGCCGGGGTCTGGAAACAGCATTCAACAGACAACCGAACACGGCCGCGCCTGCATATCAGCACCGCAGCCGCGTGCAAATGGTGTAGCGGGCTGGTTCAGGCTCTGCCAATCGCAGTTCCGCTGCCACTCCAATCCTCCAGCCGATCCCATCCGTCGCGCGCAAGCCCGGCGCCATTTCCGACTGCTTGAATGCCGCCACCAAAGCGGAGAACCACATGCTGTTGGGCCAGTCCCTTTTCCAGTCGGTCCTGACAAGGCTGGAGGATGAACGACAAGAAGCGGACGACGCGCCGCCTGAAGATGCGGATTTCCGCATTCGCGGGCTGGGCGCCGGCTTCGTCATGCCGGCCGGGCGCCCTTTGGACATACGTGCCGATGGCAGCGCCTATTTCGACCATGATGCCGAAGACCTCGACCGCCCGCCCGGCGACGAGCAGCCTCAGCCGATGGAAGGCCCGGCGCAAACCGATGTACCGGAGCCGCAACCGGCCGACATCATGCCGGCACAACTGCAACGGCTGACGGAAGCCGAGATCGCCGAAGATCTGGCGCTGTCTCCAAACGATGACGAGGCGGTGCTGCAGGACAGGCGACGGCAATTTGCGAGGCTCAACCACCCCGACCGCGTCGCGCCGCAATTTCGCGATCAGGCAACGACCCGCATGAAGATTGCCAACCAGCTGATCGACCGGGCCATCACGCAATTGCCGTCACGCCACGGCCGGCACCCTATGTGAGTTCGCCGGCCATCGGTTCGCATGCGCCTATCGCGGCGTGTTGCCGCGATCGAAAAACAGCTTGTAGCCGGCAAACAGGCCGATACAGGCGAGGATCGCCGCCCAGGTGAGGTTGCCGAAATACAATTCGACGCCCACCCATGCGAAGCAGACGGCGACGATAAGTCCACGCCGCCAGGGCGCATCATAGAAAGGATGGTTCGGATCGATCATGGACGGCGTCCTCCTGCGGCCTGCAGAAACGCGGCCCCCGCGCCGGTATTTCGCCTGCGCCGCCAAATTGCAAGACGCCGCGACCGGCAAAAGCAGTTTTACCCGGGCCGCATCGATGACCACAGCCCGCTCGGCGCTTCCGACCAGTGAGGACGAACGAGGCTTTCGGCACCCGCATGATTTTTCCCCTGCCGCGGTCGCTATTGGCATTGAAGCCTTTGCCGAGCTAGGCTAAGAACCATGCATCGGTCACCGGCGAGTCATCGCCGGAACGGTTAGCACCCGTAGCTCAGCTGGATAGAGTGTTGGATTCCGATTCCAAAGGTCGCAGGTTCGAATCCTGCCGGGTGCGCCATATTTTCCAAGGCTTCTGGCCGATCTCAGTCACAGCATTGTTTTCCACAGGAAGCATATAGGAAGCATCTCGCGCATATCCCCGTCCGCACTGAAGGTCATCGCAATGGCAGATGCAGGGAATGGTTCTGACAACCCGCTTCACGCGCTAGTTAGAGCGTTGGCGCGAAGACAGGCCCGAATTGATGCTGATGAAGAATCCAGAGGGGGAAGATCGATGACGGAATGGCAGAAAACGGAACCGCCTCTCGATAGGGAAATCGAGTATGAGCGGGACAACCGATCAATCGAAACGGGATCGCTCAAGCCAGCGGGACGTTTTGGGACAGGGCCACGCGGGAGGCAACCGAAGATGCGGCTGCAATATCACCGTGAAGGCTTTGCCGAGATGTTTGAGGTAACACGCTGGCGGGAGATCGACTGAAATCGACCAAATGCAGGCTGATCGTTCTGTAACGTAAATAGTGAAGCAGCGATGCCCGAAGTCTTTACGCCTAAGACTCTTGCCGAGCGCTGGAGCTGCTCGGAGCGGCACATTCGAAAAATGATCGAAAGTGGCGAGCTTCCCGCATTTCGGGTAGGTAAGCTAATGCGCATCCGGCGCGAGGTGGTAGAGGAACGCGATCCTGTCCTTTCTCCCACGGAAATCCCAGACATGACCACAAAAATCTCTGATGCCTTTTCCTACCCTCCCCGCGGCATGTCGCGCGAAGAGGCCGCCCGCTATGTCGGCGTTGGCACCACGAAGTTTGACGAGATGGTTGCCGATCGGCGTATGCCGAGGCCAAAGCGCATCGACGGTCGCGTGATTTGGGACCGCATAGGTCTCGATGCGGCGTTTACTGACCTTCCATCAGAAGGCGGGAACAGGGTCGATGAGATACTTAATCGAGGTTCGACAATGTCTGAGGCTGACAGGATACGCGAGAAACTATTCCTTGAGGGCCTCGTCCCACCGGGGCGGAAGAAGCGCAAGACGCCCGGGTCGAATAGGCCATGACAACAAAGGCGATTATCAAGACGTCCGACTTGATGCGTATGGCAATGGTCGCGAAAAAGACAGGCATGCGAGTCGAAATTGAGATCGACGGGACCATCATCCGAGTGGCGCCGGACGTCTCGCCCGCATCTGAAAAACCAGCCGTCAAGAAAGAGCGCATCCAGCTCTGATCAAGGATCGCGACGAGAAGAGCGATGATGACAAGGAAAACCGCGATAGGCGTTGCCGTATTGAAGCGCATGGCCCTTGTGGCAAAGTCAGAAGGCGTGGTCGTTGAAGCCGAAATTGATGGGTTGACAGGAACTGCTGACGATCTTCTTCCGCGGGACGAAATACGAAATCCGCAGAAAGTTCGCAGACCAAGAATCGGCCAGGAAAGCTGGCGAGCAGCCGAATGTCATACTGACAAAGGCTCACCTAATTTTTAGCTAGAACTGATTGACTCCAATGCAAACCAGAACATACTAGGAACACGCGGGGCCGTTTGGCGGCGAGTGCTCCCACCACATGTTCAACTGATGCAACGCGCTTCGGCGTGAAGGAGTATTCGCGTGCCCATTTCAGCCGCCATTCTGGAACCGGTATCGATTGAGTACATCCGTCGTGAAGTCCGATCATCGAACCTCACCGTATCCGCCGGCTTCCCCTCGCCGGCCGGCGATGACCTGGAAAGCCCTGTTGATCTTATTGCCTGGATGATCCGGCACGAACACGCAACATTCTGGTACCGCGTCAGCGGCAACTCGATGTCGGGTGCAGGGATCATGGATGGAGACTTCGTCGCCGTCGATCGCGCCGGCAAGGTGCAGCCAGGCCGAACGGTACTGGCGCTCCACAACGGTGACATGCTGCTGAAGCTACTCACCCGACGCGACGGCCGGCTATGGCTGGAGGCACGATCAGAGGAACGCTACCCGCCAATTGCCGTATCAGAATCGACCGAGATCTATGGCGTCGTTGCGGGCATCGCCCGCCGCTATGCGGTGGATTAAAATGGCCGATCCAATTGCCCTGATCGACTGCAACAATTTCTATGTTTCCTGCGAGCGCCTGTTCGACCCGAAGCTGCACGGCCGGCCGGTGGTGGTGCTGTCGAACAATGACGGGTGCGCCATCGCCCGATCCGACGAGGCGAAGGTGCTGGGCATCAAGATGGGCGATCCCGCGCACTTCTTTCGGGAGAAGACGAAAGAGCATGGCATTCGCCTGCTGTCCTCAAACTACACGCTCTACGGCGATATCAGCCGCCGGGTTGCGACTGTCATCGGCCGGTTCTCACCTGTGACCGAGGTCTATTCGATCGATGAGACCTTCGTCGATCTCAGCGGCTTCGGCGGCCGTATGCTCGATCATGCCGCAGAAATGCGAATGACGGTTCGCCGGGAGGTCGGCATGCCGACATGCGTTGGCATAGGACCAACCAAGACGCTGGCGAAGTTCGCCAACTTCATCGCCAAAAAAAACCCCGTCTTTGGCGGCGTGTGCGATCTAAGCAATCGGGATGTTGCCGAATTTTGCATGACCCGCACGGACGTATCCGAGGTCTGGGGTGTCGGCCGGCAAACGACGGCCAAGCTGCGTGCGGCCGGCATCAACACCGTAGCGGAACTGCGGGACATGCCTATGCTTTTGGCCCGCAAACTGGGCACCGTCGTGCTGGAGCGAACGGTGGCCGAGCTGCAGGGCGTCCGTTGCATTGAGATCCAGGATGTCGAGCCGCAACGCAAAGGGATGGCAGTGACGCGATCGGCGGGCACGCCGATGACGACGCTGGCGGTTCTCAACCAGGCCGTAACTGCGCACGCGACACGCGCCGCGGAAAAGCTACGGCGCCACGGGCTGGTGGCCAGCCACATCACCACGTTCTTCCATACCAATCCGCACAACGGCACGCGCCAGAACAGCGTCTCGCGATCGGCCAAGCTGTCGCCGCCGTCGAACACGACTTTCGCGCTGGTCGACGCCGCCCTACGGAGCGTCGAACGAGGTTGGCCCGGCGATCCCGGCGGCAATGGATTCGCCTATACGAAGGCAGGCGTCATTCTTGATGACCTTATAGCGGAGGAGCTGGCGCCGGCCGATCTATTCGCCCACGAAAGCGCAACCGCTGCAAAGCTGTCGATGGCGCTGGATGCGGTCAACGATCGCTGGGGCAAGAAGACGGTGGTGCTGGCCTCTGAAGGTTTTCGCCGGTCCTTCGAGACGAAAGCCGACATGCGCACGCCGCGCTACACGACGCGGATTTCAGAACTTCCGATCGTGAGGGCAATATGACAACGCTCCGGGATTTCCGTGGCGATCGGATCGACATCCGGTGCCGCCGCTGCGCGCGTCAGGGCATTTTCGAACGTAAGGCGCTCGTGAAGAAATTCGGGGCCGGCGTTGCGTTTGCCCAACTTCGACGCATTCTTTCGATGGGCTGCGACCGTGCAGGAACTGACGAGTGTGAGGCGTGTTTCCCCTGCCTGCTAAGTGCGCAGATCCTGATTGATGGAGGCGAGCATGCCGGAAATGAATAACGACGACCGAATGATCCATCTGCATTTTACTCGCGGAGACCACGTGATCGATGAGGTTGTGCCCGGCAGCGAGGTGGAAGAGTTCCTGAACAAGAACGTGGACCGGCCGGATGAAATCGCTGATGCGCTGATGTTCCTTGAGATCGGACGCATGGCGAGCGGTCGTTACGTGGGTGCTGGCTGGGCAGTCAGCTTCGTTGTCGAGGATCCATGATGAAGCACGCCCGCAGCATTGACCTGGCGGTAACAGACGGCGTGCATGAACTTGCCGATTGGCACGTTATGGTCGGCAGCTGCGGCAAGTGCGGACATTCCGGGAAGGTCTACTGGAGCCGTATCAAACAGTTATTTGGCCCATCTGCCACGGTCGCTGACGTCAGTCGTCGGTTCCGTTGCAAACCTTGCGGCAACCGTGCCGGCAACAAGATATCAGTCAGAATGATACCGCGTGACTGAGCCGAGAAGTTCGATACCAAAAATGAACTGAAAATCCCTGGGTAGCAGCGCGCCACCCCCTAGACTCTCCGCATGGTTGTGTCACCTTCTGAAAGGGCTTTAGGGGGAATTAGGGTGACTTTCGTAAAAAAGGCGCGGCCGTACATTGCCGCAGCGCTAACGCTTGCGCTTACAAGCTGCACAACTACGCCGGCACAGCTGGCGGCCAATCCGAAGCAAATTCCAAAAGTGAATTTGTGTAGGAGCTACCTACAAACCCCTGACCCGCTGTTCCAGCAGCAAATTCTAGCTGAGCTTGGCAACCGTGGCATCTCGCCGCTCGAATGCAGCGAGATGGTACAAAAGCAGGATCAGGCGGCCGCCGCGCTGGTAGCAATTGCGGTCGTTGGTGGTGTTACAGCTTACTGCGTGAATCACAATTGCGGTGGCGGAGGCAACTATCAGCGCCCGCCAGCTGTACCTGGCAACTGCCAAAATCCCTGGGATTTAGATGCGCGCGGCAATCGTTGCGGTGATCGCGCTGCCTCGGTGCGGCCTGGTGGGCAGGCGGGTGGCTACTATCCCGCAGCTCCCGCGGCGTTCCCTACCGCACCAGCAGTTAACCGGCCTATGCCGGTCGCGCCGACTTACCGGCAATACATTCGGGGCCCCCGCGGGGGCTGCTATTACATCAACGGAAACGGGAATAAGACATACGTCGATCGCAGTATGTGTTGACCTGACCCCAAGCGATTAAGCTAAGCGCCGGACCACGAATGATATGAGAAGCTGGCTGGATTGGGTAACCTACGCCCTGATCGCCACCCTTGTGGCGATGACAGCACTATCCGTGGTCCGTTCCTTTATCGATATTTTCGGATGACGCCTAGTCGGCTATAATGGCCCGATGCGGCTTAGCGACAAATTGATCCAGCGACGGATAAAGACCGAGTTCGACCGCGGCACGTCCGCACGCGAATCTATGCGGGTGGTGAAGGCGATGGTTGAGCGCCAGAAACAGGCCGATGCCCGCGCGCCTCGAGCCTCGCCAACTCGGTTGCAAGCTCCAAAGCCATATCGATGAGGTAAACTAGGAATTCGCTCTTGCCGAGACACTCGGCACGTGCGCGAACGGCCGTTAGATCGATCAATACCTGCTGCATTACCGCCCCCTGAAGCAAATGAGCGAGCACAGTAGCAGGATTGCTATATTGGTATATCCTAATTTTAGAGGGGGTTTTTACCCTTGCCCTGTTTTGGAATTGCCGACGCGATCTTCGTCATCAGCACTGTAATTTCCGGCGATCGGTGCTGGAGAAGGTCGAGAAGATTTCGTTCCAGCTTAGAGAGTGGCCGGCTCGCTTCCGCTTGGGGGTCACCCGCCAGCAACCAGTCGAGGGACACACCGAGCGTATGTGCTAGTTCGCAGGCGTGATCGACGCCCATGGCATGGCCCTGCAACCACTTTGAAAAGGCGGCAGGGGAAATCCCCAACTCAGCCGCAATGCCGGTCACTTTCGAATGCCCGCACATCGCCAGCGCCTGCCGGATGCGCCTTCCCCGCTCGACATTGACCTCATTTTTCCTGCGCATGGTCGCCCCTTTTTCACGCACAGGTAAATTACCGTTTCATTATCTTCGCGCACCCCTAAGAAAGGGGGATACCCAAACGCAAAAAAGCCCTCGCACCCGAATGCACGAGGGGATAGGTGGGTAGGAGAATGGCGGTCAGGGTTGCGCGTAGTTGGCCCCGGCTATGAACGCGACTGTAACGGCGAAGCCGATGAGCGTCCCGCCCGGCGCCGTAGGGATGCTCACCACTATTTGGACTGGCTAACGAAATGATGTTCAGCCGACCAATATCTTCCGTCATGAGTTCTGGCTGACCTGAGGTGCTTCCAGTTGTGCTCGCGACTTGAAGCTACTCTTGCCGAGCGTATGCTTTTGGTGCATGTGTTCTTCAACATAGGGGGTCTCAATGAATATCAATGAAGTGTCACAAAAACTCCGCCAGACTGCCGATCATCAACCAGCAAAACGTATTGAAGCTCCTACATTCTACGGATCGAATTTCGCCGTTTCGTGGTCTGCACTAGATGTCAGCATGGTATTGGGTCGAGCGTTTCCCGCAACGATCGACGCCGGTGACATGGCCGGCTCTATGTTTGGCGTCCTTGAGACCCAGGCCATTATACAAATGAGCCCCCAATCTGCTAAGGACTTAATGCTTGTTCTCCAAGAAGGCCTGAAGGCGTATGAAGAAAAGTACGGGGTGATCAAAACGGATTATTCTGAGGCACGAGGATAGCGGGGTGCCGGATCGCATAATCTACACTTCCGTATTGTCGACGGCCATGGAGATCCGGCTCTACGAAGAGACTGTTGAGCACGTCAAGAACCACCACCCGGAGGTTCCCATTGAACTCCCAAGCATCGAGTCGGCCGTTGCTCAAACTATCGTTAACCCTACGCACGTTGAAGTGAGCTACGGGAACTCTTACGTGTTCGTGGACATTGACTCGACGAATGCATCGGGCGACCCTCTGCGGGTGCCGGTCAAGATGATCACGTCGGATAGCGGCCGCGTAAAGACGGCGTACTTCGCCTCGACGAACGGGACGCCTGAACTTGCTTACGTAAGAAACAGTAGGGATCGCAATGAGTGAGTTCACCGTAGCGTATGACGCAAAGGTTGACGTGCTCTACATCTCAAAGAGGATCGAGCAGGCAGCCCGCGGAACGGAAGACACGACCGGTATTGTGTGGCGTTACAACGGTCGCGGGGAGCTGATCAGTGCCACCGTTATGGACTTTCGCGATCTGTGGAACGAGCGCAGGCATCAACTGGCTGACACAATATCTTATCATTTTGGCATCCCCCCTGCAGCGGCCGAGAACGTAGTCGAGCATGCGTTTGACCTCTGAGATGGCGGATGTGGCAGCCGCAACGCGCTTCTGGCTGGAGAGGTTCGAACGCGAAATTGAGTGCTGGAGATTGCGCGAACGAGTAAATACTCCAAATCTGTGAACGCCTTCGGGAGTCACTCTCACGAGTGATAAGTTCATGGTTGCGTGAGGCGCTGCCTCTCGACGCGATCGAGGCGCTCTCGCAGATCGAGGATCACGTCGCGGGCGCCGTATACGCTGCCCTGCGCCTGCTTCAGTTCGTCAAGCTGGCGCTGCATGTTCGCATCGCTTGCGGTGTAATTCTGCCAGACCCGTTCATGCTCGGCTCGAGGCACCAAGCCTTCGCGAATTTCCTTAATTGCGGCATCGGTTCTTGTGCGGTCCTCCTGACTGCGCGCGGTGCGCCATTCCATTTCCTTCTGCGTCACCATCTTGTCGATGACGCCGATGATGGTCGTGTCGGTCCTGTCCTGACGCGTAGAGAGCGTCCCGTATACGAAGGCGCCAAGCGCGGCGAGGACCGTGAACGACACGCCGGCCGCGGTCCATATGACGGGCCACTGGGTTTTCGAGTTCGACCGCAGCTCATTCGACAGCGTTGTCAGGCTGGCATTGACGCTCTGGAACCCGGTGTTCATGTTCGACCGGAGGTCTACGATGTCCTTGCCCTGGTTCTCCACCCGCTCTGAAAGTCGAGCGTATTGCGCCATGGGGTCGAAGCCGTTGCCGTTGCTCATTTCCGTTGTACCGCTCGCCATTATGCCCTATGCCCTTCGATGCGCATTGAATTATCTATCAGACGGCAGAGGTCTGCAGCGCAATTGCCGAATATTCGACCCCGGCCGCTGATCCTGCGAACAGGTTGAAGACGCCGCCGATCAGCAGCGAAACGAGATTCGTTGGAATGGTCTGGGATCGATAGCCTTTGATGACGCAACCGCCATATGCGCCGGAGACATATGCCAGGCCGTTTTCCCCAAGCCACGATTTGATTTTGAAAACGATCGGCTGACCGTCGGCGGACTCGGCATACAGAAGCGCTACGGATGGCTTTGTGTCGAACGTTCGCGTGAACATCACCGTGGCTTCGCCGGAGGCGTTGAGCGTACCGCTGGTGGCCGAGGTCAGACGCGGATGCTCATGATCCATACGAGAAGCAGTGTTTGCGGCGCCTGCCGTGGCAATCTTGGCTTCACCTTTCGGAGGTGCATCAGCCAACGGGGTCGGGGATGGAACGATCTCCATGTCACGTCTCTGTCGCGGTGAACTTCTGGCCGGTTGTCGCCCCGATGATGCTCACAGCTTGGTTCGTGTTGATCTTGAAGGATGCGCCTGCGGTGATTTTGTAGCTGCCGGCTGCATCGATCGCCGCGGCTCCACCAATCTCGTTTATCCAGAGGTCGCCCGCCGAAATATTCTGACCGGAAAGCATTTTACGGGCGGCATTGGCTGGCGCGAGAGACTGCGCAGTACCGCCCGTGGTGATGGCCCCAGACCGGTTCGTGCCGGCCGGAAGAACACTGGCGCTGGTCCCGTCTGAATTGACGACAGCTGTAGCGATGACACGAGCATGAGTTCCGTTGCCCATGTCCTTCATTTTCTCAAGGAGGTTGTTCGTTGAGGATATGTTGACGTCGGGCATAGTTCCCTCTCCTTACGCGGTGTTCTTGGGCGCCAGATACGTCAACAGCGCCGGCAGACCGATAGATACGGCATAGAGCAGGATATAGCCGTACCAAGGCGTATCGTTCGGCATGACTGGAAGACCGGCAGAACCGACGAGAGCACCGCCGACCGCGGCGCCGATGGCTTTGGAATATGGGTTCATGGTGATCGCTCCTAAGCTTCGTTGGTGGTGATGGATGCGTTGATTGTGGTCATCGGCAGCGTGCCGGTCGGCAGCGGCTGCGTGGTCGGCCACCGGTAGCCGAGCAAGCGGTCCTTCGCGATGCGGGACACGCTCACCTTGTCAGACTGGTTGCCGCCAAGAATGTGCAGGTGCGTCTTGTCATGCCCGACGACGAACCCGACATGACCCTGCCAGCCGTCCTTGCTGCCGCGCCAGAAGACGGCGACGGCGCCGACCTGCGGAGAGCCAATCGAATGGCCGAACTTGAGCCAGTTGCGGGAGCCGAGAGGATTGGCGATCATTGGCTCAGAGGGCAGGGCAGTGGCCACGCACATGCCGACAAACGCCCCGCACCATGCTATCTCGCTCGTGTCGAGACGAAGCGCCTTGTCCAGCTTCTTCGCGTCCCTGACCTCGTGCAGGCCCAGCAGCTTGCGGGCCTCCGCGATCCACGGAAGCTCTACTGGTTTCACGCGCTCGGACCCGTGTAGCGCCTCCAGCGTCTTCGGCCCGATGGTGCCGGGGAACTGGATATCGAGCCCCTTGTCCTTCTGGAACCGGGTAACGGCAGCGGTCGTGAACCGTCCCGGATAACCATCGGCGCCCGCAGGCCCAAGGTTATAGCCGAGCGCGATCAAGCGCCGCTGCGCTTCCTGCAACGTCGTGTCCATATCGATGATGTCCTTGTGATTGGTTACTGCGCCATGATGACGGCGGCGCGGGCCTCGGTGGTCACGCCCAGGAGGACGTTTCGGACCCATGCAAAAAGGTCGCTGTCGGATTGCAGCGTTACGGCAGCGTTGAAGGCCCTGCGGGATTTCAGAGGGGTCGCGATCGACATTGCAGCGTCGAAGTCGTCGCCCTCCTCGACCGTCATCCTGTCCCAGAAGTCGGAAACGTACAGGGTATACGGCGAAGGCGGTGGCGGCACATAAGGCCCAATACTGTCTCCGCATTCTTCGACCACACGGGCGAAGAAGACGCGGCCCGATGGTTCGGGGTCGAAAGAGGCTGTCCCATAGGGCATCCAAGGATCGGTTTCACGCCACCTCACATCGAGGGCGATAGCCGTGTGTTCTTCGTTGGCCCACACGGGATTGCGGTACAAAAAAGCGTTGATGTCGATAGGACCTGCTGCGACTGTTTCCTGCCCTTGTGCTTTGTCGGCATTTTCCATCATGAAATCCTCAAAAACAGCGATGCTCTATTGGCTGTGGACATGTCCCCCATAAGCTTCCACGTGCCAGTGTTTACGGCGGCTCCCGAACCGTTATTGTTGGCGTAACGAAGATTTGGGCCGGAGAAGTTCTGGCCTGGCGTTCCTGTTGTCGTGCCGTCGGTGAAGGCGAGCATGGCGTATGTGCCGATTGCGCCAACGCCTTGCGCGGCAACGGTCGGCATGATCTGCGCAATTCCGGTGGTGTAAAAAGCAGATATACGGCTATCTATCGCCGTGAACGCATCGCTCGCGCCCCAAGCAGACCAGATGCTGCCGAAGACGTTGCCGACGGCAGTCAGAGCAGAAGCGCCATTGCCGGCGTAAACGATCCCGCCAGCTTTCACGTTGTTGTAGATGGTGAAGTTGCCCTGCGTGTCGAACGAGGAGAGCTGAAGACCGCTTGTCAGGTCGATAATGGCCAGAGTCCCGCTCGGATCGACTTGCAGCTTCCATGATCGGATACCTTGATAGGTCATCTGCAGAATAGGAACCGGCTGACCGGCTGTCCCCGAAAGGATGACCGGGCCGGCAACAGTCCCACCGCTCAATGACAATCGCCCGTTGGCGACGGCATCCGTTTCTGCCTTCGAATAGGTGTCGAGATTTGCGCGCGCCGCCGCCGCTGAGCTTGCCCCAGTCCCGCCATTCGCGATCGAAAGATCAGCGCCAGACCAATTTACATCATTCACGACATTCAATGTCGAAAGGCTGCCCAGTTCGATATGGCCACGGAACGCTGCGGCGCTACTGGCCCCGAGCCCGAACCGGGCGAACTCCGTCAATCCCGTTGTCGCCCAAAGGTCGGCGCCGACGGTGTAAGGAATGAGCCCGGCGACGATGGGGAGGTTGGCCAGCGATGTAAGCCCAGCGTCATAAGCCTGCACATCAGACCCAATCGCGAGGCCAAGGTTTGCGCGCGCCTGAAGGGCGTTCGTCGCGCCGGTACCGCCGCCAGTAAGCGGTCTCGGATAGTTCTGCGCGGCTGTGATGTCATCGACCATCGCATTGTACTTGGCCGACTGAATGGTTGTCTTCGGCGCGCCTTTCGTACCAGCTGGCGGGTTGTAGATATCACCGGTGTACGGCATTCGCGTTCTCCAAATGGAAAAGGCCCCGCAAGCGGAGCCAGTTTAACGATGTTCTGATTTCGGATTCGACTCTAGCGCGAGACGATTCCAGATTGCCCGCTGTCAAACGTGGGGGGCGACAATGTCACAGAGAATTTTGCCAGCGCTAGAAGTCGGTACGAGCTATCGAGTGGTAGATTTCGAACGCTTCGAATACCAGCATCGGAGCCTGGGTCAGGCGCATGGCGAAGAAGCCAATATTCTGCGCCTTCATCTGAAAAACCAGACCATACTTGATCTACCTGTATCGGACGAGGCTTTCGAGCATCTTCTTCGGACAATGATACACATGTTCCCAGCCGTTGCGCTTGACGAGATAAAGCGTCAGCCATGGTCAAAAGCAGATTTCCCAGATGCCAACGGATAGTCGCGGAATAGAAGCCGCGTTCAATTGACGTTCCCATGATGTCCTCTTATCGATTGCAGATCAAAGTTTACTCAACCCCCTGACCATCAGAGAGCCCCATGAAGACGATCGCCGTGCTTGTTACCCTCGCCGCTCTGTTGTTCGGCACGCAAACGATGGCTTGGGACGGGGTAGATGCAGAAAGCGGCGCCAATGTTGAGATCGGCAAAGGCAATCTTGTCCGTGAAGGCGAGACAATCGAAGTCTACGATTATGATGCTGGCGAGTATCGCGACATGGAAGTTCAATCGATCGACAGCTCCGGCTCATCCGTCGACCTGGAGGTTTACGACAACGAGAGTGGCGAGACCCGGACTTTTAATATGGAAGACAACTAACTTTCATTCATGTATCTATGCGCCATGCAGATCGATCACGACCCACATGAACCGAGCCACAAGGCGCTGAAGCTGATTGCCATCCTCACGGCTGCTATCGTGCTGGCGCTCGCCGTCCCGGTGATGTTTGGCGTCCGATGGGCGGTTGAGCTGCTTCCGGCGGATCTTATTCCGCCGCTCGCAACTCTCGTTATGGGATTGTGTGGCGGCTTCCTCATCGGTCGCTGGGACGCGTTGCGTCAGCGGACGCCCGGCAGGGACTGATAACCGGCAAGGCCGCTGCTCTGTAGCAACGTCCTGACGGCATCGGCTCGCCGCTTATCCACTACGTTCTGCTTTCCGGTCTTCATTAGCGCCTCGACGATCTGATCGCGAACGTTCCCTCGCGCGACACTCAGCCGCCCAATATCGGATGCAACCTGGTTGGCATTCGTCATCGGGTCACCCTGGACAAGGTATCTTGCCAGCGAGCGCCCCATTCGGGCGGCCGCGCCGGTCAGGGTCGTGTCCGCCGGGATGTCCTGCGCTTTCTCTGTGTCGTCGAGAAACTTGGTGAAGCGATTAGCCATCGCAGTATCGGAGCCGCGCGTCACGCGATTGGCAGTGTCGCCAAAGACAGTTTCCCGATCGATCGCACGCAAGGCGTCATCGGCATTGTCCTGGCCGAACAGCATCCCAAGTTTGTCCCGGTTCCAATCACCCTCGCCCCGCACAACGTTGCGAAGGGCTGTCGTGTCGTTGGCCTTGGTGCCGACGGCTCGGTAGATCTCGCCCAGCGCTCCCTGCTTCATTCGTGTCGGAACGGCTGACGGCCCGATCTGCATTCCCTGCGGCAGCGCGCCTTGCTGCAAAGCCTGCTCAAGTTCGACCGGGCGCATGGCGCTGGCTTCGTTGTTCAGGATGGGGCGCCCCTGCGTCAACGCCTCCCGCTGACGGGCCAGTTCCGAATAGTTGGCATCGACTTCCTTTATGCGGGGCATCGAGACACGAAGAGCGTCATCGATCATCTGCCGTGCTTCCGTCAGCGCAGACACGACACGGGGGTTCGTCTCGTCGACGAGCATCCCATCAATTGCCTGGCGGGTCTGGAACGCTACAGCGGGGTCGGTTGCGACAGCATCTTCCCCGAACTCGTTCAGCATACCCCGGACCTGTTGCAGTCGGCGCTGCGCGTCTCCCCGAAGCGATGCAATCGAGCTGTCGATATCCTCGGTGATAGCTGTGAAATCATACGGCGTCCGATCACGCATGACAGGACCATACTCGCGGGCCACTCGGTTCAGGCTGCCTCCGATCTCGGCATCGATCTGCGACGGGATAGGATCGGGGCCCAGGCTCCGTGCAACGTCCGCCCGAATGCGGGGGTTTGCGCTGGCGGCGCGCTCGTTCAGGGGATCGACGACCATTCCACGCGTTCCCGGTCGAGCGGCAGCGCCGCGGGCGACACCAAGCCAGTCGGGAGAGACATCGGCAAGCATTGCCTCCGGTCCGAGGTCGCGCAACGCCGACTGTGTCAACGCCAGCTTGTCGGGGTCCGCAAGCTCGTTGGTGAGATACCGGCGGGCCTCCGGTGACATAACCGACAGCGCATCGTCACTCTGCCCCATGATGCGGCGAACAAGGGCAGATGCGACTTTGTTTGCGCCGGCAGCAACCGGCATCATCGCGCCGGCAGTTCCGGCACCGATCAACGTTTCTTTTGCAGACTGATTTAGGCGGTTACGTGCCCCGCCCCCGCCCGCCCCGAAGCCTTGTACGGCACCGGTAGCGCCGCCCGCGCCCATCGTGGATGCTACCCGCGGCAGCAATGTTGCACCCGTGTTGCCCATGACATAGCCGCCGATCGCCGGGGCAGCCTTGAGCAAAGCCCCGCCCGAGCCAATGCCGCCAGCGATTTTCAGACCAGTGGAAATATAGGGGTTATCCTGGTCGTATTCCTGATCCTTGCGGCGCTGCATGGCAAGCGACTGGTCGTAACGCTCTCCCCAAGTCTTGCCCGAAAGCTTGCCCTCGTTAAAACTATCGGGCAGCAGCGGATCGACGATCGGAGACAGGGTTGCGTTTGTTGCTGCGTTCATCTCGTCGAGGAAAGACCCGACGCCAAGAACACCGCGGCCGACGGCGCGCACTGCTCCATCTATTCCGCCGGACCTATTGTTTGGCGCCGGCGATGTATCGGCGCCGCCCTGCACCTGCTGGATTGCGATCGAAAGAGCCTGTTCATCCGGCGCCTCGATCTCGTAATTGCTGCCGCCAATCTCGACTTCATAACGTGGCATCAGTCACCAACCTTCTTGATACGAACGCCGGGCGAAAGCTCTTTCCAGCCCTCATTGGGCGTGGAGCCTTCTGGGATTTTGTAATCCGCCAGCGGATTTTGCAGCTCGCGGATCTGCTTTCGTCCCTCGGCAGCGGTAATTGTCCGGTCCGCGACGGCATCTGCGATTTCACCCATCTTCGTTTCGTATTCAGCGATGCCCCGGAGCGTTCCGAAGATGAGCTGGTTGCCGCCCGGCTGGTTGATGATGCGAGGCAAGGAAGCACGGAACATTTTGATATCGGCATCAGACATCGGACCGCTGCCGGGTGCACGCTGCTCCGGCACCATTCGCTCGAGCAGCGAGCTTGCCGCCTGGATATCGCTGGTGCCTTCCCCGATCGCGATACCCCAGTCGCCGGCAATCTTTTTCAGGCCGCCTTCCATGCCCTGGGGGACGTTGGCGAAGAGCGTTTCTAACCGGTTTATCTGACCCATCTTGGCGCGTGCGGACATGCCAGCGTCCGACAAGGTCGCGAACATACCTGCATTCTTCTTATCCAGCTCTTTGTAGAACTCGTCGCCTTCACCAATGTTGTTGTTGACCGTGGTCGCTCCCGCTTTACGCTGAGCCTGCTCCCATTCGAGCGGGCCAAGCGGTTGCCGTCCTTCGCGCATCTCCCGATCGGCGTAATATTCGTAATCAAGCTGATTGGTCGTCGGCTTGGGGGCAGATTCATAGACCTTCTCCGGCGCCCCTCCACGACTGTTCGTCCGCAAGACCGTTCCATCAGGCAGAGTGGTGTAATCGTATTTCGGCTGAGGGTTCCGCAGCGCGTCTAGCTCAAGCCGGCCCTTTTCCAGCTGCATCTGGCGCACCGGGTCGGCTGCCTCCATCTGCTGCTGTAACATCATCTTGACGACAGCTTTCTTGTCGTCGTCGAGGAAAGGATTGGTCAGAAGCTGATAGAGCCGCTGGTCGACCTGCGGAGCAGCCTGCGCGACCTGCATCGGCACCTGCTGCTGCGGCATTTGCTGAGGCTGGGACGCAACCGAAGGCGTCGGCCCAACCTGACGCTGATCCAGCGGCGGAAGCGCGCCTGCGGGCGGCTGCTGTGGCTGCTGGGGTGCCACAAAGGCATTCGCTTGCGCGCCCAACCTCTGGCCGAGGTCACTGGCACCGGCTGGCATTTCGGCCAGGTTGATGGGATCGCCCCATCGACCATGATCGAAACCCGCGCCGCCATTCTGAGGCTGAGGAATATTGCCGCCTTGCGCCGGATAGGGGCGTTCCATGCGCGCACCATTCTCGTCATAGGTCAGCATTGGGGAATTGAAGTCGGAGCCACGAAAGCCGCCTTGTGGAGCTACAGCATCAATGGCCGCAGCCGCACTCGGTGCGCCGGCTGCCGGATCGAGGCTCGCCACTTGAACCGGACCGCTTCCACCGCCGCCCTTGCGAGATGCCCACTGCTGGAACTCGCCAACCGTCATTCCCTGCAGGAACGGGTTCGCACGGATCACGCCGGGGTCGACATAGGCGCTGACCGCAGAGCCCGGGTTGCCGCGGAGCACGTTGCGCGCACCGCCGGCGCCGAGAAAGTGGGCCGCGTAGAGATTGCCCGGGGTTGCTTCCAAGCCGGCAGATGCCAAGCTCTGCGCGTTTTGGGCTGTGAATGCGCGGATCGCCTTTTCCTGCTGCGCAGGATCCTTGCGTCCGTCCGCCGTAAGGCCCAGTTCGGGATTGCTTTTCATCAACCCGGCCCAGGTGCTGTCAATGAACTGATAGCGGCCGGTTGCAGACGAGTTCGGGTTCTTCGCACTGTCGTTGCCGCCGCTCTCGGCCGCGCGGATCGCGGAAAAGTAATCACCGCCGCCAGCTGGCGAAGACGCTGCAAGTTCCTTGGCAACGCCTGATGTCGCCGCTGATGCAGCTATTGGGTTGCTTGACGCCCCGCCGCCGATGATCGACTGGAACAGTGTGTCAGCGGCGGTCCGGCCTTTGTCTTCGGCCTTGTCAGCGCGATATCGGCCAATGCCCGCACCAATTCCCTTCAGCACGGCGCCGATACCCTCTGCCGTGTTCTTCGGCTGCTGTCCCATCACCTGGGCAGCCAAAGCGTCAGCCATCGCACGGCGCCGCTGCAGGCTCGTGTAAGTCTCGCCGGTGTTGCCGCCGAAAATGAAACCGACCATCAGTAGAGGCCCCCGTTGTTGCCGAAGGTAAAGAGGTTCATGAGCCCGGTAAGCGGGCTAGGCTTGGCGCCACCGGGAGCCTTTGGGAATTTGTCTGCCTGAAACTTGGCAAGGCCGGTTCCCAGACCCGTTGCGAGCTGGCCCATGCCCTGCCCGACGGTCTGGGCGGGTTGCCCCATGATTTGCTGCGCGATCTGGTTGGAAACGCTTTGCTGTGGAGCCGCTGGCCGCTGCGCCATAAACGCATACATGCCGAAAGGGTCGTACTGGTTTTCCATCAGCGTGCGCCTCCAGCGGCGAACAAGGCGCCGTAATTCACTCGTTTATAGCCGTCGGTGCCCTCACGTACCGCCCCTGGCCGTACCTTCTCGACTTCCTGCGCCATCACACCAATGCGCTTCGGCGTGCCCTTCGGATCATCCTTGTACCGGTATTCGTAAAGCCCACCGACCTTGTTGATGTCCTTCTTGGCATCCCGGTCGGACATGCTGAATATGCTTCCGATGCCGCCGAGGATCGAGCCGATACCAGCCTGGCTCTGATTGTAGGCGCCGAGCTTGTTCTGATAGTCCTGCTGGACCAAACCCGCATAATCGACCGTCGGCATGGTCTGCCCCTGCGTCGGCACGAAATTCGGGTTTGACAGCTGCGTGCCCGAAGCGAGGCCAAGAACTTCGTTCAGGTTCTGGTTCCGCTGCGCATACTGCTCATTCAAATAGTTGGCGCGTTCCCTGTTCTGAGCATCGATCATTGCCTGCTGTGCATTGAACGACTGATCCTGAAGGGCATTGTTCGCAGCAGTTGAGCTGGTCAGGTTCTGATACTGCTGCTGTAGGGCTGCGTTGCCCATGGACATGTTGTTGGCGGCCTGGTTATAACCCTGCTGCTGGGCGGCATTCTGGAAGCTTGCCTGCTGCTGCGCGAGGTTGGCCAAGCGGGTCTGCTCCTGCCCGGCGTTAAGGATCGCACCGTATCGAGCGTCGTTCTCCTGCGCCGTCACTGCCGCATAGGCGCGATCATAGGCTGGCGTGCCCGGCATCAGACCCTGATTTGCGAGCTTCTGTTCCGTGGCGGCCCTGTTCTGATCGAGCGACGGCTGCAGCTTCGCCATCAGGGCATCTTGGTATTTGCTCGTGTCGAAATCGATATCGTATGATTTCGTGATATCGCCAGCGTTGCCGACGCTGGTCTGCAACTGCGGCCCGCTGCCAAACTGTTGGTACTGTGGCGCCGTCAAGCTCGACGCATTTCCGGCCGCAGGCGCTCCAGAAATGCTGAACGGGTCTTTCAGCAGTGTATTCAACTTACCAGACTGCGTATTCCAGAGTGTGGCCAGGTTAAGGTTGCCTTGATCCTCCTGGTTCTTGATGGCCTGCTGGGCCGGAGAAAGCGTCTGCGTTGCCGTGAAGGTCGGAACGAGCATGCCTTTGACCTGCTGCCAGCCGTCTTCATAGATCGGTTGGCCACCATTGGCGGATCCACCCCGCGTCTCGCCCGACAGGTAGCCCATCAAGCCGCCGTTTGCAGGTGAGGTCGACGGGGTCGCTGGCGTGTAACCGGTGATCTTTTTGTTGGTCGAATACTCGCCAGTCTTCGGGTTGTAGTAATAGGTCTGGCCCGTTTCCGAAGGCGTAAAGGCGCTTCCCGTCTGGGAATACGTCAGCGACCCGTCGGGCGTGACCTGATTGATGTTGCTCAACCATGAGTTCGCCGTCGCGGTCGAGATGTTGGTACCGGTCTGGGCGGCTGCAGTCTCTTTCGGATCTGGCGCCTGCGGTGCGCTACCGTACATTCCCATTGATTATTCCTCTACCCAATCCTGAACGGTCTCGATCGAGCCGGCATGGCAAGTTTGAAAGAAGTCCGCGGCGACGGTCATTGCGAACTCGTCGCCGCCGATAATGGACGCCGTCGCCGTCACCAAATCGCCCACGGCCTCACGCATGACGAAGCCATGCACCTGCTTGAGTTGATCATCGGAAAGCCTGTATTCGTCGCTGAGACGCCACTTGACGACGATGGTGCTAATCAGTGGTCCCAGCCGCACCGCGTGCGCGGCAAAGAATGGGTTTCCAGGCAAAGCCACCAGAGTGCGCGACAATAGCCAGCTGACGTTGCGCTGTCGGTGAGCTACTTCGTCAACGATGTCATCGGCAAGACGAGCAATTTCTGACATCTCGCGGAGAAAATCGGCGGCCGCTACATTGCCAGCTGTCCAGCGCATCAGCGCTTCGTAGGATTTGACGGGATCAGATGGAAGCATCAGCCACCAGCCTCCCCGGGTGCAACAAGCATCGTTCCGATATCAAGCTCAAGGTCGAGCCGCACCGATCCGCCTGAGACAATGACACAGCCGAGAGCTAGTGTTTCCCCCTCGGCGCGAACGTTCTGTCTGCTCTCAAAGTATGTTCGCGTCGGCCCACCGCCATCCCATACGGCTTCATCCCATCGTCCGCTATCCCACTCGGACGAACCTGCGGCATTCAGCGTGACGGTAGAGAAGTGTGGAAGGGTTTGGTCCATATCGGCGCGCGCAAATAGGAGCGCGTTAGGCTTAGAGGACGATTTGAAACGCATTTTGGCAAAGCTTGCGACCTTCACCTGTCCAAAGCCCTGCCGGGATTGAAATGGGAGATGTAGCCGGCCTGGAAAGGCATGCCATCGTCGGAGCCGGTATAGTCTCCATGCCAAGAAATGCCATCGAACGACCCGAAGAACAGGCTCTTCTGATGAGGCGCGTAGCAAGTTGCCTGCCAATTCGTGATCGTGCTCCATTTGCCCGTCTGGGTGTTGAAGACGAACGTCGTGTCTGGAACAGCCGGGTTGTCTGGAAAGCAGACGAACACCAGGTTCTGTTCAGGCCAGAGCGTCAGCGTCCAGCCCGAACCGGTGGCACCGGCAGCGGCGCGCCAAAGATCGTCAATCGCCTTCGATGCCGAAACCAAGGTAAGCTGCTGGCGGTCTCGCTGGAAAGCCTGCGAAAGCGGTATTAGCCCGTCAACCGTTGCAATCAGAACGTCGCCACCGGACTTGATCCACGCGTTCTTTCCCAGCGGCTTGGCAATCTTGTAAACACCGACAAGCGCGAACCCTGTATCAGTCGTGCTTGCCGGATCAGATCCGCTGTAGACGGCCACCTCGCCCTCTGTGGAAAGGAAGACGCAATACTCGTTCGGACCGTCGCCGCTTTCCAGCGACCACGAAAAGCCCGACAAAAGCGCCCCCCCTTCCTTCATCACGCCGCCGAGCGGAAAGACCGATGCAGCGCCGCCGATCGTGTAAAGGTTATTCAGGAAGTAGGCGTCCATGGAGCCGTTCTTGAGGAAGAATTCGCGGTTCTTGAACACCCATCCGAAATTGAGGTTTGCCATCGTCGTCGTGTCAGAAAACGTGATGGCCGGCGCCGTGCCCCAGGTAGAGCCATTGTAGATCCAGCGCGGGTCCGAGCCATTGAAGCAAATCATGTAGCTCGTACCCGCATTCGTATGCTGGAACGTGCTCCATTCCCCACTGGTCAAGCCGCCGACGACGGCCGGTGTCGTGACCGGAGGCGTGGCTGGCGCGGACATGTCGTAGATTGCCGTCTTCGTAGCCATGAACATTCGCTCGATCGGGCCATAGACGTACCGAAATGCGGAGACGATCGATCCGCCGTCAGCGGCCCGGCCCCATTTCTCACAGCCGCCTCGAACCCGCGCCCCAAACAAGGTTGGGAAGAAGTTTTCAAGGACAACCGCAGCCCCGCTTGACTGAGATGCGATGTCGGCAGCGGTGATCAGGCCTTGCGTAGGTGCCGGGAACGTCAGCGGGACAGACACCTGTTTTGATCCCGTGGACACGCTGCCGCGGTTCGTTAGCCCGATCCGGCCGGGTTTCACCTTCATGACTGCCCCCTGTCGGCGTCGATTTCCTGAGAAAGATCCGCCTCGAACTCGGCAAGCTGATCGTCGTAGGCCATCCCCTTCAGTCGGCGCCAACGCCAGATGATGTCTTTGACCATCAGCTTTTCAGGGAAAGCGAACGTGTTATCGTCCTTGGTAAGGTTGCTGCCCCAGGCAATTCCATCCTTTACCCAGCGGTTCGACACGTAATCCAGCAGCGCGCCATTTCCTGCCGCAGGCGGCGCCACACGAACGACGGAACCGTCAAGGAAGTAGTAAGGCTGGACGGACGCGATCGCTGAGACGACGCGCCACTGTGCAGAGTTTGTTACGGGCCGGATGAATTCTCCAGCAGCACTGCGAATGCCGCCCCCAGGTACGAAGCGCTGAAAATCGGTGGGTATCGGGCTACCAGAACTCAGCAACGACCCGCTGACCAGAAGACCCCGCCAGTCGGCGCGGCGCGCAATCTCATCGCCGGCCTGTTGCGCCAGCTCAAACATCGTATTGGCGGCCGGATCATCCGCCCCATAAACGCTGTCGAACCTGTCGATGTTCACGGCATCGCAAACCGAGTTGATCGTCGTAATCAGCGTCATGGCGTCGGTCCATCGATGACGACTTGGGAATTGCCCCAGCGTGCACGTTCGTCCTGGAGCGCAAGACCGCGCATCGCGAGTTCTTTCAGCCCGCGACCGGCGGCTACGCCGTCAGGGTCCTTTTTCCAAATCGCGATTTCTTCGACCAAGGCGTACAGGTAAACGTCCGGCGCTTCGTTCAGCAGCCAGTTCGTCGGGTTTGCAGGGGTCAGAGGCGGGATTTTCGAATAGTAGCTGATTGCGATCGTACCGGCTGATGTCGGACGCACACGAATGGTGCCGCCAACAACGGCGTAGCCTCGCGGGTAACCGCCGTTGTTCCGATACCGCGCATCAAGCTCCGACAGAGACCATGCGTTCAGGCCCTGCCCTGCGGGTCCAGTGACCATGCGCGCCTCAAGGAAATCTGCCGGTAGCGGCACGTCGCCATTGACGAGCGTCAGGCTGGCGGCTTTCTCCATCTGCGAGACGCGGAGAACCCTGTTGAACTTGGCCTCAGCAAGAGCGACTAGACGCGGGAAGACGTGGGCGATGTCGTCGGCGCCGGCATACTCGCCTGCGTCGATCAGCAGTGATGCGTAGTCGCTGATGGCGCTCATCAGGTCACCTGCCATTCTGTAAATGATTGGAAAGCTCGGGAGCGGTCGGTTATCCTCGCCATCTCTTCGGTTACGCGTCGGTACCCTTCGAGATCATCCTCGGGCTTCGGCCGACGCGCTTCCAGTTCGCGCATCCTCTCCCGCAGTCGCTGGACGTCAGACACGGGCGTCAAACGATCGCCAAGCGCGGTTGTCGCTATCGTTAAGCCATCGGCTCACGAACTTGTCGTCACCCTCGCTGTGGGCCTGCACGAGGTTTTCGGCGTGAGCATGATTGAGCGGAATGGATGCGATCTTGACCCAGTCGCCCATCGCATTGCCCGACGTGGCATTCCGGGTGAACTCATTCTCCCGAACAATGTTGTCGACGGGAGTATCGACACGCATGTGCCAGTCCATCCCGTCGAAATACCGCCAGACCGAGCGGCCAGTGGCGTAATCGTAGTCGTGAAGTTCCCACTGGCCGTCTCGGATCATGTTCAGTCCTCGAGCGGGATTTCGGCTTTGCCGGCGCCGATCAGCTGCTTGGCCTTACCGAGGCCGACAGTGACCTTTTCACCAACCATCTTGCGCTCACCTTCTTCCGGCCAGAAGTCGGCCTTCAGCAGGATTTCAACCTGCTTTTCCTTCTTCGTCGGTTCCGGGTCCTCAACGATCGGCTGCGGAGTGTCACCGGGCGTGATGCCGGAAACTGGCGGCGGCGGTGCGTTGGGCGACACGGGCGCCTGCTGCGTGGTGGAACCCTGGCCGGGATCAAGAACACCATTGCCATTCCGTTGCCCTGCATTATGCCGGTCGATCTCTTCCTGAATGCGCTTGTCGCCCCAGTTGCCGGGAACGGTGATGCCGAGCGCTTCAGCCTTAAGCTTCAGTTCTGCACTCATTGATTCTCTCCTCAGAGTGTTGGGGCGGCTTCTCACCGCCCCGCTGCATCAGACTGCCGCAGAGAACGGCGTGACTTCGGTGCCGGTACCGGAGCTGATGACCTGCACCTGCCAGACGTTGGCGGCGATGTCCTTCAGCCGGATGCGATCACCCTTGATGCCGCCCTTGGTGGAGCCATTCATGGTGATAGTATCGGTATCGGCAGCGGTTTCGTAACCGGCGACGGTATCGCCAGCATCCTGAGCCGTCAGGCAGACACCGGTCATGGTGTCGAGCGCGTTGGCGACCTGAACAATCAGGTTGTTCGACGTGATGGTCGCACCGACCACGATGTCGAACTCGGCGCCGGAGCCGTAAGACGCCGGCAGCGTGAGGGTGGAGCCTGCAGGACGGTTGACGACGACAGTTGCCGGCGTACCGTGGGTGGAGGCATTCAGGGCGAGCAATGCCGCCGTGACGTTGAAGGGCAGATATGTCGGCATGATCCGTTCTCCTGTTACTGCGAGGCCGAGATGCCGAAGAGGTCAGCGGCAATTCCGAGGCCCTTTTCGTTGAGCACCTTCAGCGTGCCTTCACCGATGATCACGCCCTTGTCGGCGTCACCGGTCTTCGCGACCTTCTGATCCTCCTGGATCTTGCGGAGCCAGAGGAATTCGAGGAAGTCGGGATCGAGGAAGAAGGCATTGCGGGCGAGCGCGGGCGTCGACTGGATCGTGCTGGGATGCACGAGGATCTTGCCGAACGGGCCTTCGTAGAAGTCGGCCGTCGCGACGATGGTGTTGCGCTTGCCGCCTTCGGAGACCGAGTAACGGAAAGGCGCCACGTTGGCGTCGGACATGAACTTTACGAAGCTCGACTTCACGAACGCCGATCCGACAAGGTGCCGGAACTTGGCGCCGTTGTTGAAGCCCTGCTGCATCACCCCGTCCATGATGTCCTTGGTGAAGGTCCGCTGCGTGCCGTTCGTTGCGGGAACGGTGAAGCCACCCACAAAGCCACCATTGGCGCCACCCGCGCCGCGGGAGACGTTGGAGGTGATCCAGCTGGGCAGGCCGCCCATGCGACGGACAGCGCCGCCGACAGAGCCCTGGTTGGCGACGATGGCAAACTCGGTGTCCTTGCGGATCTCGACGCCCTTCTTCGCCTTCTGGTACTTGCGCTTCTGGACGTTGCCGGCTTCGTCGACCTCTTCCTGCGTGCCGGAGATGATCCAGCTCTTGCGCAGGATCTGCGTGTAATTGCCCACACGGGCCGGCGGATCGACCTTGTCGAAGTCGTATTCCTCGCCTTCTTCTCGGGCGTTGTCGCCAGCTGCGGCCAGGTCGTCAGTTTCCCATTCGGGATGCACCGACTTGGCCTTCTTCTTCTCGATCATGGAATAGATCGGGGTATCTTCCGGCGTGATACGCGAAACAACGTCGGAGAGCTCTTCTCGGTTACCGACCGCATTATTCGTGCGGACGGTGTTTGTGATGACTGCCATTGGTCAACCTCGGATTTCGGTGATGAAAGAGGACCGACAGGCGCACATCGATCAGAAGTCGATGTTCATTGCGTCCTTGAGCGATCCGGTTCGGGTCAACCGCGCCATAGCGTCTTTGCTCTTCTGGACCTGACCTGCATTCTGCTGCTGGGGCTTACCGCGCGCCACGAGAGGCGGGGCATTCTCCATCTTCTGCATCGCCTTCGCCTTTGCCTTCTCGGCAGCAAGGCCAAGCTGGGCGTAGTGGATGACGCGCAGATACCGGTGATCGTCGAAGCCCTGCATTTCCTCATCGGAAAAGCCGAACTCGTGGCCGGTCGTGAATGCACCTTCGAAGAACTTCTCACGTCCTTCTTTCGTCGCCGTTTCCGGGAAATGCTCCCGTAGCTTCTCGTCTTCAGCATGGAGCTTTTCGAGCTTCTGCTGGTCGGTGAGTTGCTTGACGACGTTCTGGGGCTGCTGGCCCATCGCGATGATTTCGTTGATCCGCTGAAGCGCGGAATCGTAGATCACCTTCTGCTGGGTGTAGGCAGCCGGGTTGGTCATTGCCAGCTGGGTTGACGGTTCTTCCGGCAACTGACTGGCAAGGAAGTTCGCAAACGCATGTGCCGTGCCGGCAACGCGGTTGGACATGTCTTCCAATGAGCGCCGCTGATTGGCGGCCTCCTGGGTCTTGGTGCGATAGTCGCTGAGCCGCATGTAGCCGAGCTTCAGTTCTTTTACGGGAACCTGCTCGCCACCCTTCAGCGTGACAACCGTCTCGTCGATCGCCGCATCATCCGTCGGCTGCTTGTCAGCGTCAGGATCATCCGGGTTCGGATCGTCGGGATTCTCTGGGTCGTCATCTTCCGTTGCGGCACCACCGGGCTCTTGATCGGGGTCGTCCCCAGCCTCACCCGTCCCAGATGCGGTCTCTGCACGCTGAGCGCTGCGATTATCCGAAGGCACATCGTCTTCGGGTTCCCAGAAATTCAGAGCACTAGAGTTCTCGATATCCAAGGGTTCAACGGTTTTGCTCCCGCCGTCATCCGGCAGGTTGGCACTCTCGTTCACAGTCATGATTTCCCCTTTCAGGGCGTTGGAGCGCCGGCGTTATGCGGGCGCTTGAAATCCGTCCTCATTGGCTTCCTGGCTGGCCAGGTTGAGCTTGCGGCGGATGTCTCGGATTGCACGGACCTCGGCAGCGTATGCCGCGCGGGTCTCGTGATCGACATTGGCAGAGACACACCCGTCAGTGGCGCGCTTCTCGATGCCGTCGATAATTTCATGCAGGAGCGGGTTTTCGATGAGCAGCTGTGCGTAAGCGATGCGTTCCTCGTCCCTCATCCTGGAAACCCTCCCAGCTGCGCAGTGCTGACATGCCCGCCGGTCAGAACCTGAGCGACGTTCTGGCGCTGCTTCAATTCGATCTCGCGGTCGATCTGGTAGCGCTTCAACTGTTCTTCCTGCTGAAGCTTCGCCATCTCGATCCGCTCTTTGCTCTTCAGTTCCTCCATGCGGAGGATCTGGTCAGCTTGGAACTTGGCCTGTTCCTGCTGAAGCTTGAGCATCGCGGGGTCTGGCTTGTTCGCTTCCGCCTGTTCCATCCTCTCGATCTGCTCGTCGCTGGGCAGAGTGAAAAACTGATCGACAGACCGCAGGCCGGATGCCTCGACCAACTTGGACAGCGCATTGTAGACATTGCGGACGGTCACAAACGGGTTGTTTACTGGGCCGTAGGATGCAAGCAGCTTCTCTTGAAGGCCACCAATCATCTGCATCATCATCATGTCGCGCTCGCGGGTTCCCGCACCGAGACCGGTATTAACGGTCACGTCCATCTCCGAATTCCAAGGGCGCGGGTCGAACGTCACCCACTTGTTCCGCAGGCGAACCGTGCGCGGCTTGTCCTGGTGCTTGATGATCAGCTTGAGCAAGCCCTTGAACACCGGGATAAGCCCATGGCTGACTGTACGGGCCATTAGGTCGGTCTGACCGATGCCTGCCGCCTCGAACATTGCCGACGCCTTCGCTGTCATGTTCTGCAATTGATCGGGCGCCATGCCGCTCGACGCATCGGTGATGCCGGTAACGTCAGCGATTTCACGGTCGAAATAATTCATCATGTCGAAGGACGACTGAGCGACGAACGGCACGCGGGCGAAGCCGACGGCTTCGTTCACATTCACCCCGGTGCTGACACGGATCGGCTTTCCGAACGACGGTCGCAAGACGGCATCCGGGTTGACGACCGCCTCTTCCTGAATGATCGGCTGGGGCTTGTTCTGCCAGTAAATGTTGTCCAGCGATTCACGCAGCAGGACGGTTTTGACCTTCTGCGGTTCCATCGTGTCGTCAGAGACCGACGTGCCTTCTCGCTGATGCGGCCGGCGCTCGACGATGATGTCGGCAAAGGGAACTTCGTCCCATTCCTCGTCTTCCAAAAGGTATTCTTCGTTGATCGCGCCGGCATAGACCATGCGGCGCAGTTCAGCGATGCCGTCGTTGTCGGCGTCCACCCGAACATAAAGCTCGTAGTATTCGACCTCCTGCATTGCATGGGCGAACGTGTCGCGCTCGTCGAGCAATTCACGGCGGCGGGTCGATTCCTCGTCATCCTGGTCGCCTGTGCTTCCGGCGATCGGCAGTTCGTCGATAAGCTTGCGATCATATCCCATCGCGATGAGATCAGACCGGCGCATCTTCTCGTTGATGCCTGTGCACGGGCTTTCCCTGATCGTCTTTGCATCCGGGTGGATCAGGAAGTTTTCAGGCGGCACCGCGGCGATGCGCGGCCGGCTCTTGCTCGATCGACGACGGATTTTCACGTCATAGACCGGAACGTCCTGCAGGCTGCCGTCAGGCATCTGGATCTGTTCCATGCTCGACGACTGGCCCAACACCGTAACATCATCATCTTGCAGAAGCTGCGCCAGCGCGTCGGCATCAAGGCCGGAATGCTGGGTGATGGTGACAGTGTGCTCCTTATCCTGCCACCAGCGCAGAACGCCATTGCGGAGCTTCAGTGCGTCATGGATCGCATCCTGCACCGCCTGGACGCCATCGCTTTCGGGAAAGACGATATTACTGACGTAATCACTAGCCTGTTCCGCAAACGCCTCATCGTTCTGGCCGACCGGGGAATATTCCGCCACCTTGTCACCGCCCAGGATGACGCGGATTAACGACGGCAGCACCTTCTTGATGGTAGATCGCACGTCACGGGACACAACAGCCGACCGGTTCGCAGGCGCGGGCACGTCCGACATTCTGCCGTCGAAATATTCATCGGCTGTCTTCCGGTCTTCAGCGAGCTGTTCGCGATACCCTTCGCAGTCCTTGACCAGATTGGCAACGACGCCGGTCAGGTTATCGGTCTTCTTCTCATCCGCCATTATGCACTCCCCGATCGCAAAGCGCCTCGGCTCCAATCCGCAGAAGACGGTCACGCTCTTTGACAGCGGCTTTCAGACGGTTGTAATTGCCTCTGATCGCCAGAGACTTTGCGAATTCTGCACCGGCCTTGCTGGCGCGACATAGTAACTCGCTGTCAACTTCACGCGGCAACTCGCCTGCCCTGATACGGGAAACGACCTCCCACATTTCGCACGCCGCTAAAGCCATCACGCCACCTTCGTCTCTTTAAACTTGTCCCATTCGGCATTCTTCTTCTTCGGCGGCGCGTAACCGTCGGAGAAGGTCATGAAGGCGTCAGCGCCATGGCTGGCCTCATCGTGTCGAGGATGGCTGCGGAAAACGCTCAGTCGGTCGTCCCATTCGCGGCAATAGTTCTCCAGGTGCTCAAGCCCCTTGGCGCATTCCGCCTCATCGAAGCAGCAACCCGGGAGCTTTGCGCGGACGCCCATAATCGAGTTCTGCTTGTCCGGGTTTCTCGTCACCGTGGTGAAGACGACACCAAGATCCTTGGCCATCGTCTTGATCGTTTCGGCTTGGCCTGTCGTCTTGGTCTGGCGCTTGTGATCGACATCATGCGGAGCATAGTGCACGCCCCATCGTGCGCCCCTCAGTGCCGCCCAACGGTCCATCCAGTTGAAATAGTAGCCCAGACCCATGCCGCTATCTTCGAAGTAACCAACGAACCGATGCTCGCCCGCTACTTCCTGATGCAGCCAGATGGTCTGAGCGTCCCCTAAGCCGAAGTCCCAGAACGTGTTTACCGGGATGTTCGGCACATACGGGAACGAACCGATCTTGCCGCGCTGGCGAAGCGCCCTGATCTCCTTGGCGAAGTAGGCACCGTCTTTCGCCGCCTTAAATGCCTCGTCAGGCGTGGAAGGGTATTCCTTCCACATGTCATCGCCCTGCTCGTTCTTCTTGGCGACGTACCACCATTTCTGGGGCATCGTCAGGCGAATGCCGTGTTCAGCCGCAAGCTCGTCGAAGTAGGTCTGATCCTCAGCAGTGATCAGCGTTTCCTGATGAAGCTCGTAGCTGCTGTCTTGCCACCACGGGAAGAAATGGAACCGGTAATCCATGTCCCCTAGCTCACGGCCGGCGTCCGATGCCTTACGCGACTGCTGTACCTTGTCGTAGAAGTCGCCGCCCCTACCCTCTGCCGTGCTCTCGATGAAACAGAGCTGTCGAGCCGCCAGCGTGTTCAGAGAGCCCGACTTGACTTCCTTGGCCTTATCCGGCGCCTTCGCGCAAATCTTTCCGTATTCGGAAATGTGCAGCAGGTTCTTGGTACCAGATCGCAGCGAGACGCCAACCTCGACGCCTGAGCCGTTGCTGAATTCTATCTCGGTCGAATTGTCCGAAACCATTTCAACATTGCGCTGTATCGGGCCCGGCAGGTGCTGATAGGCGAACTTGATGCGCTCCAGCAGGTTCTGCGCATTCTTGATCGTGTCGGCAATCAGGCCGGCCGCGAAATTCGAATTGAAGATGCAGCAGTCGAGCGCAAGGATCAGGATGAAGGTCGAAAACCCCATCTGGCGGGCCTTGAGGATGATGTTCAGGTAATGCAGATCATCCAGCAGCTTTTCCTGCGCCGGGTTCATCTTGAACTGCACGACGGCGCCGAGCTTGTCCTTGATGAAATACAGATTATTCAGTCGCCAGCGCCGATCGGCCCACTGAGCAACCACCTCTTCACTTAGTGCGGGTTCGGCCATCGATCGCCTGCATCAGCGCCATAACGCTGTCGCCTGCCTCAACTGTCGTCTTCTGATCCACGTCCAGCTTGTCCCCGTACTTCTTCGGTCGCATGCGGGCGGCCACCCACTTCCGCGTCTCGATCTGCAGACGGCGATGCTCGGTCATATCGAAGGTGGTTTCCTCGAGTTTGCCGTCGCTCGTTCTCTTGGTCTTCTTCCCGATCTTCGGGGTGTCAGCGATCGCCACCATCTCGTCGACAAGAAGATCGGCCTGGGCTTCTCGCGCCCGCGCGTATTGGTCCGCGAACGTGGCGTTTTCACCCAACCATTTGAACACTGTTGACTTGCTGGGCATGCTCTTGTTGCGGCAGATGGCCCGAAGGCTGAGGCCGGATGCGAGCCTTTCACAGATCGTGTCCGCCTTTTGCTGATTGAAGCCGATAGCTCTTGTCATCGTTCAGCTAAGGATTGCATCGCCGTCCTTTTCCTGTTTGGGTCAGATTCATCCACTGCACGTGAGAAATTGACCAGCATGGCTTTCTATTGCACTCACGCCCTTTTAGAGGTCGGCTCTTCTGTGAAACCTGGCAACTACGGACGAGTTTTGCGCGCAAATGGTTATGCACACGCCGCGGCTTTGCGCGAAAGCATACTAGAAGACGTTCGTTCCAGATCGTTTTCCCATCTGCCGTCACGGCTAGACGCCGCGTTTTATTTCGACCATATCGAGAATGCGCGCGCGTATAACCAGACGGAGCGGCTCAATTTCGTGAATTGGTACGAAGTATCGAGACTGAATGTCCACGCGATGGAAGCGCGGGCAGATTTCCGCCGTGTGGTACCGATGGGGATGATCGGTCTTGATTGGGCGGAAGCATATTGGCGAGGCATTCCGCTCCCCTTTGCTGACCAAGCAAAAGGTGCTGAATGTTTTACCGAGACATTTTCTGTAACTAAACTTCGCATCGAGAGACGTGTCGATGATGAAGATCTTAATAAGTAATATTCGGTGTTCGCTGTTCAGGTTGATCGCCGCGTAGTTGATGTGGAGAAAGTTGAATGGAAAAATCACTTTGGTATCGTTACGCCAAAGGCGCATCAACCATAGCTTGGAAAGCAGGCGCTGGATTATCTGCTGCTGCGCTTTCTTTGATTTTAACAATCATAAATACGACGCCGGACGCGATACCCAACGCGACCTTTATGGATGCGCTTTCCAAGTGCGCCGGGCTTCTTTCCTATTCATTACTGTTCGGCGGCGCTGCTTTTGCTTTCGGCTCCGGTTTTACCTTTTTCCAACGGATCGAAACGAGATACCTTTCGACCGTTCTCTCGGTCGGTTTTGCGTTCACTAGCTCGTTGCTCTTAACGGCAGCTGTACAGCGGCTGTTGAAATTCTACGAAACCTTTTGAACGGGCCGTCACTTACTCTCCCTCACGCTCGCGGGCGGTGGTCATGCGGCGACAAGAAATGGAAGGCCGCGCTTTGGATGCTTGACGACAATTGCTTTCCCGACCCCGGCGATGCGAACGGCGCTGGCTACGGCTTCAGCCTTGCTGGCCCATACTGTCTTCGCGATACCATCGAGATACACCACGTATCGGTCTACCTTGCTCATGATCTGTCTCAATGATCGATAATCATGCGGGTGCCCGCGCGATAACAAGCTGCACGACACCGAAGGAAACGGCGGCGATCGCGGTCGGCACAAGGTCAAAGGCGGAAACAAGCGCAACGGCCGATGAAGCCAGATGCACCACGAACGCTATCAATCCGATAGAGATCCAGCCTGCTTTGCTCATGCGGTCCAATTCAGGGCAGCCGCAGCAACAAACAGAACCGCAGCGATTCCATATGCCGGCGCGTGATCGGTGACGATCGCAGCTAACATCATGACCATCCCCATACCGAGAACGAAGTAGATGCCCTGGCGCTTGCTCATGGTCTGCCTTTCGGGCTAGGCGGCGGCGCGGAGCCGAATACGACCGTTGATCGAATAGGGAACGACGTAGTGCGGAATTAGCTCAATGAAGGCCAGAAAGGCATAAGCCGCGATCTTCTTGCGCATCACGCTCTCCTCAAACGAAAGCCCCGCGACCTATCCGGCGGCGGGGCTATGCAGCCTTTCGGCTGGGGTGGGTACGGGACTCCGCCTGTCGCCTTAGCGGCCAGTATGCCCGGAAAATGCGGGGCACCACGCTATCCCGATAAATGACCCACCGGGGTGCGCATCGTTGTGATGCGTTGGCGGGTTATGTTGGTTGCGGAGGCAGGACTTGAACCTGCGACTAACCCCGGTGCGTTCGTCCTGCCCTGCGATAGGTTATGCGTCGGTGGCAGTTAGCGCAGCGGACATCACACTTTTGCACCTCGGCCATGACCGCCTTGAGCGAATACCCAAGGCGGACAGCGTCACCGAGATCAAACGCCTTGGTGACGTCCCCGACGTGGTCAAACTCTAGAACAATCGGATCGGCCTCACCGCAGTCGATACACGGATGCGAATTTAGGTATCCGAATAAGAAAGAGCGGACGGCCTCGCGAACCTCAGCGTTCTTCGCTTTAGCTCTGGCCTTGTATGCTTCCTTGTTCTGTTCGTAGTGCCATCGCGTGTAAGCACGCCTAGCTTCGGGGTCGGATCTGGTAGCTTTAGGTTTCTCGGTCATCCTCGGTTCATAACACAGTTTGCGGTTATGAGCCAAGCGAGCTACCGGACTGCTCTACTCCACGTTATTCTATGCTGCCTTTCGGCGTGCCTCGCGCTCGCGGCGCCTGGCTGTTAAATCCCCGGCAAGACCCTACTTGATGCCCATGGAAAACAGATACGTTCGCCCCGCCGCAATCCTCATCGCGATATCTCTGGCCCTATGCGCAGCGGTCTACGCCACCCAGTGGTGGATGACTGACGACGCCGGCAATGTAGACACCAAGGACAGCATTATCGAGCCGCCGAGGTAGTCAATCTTTCTGTTCTTACCGCGCCCGGGCCTGCCGGTGTTCGATTACCCTCACCGAAGGAAGAGCAGGGTCGATGTGCGGCCTTGCGTCCGATGACCGCCAGTGTGTGGCGCATTTCTCGGACGTTACCGTTGTTGACGTGATATCTGGCTGGATTTCGGACAGATGTAAATCGACAGTAGCAGGCCGAAACTGACCATTTTGGTTGAGACTGTCCGCAATGCGTTGGCAGATCGCGCTTATCGAGCGACGTAAGGTTCTTTCGTTCATGTCGTTTTCTGATGCGAAGGCAGAAATCTTGACGCCTTTCCTGACCTTCACCCACGACCAAGCGTAGATCAGCCTGCGGTCGGCTTCGATCGGCAAGGCGTTTATCCATGCCCAAACCTGCTCCATTCGCCCAAGGGAGCCCGCTGACGCGGTTTCTCGATATCTGGCAGTGTTGGAACCATAAGCCTCGAATTGCCTGCGTACGGGTTCAGGCATGGCATTACCGTATGCTTTCGGTCCCCTGACAGCCGGCGACTTGCGCAGCGTGTCGGCCATTTCCAGAATACGCACCTCGACGGCCTTGGCGGTCCAGTCCTTAAACTTCATGCTGCTTCTCCAATGTCGATGCTGGGGGCGGCGATGAACTGCAGCGTCAGCATGACGAGGAGCACATCGGCCATGGGGGTGTCGCAGTTCATCAGCTTTGCCTGCCGGCGCAGGCGGTGGATGTTGAGGGCGTTGAACTCATTCACTAGAGACGGCCGGCGGATAAGGTCAGGATGCTGGGCCAGGAGACGCGATACGGCTTTCATGATGTCGGCATACAGCTCGCGACCGTTGGCCTTGTCACCCATGATCAGGAGAAAGACGAGACGAAGATGCGCTTCGCCATGCTGCTCCCCGATCTCGCGCACAGTCGGCTTGCAAAAGCAGTCACCGGGCCGACGGCTGGCGGGGGAATGCTCTCTCGCTTCCATCAGCCTGACGCCGCATTCTCTGGCGATCTTGTAGATGTTGATCCGGTGGCGCTTCAAGCTTCGCCTCTCGCCTTGGCTGCCAGGTATTCGGCAGGATCGATGCGCTTTACAGCTGAGGCCGCACCGAACGTGCCGAGCTTGTGGTCTCGATATGCCCGTTCGCCGGCCGGGTCGAAGTTGGCAGCGGCCACGGATCTAACCCAGTTGGGAGCCTTGGCGGCGTTGACCTTCATCTTGTGGTCGGCGCGCTCCTGCCGCTTGCGCTCCTTGCGGCGGGCCTTTTTACCAACCTTCGGCTGCTCGGCCTTGCCCCACAGGACTTTCTTACGGGGCTTGGCCTTGGCTGGCTCGTCGCTCCGATCTAGCCTGTCCAGCGCCTTCCACGCTGCGGCGTTAGTATCGAACGGCCCATCGACGAGCTTACCGGCCTCGTTGGTGATTTCGAACTGGCCGTCGTCGTTGCGTGTGACGTTGAGTATGGTTGTCATCGGTAGGCCCTCCTGAGCCACAAGCGAACGCGCAGTTTGATGATGTCGAAAAGGATCATGGCGCCCTCCCGAACACTTCCGGCAGCAGCCGGCGGATCTTGGTAATGCTCTTCGCCTTTTCCCGATCCGCAAACTTTTGAATGCGGCGGTACATTTCCTTTTCGATGCGCTCGCCTGTCTCGACGCCGGTGTCGAAAATCTTGTCGCGAAGGGCGACAGCCGCTGCCTCCGTCTTGCAACTGGCGATGACGTTCGATCGCGGAAGTCGTTCGCCATCTCGGATGTACCGTTGCGAGCCGGCGACCTGATAAGTGTTCGGCATCACCTTCGTGATCTGCATCACAAAGAACACTTCGTTCTTGTCGCGGTTATCCATCCAGTGATGGAAGGCATATCCCTCGATCGTTTCGGCAAGGGTCCGGTCGTAAGGACCGTAGGGCTGATGGAACGCCAGTACCCACTGGCCGGGCTGGATGTCGACAAATTCGGTCATGCTGCGCCTCCAAATTTCTTTTCAATGCGATGCCACCATCCGGCCTGGGCTGCGGTCAGCCGAAGCTTCCGCGCCCGTTTGGCCTTGATTTCCATGCGAAGCGCGAACTCGCGTTCCTTCACGGAGCTGCGCTTGTCTGCCACGACCAGCGGAACGACCAGCAGGACCGCCGCTTTGTCGACGCTCTCGTCGGTCCGCGGCTGACGATTGTGCATTCGAGGCTGCTTCGGATTCTCCGGCTCTTCAGCATGGTCTTTTGGATGCCGATCGATCCACTGCCATGCAGCTTCGCTAGTCGGGAATGGTCCGGCCAGACGCCAGTTGCCATTGTCGGCAACGAAGAATGTCCCATCTCGGTGCGATTTCACGATCATGCGGCACCACCAATCATGTGTTTTCTTAGGGTCAAAATTCTTGCCCCAATATAACTTAGACACCTCTCCTCTCTGCTCTCACCCCTCATCACAGCAACCTCACAATCGGTGGGTCATTCTTTCCTTTGCCACCGGGATGAACAATTTCGAGGAACATGCGGTCGACGAGAGTATCGCGAGCAGCGAGATAAGTCGGCACGCTGACGTCAAGGCTTTTCGCCATCCCCTTCGCCAAGGGGAACGGGCTGCCGTTGCGCCAACCATGGGCCATACGCAGGCGCACCAGCAACGAAAGGCCGAGAGGCTGATCCCACAGATGATCGATGTCGCTTTGAAAGATCACGGCGTTTGCTTCGCCGCCGGTGACCATCAGTCGGCCTTCCTGCTTGTACTTCCAGGCCGATCGGGAAACGCTCAGAACCTCGTCGGCAGACAGCGGTTGAGCAAACTGCTGGTTTGCCTGAGATACCATCTGGATTAGCTCCTCTTTGGTGGTTGCTTGGTGCGCCTGGCGAAGCGCTCTCTTGAAAAGAGATGCATTGCGGCCGTCGCCCTGCTGCATCTTGCTGAACCGTTCCGGCACCGATGAAGACGGCGCTTGGTCCACGTTTGCAGCCTCGAGTTTTTTCATCGTGGGCAGCCGGTCGAGATCGTCCATGCTGCCTTGAATGATCTGGTACCGACCGCGAGTGCCCATCGACGGCGGGGCCACGACATAGCCATCGCCAAGGATATCGACGGGCCGAGCCGGGTCCGGCCGGATCTTCCGCATTTCGCCGTTGTTGCGGTACCAAGCCTGAAAATGCCCGGAGCCACTGCGGACGATGAAGGGCGATGGCCCGAAGGTGGACAGACCGTCGGCAAGCTCGCGCTCGTCATCGGTATCGACATCGAGCACAGATATGCGGCTGCGCTTGCAGGCGAAGCCCAAGGCGTCATGCTCTGGGAACTTCAGCACAAGCTGGCTGCTCGTCGGCAGACCGATTTTCAGATATCCGCTCACCGCCGGCTTCTTGCGGTCAGGGCTGATTACCACTGGGAAGGTGATGATGCCGTGCTCGGCATAGCGGGGTTGATATTCAGCGAACGCGGCCATCAGGCGAACGCTCTCCGAAGCGTCCGCATCTGGCGGGCAAGCTCAATTGCGTTGGCCGCTTCGACGGCAGAGATACCGAAGCGGGCCTTGACCGTTGAGACGACGGCGCCGAACGCCTCGCCTCGACGATCGGCCAGCCATTGAGCTGCGCAGATCACGTCTTCGGTGGTCTGGATGTTGCGGGGGGCGGTCATGCTCGCACCTCCCGCAATGTTACTTTCGCTTCATCGTTAAAGCATCTGACAATGCCCTGGGACATGTCTCTGGCAATCCACAGTAGGCTGTCGACGCGGCGGTCGACTTCTTGTGTGTTGAACTGCAGATCGCAAATGACATCCAGCAGATCGTTCAGATTGCGGATGACAGAGTCAGCATCGCCTCCATTTACGTGATACTCGCTCATGCGCTTGCCCTCTTCACGAATGGGGTTGCCTCACGGTCGATTACGACGCCCGATGGCGTCTTCAGGTCTCCGCCAGCGCGGTAGACCCACACGTCCCGAATAGCCGGATCAATCAGGTGTGCCGCCTCTGCGAAGCGGGTGATCAAGGCTTCGAGCTGCTGGTTGACGGTCACAGCACCGTCCTTGCGAATGTCCGCGACGATCTCGCGAGCGGTTGAGAGGCTTTTGCTCATGCCAAAGCCTCCTGAATTTTCTCGAGGCGGTCGCTGATGATCAGCAGTTTGTTGTTCAGCTCATCCGAGACCGACTGCAGTGCGTTCGTGTGGCCAAGGTTTCCGATGCCGGCTTGAGCCAAAAACAGAGCCTCGTTCAGATTGATGGCTGCGGCAAGAAGGTCACGAACGTCCATCACCTCCGAGCTGAGAGGATTGCGCGCGGTCATGCCATCGCCCTCCCCTGCCTGTCGTCCTGCATCCAGTCTTTGGCTGCCTTGATCATGCATGGGATGACATCGCTCGTTCCCGCCTCATAGAACTCCTCGGCAAGCTCCAACGCGGCCAGTGCCTCACAGAAGTTCGTTGCGGGTTGGGTCCAGTTCTCAAGGCGCTTCAGGGCTTCCTCATAGATGCGCGGGGTATGGTCATCATCGAGAGATCGAGCGAGGTAGGTGTTCCATTCACCCTTGTAGGTGTAGATCGTCCTCAGCAGCTCCCACTCACGGGTGGCTGGCGCTACGGCGGACGCCGTGCTATTTACGCTCTCGTTCATTTTCATTTCCTCGCTGGGAATGTTGGAACCATGGCTCGGAACCGTTGGAGCGGTTGCCGGGCCTTTTGCGTTCTGGGAGGTCATGCTGCGCGCCCCGATGTGGACGTGACCGGCCCGGACAGGCGCTCTTCAGCCCATTTGTCCAGATCGGTGACATCGTAGAGCGGGATGCGGCCGGCGTAGCGCATGGCAGGGCCACCACCGACTGTGGCCATCTTGTTCAGGGTGTTCACGGCAATAGGGATGCCATGCTTCTGCATGAGGTATGCAGGAACGTCGGCGCGGCGCAGACGGGGAACGTCAGGATTAATCATCGATTAACTACCTCCTAAGTTTGACATAGCATGTTGTGCTATGATTGCATTAAGAGGGAAAGCCGTGGTTAGGTCAAGCTGTACCTAGCATAAAATGATATAATTTGGGGAAGCCTTTGATTATGAAGCGGGAAAAATCCAAGGTGAAGGATTATGACCAGTTCCAGTTGCGGCTTCCGCCTGGCATGCGGGACCGCATCAAGGAAAAAGCCGAGTTCGCCGGCATGTCGATGAACGAGGCAATCGTCTGGTGCCTTGAGAAAACCTTCCCACCGAAGGTGACGCTTGAGGAGAAGCTGGAGGAACTGGCGAACGCCGTTTCAATGTTGAAGGACTCGAAGGACACGTATCAAGGCTTGGACTCCCTGATCGAGCGAATTGACGACACGATCTCGGATGTCATTTGGAACAAGGTTCCCACCGAGCCGCGTTTTCGCGAGATGGTTCAAGAGCGCCACAATTACTGGCAAGAGCGTCTAGCTGACGAGTTCGCCGAAACTCATCAAAGCCCATTTGAGACAGACGCATCAAACAACGATGACGACATCCCCTTCTAGGCCCGTCGAGGCAGCTCGACGATCTCTGCTGTCCTGCCGGTCATCAGCCGATCGACCTCACCCGACACCTTGTTCGCAGCGGCGATCAGGACGGTATCTAGGTGATGCACATATCGCTGGGTGACGTTGCCGGCGGCATGGCCGAGCAGAGCGGCAATGGTGATCTCGGTGAACCCCAGGTCGCCAGCCAGTGAGGCGTAGCTGTGGCGCAGCGTGTGAGACGTGACGCCGGTAATCTTTGCCTTCTTGGTGATCCGCTCGATAGCCTCATCCAGCGCCGTGTAGTATCCGTCATCGCTCCTTGGGCCGGGAAGCACATAAGGGCTGCCCTTCTGGCGCGGGAGGGACTTCAGAACCTTGAAGACGGGGTGCCCGATAGGGCGAACGGACGCGTCCTCTTTCGAATCGTCCAGCCGGAAGCAACTGCCAGCCTCATCGACTTCAGACCATTTGAGGCCCGCTATCTCGCTCATTCGGAATCCGGTGAGCATGAATAGGCGAATGCCCGCCACTGCTTGCCACACTTCCCCGTCAGCTTCGTTCAGGGCCTTGCCAAGCTTCAGATACTCGTCAGGCGACAAACGCCGTGTGCGCTTGCCTACGGCTGGCTTCTGGATGCCTCGGGCAACATTGTGGGGAACGATGCCCTCTGACGCCGCGTAGGACAGGATGGCGCTCAGGAGGGTAACGGACTGACCAGCGGTACCCGCCCCGCCTTCGACGATGGCACGCCCGCGGAGCTTGTCGGTCTTTTCCGATACTGCCGTCTTTCCAACGGTCACGTCTCTCATCATCTTGACGACATCGGCCGTCGTGAGGTCGCGGACGAGCTTGGTGCCGAGCAAGGGAATGATATGCCGCTTCGCCCTGCCCTGATCGACATAGAGCGTTGATGCCTTCTTAGGCTTGCCGCGCTTGCCGAGCACGAGGCCACTGTTCGCCGCCTCGAAATAGGTCTCGCAGAGATCCTTCACGGTGAGAGACTTGCGGCGGGTGGAGCGGTCGAGCTGAGGGTCTTCACCTCGAGCAACGTCGCCCAGAACGGACTTCGCTTCCTTGCGCGCCTCCTCGACGGTCAGGGCGCCATGGACACCGATCTTGAACCGGCGCGTCTGTTTTCCGGACCGATATTGGGCCACATAGGTCTTCCGACCAGTAGGCCAAACGCGGACGCCAAACCCTGGCAGCTCGTCATCCCATTCGAAGTAGTCCTTGTCTTGGCCCGCAAGTCCGTCGATCAATCGTTTGGTGAGTTTTGCCATGGTTCTGGACCCTGCTGTAGGAAGCGTATAGGAAGCAGCAGGAAGCAAAGCGCGGAAAACTCAGGAATGACCGTTGTAATTTGCGAAAGCTCCTCGCCCTTGGTCTATATAGGCTTAGCCTGTTTCGGAAAACAACAGGAAGCATCGGAAAGCAATTGACGCTTGCATTCCGATTCCAAAGGTCACAGGTTCGAATCCTGTCGGGTGCGCCATTTTTTGACGAAAATCACAGACAGATCCAGCGGCCGCTTTCGCTGATCACCGTGATCCCGCCCCTGGTGGACGGCCTACGAGAAAACAGCATCGCCCCTCGATCAGAACGACCCTGATCACAGCAAGTGCCGCCGAAGCAAAACCTTGGGGCCGAACGAGTTTCGTCGACTACGGTGCAAGGCACTCTTCGCAGATGCCGCATCCGTCTTCGTCCATCATGGATCGCTGACGTCCGCAGCAGAGGCACACAGTGCCGCCGTCGCAGCGTTCCTCACGCTCCGGCAGAAGGATGTCGATTTCGCAGGCGGATGTCGTTTCGACGAGCGCGTCTTCCATCTCGAGGCTCCAGGTTCGAGGACGCAATCAAGATGGTGATGCCGGCGGACGAAACAAGCCTCGCGCGCCATCGAAACCGACGGCGCGCGAATGCGTTTCCATGGCATAAGGAGATCCCCATATGCCTGGAACGTTTACCGCTTTCTACGTGCTTGCCTTTTCGCTCGACGGGCGAAACCAGTTGGTCGCAACCAGCGAGCCGCAGGGTGTCGCTGACGAGGGAACCGCCGTTGCGCAGGCCCGGCGCCTTGCCGCCCAACATGAGGGCGCGGTCGCCTTCAAGCGTGAAGGGGATCCGGTGGTCGGCGAGGAAGGCGAACCGGAGATCGTCTTCCAGTCCGGCAGGATCGGTGACTTCTTTTAAGCGGTCATCCGCACCGTGTCTCGCCTTGTCATCTCGCCGACCATGGTCGCGATGACGTCCGGCCCGTAGGGTTTTGCAACGAAGACGGCGTGGTCCGGCAGCGTGTCCTCAGCCAGACAATGTCTGCCCGATGCGATGATCACGGGCACGTTCCTATGGGTCGACGAGATCATCCGGGCAAGATCGAGACCGCTCAGGCCTCCAGGCATGTCGATATCCGTGACGACCGCGTCGATCGTCCGCTGGCCAAGGACGGCCACGGCTTCCAGGACGTTGCCGGCCTCGACGACGTCGTATCCTTCGTCCGCCAGGGTATCGGCGAGCACCATCCGAATGAGTGGCTCGTCTTCAACGACAAGGACTGTACGCAAACACATGGCAGTCTCCGCTCCGTGGTCACGAGATGAACTCGCTTGTCCAGATTTAGATCGCCCCTCGGCGCAGAGTATTTGCCAACATATTTAATAAAATGCGAACAATCCGAGCGTCCGCCCGCCAGGAGCGCGCGCGAAAGTTCCGGCATGATCGCCGTGCGCGCTTGCTAGTCCAGCATGACCATATGCGCCGGAAGCTGTTCCTCGAAAAACTTGGAGAAGGATGCGATGCGCGGCGGCAGCGCCTGATAGGGCGGATAGAACAGCGTCAACCAGAGATCCGGCGGCGCCCATCCCTTGAAGACATGCACGAGACGTCCGCTGCGGATATGCGCCGCGATGTTGAAGCCGGGAAGGAGCGCGACCCCTACCCCGTCTGCGGCCATGTCGGCAAGAACCTCGCCGCTATTGGCGCTGAAGGCACGACCGGCGGAGATCGAAATGCTTGAGCCGCCGTCGGACAGGACCCAGTTCTCCCGCCGGCTTTCCCCGCTATAGGCCAGGCAATCGTCCGGCGTCAGCTCATGAGGATGCGACATGCCAACGAAGCGGCTGCCGGGTGCTGCGACGAGAATGCGGGGCACGACACGGATCTTTCTCCAGATCGTGAACTTGTCGGAGGGCTGGGAAGAGATGCGGATCGCGAGATCGTAGTCGTCGTCGACGATGTTCACCAGCCCGTCCGACAGCGAGATCTCGAAGCACATCTTCGGATACTTGTCCCTGAAGCCGGATAGGATCGGCGGCAGCACGACCTTTCCGAACCAGGTCGGCGCGCTGATCCTGAGGCGACCCTCCTCCGCCTTATGGGCGTTCATCATCTCGCGCCGCGCGTCCTCGAGCGACTTAACCGCGGGCTGGACCTGCGCCGCGAAGATCGCGCCGTCCGTCGTCAGCGATACCTGGCGGGTGGTGCGCACGAAGAGCTGGACGCCGAGTTCCGTTTCAAGCGCGGCGATGGCGCGCGTGACGGCCGCGGGCGTCATGTCGATTTCGCGCGCCACTTGCGCAAAATTTCGCTTCTCGGCTGCCAGGAGAAAGATGCGCAGAGCCTTGTAGTCGTTCATTCGATTATTTCACCCCGGGCAATTTTTTTCGTGAGGATTACCTGTTTTTTCAACGATCAACGGCCGCATTCGGTCCAGACAATAAACGGAGTGCACCAGACCGGTGTGAGGAATGCGCGTCAGCCTTCACAGGAAGGCCTGAGAACTCCCGCATCCGGATGCTCGCGTTCTTATGGCTATAACTGTGGAACGCCTCAGCAGCGTAAGGAACGTTCTGACCTAACCAGATAATTTCGAAAATCGCAATTATCTCGACACAATTGGTGCACTTGTTGGAGCGCTCGTTTCCGCTCAATATGGCTTCATCAGACGAACACGGGGGTCGCAGAGACCAGGTGCTGATGATGAGAGAAACCGATATGACACCGAACGATTTTCCCATGACGCGCCGCGGCGCCCTGCTCTCCGGAGCCGCTGCCGCTGCCGCCTTTGCAATCCCAGCTTCCCTTTCCCATGCAGCAGAGGCTGCAACCACTCACCACTTTATCGAAGGAAACAGAACCATGGCCTATGTCACCACCAAGGACGGCGTCGAAATCTTCTACAAGGACTGGGGTGCGAAAGACGCGCAGCCGATCGTCTTCCACCACGGCTGGCCGCTGTCGTCGGACGATTGGGACGCTCAGATGCTGTTCTTCCTGCAGAACGGCTATCGCGTCGTCGCCCATGACCGCCGCGGCCATGGCCGTTCGGCCCAGGTGGCGGAAGGTCATGACATGGATCATTACGCCGCCGATGCGTTTGCAGTCGCCGAACATCTCGACCTCAAGAATGCCGTTCATATCGGGCATTCCACGGGTGGCGGCGAAGTCGCCCGTTATGTCGCAAAGCATGGTCAGCCTGCCGGCCGCGTCGCCAAGGCTGTTCTCGTTTCCGCCGTGCCGCCACTGATGCTGAAGACCGAAGCGAACCCGGAAGGCCTGCCGATGGAAGTGTTCGATGGCTTCCGCTCGGCGCTCGCCGCCAACCGCGCGCAGTTCTTCCGCAATGTTCCGGCCGGCCCGTTCTACGGTTTCAACCGTGACGGCGCCAAGGTGTCCGAAGGCGTGATCCAGAACTGGTGGCGTCAGGGCATGATGGGCGGCGCCAAGGCGCATTACGACGGTATCAAGGCCTTTTCCGAAACCGACCAGACGGAAGACCTGAAGGCGATCAGCGTTCCCACCCTGGTGCTGCACGGCGAGGACGACCAGATCGTTCCGATCGCGGATTCCGCACACAAATCCATCAAGCTCCTCAGGAACGGCACGCTGAAAACCTATCCGGGTTTCTCGCACGGCATGCTTACCGTCAACGCCGACGTGCTGAACGCGGACCTGCTGGCCTTTGTAAGAAGCTAAGCGACCAAACGACGGAGGCTTTCGTGCCTCCGTCGTCTCCTTCTTCCGCTATGTTTGGACCGATCATGCCTCCGAAATCCTCGCAAAGCCCTTCCGCCCGGACAATGGAACTTACGTCCGACCTCGTGCTTAAAACGTTGCGGGCGGTAAAGGACGAAGGACCGGAGCCGGACCGCACGCCGATTACCGGTCCGCAACTCGACGAACTTGTCCGCAGGGTCGAGCACGACGCGGCCGGCCACGATCTCTGGATATTCGCCTACGGGTCGCTGTTGTGGAATCCGGGGTTCGAGCCGTCTGCCAGCGAAGCCGCCGTCGCGCATGGCTGGCACCGGGCCTTTTCGCTGCGCATCCAGCGCCTGAGGGCCAGCACCAAGACGCCGGGGCTCATGCTGGCGCTGAGACCCGGCGGAAGCTGCTCGGGCGCCGTCCTGAAAATGTCCGCGGAGAACCGTGACGAGGATCTGCGCATCCTGCTTGCCCGCGAAATCCGTTATGCCGAGGTCTGTGACATGATGCGCTGGGTATCCGTTCGCACTCCCTCGGGAACGCGGCGGGCGCTCACCTTTTGGGCAAGCCCGAAAGCATCGCCGCTGACGGAGAAGATTGCGCTTGCAGAGGCGGCCCCACTCATGGCGCAGGCATGCGGCCCGGCCGGTTCCTGTGCGGAATACCTTCGCCGAACGATCGTCGATCTTGCAGAAAGAAACATCTATGATCGCAACCTCTGGCGGCTGCAGGCGCTGGTCGCGGCCAGATTGCAGGAACACGTGGACCCGCATCAGGCGGCATTCCGCTGAAGATGAGCGGAAGTTCGAAAGGACGAGCGCGGCCCCCGCAGCCACGGCGTTGGCTCCGAACGCCTCCTGAGGCTCGGGACCGCCGGTAGTCCAGAAACACGAGGCCTTGGCCAGGTTGATCCGGTGCAGCAAAGGAAAATTCGGCGCCACCTGCCGCTGCAATGCCCTTGTCGGGATCACGCACTCTTCGCCGGCAATCGTTTCCATACTGACGCGATGTCCCAAGACATCCGACAAGAGGGCGGCGATCCGGCGGCAGGTGATCCGGCGGGAGGTGATCCGGCGGGAGGTGATCCGCTCCGGTCCTTCGATATACGCGATACCGGTATCCTCCACCGCCAACGTCAAATGCGCGCTTCGCCTCCCTGAACATGTCATGCAGCGCCTGCGTGTCCAGAACATCCGTCACGCCAGAACATCCACCAAGTGAGTGGAGACGTTCTGGTCCTTCCATGCCGCTGCACGCTCGCTCGCGTGGACAAGGGCCAGAACCGTGCTTCCCTCTTCAGAAGCGCCCGCAGGACGGCGTAGTCGACATGGCCTGCAGACCCGGAACCGCGATCATCAACGTTCTCCGATTGACCGATTGCCCGATATTGCTTTTACCTGCGGCGGATGTCCGGAATAGCGCAAAATGCCGCCGCGGCAATCGCCGCCGCAGGCTTCCGCGCCGCGCCTAAAACCTTGTTATCCGTTTGAGCTACGCCAGATAAAAGGCAGAGATCCCGCTCGGTGAGGCCATTCGATGAAGAAACGATCGCTTTCCATTGTCTTTGTGCTTGGGCTTTCGGCCTGCAGCTCGACTTCGGATCCCGCCATGCGGCCCTTCGATGCCGGTCCCGGCATCCAGCCTATCCCGGGCAGCATCACCTATGGCGGCCAGCCGCGCACCCGACTGACCAAATCACCCATCGGCAGCACGCTCACGCATGAATTCGACAACGCGTTCGGCTATCGCGTTATCGAACGTTACGTGCTGCAACCGGATCGCAGCCTGCGCCTCGTCAGCCGCCGGGTCGTGCGCATCCCCTTCAGCCGCGGCGACTGAGCATATCGGACGGCTTTTCCAGAAGCGCGGGCCGCCGGCGTTGCCAGTGACCTCACCAGCCCGTCTCTTTTTCAGACGAAAACTGCTTTTTCGCCAAACTGTCTTGAAATCGTCACGAAGTATTTCCATATTGCAGCCATACAGAAATTCATCGCCGCCTGACCACGGATGTACTGGCAGCGCGGCTTAGATGAAGTGAGGAAGGTCGGTGCGAGTTTCGCCCGGCCTTTTTTGTTGCCTCTTCGACAATGTCGCCGCGTTCTTATTAACGCGACCTTGGCCGTTTCCCGTCAAAAACGGTGCCCGACATGGCCGGGCGCCGGATATTCTCGACCTGTCACTGCCCGACCGTCTATTTCAGGCTGTCATTGTTTGACGGCGCGGCAGCTTCCAGTTGGGACGCACGAAATGGCAGGTATAGCCATTCGGGATGCGTTCCAGATAATCCTGATGCTCAGGTTCGGCTTCCCAGAAGTCCGAGACCGGCGAAAGCTCGGTGACTACTTTTCCCGGCCACAGGCCGGATGCGTCGACATCGGCAATCGTGTCCTCGGCAACCTTCTTCTGCGTTTCATCGACATAGAAGATGGCCGAACGATAGCTCGGACCGAGGTCGTTACCCTGCCGGTTCGGGGTAGAGGGATCGTGGATCTGGAAGAAGAATTCCAGCAGATCGCGAAAACTCAGCCGCGCTGGATCGAAAATGATCTCGATCGCTTCCGCATGATTGCCGTGGTTGCGATAGGTGGCATTCGCCACCTCGCCGCCGCTATAGCCCACCCGCGTCGAGATGACGCCGGGCATCTTGCGGATCAGATCCTGCATTCCCCAGAAACAGCCGCCAGCCAGCACTGCACGTTCCGTCGTCATGACTTGCTCCAATCTTTGAATATTCTTGGCCCCATATAGGATGCGCCCGAGACTTTTCACAGATGTCGATGCCGGGGACACCGGTAGCGGCAAAATCTTCGCACATTTCAATCGACTAATTAACGCTTGTGAAAACCATCAAATCGGCGCAATTTCTACGCACTGCTCGGGAGCGAAGGAGGCGCCTACATGAGGAGTGACCTGACGATCCACGAAGCGATCAACGATCCGATGATCGTGCAATTGCTTCAGGCAGATAATGTGCCAGTGGCGGCATTTGTTCAGCTTCTGCAAAGCGCGGCGCGCATTCAGAAAGTGCAGGTTGAGCGCGAAATGCTGTACCTGCTCTCAGAATTGGAAAATGGGTCCCGGCCCGGATCTTCAACGATCAACGTGGGCTGAAGCTGCGACCCGGCAACGTCCGCGATAACTCGTGGCGTCCCGCAAGGATGCGAACCCGCGACCTCGCCTTGCGCGTCCCTGAGGGCTCGCCTAACTCGCCTGTCTCGCCGCACGATCGCGGCATGTCGCAGACCAATTCCCTGCCGCTCAGCGATCGCGGCGCACCGACCCCCTCCCTGCTCAATCTCCGGCACCACTCCCGCACGACGATTTATCGCCTTTGAGCCATTGGGCTGCGACGCGCTGACGCTTGCCGTCGTGCCTGTCGCGGCGTAACAGACGTCCCGGACATGATCGAAAATCTAGGCGATCGTATTTCGGGCCTCGCATCCCGGCGGTCTTTCCGACACGGTGGATCTCGCATGGCAGCAGGACAGACGATTACGCTTTACGACGCAATCGGCGGGGACATCACGGTCCGTGCGCTGACGCGACGGTTCTACGAGTTGATGGATACGTTGCCGGAGGCAGCGCGCTGCCGCGCCATTCATCCAGAAAGCCTCGCCGGAAGCGAAGCCCGACTTTACGAGTATCTGACAGGCTATCTCGGCGGCCCGCCGGTCTATGTGGAAAAATACGGCCACCCGCGCCTGCGCTCGCGCCATTTCGGCGCGGCGATCGGCCCCGCCGAGCGCGATGAATGGCTGCTCTGCTTCCGTCGCGCGCTTGATGAGACGATCGACAATCCGAAATTGCGCGACATCATCTGGCCCCCCATCGAGCGGCTGGCCCTTCATATGCAAAACAGGGAGTAGACCATTGGCGAGACTGGATAAACTGCGCCCGTTCATTCTCCTGGGAAGCGGCCTCATCGGCGCTTCCGGGGTGGCGCTGGCGGCTGCCGCCAGCCATGGCGGCGACACCGCCTTTCTCGGCGCGGCCTCCACCATGTGTCTTGCGCATGCACCCGTCCTTCTCGGGCTCTATCTCGCGAACGACCGGTTTCGCACCGCAACGGCTGCGGCGCTGGTGCTGGGCACCGGCACCATCCTGTTTGCCGGCGACCTAGCGTCACGGCACGTCTTCGCAGAAAGGCTGTTTCCGTTTGCAGCGCCGCTGGGCGGATCGATGATGATGCTCGGCTGGCTGATCACCGCCGCCGGCGCTGCCTTTCCAGTGCGCCTGGACAGGCACAAGGATTAACATTCCGTTACCGACCTACGCCCTCGGATCGCAGGCCGATGGCTGGGTCCCGCCCCGTTGCGCCCAAGGCTGATCAGGAAACGCGGCGTTCCTCACGCCGGTCCTTCATCGTCTGAAGGGCGCGGTCGAGACTGGATTTGGAGCCGTTGCGCAGCGGCACGAAGGTCACGCCGAACTTCTTGCAACCTGTCTTGACGCGCAGACACGCGTCGTGGCTGATACAGTCTATGGGGCAGAACACGCAGTCGACCGAAGGCAGTACGGTATCGATACGCGACACCGCCTCGCGCAATCCGCCGTCGTGATGGATCAGTTCGGCGCCGTGTGCGCTGGCGATAGCGCGCAGATGCGCCACCTGGCAGTCGCGCCCCCCAACATAGAGAAAGCTGCGAATATCCTGCTGCGCCTCGGTCACGCCGGCAACGGAACGCGCCTGCTCTTCGGCACCGCCGTTGGCGCTCTTGCGCTTCTGCTTCTTCGCCATCACCAATCTCGTCTCGCAATCAAAGTGCTGCAATCGATTCTCAAGCCATTTCCTAGAGCGGAAATGCAGGATCAAGGTGCATCCTAGTAAACTTGATTTTGAGAGTAAACATTAAAGTTGACGATGACGCTCAACAAATTTCGGGCAAGCGCGCCGACCCTTTATCGGAAAACGCGCACTTCTTCGCGCCACACCACGAATTGCCGACATTTTTAACCGGCAATTAGTGCCCGCGTGCCAAATTGTCGCACAAGCAAGCTGAAGCGTCTCTCATTCCGGGAGCGCCGCGCGCCTTCGTGTTCTGCAGTTTTGGGTGGGGTGTAGGTCCTATGGCATTCAAAGATATCGCAATTTCCAAGAAACTAGGGATTGTGACGGTGGTGATGGGTCTCTCATCCGTCGTCATCGCCGGCGTTGCCGGCAGCGGGCTTTACGGCCTTCAGCAGGCAATGATCTCGGTCGGCACCCGCGAGGAAGTCGCGCGCGAGGCGATGGACCTGCGCGTCGATATCATTGCGATCAGCCGCATGACCTATCAGCTGGCGGCAGCGCCGGACAAGGCCAAGGACTTTCGTGCCGAAACCGACAAGCGCGCAACCGAAATGCTCGGCCGTCTCCCGAAGATTGAATCCACCGCGGATGCCACCGAAACGGATCAGTTGAAGACGATCCGTGGCGCCATGGAGAACTATTTCGGCGAAATCCGAAAAATGGTCGATATCGCCGAGAAGAACCCGACCGATACAGCGGCGATCGGAGGCGCGTTGCAAAAGGCGCTCGCCGGCCAGAAGGTCGTGACCGATACCGTCAAGGTCTACAGCACCTATTCCAGCAAGTCGCTGGCGCAGGCCCGCGCGTCCGCCGTCGACTCCTCCTCGACCGCACTGCTGATTTCCGCCCTCGCCGCGCTCGGCTTCATTGCGCTCGGCGGCATCATCAGCACGCTGGTAGCCCGCAAGGGGATCGTCCGCCCGATCCGTGATCTGACCGAGGCGATGACCCGCCTTGCCAAGGGCGATCTCGAAGGCGGCGCCGTCGATGCGGACCGCAAGGACGAGATTGGAGAGATGGCGCGCGCCGTCGACGTGTTCCGTCAGAACGCGCTGGCGATGGACCGGCTCAAGGCACAGGAAGCCGTTCTGCACGAACGCAGCACCGACCTCCAGTCCAGCATTGCGGTCGTGGTCGCATCCGCGGTCGCCGGTGATTTCACCGCCCGGATCAACAAGGATTATCAGAGCGAAGACCTCAACCGCTTCGCCCGCAGCGTCAACGAACTGGTGGCCAGCGTCGACAGCGCCGTCACCGAAGTCCGCCGCGTCATTGCAGCCCTTGCCGATGCCGACCTGACGCAGACGATGGAAGGTCAGTTCCAGGGCGCGTTTGCCGAACTGCAGGGCAACGTCAACGCCACCATGGTGACGCTGCGCGCCACCATGCACAATGTGCGCGGCGCCGCCGGCACGATCAACAACAACTCGGCCGAACTTTCCGCCGCAGCCAACGATCTTTCCAGACGCACCGAACAGCAGGCGGCGTCGCTGGAGGAAACCGCAGCAGCGCTCGACGAGATCACCGCCACCGTGCGCGCCGCCTCGGCCCGCTCCAACGAAGCGCGCGACATGGTGCGCCAGACCAAGCAGAGCGCGTCGAAGTCCGGCGATATCGTCCGCTCGGCGGTTACCGCCATGGGCCGTATCGAGGAATCTTCGAACAAGATCAGCCAGATCATCGGCGTGATCGACGAGATTGCCTTCCAGACCAACCTTCTGGCGCTGAATGCCGGCGTCGAGGCCGCTCGTGCCGGTGAAGCCGGTCGCGGTTTTGCGGTTGTCGCCCAGGAAGTCCGCGAACTGGCCCAGCGTTCCGCCAATGCCGCAAAGGAAATCAAGACGCTGATCAGCACCTCGGCATCGGAAGTCGATGGCGGCGTGTCGCTCGTCCGCTCCACCGGCGATGCGCTTCTCGAGATCGAGGACCTCGTCAACCGCGTCAACGAGCATGTGGAATCGATTGCCACCGCTGCCAAGGAGCAGTCGATGGCGCTGGCCGAGATCAACTCCTCGGTCAATCACATGGACCAGATGACCCAGAAGAACGCGGCCATGGTGGAAGAAACCACGGCGGCAAGCGAAACCCTTGCCGAAGAAAGCCGCCAGCTGCAGAGCATCCTGCAGAATTTCAAGCTCGAAGAGGGCTATCAGGCTTCGGCAGGCAACCGTTACCGCTCGGCCGCCTGATCGCCTTCGCGACAGCGGAAAGACAAGAGCCCGGAGCAGCAACGCTCCGGGCTTCTTTTTTGCGCGAACCGGACCCGGCAGCGGCGCCACATCGCGATTGTCGCGGGCCGCATTGACCGCTATAGTTGCCGGCAGTTCGAACGCGGAGCCTTCCCGCATGTCCCCGGCAGTCGAAAACCTCGTCCTTGAACATTTGCGCGCCATTCGTGCAACCACCGAGCGCCTGTCCGATGACATGCAGGAAATCAAAGGCGGGCTTGGAATCCTTGGGCAGCAATATGCCATCATATCAAACCGGCTTGACCGGATGGACGAGCGTGTCCTGCGCATCGAAAAACGCCTGGAACTGGTCGAGGCCTGAGATGTCCACCCATGCGAAGAAAGCCATGCCGATCCTCGGTTGCCTGCTTAGAGCCCTGACCGTCATGCCGCTCGCAAGCTCCGCCACGCTCGTCCATGCCGACACATTTCTGGATGGCGCCTATGGCAACAAGGAGGGCTGCGCCTATGCCCGCACGGGAGAATCGTCCGGCGCTGACGTGTTTTTCCTGCTGAATGCCGAGGGCATCACCACAGCCACGGCCTTTTGCGCGTTCAAGGACAGGCCGATGACGACCGCCGGCGGTTTCAAGATCAAGACGCAGTGCGAAAGCGAAGGCGAGAGCGGCGCGGTCGAAACGGTCGACCTGACGAAATCCGCCAGGGGCTACATCATTGCCTTCAAAGACGGGACGCGCTGGGGTCCGTTGCCGAAATGCCGGTGAGGCGATCTCCGGCATGGCCAGAAATCCGCCAAACTTTTGCTGATTGGTGATTATATGTGTTCCGGCCGCCGCCGCAGCTGCGAAACCTTGCTTTTGCACGCCGAGACACACATCTGACTGGTAGCTTTGCGTTGGGAGGCGCGATCGACCGGTAGCCGTTGGATTACTCTCCCATATTCCACTGAAAGTGTCCGTATGTTTCGCTGCCGCTCCGAATTCCTCTCCGCCTGCGCTGTCCTTGCGTTGATCTGCCTTGCGGCACCATCTGTTCTCGCACAGGAGCAGCAGCCGAAGCCCGCACCCAAATTGCCTGCCATTGTCGTGACAGAAGTGACGGAACGACCGCTTACCGACCGCGTCATCGCCACCGGCACGATCCGGCCGATCGATGAAATCCTGGTTCAACCGCTCGTCGACGGTCTGCCGATCAAGTCTCTGGCGGTCGATGTTGGCGACCGGGTCGAAGCCGGCGCCGTGCTGGCCCTGCTCGATGGCGATGCGTTGATCCTGCAGAAAAGCCAATATCAGGCCAACAAGGCCAAGGCGGAGGCCGGGCTCGCGCAGTCAAGGGCCCAGGTCGTCGAGGCGCAGGCGAGCTATGACGATGCCATCCGCCAGCGTGACCGCACAGCCCGGCTTGGCCAGAACGGCACGAGTTCGATCTCGCAGGTCGAGCAGGCCCAGGCACAGGCACAGGTCGCAGACGCCAAGCTGAAAGCCGCCCAGCAGGCGGTCGGCGTCGCCGAGGCCGATATCAAGGTCGTCGACGCGCAGATCGCCGATATCGACCTGAAGCTTGCCCGCACCGAAGTGAGATCGCCAGTCGCAGGCGTCGTTTCGGTGAAAAACGCCAAGGTGGGCGCAATCGCCGCCGGCAGCGGTGAACCATTGTTCAACATCATTCGCGATGGCGCTATCGAACTCGTCGCCGATCTGGCCGAAACGGACATCGGCAAGATCACGCGGGATCAGAAGGCAAGCATCCGTGTCGCCGGCAACCGCAATGGTATCGAGGGCGTCGTGCGTCTCGTGTCGCCGACCGTGGATGCATCCACCCGCCTCGGCGCCGTCCATATCGTCGTCGACGCAACCAGCACCGCCCGCGCCGGCATGTATGCGAGCGCCGAGGTCATCGTTGCGCAGAAGACCGCGCCAGCACTGCCGCAATCGGCGGTCACCAGCGGTCGGGATGGCTCGGTCGCCCGCAAGGTGGAAGGCGAAGTCGTCCGGCAGGCAAAGATCGAGACCGGCATACAGGATGCGGGTTTCGTCGAGATCGTCAGCGGTCTCAAGACAGGCGACAAGGTCGTGGCCAAGGCGGGCGCCTTCGTGCGCGACGGCGACCGCATCGCGCCCGTTGAAGCGCAAAACACCGAACCTGCGAATAGCAAAGCGCAGAAACAAGCGTCGAACTGAGGATTGTCGCGATGAACTTCTCCGCCTGGTCGATCCGCAATCCGATCGCGCCGATCCTCGGCTTCGCGCTTCTGATGTTCGTCGGCATCCAGTCCTTCTTCGCGCTGCCGATCACCCGCTTTCCCAATATCGACGTGCCGGTCGTGTCGATCACCGTCATCCAGAACGGCGCCGCGCCGGCCGAACTGGAAATGCAGGTGACCAAGGAGGTCGAAGACGCGGTCGCCTCGATCAGCGGCATCGACGAGATCCAGTCCACCGTGGTCGATGGCCAGTCGACGACGACGGTTCTGTTCCGCATCGAAAAACCCACCGCAGAGGCGGTTCAGGACACGAAAGACGCGATTGACCGCATCCGCAGCGATCTGCCCGCCGATGTAGAGGAGCCGGTCGTCTCCAAGGTCGATGTCGAAGGTCAGGCGATCCAGACCTTCGCCGTTTCCTCACCCAACATGACGCTGGAAGAACTGTCATGGTTCGTGGATGATACGGTCAAGCGCGCGCTGCAGGGCCAGAGCGGCGTGGGCCGCATCGACCGTTATGGCGGCTCGGACCGCGAAGTGCAGGTCATGCTCGAACCCGGAAGGCTCGATGCCTATGGCATCACGGCGGCCGAAGTGAACGAACAGCTGCGCGGCACCAATGTCGATCTCGGCTCGGGCCGTGGCCAGATCGGCGGCAACGAGCAGGCGATCCGCACTCTTGGCGATGCCCGTGACGTGGCAGAGCTTTCCAACACCACGATCACGCTTCCGACCGGCAATTTCGTCAAGCTGTCGCAGCTCGGCCGCGTCACAGACACCTATGCCGAAGAAAAATCCTTCTCGCGATTCAATGGCAATCCGGCCGTGACTTTCGCGGTGTTTCGGGCCAAGGGCGCGAGCGAGGTATCGGTTGCGGAAACCGTTGCCGAAAGCCTCGATCAGGTGCGCGCTGCCCATCCCGATGTCGCGATCCAGATGGTTGACGACTCCGTCTACTTCACCTACGGCAATTACGAGGCTGCGCTGCACACGCTGGTGGAAGGCTCGGTCCTTGCCGTCATCGTCGTCTTCCTGTTCCTGCGCAACTGGCGCGCCACGCTGATCGCCGCCGTCGCCCTGCCGCTTTCTGCCGTGCCGACCTTCTGGATCATGGACGTGATGGGCTTTTCGCTCAATCTCGTCAGCTTTCTGGCACTGACGCTGGCAACCGGCATTCTCGTCGACGATGCGATCGTCGAGATCGAAAACATCGCCCGTCACATCAAGATGGGGAAGACGCCCTATCGCGCCGCGCTCGAAGCGGCCGACGAGATCGGCCTTGCCGTTATCGCTACAAGCTTCACCATTATCGCGGTCTTCGTGCCGGTATCGTTCATGCCGGGCATTCCCGGCCAGTATTTCATCCAGTTCGGCCTGACCGTTGCCTTTTCCGTATTCTTCTCGCTGATGGTGGCGCGCCTGATCACGCCCCTCATGGCCGCCTATCTGATGCGGGCCGAAGATGCGATGGACGACCATCACGACAATGATGGAAGGCTGATGCGCGCCTATTCGAGGGTCGTCTCCGGCACGACCCACAAATGGTACTGGCGTTATGCGACGTTGCTCGGGGCGATCGCTTTCCTCGGTGCCTCGCTCTTCCTGCTGTCGAAAGTGCCCGGCAGTTTTCTGCCGCCCGAGGATTCCTCGCGCATCGTACTCTCCGTCGAACTGCCGCCGAACGCGACGCTCGAGGAGACCGACGCCACCAGCGCACAGATCTACGATACGGTCAAAGATCTCGAGGGCGTAGAAAGCGTGTTCGTGCTGGGCGGAGCATCGCCCAAGGGCGATCTGGAACTGCGCCGGGCCACCATCCGCGTCATCCTCGGCAACATGGATCACTCGCTGCTCAAAACCATCGTCAACAAGGGGTTGGGCAACCTTCCATTGATCGGCGCCTACCTGCCGAAGATGGAAGACCATGGCCGCACGCGCCCGCAATGGGATATCGAAAAGGAACTGTTCGCAAAGGTTCAGTCCATCCCGGACGTGCGCATTTCGAAGATAAACGACCGGGCGGAACGCGAACTCACCTTCAACTTTCTGTCCGACAACAATGACGAACTGAACGACGCGGTCGCGCTTCTCGAATCCAATCTGCGCGCCTCGCCCATCCTCGCCAATGTCTCGCAGGATGGCGCCCTGCCCCGTCCGGAACTGCAGATCCGCCCGCGCAAGGACGAGGCCGCCCGGCTGGGCGTCACGCCGCAGCAGATTTCCCAAACCGTGCGTGTCGCCACGATCGGCGATATCGACGCCCAGCTGACGAAAATCTCGCTCGACGACCGGCAGATCCCCATCCGCGTGCAGACCTCGCTTGATACGCGCCGCGATCTCGATCGCATCCGCGCGCTCAAGGTGAAGACGGCCTCTGGCGCCACGGTGCCGCTCTCCAGCGTCGCCGATATCGACTATTCGGAAGGGCCAAGCTCGATCAAGCGCAATGCCCGCAACCGCGTCGTCGCCATCGGCTCCGACGTGCCGCAGGGCACCGCGCTCGAAACCTCGACGGCGGAGTTCAAGCGCATCGTCGAGGAAACCGAATTGCCTGCGAGCGTGAAACTGGCCGAAAGCGGGGACGCCAAGGTGCAGGGCGAGATGCTGGCGGGCTTTGCCAATGCCATGCTGCTCGGCCTGCTTCTGGTTCTGGTCGTGCTGATCCTGCTGTTCAAGGATGTCATCCAGCCCTTCACCATCCTGTTCTCGCTGCCGCTGGCGATCGGCGGCGTGGCGGTGGCACTGATCATCACCCAGAACGCGCTTTCCATGCCCGTGCTGATCGGCATCCTGATGCTGATGGGCATCGTCACCAAGAACGCCATTCTGCTGGTGGATTTCGCCATCGAGATGAAACATGCCGGCATGTCCCGCGTCGACGCCATGGTGGAAGCCGGCCGCAAGCGCGCCCGCCCGATCATCATGACCTCGATCGCCATGTCGGCCGGCATGCTGCCGTCGGCGCTCGGCGTCGGCGAAGGCGGCTCCTTCCGCGCGCCGATGGCGATCGCCGTGATCGGCGGCATCATCGTCTCGACCGTGCTCTCGCTGCTCGTCGTGCCCGCCTTCTTCCTCATCATGGACGACCTGTCGCGCCTGCTCGCTCGTCTCTTCGGCCGTCTGGTCGGCGGCAAGGACGAGGAGGAACTGCCGCTGTCGGAACAACAGCTCAGCCAAGCAAGCCGCCATCAGGCCGCCGAGCTTGCAGCGCTCGAGGAACGCGTCAACCGAATGGAACGTGAGAGAGGCGATGACCGTTCGCCGGGCAGCCAGGGCAATAACGTGCTGAGACTACCGCCGCTCGCCGCCGAATGAACGTGATATCTGCCGCAACCGGCAGGCCCCATCTTGCCCGTCCGCGACTGATGCGGCGCAGCGCCCGCCGCAAACAACCTGTGGCCGCGCGACAGGACGGTCCGGCGATGGCGCGCCATCGGTCGCCGGCCATCATGTCCTGGCGTGTGGGGGCGTCGTCTGGGCCGCAAGCCTGTGAATTCAAAGCCCGCCCTGCGTTTCCAAAAACCGCACGACATGTTCGACGCCATCACCGCGCTTCAGATCGGTGAACACATGCGGTTTCGCCCCGCGCATACGCGCCGCATCCCGGTCCATCACGTCGATATCGACATCGACATAAGGTGCCAGATCCTTCTTGTTGATGATGAGAAGATCGGATCTTGTAATGCCCGGACCGCCCTTGCGCGGAATTTCCTCTCCCTGGCAGGTGGAGATCACGTAGATGGTGAGGTCAGCAAGATCGGGTGAGAAGGTCGCAGCCAGGTTGTCGCCGCCCGATTCGATGAACACCACGTCGAGATCGGGAAAACGCCGGTTGAGCCCGGCAATGGCCTGCAGGTTGATTGTCGCATCCTCTCGGATGGCGGTGTGCGGACATCCTCCGGTCTCGACGCCAACGATACGGTCGGACGACAGCGCCTGGCAGCGCACCAGCGCTTCGGCATCCTCGCGGGTATAGATGTCGTTGGTGACGACCGCGAGCGAATAGGTCTCGCGCATGGCCTTGCAGAGCTTTTCCGTCAGCGCCGTCTTGCCGGAGCCGACAGGCCCGCCAATACCCACCCGCAGGGGACCGTTTGCTGATTTCATCGCCGATGTCCTTGTCGTTATGCTGCAGGCAGAATAGCCCGCCGGTCCGACGGTGCAATGGGCAAGATGCCTTAGATGGCGGATGGGACGGCGGGATGGCGTCACGGACGAAACGGCAGCAGGGTCGGAGGATATCGGCAGCAGGAAGAAGGGCGGAAGAGCGCCGGCCGGAGGGTCGGTGGCGGATCAGGAGCGGAACAGACGCGAGTGCTGGACTTCGTGCCGCAGGGTGCAGATTTCCGCCTGCACGGTGGCGGTGCCGAGATCGTCGAGCGTCAACGTTCCGGCGCTTTCGCAGATGGCGCCGATCGCGCCTTCCGTGCCGGCAAGCAACCGCACGCCGTCAGCCTGGCCACAGACACCGAGCCGGATGGCGGCCGAAATCCACTGGGAGACCGCCGCATGCAGATAGGCGGCAAGCGCCTTCTCGCAGGCAAGCCCATGGGCAGCCGAAATTGCACCGACGGCGACCGGAAACGGCGTGTCTTGCGGCAGATAGTCGAAAACCGGATGCGGCCACGCCACCGCCGCTGTCACGAAAGCCGTGCCGAGCGACAGCGTTTCGACGTGACGCTCGGCCGAACCGGCAAGCGCGAGCCCAAGCTCGGCCAGTTCCTCCACGGCCTGTCGATCCGCATGCTGACGCCACGCCTGACAAAACAGCACGGCATCTGTCCATAGCGAACCATGGCGCAGAACCGTCGTGGTCCATCGGGACAGGCTCGCAGCGTCAGTGACCAATCGGTCGTGCACCGCCCGCTCGAGCCCGCCCGACCAGGCAAAACCGCCGACCGGGAAGGCCGGCGAGAGCCAGGCCATCAGCCGCAACAGGCCCTGCGTGTCGAGATGCGAATGGGGCTGGCGATCCGTCGTTTCGATCATGTTGGGTCAGTCATTCGGTCAGTCAGGCCCGGCCGCTCATGCAGGATCAGTCATGATGGCAGCCGGGACCATGCACGTGGCCATTCCTGTGGTCGCCAGAATGACCGTGGTCGTGAGCATGCGCGTGACCGCCGCTAGGGCCGGAGTGCCCATGCCCATGCCCATGCCCATGACCATGCCCATGCCCGGAATGCCCCTCTCCCGAATGCGCGTGATAGGCGCCGTGTACCGGCTGAAAGGGTTCCTCGACGTCATAGACCCGGGCTCCCAGTCCTTCCAGCATTGCCCGGATGACGGGATCGCGCAGGATCAGGATCCGCCCCTCCTCGATCTGCGCCGACAGGTGGCGGTTGCCCAGATGCCAGGCGAGTTCGACAACGTGCAGAGCATCGCGTCCGTTGATTTCGTACAGTTTTTCCGGCGCGGCCTGTATCTCGACCGTATCGCCATTGTCGAGCACCAGACGATCGCCGTGATGAAACAGCACCGCCTGTTTGAGATCGAGCATGACCATGTCGCCATTCGAGAGGTGCAGAAGCTTGCGCCGCAGATGACGCAGGTCATGCGGCAGGGTGACGGTGTCGACCGGCGGATCGCTGATCTCGCCGGCCGGGCGGTATGAATGGATGTGCTGCATGCGTGATGTCCCGATGTTTGTGCGCCATCATTGCCATCCGCGCGGTCGAGCACAAGAGCGGTTGGTCTGCCGCCCGATAAAAAAGCCGAGGCGATCCCTGCCCTATGCCAGGCTTTCATAGGCAAAATGCGCGAAATCGGCCGGCATGCCGCGGCCCGACGTGTCGAAGGCGAACATGCCAGCAAAAGCGCCGGTAAACGACCCATGCTCGCCGCGCCCGCCCTCGTCGGAAATCACGCCGGCATCGAGGATCGGTCCGAGCGCCTGCCATGCATTTGCGCCCGCCTGCCGCCAGAAGAATTGCAGGTCGTTGTCGCGCACCTCGAGCGCCAGATCCACCGCACCTGGCGCGAGCGCCTCTCCGCTACCGGCAGGAAATACCATGCGCGCATTCAGATAATCGCCGGGGCAGGAAAACAGGGTGACGACGCGGCCGAGTTTTTCGTGAAGCGTGACGGCGACGGCATGAAACTTGTGGCGGTTGTAATAGTGAACGATGCCCGCCGCCTGCTGGTAGGTGTCGGGAGAAAAGGCAAGCGTCGTTTCGGCGCGAAACCGGTGGTGTTCCTGCCGCCGGGCCACGAGGGACTGCTCGAACCACGAGCCGAGGCTTTCGCGTCCGAACAGCCGTAATTGACCGGGCTGGTCGCTCAAACTGAACAGCCGCTCGCGGGCAGGTGAACGCAGCCATTGAAAGTCAGCAGGCAGCACCGGCGTGTCGAAGACGGTCTCGTTGCGCGCCGGCTTTTCGACGGCAACGGCCTCGGCCGGTGCCGGAACCGTCAAATCGGGCACGACACCGCCCTGCGCGAGATACAGCCAGTCGTCAATCCACACGCATTTCTGCAAAGCCGTTTCGCGGCCGAGCGGCGAGCGGCGATGCGGTGCCAGCGGCCGCCCGCAGAGATGCGTGTGATAGGCCTGCCCGTCCGGCGTTTCGACATATTGCCCATGGCCCGCGCGTTGCAACGGCGCTTGCGGGTGATCCTTGGCGGTAATGACATGCATATCCGGATGCAGCGCGTAGGGTCCCTCGATCGACCGCGACCGCGCCATGGTGACAGCGTGATTGTAGCCGGTGCCACCCTCGGCCACCGTCAGGTAATACCAGCCGTTGCGACGGAACAGATGCGGCCCTTCGACAAGGCCGAGCGGGCTTCCGGCGAAAATATTGCGGATTGGACCCTTGAGCGTTGCGGTGTCAGCATCCCATTCCTGCAGCAGAATGCCGTCGAAGGCGGGCGATTTCGGCGCGCCGCCATAACTTTCGGTACGATGGTTCCATTGCATGTTGAGAAACCACTTCCGGCCGTCGTCGTCGTGAAACAGCGACGGATCGAAACCGGAGGAGTTGACATAGACCGGATCCGACCATTCGCCCTCTATGGTCTCGGCCGTGACGATATAGTTATGGGCATCCTTGAAATTGCCGTCGAGGCGTTTGACGTCGGTAAAGACAAGCCAGAACCGGCCGTCGGCGTAAGACAGGCAGGGCGCCCACACGCCGCAACTGTCGGGATTACCGCGCATATCGAGCTGACTTGCGCGTTCCAGCGGCCGTCTTATCAGCGTCCAGTTCACCAGATCACGGGAATGGTGGATCTGCACCCCCGGATACCATTCGAACGTGGAGGTGGCGATATAGTAATCCTCACCGACGCGGCAGATCGAGGGGTCGGGATTGAAACCCGGCAGGATAGGGTTGCGGATCATGAGGTCTCCTGGATTGCCGGATCGTCCGCCGGCGCAATCGGGCGCGCGGCGGACGGAGCCGGGTGGGCAACACGGGCGTTCAGCGCAACAGCGCCAGTGCCTCGTCGATGCCGAAAGCAGCCGGCTGGGTGCAGCTCGTGGTGGTAGCGACGAAATTGCCGTCCTGCCCCGATTTGAGGATCGAGGTCATGACATCGACGCCGTGCAGCGCCCGGTCGATCGAGCAGCGTATGTCGCGTCCGTCGATCAGGGCCGCCGCCATGTCGGCAAGTCCCGCCGTGCGATAATTGGCGCGCGGTCCTTCCGGCCGCTGCTGGTTCACCCTGGCGAAGGGATGGTCCCAGTCGGCCAGCGGCAGAATGGTCTTGTCGCGCCCGCTCGCCTCGACCGTGCCGCCGAAATAGTTCGGATCGGGCACGTAGATCGAACCATCGGTGCCGTAAAGCTCCATGTTGGCATGACGATGCGACCACACGTCCCAGCTCGCCGACAGCGTGATGGTCGCGCCGCCGACGAATTCCAGGAGGGCATGAATACTGGTTGGCGTTTCGACGGGAATGACCTGCCCCCTCAGCGGCTCGCTGGAGATCGTGCGGGTCGGGTTCGCCATCGAGGTCAGCGCGGCCACACGTTTGATCGGGCCTAAGAAATTGATGAGATTGGCGATGTAATAGGGACCGAGATCGAGGATGGGTCCGCCACCCTGCAGGAAGAAGAAGCCGGGATTGGGATGCCACATTTCCATTCCCGGGCTCATCACATGGCATGTGCCGGACGTGATGCGACCGACGCCACCCTCATCGATATATTTGCGCGCCAGCTGATGCGACCCGCCGAGAAACGTATCGGGCGCGCAGCCGACCGCAAGGTTCTTCGCCCGGGCGAGCGCCTGCAATTCCTTGCCCTCTTCAAGCGTGATCGTCAGCGGCTTTTCCGAATAGAGATGCTTGCCTGCATCCAGAATGGCTTTCGAAACGGTGAAATGCGCCGCCGGAATGGTGAGGTTGACGATGACGTCCAGTTCGTCATTGGCAAGCAGTTCCGTCACCGATTGCGCCGTCACGCCATATTCCTGCGCGCGCAGCCGGGCAGCTGCCGGATCGAGATCAGCGCAGGCGAGGATCTTGAGCCCCTTGAATAGGGGCGCAAGCTGGAAATAGGTGATGGAAATATTGCCGCATCCGATGATGCCGACGCCCAGTTCCTTCGACATGGATAACTCCGAGGGTTTGAAATTAGTAGGTGTTGAAGGATGCGATGGACCGCTTGGCGAGCCGTGTGACATCGCTCGGATTATCGTGTTCGAGCACGTAATGTTTGGCGGGCGTCTGGCGCAGCGCCGCCAGCAGTTCCTTCCAGGGCACGGTGCCATGACCAAGATCGGACCAGCCGTCCTCATCGGCGTTTTCGCCTTGCGGGGCGATATCCTTCACATGCACTGCGGTGATCTTCTTGCCGTAGCTTTCGATCCAGGCGAACGGATCGGCGCCGCCTCGGATTACCCAGGCAATATCCGCCTCCCAGGACAGATCGGGGCCACCGGCAAAGATCTGCTCTTGCGGCGTGGAACCGTCGGCCAACGGAGCGAACTCGAAATCGTGATTGTGCCAGCCGAACGTGTAGCCGGCATCCTGATAGCGCTTGCCGGCCTCCTGCAGCCGCTTGCCGAACGCATACCATCCCTCGGCATCGGCCGGCCGCTGGTCGGCTGCCAGATGCGGGCAATAAAGAGCCGAAATGCCGAGCGTTCTGGCGATCAGCATCGCCTTTTCCGGTTCCTTTTCAAGGAGGTCCAGGCCGAAATGGCCCGTTGGCATGGTCAGGCCATTGGCATCGAGCTCAGCCCGCATGGCATTCAGGCCAGGCTCGTCAAGCGTCGCGTAAAGCCCCCCATAACCCTCAACCTCGCGGTAGCCCTCACGTGCGACGAGCTTGAAAACATCCGAAAGCGGCGGAAAATTGCGGGCGCTGTAAAGCTGGAAACCGAAAGTGCTCATGTCCATCCTCCTTGAAAATCGAAAACCGCTGCGAAGGCGGATCGGATTGCCGACCCGAGCCCACGGGAATGCGCGGAGGCGTCACAGACGCGCTTCCGTTTCGGCATCGAACAGCGATGCCATGGTCATGTCAAAGCCAAGCCGAACCTTTGCTCCGACCGCATAGCGGCGCGCGCCGCCGACCCGCACCGAAATCGTGTGGCCGGCCAGTTTCAGCCAGATCAGATTGTCGGCGCCCATCGGCTCCTCGATATCGACCACGGCCTCGTGTTCTTCCCCGCCTAACGCGTCGCCATCGACGCGGATATGTTCGGGGCGGACGCCGAGCACGACCCTGGCACCGGCCCGCAGCGGCTCGACGCCCTGATAGCCATCCAGTCCGAAGCTGACACCATGGGCGCGGAACACCATGCGCCCGCCCTCCTGCGCCAGTTCTCCATGCAGGAAATTCATCGACGGCGAGCCGATGAAACCCGCCACGAACAGGTTCGTCGGGCGGTTGTAGATGGTGATCGGATCGTCGAGTTGCTGGATGACGCCGGATTTCATGATGGCAATGCGATCGGCCAGCGTCAGCGCCTCGATCTGGTCATGGGTCACGTAGATCATCGTGTTCTTCAGCTGCTGGTGCAGCCGCTTGATCTCCACGCGCAGTTCCGAACGCAGCTTGGCATCGAGATTGGATAGCGGCTCGTCGAACAGGAACACGTCGACGTCGCGCACCAGTGCGCGCCCGATCGCCACGCGCTGGCGCTGGCCGCCGGAAAGGGCTGCCGGCTTGCGCTGCAACAGCGGCCCGATCTGCAGGATTTCGGCGGCGCGTGCCACGCGTCTGGCAATATCCTCTTTCGCCATGCCGGCGACGCGCAGGCCGAAGGACAGGTTCTTTTCCACCGTCATCTGCGGGTAGAGCGCGTAGGACTGAAACACCATGCCGATGCCACGGTCCTTGGGTTCTTCCCAGGTGACATTCCTGTCCTTGATGAAGATTTGCCCGTCGGTCGGCTCCAGAAGCCCTGCGATACAGTTGAGCAGGGTCGACTTGCCGCAGCCCGACGAGCCGAGCAAGACGAGGAATTCGCCATCGTGAATATCGAGATTGAGATTTTCCAGAACCGTCAGCGCCCCGAAGGAAAGGGTAAGCTCACGCACCGATACACTGTGTCCGGCCTTGGAAACGGGCATGGGAATTACGTTCATTGGGGTCATCCCTTCACTGCGCCGGCGGCGATGCCGCGGACGAAAAGGCGGCCGGAAACGAAATAGACGATGAGAGGCACGGCGCCCGTCAGAAGCGTCGCGGCCATGTTGACATTGTATTCCTTCACGCCCTGCACGGAGTTGACGATGTTGTTGAGCTGCACCGTCATCGGGTAGGTATCGGGACGGGTGAAGACCACACCGAACAGGAAGTCGTTCCAGATGCCGGTGACCTGCAGGATCATTGCCACCACGAAGATCGGCAGTGCCATGGGCAGCATGATGCGGAAATAGATCTGCCAGAAGCCGGCCCCGTCGATGCGGGCAGCCTTGAACAGTTCCTCCGGCAGCGAGGCGAAATAGTTGCGAAACAGCAGCGTCAGGATCGGCATGCCGAAAATGGTATGCACGATGACCAGCCCCGTCAGCGTGCCGTAAATGCCCATTTCGCGCAACACGATGACGATCGGGTAGATCATCACCTGATAGGGGATGAAGGCCCCGATGATAAGGATCGCGAAGAACAGTTCGGATCCCTTGAAGCGCCAGTTGGCCAGCGAATAGCCCGAAACCGATGCGACCAGGATGGAGACGAAGACCGACGGCAGAAGGATCCTGACCGAATTCCAGAAGCCGCGCGACAGGCCGTCGCAATTCAGCCCCGTACAGGCTTGCGCCCAGGCCTTCGCCCATGGCTCGAACGTGATCTCCACCGGCGGCGAGAAAATGTTGCCGAGGCGGATTTCAGGCATGCCCTTGAGCGACGTGATCACCATCACATAGAGCGGCAGCATGTAATAGAGCGCAGCCAGCCCGAGAATGCCGTAAAGCATGATGTTGCGACTGGAGAGGACGCGGCGCGGCCGCCTGCCGCGAGGCTCGCGCCCCTGGCGGGCGGTCGGCATCCCTGATGCCTCGGCACCCACGACGGTTGTATTGAGAGTGGAAACGTCAGCCACGCTTGCGCCCTCCGAATTCGAGATAGGCCCAGGGCACGATGATGATCGCCACGGTGAGAAGCATCATCGTCGAGGCGGCAAAGCCCTGGCCGAGATTTTGCGCCTGGAACATGTAGTCGTAGACGTATTTGGCCGGCACTTCGGAAGCATTGCCCGGTCCGCCAGATGTCTGCGCCACCACGAGATCGTAGAGTTTGACAATGCCGGCGCCGATGATGACGAGCGTGGTGATGAAGACCGGCCGCATCATCGGGATGACGATGAAGAGATAGGTGCGCCACATCGGGATGCCGTCGACGCGCGCCGCTTTCCAGATATCCTCGTCGATGCCGCGCAGGCCGGCCAGCATCAGGCACATGACAAGCCCCGTGCCCTGCCACAAGCCCGCGATCAGGATGCCGTAGATGACGAGATCGGCATCATAGACCGGATTGAATTCGAACGTGGTCCAGCCGAGCGAGCGCACGATCGCCTGAATGCCGAATTCCGGGTTGAGAACCCATTGCCAGACAAGGCCGGTGACGATGAAAGACAACGCGAAAGGGTAGAGAAAGATGGTGCGGAAGACGTTTTCGAAACGGATCTTCTGGTCCATCAGGGCCGCCAGCACGAAGCCGATGACCAGCGAGAACACCAGCGACAGGATGCCGTAGATGGCCAGATTCTGAATCGACACGATCCAGCGCGCCGAGCCCCATAGCCGTTCATACTGATCGAGACCGACGAAATTGGTGCGCGGCAGAAGCCGCGAATTGGTGAAGGAATAGACCACCGTCCAGATGGAACCGCCAAGGAAGATTACCAGAGCGACGAAGATCATCGGGATGGAGGCAAATTTGGAATGGAGATTGCGAAACAGCTGGCTGGGTCGGCCGGACGGACGGCCGCGCGAACGGCTCGACGGCTTGCCGACGGATGACGCCACCGATCCGGGCGGCTGCGTTCCTGACGGGATGGAATGGGGCATGGGTCCTCCTCGATCGGCCGGCGCAAGGCGCGGCCTTGGCCTTCGGCGCCATCCCCGGGGGGGCATGGAACCGAAGGCGGTCTGGATCGTGACGGAACGATCAGTCGGCCGAGCCGATGATCTCGACGAAGCGTTCCTGCGCGGCTTCCGGTGTCATCGAGGCCTTGGCGAAGAATTCGGACATCAGATCCTCCTTCTGCTTCATCGTGTCGGTGGACAGCAGTTGATCGACGCTGGCGGTGGTGCCACCCTTGGCGATGATCTCGATCCCCTTCTTCATGCAGTCATTGGCGGCCGCCAGATCAATATCGCTGCGGATCGGCACCGATCCCTTTTTCAGGTTGAATGCCACCTGCACCTTCGGATCGACGATGGTCTGGGCCAGCATGTCCTGCGCCTTGGTCTTCTCGGGATCGTCCAGCAGCGGGAAATAGATGGCGTCGCCACCCGTCGCCAGGATTTCACTGAGGCCGAGGCCCGGCAGGCAGCTATAGTCCTTGCCGGCCACCTGCTTGGCCTGCTGGAATTCGCCCTGCGCCCAGTCGCCCATGATCTGGCCGCCGGCCTTGCCGGTGATGACCAGATTGGTGGCCTGGTTCCAGTCCTGCACATTATTGCCGCGGGCGAGTTCACGCGCCTGATCGGCGGCTGCGAAAATCTTGGCGATTTCCGGTCCGCCGGCGGCGTCCTCATCCTTGTCCTTGTAGACCTTTTCGTAAATTTCCCTGCCGCCTATCGACAGGACCAGAACGTCGAACAGATTGTTGGCCTGCCAGGGCTGGCCGCCCAGGGCCAGCGGCTGGATGCCGGCCGCCTTCAGTTTCGGACCGGCGGCGACAAACTCGTTCCAGTCCTTGGGAACAGGCACGCCGGCCTTCTCGAAGGCGGCATTGGACAGCCACAGCCATTGCCATGAATGAATGTTGACGGGGGCGCAGTAGATCTTGCCCTCATAAGTGCAGCTGTCGAGCAGGCTGGCCGGCTTGATCACCTCTTTCCACTTACCCTTTTCCACGACCTCGGTGAGGTCGCGCATCAGGCCGGACTGCACCAGTTCCTCGGCCTGTCGGCCATGGTTGAACTGGGTGGCCCCCATCGGATCGCCGCCGGTGATGCGGCTGATCATGATAGGGCGCGCGGTGCTACCGGAGCCGGCAATCGCACCATCAACCCATTTGTTGCCGGTGGCGTCGAAGGCGGTCGCAAGCTCCCGGACGGCTGCGGCTTCGCCGCCCGACGTCCACCAATGCGTGACCTCCAGATCCGCCGCCTGGCCCATCACAGGCAGCGCCACGGTGGCGGCCATTACAGCCGCAAAAGCACGAATACGCATGAGTCTCCTCCCTCACTGAAACGTTGCAGTAAAAAGCTATGAGAAAGATCCGCGAGTGGCAAGCCGGACGGCGTGGAATAATTTGCCGCAAGTGTCAGATTCAATTTACACGAGAAATTGGCAAGGTCCGCCTGAGTTCCGAAAGCGCCAGTACTTACCGACGACATGCGGAATTTTGGGCGGGCTTTCGTGCAACCGAAAAAAATTTTGTGCGCATGCGTTGTACCTATGCAGGATTGCAGAATGCGCCAAGTGCGGGAAACCTCCCCAAAGAATCTGCTGTAACGTTACAGTTTTTTGCCGTATGAGGTCGGCTTGCGGACGCGCGACGTCTCTGCCCTCTTATGTCGTGACATCATGAACGAACAGGATCTTCGACCCGCCAGCCGGATCACCGGCCACGAACGGCCCACCCTGAAGACGATCGCCTTCATGACCGGTCTTGGGATCACCACCGTTTCGCGCGCGCTCAAGGATGCGCCTGATATCGGCGCCGAGACCAAGGAGCGTGTGCGGCTGGTGGCGCGTCAGCTGGGTTACCAGCCGAACCGCGCCGGCGTCCGTCTGCGCACCGGCAAGACCAACGTCATCGCCCTCGTGCTCAGCATCGAGCAGGAGCTGATGGGTTTTACCAGCCAGATGGTGCAAGGAATTTCCGAGGTTCTGGGCGGCACACAGTATCATCTCGTCGTCACCCCGCATTCCTACGAGAAGGACCCGATGGTGCCGGTCCGCTATATTCTTGACACCGGATCGGCCGACGGCGTCATCATTTCCCGTCTTGAACCGGAGGATGCGCGGGTGCGGCTGATGACGGAACGCAATCTGCCCTTCGTCACGCACGGTCGCACCGATATGGGCATAGCTCACCCGTTTCACGACTTCGACAACGAGGCCTATGTCTACCAGGCCGTCGAACGGCTGGTGAAGCGCGGCCGTCGCCGAATCGCGCTTCTGGCCCCGCAAAGCCGGTATTCCTACCATATGCACAGCCGGTTGGGTTTCGAGCGGGCGCTTGGCGATTTTCGGGCGACGGAAATTCCCATGGGCAGGCTGACGACGGAAACGGCACTTGACGATCTTCGCACCCATTCGGAACGACTGTCGCGGCTGGCCGAACCACCGGACGGGATCGTGTCGCTGAGCGGTTCCTCGACCATTGCGCTGATTGCAGGGATCGAGGCGGCGGGCCGCAGGCTGGGTATCGACGTAGATGTCGTTGCCAAGCAGTCCGCGGAATTCCTGAACTGGATCCGCCCCGAAATTCTCACCGTCACCGAGGACGTGCGGCTGGCTGGCCGTGAACTGGCCCGCGCCGTGCTTGCGCGCATCGACGGGGTTCAGCCGGAGCTTCTGCAAAGCATCGGCCAGCCGTTGTGGTCCACCATGGGGCCCAGAGACTGACAGCAAAAGCCCGGCACGAGGCCGGGCTTTCAAGTATCACTTACAGGGAAGATCCGCTTACTCGGCAGCAACCTTGATCGCGCGCAGGCTGTCGAGAATGTTCTGCGGCGAAGAGGCACCATAGGGATCGCTTTCGCAATTGTCCGAATAGCCTTCTTCCTCGAACCACTGTTCGACAACGCCATCGTTGACGACGGCGGCGTAACGCCATGAGCGCATGCCGAACCCGAGATTGTCCTTGGCGACAAGCATGCCCATCTTGCGGGTAAATTCACCCGAACCGTCCGGGATGACCGAAACATTTTCCAGATTCTGGCTCTTCGCCCAGGCATTCATGACGAAGGCGTCATTGACCGACATGCAGTAGATCGCGTCGATGCCTTCGGCCTGAAAATCGGCAAACAGCTTTTCGAAATCGGGCAGCTGGAAAGTCGAGCAGGTCGGCGTGAAGGCGCCCGGCAGCGAAAACAGCACGACGCGCTTGCCGCCGAAATAATCGGCCGAGGTCATGTCCTGCCAACGATAGGGGTTCGGGCCGCCAACGGCCTCGTCGCGGACGCGGGTGCGGAATGTGACTTGGGGAACGCGTTTGCCCAGCATGACTGTCTCCAGAGAATTGAACATTTGCCCCGTCCCGGAGCAGATGAGAACGCTTCTAAAGGCATTTTTCCCGCGGTGCAGCATCAAACTTGGCAAAATCCCGCACTGCACAGCAGCTATTCACAGGAAGCATTTCTCGGCCAAGACCGTGTTCATTCTTCGGATCGATTGTAGAGATCGAGCGACATCACCAGTGTCTGCGGCAACGGGTTCCACCAGCCGGTGCGTAGGCTTGCGGCGCGTAGTGCGGCCGCCGTCCAGGTATTGCACCCGACAAGGGCATTGAACGCGCCATGCGCTTCGAAGAACCGATCGTAGGCTCCGTATCCGGCATCCGGGATAGGCCGAACCGTCGTTCCATCCCGCACGAAACTTGCTTCAATGAAGCTGGACAGATGCCGGAAAGCGGCTGGCGAGAGGAGATAGGCGCGCACCGAAGGATGGCTTTCGTCGATGGGTCCGGCAAGCTCGACATGCATGACCGAGCGGTCGATGGTCAGGGCGCGGAAGAGCGGCATCGGCTTGAGGTCGGCCCAGGTTGGCGTTTCCAGATAAAACGACCGTCCACCCCAGCCTATCACCAGCCACCGGGCACGGGGATCAGCCACCGGGATACCGCTCGCACCGAGAAACGCGTAGGCGGCGCGGGTCTCATCATCAAGCGGAATGGCGATATCCGTATGGATCGGATTGGAAAGGACGAGGATCCGGCGCGTATCTGCGGCAAGCACCGGTCGTTCCGGCGCAAGCAAGGGTCGCGGCAGAAATGTGCCGATGGCGCCGACAAGCGGAACGACCATCATGGCCACCAGCAGCCAGCGCGAAAACCGTCTCATGGGGCGCTCGACAAAATGGCCATCAGAACAGAAAATACCGCTGCGCCATCGGCAGAACGGTCGCCGGTTCGCAGGTGAGCAACTCGCCGTCTGCCCGCACTTCATAGGTCTCTGGGTCGACCTCCACATGGGGCGTCGCCGAATTGTGGATCATCGACGCCTTGCCGATGCCGCCACGCACATTCCTCACGGCCAGCAGCTTCTTGGCAACACCCAGACGCTGCGCCAGACCGCCGTCGAGCGATGCCTGCGACACGAAGGTCACGGAGGAATTGGTGCGCAGCTTGCCATAGGCCGCAAACATTGGGCGATAATGCATCGGTTGCGGCGTCGGGATCGAGGCGTTCGGATCGCCCATCGGGGCGGCCGCAATCGAACCGCCGAGCAGGACCATATCCGGCTTCACGCCGAAAAAGGCCGGGTTCCACAGCACCAGATCGGCGCGCTTGCCAACCTCCACCGAACCGATCTCGTGGCTGACGCCATGCGCGATGGCCGGATTGATCGTGTATTTGGCGATATAGCGACGGACGCGGAAATTGTCGTTGTCGCCGGTCTCTTCCTTCAGCGCCCCGCGCTGGCGTTTCATCTTGTCGGCTGTCTGCCAGGTGCGTATCGCCACCTCTCCGACCCGACCCATGGCCTGGCTGTCGGAGGAAATGATCGAGAACGCGCCGATATCGTGCAGAATGTCTTCCGCCGCGATCGTCTCCTTGCGGATGCGGCTTTCCGCGAATGCGATGTCTTCCGGGATTGATGGCGACAGGTGGTGGCAGACCATCAGCATGTCGAGATGTTCGGCGAGCGTGTTGACCGTATAGGGCCGCGTCGGATTGGTGGAGGACGGGATGACGTTCGGATGGCCGCAGACCTTGATGATGTCGGGCGCATGGCCGCCGCCCGCCCCTTCGGTGTGGAAGGCATGGATGGTGCGGCCGGCAATGGCGGCAACCGTATCCTCGACAAAACCGCTTTCGTTCAGCGTGTCCGTATGGATCATCACCTGCACGTCGAAGGCGTCGGCAACGCTCAGGCAGTTGTCGATCGCAGCCGGCGTCGTCCCCCAGTCCTCGTGCAGCTTCAGTGAAGAAGCACCAGCCAGGATCATCTCTTCCAGCGGTGCGGGAAGCGCTGCATTGCCCTTGCCGGCGAGTGCGAGGTTCATCGGAAAAGCATCGAAACTTTCGATCATGCGCTCGATATGCCAGGCACCGGTGCAGGTGGTGGCAAGCGTGCCGTGCGCCGGGCCGGAACCGCCACCCAGCATGGTGGTGATGCCGCTCATCAGCGCCTCTTCGATCTGCTGGGGGCAGATGTAGTGAATATGCGCGTCCATGCCGCCGGCGGTCAGGATCTTGCCCTCGCCGGCGATCGCCTCGGTCGATGGCCCGATAATGATCGTCACGCCCGGCTGCGTGTCGGGATTGCCGGCCTTGCCGATCGCATGGATGCGGCCGTCCTTGAGGCCGGCGTCGGCCTTGTATATCCCTGAATGATCGACGATGAGCGCATTGGTGATGACGGTGTCGACCGCCCCTTGCGCCCGCGTTGCCTGGCTCTGCCCCATGCCGTCGCGAATGACCTTGCCGCCGCCGAATTTCACTTCTTCGCCATAGGTGGTGAAATCGCGCTCCACCTCGATGAAAAGTTCGGTATCGGCGAGACGCACCCTGTCGCCGGTCGTGGGACCGAACATGGAGGCATAGGCGGCACGCGACATCTTGTAGGACATGGTCTAACCTTCTACCTCTGGCCTCTGGTGGGCGTGGCGGTCATTTGCCGAGCAGGGTCAGTTTTCCAGACCCTGCGCGATCTTGTGGAGTTCCTCGGCGCGGTTCAGCGTCATCTCTGCCTGGCAATTGGCAACGAGCATCGGTTCCATCGAACCTCCCCTCGCCTGGAAGCCGACCGAAACGCATTGCGCGTCGCGATAGGCGATCCAGGCGCGCTGCGCCTTGACGAGAGCATCCTCGGCACCCTTGTTTTCGGGAATGTCGTCGGCATCTCGACGACGCATCGCGTCGCGGGTTATCCTGTACTGGGTATTGAGCGCGTCATCGGCCTCCGCGTAACGCTCCCGTGCACAGATCGTCATGTCCGTTTGCGTCGTAGCGTTGCTGCAATCGACATCCGGCTCCTGACCGTTCGAGATCGGTGCATCGACCAGCAGCACGCATCCGCACAGCAGCGGCATCATCGCCAGTTTCAGCATATTGCGGCTCCCATCCATTTCACGCGGCTGCCCCATCATGATGAAAGGAGGTCAGCGCGCGCGGATTGACGCCCTCCAGGCAATTCACATCAAGTGCCACCATTTCCGCGCCATCGCTTGCATTGCCGTAGGAAAAGCTCCGGATGCCGCGGGTCTTGCAGAACAGGTGCTGCAGCTTTTTCGAGTTGAACCGGTATTCGGTCAGGTTCTCTTCGCCAGATTTCAGCGAGAAGACAGCACGTGGCGTGAACGCCAGAACCGCCCCAAGATGTTGGCAATGCGGGCAATTACAGGTCACCATCTTGTCGAGATCGGCATCCGCCTCGAAAGACAGCGCGCCGCATTGGCAACCGCCGACATAGCGTTCGGTCGACATTTCAGAGTGTCCCCATGATCTTTTGCTGGAATCCATAGACTGCGCGTTTGCCCGAGAGCGGGATCAAAGTCACAGAGCGCGTCTGGCCTGGTTCGAAACGCACGGCCGTGCCGGCGGGAATATCCAGCCGCATGCCGCGCGCCCGGTCGCGATCGAAGGACAGGCCCTCATTGGTCTCGAAAAAATGGTAATGGCTGCCCACCTGGATCGGTCGGTCTCCCGTGTTTGACACGTCAATCGAAACCGTCTCGGCGCCGGCATTCAGCTCGATTTCGCCTTCTGCCGCAATGACTTCACCGGGAATCATGAATCGCTCCTTCAGGCGGTTAAAGCCGATTGTCGCCGGCAACCATCGGGATTGTAGACCCGTTCGGTCGAGGCCGGATGGCGTGCGAGCGCAGCCGGCGGACGGACCGGCCGGCGAACGAACTCGCCGCCGCAATTGGGACAGACGCCGCCGAGCACAGCGGTTACGCAATCGGCGCAAAACGTGCATTCGAATGTGCAGATCATCGCCTCGCGGCTGTCGGGGGCTAGATCTCGATCACAGCATTCGCAACTCGGTCGCAGTGCCAACATCGGCGCTCTCCTTCACGGATCGGTTCGTGAACGGTCACAAGCTTCGTTCCATCCGGAAACGTCGCTTCCACCTGCACGTCGTGGATCATGTCGGCAATGCCGTCCATCACCTGTTCGCGGGTCACGACATGCGCGCCCGCCTCCATCAGATCAGCCACGGAACGGCCGTCGCGCGCTCCCTCAACGACGAAATCGCTGATGAGCGCAATGGCCTCGGGATAATTGAGCTTCACGCCGCGCTCGAGACGCCGGCGCGCCACCATCGCCGCCATGGAAATCAACAGCTTGTCTTTTTCGCGTGGCGTGAGATTCATGGAACGTCCCGGCTGGTCTGATCAGATATGCCAGACTTTCGGCACTGCTGCGCCATTACGCAATACGGAAATTGCCGGTACGAGAATTTTTCTCAAGGCGAAACCGTCGGCCGCGGTGATACGAGCGACCAGCTTTCCATTCCAGCAGCTTGCGCCGCCATTTGAAGCACCAAGCACCTGCCTTAGCGGCTCCAGAAGCAGTTCGGTGCGAGGGCCGGTGCAAAACAGCGTCGCAAACGCGACCTGGCCGGAGAGAACAGCGGATTGCGCGCACAAAGGTTCGATCGCGCCTTCCAGACGCAGGTCCTCGGCATGGATAAGCTTTCCGGCCCGCCGGATGCGCCAGCGATCACGGAAAAAGCCATTCGCCACCGCCTCGCCCATCGCCTTGCGGCCGAGCAGAACCGCTTCGACGGCCAGAAATTCGGAATTTTCTGCGAGATCGACGTCGAGGCTGCGGGTCAGCGAGGACCGGTCGAAGAGAATGGTCTCCTGCGGCAGCCAGTGGAGGGCCGCGCCCTCACCGATTTCGATACGGGTCGAAAGCGCCGCCGTGCCGGCGGAGGCCTTGTAGATCTTTTCGTTGGCCTGGGTCGTGATCGTCGCTGCCGTCCCACCGCCAGCGACGATCTTCCACCCCACTCGATCTCCGCCGGTCAAGCCACCGGACGTATTGATCAGAACCGCTTCCATGTCCGGGGAAAAGGTCTCCGGCAGGCGGATTTTTGCGCAGCCTTCCTGATAGAGTTGCGCAAGCCGCGTGCGGCCCTCGAACGCCTTGGTTACAAGGCGCCCTTCGCCCCTTGCCCGCTGCGGCGCATCTCGGTGGTCTGGTTGGTCCTGCACGTCATTTCCTGGCTGTCGCCGGTTGCCATGCAGTCCTTTGCAGCGGCTTCCGTTACCTTGGCCTTGGCTTGAGCGGCGGTTGCCACGACATCGGTGCTGTCGGCCTTGCCGAAAAAGTCCCACATGCGGTAGGCCGGGTCAATATTGGCATCGAAAGCCGGCTTCTTGGCAGCCGCAGACACCTTGACCACGCCATTGGCACTGTCGGTCGCGGCGGCGATCACCGTTTCCTTTTCGGTTGGCTTCGGCCAGTCATGCGTGCCGTTGGCAAAGGAATAGGCGGCGATGCGCGCGCCGTTCTTGCAGGTGTCGTAGATGCCGTAGGTCACGCCGTTGACACTCGAGGTGCGGCCATTGCCGGTGCAGCCGTCGAGATCCGTCCAGCGCTGGATGGCGGTCTTGAAACCATATTGCCAATAGGCGGCGCCGCCACCCGTATAGGGGTTCTGGCGGTCCTTTTCGCCCGCGAAGGCAACGATCGAAACCGGCTTGGCCGGGCTGCAATTGGCCTTTTCAGGCGCCCATTTGCCATCGGTCTCGACCGGGCGACCGGCGCGCAGCGAATTCACGAAGCCGGCAGCGGCGAATTCATCGCCACCCGAGCAGAGATAGGCCGACAGCATGCGACCGCCGCCGGAATAGCCGGAGGCAAAGATGCGGTTGGGATCGACGCAGAAATCTTCCTTTACCTCATCGACGGCTTCATCGATGAAGGAAATCTCGTCGAGGCCGCCTTGGCCGCCGGTCGGGATGATTTCCTTGCTGACTTCGACATGCGGCACGTTCCAGGCGAACGTGCCCGGTGTCTTGCCCGGCAGGCTGCCTTGCAGCGCCACCGCAATGAAGCCGTTCTTTTCCGCCACCTTGTCCCAGGAGCTGCGGGTCAGCTGACCGTTCGGATTGCTGTTGCTGCCGTGGAAATCAAAGACCACCGCTACCTTGTCCTTGCCGGTATAGGAGGTGGGCACAGAATAGACGGCGGAACGCTGAACGCCGTCGGCCTCGATCGTGGCGACATGGCGGCCAGGCTTGAAACCCTCACCGCAGCCGGCTTGGGCGACGCCCAATCCCCCGGCCAAAAGAAAGGCTCCGGTGGCGAAAAAAGTGCCAAGAGCCTGGGAACCAGATCGAGCCTTCATGCGTTCAAATGCCATCAAGCGCCTCATTGTCGGGTGCGGGGTGGTTTTTGTCTGTCTGAATGGCAGCTGAATAACATTTATTAGAGGCGATTTAAATGGCTGCTCCGGGTAGCAGCCATGCAATAAACGGCTGCTGTGGCGGAAAAAACGCGTCAAACGGTCAGGTGCCGCCTTGCTTCTGCCGTATCCAGTGTCTCTGCCCCCCCTTCATGCACAATCTCGCCACGATCCATGATGTAGACGTGGTCGGCAAGTTCGCGACAGAAATCCAGATATTGCTCAACCAGCAGGATCGCCATGCCGGTCGTATCCCGCAAATAGCGGATGGCGCGGCCAATATCCTTGATGATCGACGGCTGGATGCCCTCGGTCGGTTCGTCCAGAACGAGGATTTTCGGACGCGTGACCATGGCGCGGCCGATCGCCAGCTGCTGCTGCTGCCCGCCGGACAAGTCGCCGCCCCGGCGGGAGAGCATAGATTTCAGGATCGGGAACAGGGTAAAGATATCCTCGGGTATGGTGCGATCGTGACGAGCGAGCGGCGCATAACCGGTTTCGAGATTCTCCTTCACCGTCAGCAAAGGAAAGATTTCGCGGCCCTGCGGCACGTAACCGATGCCTCGGCTGGCACGGACATAGGGCGACAGTCCGTTCATCGAGGTGCCATCGAAGGAAATCGTTCCGCCGCTCACCGGCTTCTGGCCGGTGACGGCGCGCAGCAGCGACGACTTGCCGACACCGTTGCGGCCAAGCACGCAGGTGATCTTGCCCATCTCGGCATTGATGGAGACACCGCGCAGAGCCTGGGCGGCACCGTAATGGAGGTTGACCTTGTTGACTGTCAGCATGAGGAACCTCCCCGCACGACGCGCTTGTGATTGGATCCTCGCGTCAAGCCCGAGGATGACGACAAAGAGGTTTTGCGATGCGTACCTGAATATAGGTCGATGACACTCCGACGATGGCTGTAAGCGCCGTGAGCAAACACACACCCGTCATCGTCAAGCTTGACGCGAGGATCCACCCACGCAGGAAGAACCGGTAAAAGACCTGGACCGGAGCATACACAATTCGACATTTTCACCGCCCCAGATAGTTCTCGATAACCTTTGGATCGCTGGACACAAAATCGATCGAGCCCTCAGCAAGGACAGATCCTTCCGCAAGACACGTCACCTTCACGCCAAGCTCGCGGATGAACCCCATGTCATGCTCGACCACCACGACCGAGCGGCTCTTGGCGATTTCCCGCAGCAGCACTGCCGTTTCTGCCGTTTCCGCATCGGTCATGCCCGCCACCGGCTCATCCACCAGCAGAAGTTTCGGCTCCTGAGCGAGCAGCATACCGATTTCCAGCCACTGTTTCTGGCCATGGCTGAGATTGGCGGCGAGGTCGTTTTTGCGATGGCCCATGCGGATCGTGTCGAGGATTTCCTCGATACGGGCCGTGTCGTCTGCCGACAGCTTGTAGAACAGCGTCGAGAAGACGCCACGCGGACGGTTCAGCGCCAGTTCCAGATTGTCCCAGACCGTATGGCTTTCGAACACGGTCGGCTTCTGGAATTTGCGGCCGATGCCAAGCTGGGCGATATCCGCCTCGTCCTTTTTCGTCAGGTCGATCTCGTCCTCGAACAGAACCCTGCCCGTGTCGGGTCGTGTCTTGCCGGTGATGATGTCCATCATCGTCGTCTTGCCAGCACCATTGGGGCCGATGATGGCGCGCAGCTCTCCCGGCTCGACCACGAAGGACAGCGAGTTCAGCGCCTTGAACCCATCGAAGGAGACGGAAACGTCCTCGAGGTAGAGAAGGCTCTTGGAGCGTGTTTCGGCAATTGTGTTCATCTTTCGCCCTCTCCTATTCCGCCGCCTGGGGCATCGGCGCGGCGTCGCCTCGGCCTTTTTCGGCACCGCTCGCCGCCTTCAGCGCCCGTCGGACCGACCAGCCATTCTGGATGGTGCCAACGATCCCCTTCGGCAGGAAAAGCGTCACGGCAATGAACAACCCACCCAGTGCAAACAGCCAGAGTTCCGGGAAGGCGCCAGTGAAATAGCTCTTGCCGGCATTGACCAGAACCGCACCGATGATCGGCCCGATCAGCGTGCCGCGCCCGCCGACCGCCGTCCACACCACGACCTCGATTGAGTTGGCCGGCGCAAACTCACCCGGATTGATGATGCCGACCTGGGGCACAAACAGCGCACCGGCGATCCCGGCAAACATCGCGGAAACCACGAATGTGAACAGTTTGATGTTTTCCGCGCGGAAACCAAGGAAACGCACCCGGCTTTCAGCATCGCGCACACCGACCAGAACCTTGCCGAATTTCGAATTGACGACGGCGGATGCAATCAGCAAGCAAAGCGCCAGCATCAGCGCCGACAGCGCAAACAGCGCCGCGCGGGTGCTGGCGGCCTGCACGGAAAAGCCGAGGATTTCCTTGTAGTCGGTGAGGCCGTTATTGCCGCCGAACCCCATGTCGTTGCGGAAGAAGGCGAGCATCAGCGCGTAGGTCATCGCCTGGGTGATGATCGACAGATAGACGCCGTTCACCCTTGAGCGAAACGCGAACCAGCCGAACACGAAGGCGAGCAGGCTCGGCACGAACAGCACCATCAGCATCGCGAACGGGAACATGTCGAACCCGTACCAGAACCACGGCAGTTCCTTCCAGTTGAGGAAGACCATGAAATCCGGCAGGTCCGGGTTGCCGTAGACGCCGCGCGAACCGATCTGCCGCATCAGGTACATGCCCATGGCATAACCGCCGAGCGCGAAAAACGCGCCATGGCCGAGCGAAAGGATGCCGCAATACCCCCAGACCAGATCGAGCGCCAGCGCCAAGAGCGCATAGCAGAGATATTTGCCCATCAGCGACATGACATAGGTCGGGACATGCAGGGCGTAGTCGGCCGGCAGAAGCAGGTTGGAGGCCGGCACCAAAACCGCGGCGGCGAGAATGACCGCGACCGTCGCCAGAATATGCCCTTTCAGCGCGCGGAAAATGAAGGCGGAAATCATGCTTCGATCGCCCTTCCCTTGAGCGCGAACAGGCCGCGCGGACGTTTCTGGATGAAGAGGATGATCAGCACGAGCACGAGGATCTTTCCGAGCACGGCCCCGACGGACGGTTCGAGGAACTTGTTGAACACCCCGAGCGACAGCGCACCCACCAGCGTGCCCCAGAGATTGCCGACGCCACCGAACACCACGACCATGAAACTATCGATGATGTAGCTCTGGCCGAGATTGGGCGAGACATTGTCGATCTGGGAGAGCGCGACGCCGGCGATACCGGCAATGCCTGAGCCCAGAGCAAAGGTGAAGGCATCCACCCACGGCGTGCGGATGCCCATGGACGAAGCCATGCGGCGGTTCTGGGTGACGGCGCGCATCTGCAGGCCGAAGGCGGAACGCTTCATAAGGAGCAGCAGGCCGACAAAGATAGACAGCGAAAAGACGACGATCCACAGTCGGTTCCAGGTAATCGTCATGCCGCCGAGCGGGAACGAACCGGACATCCATGACGGATTGCCGACTTCCTGATTGGTTGGGCCGAAGATCGTGCGGATGCCCTGCTGCAGGATCAGCGACACACCCCAGGTGGCAAGCAGGGTTTCCAGCGGCCGGCCGTAGAGGAAACGGATGACGCCACGCTCGATGACGAGGCCGACGGCACCGGTGACGAGGAAGGCCACCGGCAGCGCTATGGCCAGCGACCAGTCGAACAGGCCGGGCGCATTTTCGCGGATCACCTGCTGCACGAAGAAGGTGGAATAGGCGCCGAGCATGACCATTTCGCCATGCGCCATGTTGATGATGCCCATGACGCCAAAAGTGATGGCAAGGCCGATGGCAGCCAGCAGCAGCACGGAACCGAGCGACATGCCGTACCAGACATTTTGCGCCATGTTCCAGATCTGCTGTTCGTTCTCTATCGCGGTGATCGCCGCATCGAGATCAGGCTTCAGGCTGGCATCGATGGACGACGAAACGGAATTCAGCACACCGAGACCGGAGGCACCGAGGCCGGCAATGGTTTCGATCGCCGCGCGCTTCTCGTCGATGGAACGATCGGAGGAGAGCAGCGACACGGCGCGTGCCTCTTCCATACGGGCTTTCACTTGCGCGTCGGTTTCCTTGGCAAGGGCTGCCTCCACCAGCTCCAACGCCTCGGCGCTTGGCGAGCGTAGGATGGCGTCGGCAGCAGAAAGACGCGCACCACGATCCGGGCTCATCAGCGTCAGTCCGCCAAGAGCCGCGCGAATGGCGCGGCGCAGATTGTTGTTGACCTTGATTTTCGTGACCGCGCCCTTTGCGACCTGCCCGCCATTCTCACCCGTCACCGGATCGATCAGATCGAGCTGCGAACCGGCAGCCTTGGCGGCAAACACGGCCTTGTCGGATTTGCGGAAATAGAGATCACCCTCGGCAAAGGCGTTGAGCGCCGGTACGACGCGGGTGTCGCCGGTGGCGGCAATTTCAGCGACCAGCTTTTCCGCTTCGTTGAAATTGGCATCGGCCAATTGGTTGAACAGCGGTTTGGGGTCGACGGCCTGCGCGAAGGACTGAGCCGAGAAGGCAAGTGCCAGCACGAAGGCGCAAATTCGAAGGAGGTGTCGTGTCGTCATGGCATCAGCCCTCGTCGGCGAATTGCCGCCAGAGCCCCTCACCTGCCATTCGATTTCTTCGTCATCCTCGGGCTTGTCCCGAGGATCTAACCACATCGATGATAGCAGGCAGTTGCAGATCCTCGGGACGGGCCCGAGGATGACGGCGGAGAGGTTCGCAACCTTATGTCAGCAGCCTGACCTGGCTTCAGCCAGGTCAGCGTTTTGTTGGTGAGGGGCTAGGCGCCCCACCGAGGTCAAACAAATCAGCTGCCCTTGCCGCCGCACTTGCCCGTAGCGACATTAAAATTGCCGCATTCCATCGGTTTGCGCCAATCGGAGATAAGGTCCTTGGAATCCGGCAGATAATCCGACCATTCATCACCGACGACGGCAGGCGTTTCCTGCACGATTTCGAACTGGCCATCGGCTTGGATTTCACCGATCAGCACCGGTTTGGTGATGTGGTGGTTCGGCATGACGGTGGAGGTGCCGCCAGACAGGTTCGGCACGGACACGCCGATGATCGAGTCCAGAACCTTGTCGGTTTCGGTCGTACCGGCAGCCTCGACGGCCTTCACCCAGGCATTGAAACCGATATAGGCGGCTTCCATCGGGTCGTTGGTGACGCGCTTGTCGTTCTTGGTATAGGCGTGCCAGCTCTTAATGAACTCGGCGTTGACCGGCGCATCGACGGACTGAAAATAGTTCCAGGCGGCGAGATGGCCGACGAGCGGCGCGGTATCGAGACCGGCAAGCTCTTCTTCACCCACGGAGAAGGCGACGACCGGAATGTCTTCGGCCTTGACGCCGTGGTTGCCGAGCTCCTTGTAGAACGGCACGTTGGCGTCACCGTTGATGGTGGAGACGACGGCGGTCTTTTTGCCGGCGGAACCGAATTGCTTGATGTCGGAGACGATCGTCTGCCAGTCGGAATGACCGAAGGGCGTGTAGTTGATCATGATGTCCTCTTCCTTGACGCCCTTCGACATCAGGTAGGCCTTCAGGATCTTGTTGGTAGTCTGCGGATAGACATAGTCGGTGCCGGCAAGAACCCAGCGCTCGACGCCTTCGGTCTCAGCCAGATAATCGACAGCCGGGATGGCCTGCTGGTTCGGCGCGGCACCGGTATAGAAAATGTTGCGCGAGGATTCCTCACCCTCATACTGGACCGGGTAGAACAGGATCGAGTTCAGCTCTTCAAACACCGGCAGGACGGATTTGCGCGAAGACGAGGTCCAGCAACCGAAGACGGCGGCCACCCTGTCCTGGCTGATCAGCTGGCGGGCCTTTTCGGCAAACAGCGGCCAGTCGGACGCCGGGTCGACCACAACCGCTTCGAGCTTCTTGCCGAGAACGCCGCCCTTCTTGTTCTGCTCTTCGACGAGCATCAGCATGGCGTCTTTCAGCGTCGTCTCGGAAATCGCCATCGTGCCCGACAGCGAATGCAGCACGCCGATCTTGATCGTATCGTCGGCCGCGCACGCGCCGTGGAAGGCCGTCGTGGACAAAGCGGCGGCCAGCAGCGCGCCTCCCAGTTTTGCTCTGAAAGTCATGGTCGAACCCCTCTTCTTGTTCGTTCAAGCAGGGCGGGCAAAGCCTCTTGTTAACGCCTGCTTAAGCGGACTATCGGCCGCTGCCCTGCAAACAAGAATACGCAAAATGACGTAGCCGCAGGTGAGAACTGAACGCCGGCCTGGGGGGAGACCGAGAGGAAACGGGGGACGTCCCGCCATGCTTGAGCGGGGCAATCGCCGGTAAAGATCACCCCGGCCTGTTTCTCAGCGCCTCCGCCTGCGCATAAAACTTCTTTTCCCACTCCTTGTGGTTATCCAGTCCCTCGCGGATGAAGGGCGTGAAGATCGCCATATGCATCAGCATCCAGTTGACCAGCCGGGCCGGGAAATTCAGCGGTTTGACGAAGTCCACGAACATGACGACGCGGGTCTTGTCGGTGTGGTTCCAGGCCTCATGCTCATAGGCATCGTCGAAGATCAGCACCTTGCCTTCCTCCCAGTGGCAGATCTGGTCCTTGACGCGGATGGCGAGATTGTCGCCCGAATTTTCCGGCACGATAAGGCCGAGATGAAGCCTCAGCACGCCGTTGTAAGGACCGCGATGTGCCGGCAGGTGCTTCCCCGGCTCGAAGATCGAAAACATCACCGTCGTCAAGCCGGGAATCTTCTGGCAGGCATTCCATGTTTCGGGGCAGGCCCTGATGTTCTGTTCGGATTTTACGCCGAAACCGAGCAGGAAAAAGGTCTTCCAGCCATGATCGGTGGAGATCGTCTTCACATCGGTGGAAATGTCCTGAAAGCTTGGCAGCTCGTCCTTGCGCACGAGGATGCGATCGAGTTCGGCGCGAATGGCCGGTGCCGCCTTTTCGATGTCCGCCGCCCAAGGGAAGGTGGCATTATCGTAGACCGGCGGGTTGCCGAGCTTCGCATGCTTGAAGTTCAGCTTTTCCGCCCAGGCGACAATGCCCATGAAAAAGCGGGTGACCGGGCTGGCGCGCTCCATCGGCGCAATGCCGGTCGTGCCGAAATCCTGCGAAGGTTCTGGTGCATTGTTGAGTGTGGATGTCACGGGAAACGCCTGAATTGGTGAGTTGATCGGGCAAGGCCAGCGGACCACGACCGCCCTGCACCGTTTTTTATGACAGGACGAAGCGAACGGGACAGGCCATGCCGGCACGAGCCGTGTTGAGCATGGCAGTTCGGCACGACCACGTCGACATGTTTGTATAGCCGGCACAGCACTGGCGGGGAAAATCCGGCAAAACAATGGTTGGCACACCTCTCGGCGCCTTGCCAAATGCAGCGCGGCGGTTGAAACTGCCTAAATATCGAACTCGATGCAAAACTGCTGGATTTTAAGGCATGGCCGCACGCCAACGCATCATCCCGGTCCGGCGTCAATACAATCGCTGGGTCGCTGACCAGACACTGGAAGACTATGCGCTACGCTTTACCGCCAAGAGCGCGCGGCGGTTTTCCTCCAGCCGCATCGCGCACACGGCGATCGGCGCGATCTCGTTTCTGGCGCTCGAAGCGATCGGTGGCGCAATTACCCTTTCCTACGGCACGACCAACGCGTTTTTCGCCATCATCGCCGCTGCCGTCCTCATGCTTTTCGTGGGCCTGCCAATCAGCTGCTACGCCATCCGCCACGGCGTCGATATAGACCTTCTCACGCGCGGCGCCTCCTTCGGCTATATCGGTTCGACCGTCACCTCGCTGATCTATGCGGGCTTCACCTTCATGCTGTTTGCGATCGAGGCCTCGATCATGACCGGCGCGCTGGAGCTTGCCTTCGGCATTCCGGCATGGATCGGCTACATCATCAGCGCCATGGTGGTGATCCCGCTGGTCATCTACGGCGTGCAGATGATCTCGCGCTTCCAGCTCCTGACCCAACCCTTCTGGATCGTCCTCAACATTCTTCCCTTCGTTTTCATCGCGTTTCTGGACTGGGAAAAATTCGATCTCTGGCGCGCCTTTGCCGGCATCGGCCATTCCAACGGAGAGGTCGGCGGCGCCGCCCCCTTCGATCTGTTCGAATTCGGCGCGGCCTCCGCCGTCATTCTGGCGCTGATGCCGCAAATCGGCGAACAGGTCGATTTTTTGCGCTTTCTTCCGCCGGAAGGAATGCGGAAATGGCGGCATCGCCTCGCCGTGTTTCTCGCCGGCCCCGGCTGGGTGGTCGTCGGCGTGCCAAAGCTGCTGGCTGGCTCCTTCCTCGCCGTGCTGACGCTCTCGACCGCAGTACCCGCGAATGAGGCCGCCGATCCCGCCCACATGTATCTCACCGCCTTCGGTTACATGATCCCCAACGAAACCGCCGCCCTGATGCTGATGGCCGCTTTCGTCGTGGTCTCGCAGTTGAAGATCAACGTCATGAATGCCTATGCCGGCTCGCTCGCATGGTCGAATTTCTTCGCACGCCTCACCCACAGCCATCCCGGCCGGGTCGTCTGGCTGGTTTTCAACGTCGCCATTGCCCTGCTCCTGATGGAACTCGGCATCTATCGGCTGCTTGAAGCGACGCTCGGCATCTTCTCGGTCATCGCCATGTCATGGCTGGTCACAATCGCCGCCGATCTCTTCATCAACAAGCCGCTCGGTCTGTCGCCTGATGGCATCGAGTTCAAGCGCGCCCATCTTTACGACATCAACCCGGTCGGCATCGGCGCCATGTCCGGCGCGGCGATGCTGGCGCTCGCCGCTCACTTCGGCCTGTTCGGAAGTCTCTGGGCCTCGCTCTCGACCTATCTGACCCTGGTCGCGCTTGTCTTGTCGCCGGCCATCGCCTTCGTCACCAAGGGAAAATACTATCTCGCCCGCAAACCGCGCAAAAGCTGGTCGTCCCTCGGCTCGATCACCTGCTCCATCTGCGAACACCCGTTCGAGCACGAGGACATGGCATGGTGTCCCGCCTATGCGGCACCGATCTGTTCCCTCTGCTGCTCGCTCGACAGTCGCTGCCACGACATGTGCAAGCCGCATGCGCGGCTGAACACGCAGATCGGTGCCGTCGCCCGCACCTTTTTATCTGAAACCGTCATCGCGAGATTGACGACGAGGCTTGGCCGCTACGCTACCACTGCCGTCCTGTCCATCTCGGCCATGGGGGCTATTCTTTCCATGATCGCCTATCAGGCCGGCGAGGCCGCCCCCGCCAATGCCGAAATCATATATGGCACGATTTCCATCGTCTTCTTCGTCTTCGCCATCATGGCGGGTATCGTCTCGTGGTTCTATGTGCTTGCCCATGACAGCCGGGTGGTGGCCGAGGAGGAATCTTCGCGGCAGAATACCCTGTTGCTCAAGGAAATCTCCGCGCACAAAAAAACCGATGCCGCCCTGCAGGAGGCCAAGGAAACCGCGGAGGCCGCCAACCGGGCCAAGAGCCGCTATGTCGTCGGCCTCTCCCACGAATTGCGCACGCCGCTGAATGCCGTGCTCGGCTATGCCCAGATTCTTGAGCGCGACGAAACCATCCCTGCACCGCGGCAATCGGCCATCAAGGTCATCAAGCGTTCCGCCGATCATCTGTCCGGCCTGATCGACGGCCTGCTAGACATCTCGAAAATCGAGGCCGGGCGGCTTCAGGTCTATTCCAACGAGATCAACATCCAGGATTTTCTCGACCAGATCGTCGAGATGTTTTCGCTTCAGGCGCATGCCAAGGGCCTGACCTTCCTACACGATCGCAGCCGGAGCCTGCCGCAATATGTGCGCACCGACGAAAAGCGCCTGCGCCAGATTCTCGTCAACCTGCTGTCCAACGCGATAAAATTTACCGACCACGGCACCGTGGGTTTCGATATTTCCTATCGCAGTCAGGTCGCCACCTTCCTCGTTTCCGACACCGGCCGCGGCATCGCGGAGAAGGATCTCGGCCGGATCTACGAACCGTTTCAGCGCGGAGAGGCCGACAATATCCGCCCAATGCCCGGCCTCGGCCTTGGCCTCACCATCACCCGGCTTCTAACCAGTACGCTGGGCGGCGAGATCACCGTGTCGAGCGTGAAGGATCAGGGTTCCACTTTCAAGGTGCGGCTGATGCTGTCGGCCGTGCACCGTCCCAGTACCGCGCCGGCAGCGGAAAAGAAGATCATTGGCCATACCGGCCCGCGCCGCACCATCGTTATCGTTGACGACAATGAGGACCACCGCGAACTGATGCGGCAGGCATTGGCGCCGCTGGATTTCGTCGTGTTGACGGCGGCAGGTGGTCCGGAATGCCTGACGCTGATCGAAGGCGTCAAACCGGACATCTTCCTTGTCGACATCACGATGCCCGGCATGACCGGCTGGCAATTGGTGGCCCGCTTGCGCGAACGGGACCAGAAGGCGCCGATCGTGATGCTGTCGGCCAATATCGGCGATGGCGCCGGAATGCCCGAAGGCACCGACGGGCATAATGACGCGATCGCCAAGCCGGTCGATCTGCGCCGCCTCGCCGACAAGCTCGCCGTCCATCTCGGCCTGACATGGATCTATGAGGACAACCTGCCGACCGCGCCGGCTCCGAAAAAGGCTGCCATCGAAAGCCCCGGATACGCGCACCTGCAGGACCTCCTGCAACTGGGCGAAATCGGCTACGTCCGCGGCATCGAGCAGAAACTTGCCGAAATTGCGAGAGCCCCGGAACACCGCGCTTTCGCCGAACAGGCCGGCGCCTATGTGCAGGCCTTCGACATGGCCGGCTATCTGGCCTTCCTGAACCGTTTCGACGAGGAAAATACCGACCATGTCTGATGCAACGACGCCGCGCGATATCGTGCTTCTGGTCGATGACAGCCCCGACGCGCTGGGTTTTCTTACCGAAGCGCTCGAGAAATCAGGCTTTTCCGCTCTGATCGCGACGTCCGGTCAGGCCGCCCTTTCCATCATCGAACGCATCACCCCCGATCTGATCCTAATGGATGCAGTCATGCCGGACATGGACGGGTTCGAAACCTGCCGCCGATTGAAGGCGCATGGGGCGTTGGCGCAGGTGCCGGTAATCTTCATGACGGGTCTCACCGAGACCGAACATGTTGTCAACGCGCTCGATAGCGGCGGTGTCGATTACCTCACCAAGCCGATCAATATTGACGAGTTGCGCGCCCGGATCCGCGTGCACCTGTCCAATGCCCGCTCCGCCCAGAGCGCCCGCGTGGCGCTCGATGCCGCGGGCCGGCATCTGCTGGCTGCGCGCAGCTCCGGCGCCGTGCACTGGTGCACCCCGCAGGCGATCCGGCTGATCAATACTACGACCGGCAGCGATGACGGCCTTGAGCTCGTCGCCGCGCGCATCGCCGGCTGGCTGGCCGAGCGCAACAAGCCCGGCTTTTCCCGCGATGCCAGTTTTCTGCTGCCCTCGCCCGGCAATGACGTGCTGCAGGCGGCCGGTCTGCGCTTTTCGTATCTCGGCGCGATCGGCGCGGACGAGTTCCTGTTCCGTCTCACCGCCGCACGCGAGCATCCCGACGATGCCGTGCTGCGAAAGCATTTTCCGCTGACCCAGCGCGAATCCGAAGTGCTTCTGTGGATCGCCAAGGGCAAGGCCAATCGCGATATCGCCGATATTCTCGGCCTGTCAGCACGCACGGTGAACAAGCATCTGGAACAGATCTATATGAAGCTCGGCGTCGAAAACCGCGCTTCCGCGGCCGTCATGGCCACGCGCGTTCTGCATGAATTGTGATCGTCGCCATCTCCAGCGGAACAGAAGCTGCCGGTAGCGGTTGTCGGCAAAGGACTTATGCTGGAAACAGGGAGAGCGCGTCATGTCGTTCAAGGTCAAGCCGCTTGCCGGCAAGGAATCCGCCGTCGAAACCGAAACCGCCCGCGATGCCGCTACAGCCGTCGAACAGGCGTGGCAGCAGGGAAACGGCCCCATCAAGGTGGAAATCGAGGATGAACGGGCATCCGTGGACGAAGAGACCGAATCCGAACGCGACATGAAGCGACGCGGGAACGAGGGAAAGTGAGCCGCAAACTGTAACGCCGCGGGCCGCCGCCCTCAACCGGTACCGATGCGCTCCACCTTGACGCTCACTGCATCGCGAACCGCCGAGACATCGCACACGGCCTCGATATTGTTGCCGTCCGGATCCAGCACGAAGGCAGCGTAATAGGCGTTGTGGTAGGAGCGAAAGCCGGGCGCGCCGTTGGGCCGGCCACCAGCGGCTGTCGTCAGACGGAAGAATGCGTCAACATCTTCGGCGGTAGAAGCCTGAAACGCAAGGTGTATCCGCGAGACGTCGTCATCCGCGGCATCGAAATAGAGTTCATCGATCATGAAGTGGTCGCCTTCGTCGCGCCACGCGTCCTCACGGTTCAGGGCCGTGCAGATCGCCCGATAGAACGTCCTGCTCGCTTCGAGATCCGAAACACGCAGATGCACATGGTCGATCACTCGGCCGAGTTGGTACGTCATGGCTCGTCCCTTCGCCGTCCCGGCAATCCGATCTGAACCCGCTCCCACAATAGCCGATACTGTTCGGGTAATGTGTCGCAAAACGCTTCCTCGCGGCTGGCGATGGTGTCGGAATAGGCGACCGGCACCGCGAACTGGCTCGCGGAAGAATCGAGCCGCTTACCCTCGACGATATTGTAGAAATGCCATGCCCCTTCAACCCTGGTCCTGGCAGGTTCGCCGCCCCGCATGTCCTGATCGACGAGCGCCGTCACGCTGCATTGACCACAAGCCGGATTGTCCGGCTGCCATTTGCTCGACGTCTCAATCGACCAAGCGGCTTCAAGCGCCTCTCGGAGCGTTGACTGCGGATCGACGGTCATTCCCTCCCCCTTTCGCAAGGACGCTCTATCCATCGCAGAAGGCAAAAGAGCCCGGCGTGATACCGGGCTCCCTGAATGTTTTGGGGCTAAAGGCCGGTCGGGCCTTAGCTGCCCTGCTGGAAGTAGCTGAACTGGCCGTCCGGCCCCTTCTTCCATTCGTACATGACGTAACCCGGCAGCTTCGGATCGCCCTTCTCGTCGAAAGCGATTTCGCCAAGAACGGTCTTGAACGAGCTTTCCTTGAGCTTGGCGGCAACGGCTTCCGCATCTTCTGCGCTGCCGGCAGCCTTGATGCCTTCGGCGATCAGCTGAACGGCGGCGTAGGAGTAAAGCGTGTAGGCTTCCGGGTTGAAGCCTGCGGCCTTGAACTTTTCGACCAGCGCCTTGTTTTCCGGAATCAGCGTCGGATCCGGGCCAAACGTGTTGAGCGTGCCTTCGACGGCGTCGCCGGCGATCGAGGCGAGTTCGTTGGAGACGATACCGTCACCCGAAACGAGCGTTGCCTTCAGGCCCTGGTCCTTCGCCTGACGGATGATCAGGCCGGCTTCGGTGTGAAGGCCACCCCAGTAGATGATCGAGACGCCGGCTTCCTTCATCTTGGCGATGAGCGCGGAAAAATCCTTGTCGCCGGTATTGACGCCTTCGCGCACGACTTCCTTCTTGCCGGCCGCGTTGTAGGCCTTCTGGGTCTCGTTCGCGAGGCCCTGGCCGTAGGGCGTCTTGTCGTCGATGATGGCGACCTTGGCATCGGCGAACTTTTCAGCAAGATACTTGCCGGCAACGCCGCCCTGCTGGTCGTCGCGGCCGCAGGTGCGGAACGTGTTCCACAGGCCGCGCTCCGTGAAGACCGGGTTAGTTGCAGCCGGCGTCACTTCGAGAATGCCGTTTTCGGCATAAACTTCAGACGCCGGGATGGAAACGCCGGAGTTGAAGTGACCGACAACATACTTCACGCCGTCAGCGACGAACTTGTTGGCGACGGAAACGCCCTGCTTGGCGTCAGAGACGTCGTCGCCGAGCGCGATCGTCAGCTTTTCGCCGTTGATGCCGCCGGCAGCGTTGATGTCTGCGATGGCCTGTTCGGCGCCCTTCTGGAGCTGTGCACCGAATGCGGCGTTCGGGCCGGTCAAGGGACCGCCGACCGCGATGACGATGTCAGCCCAGGCGTTGCCGCCAAAGGCAACCATGGCCGTCAGCGCAACAGCGGAAAGAAGAGACTTCTTCATTGAATAACTCCCAGTTATTTATGAGGTGAGCGGTTTTTTGGGATCCAGCGCAGCACCCACCATCGCTGCGCCGGAAAGCTGTTCCACCTTTTGGTGTGTTATTGTTCTTGTTCTTGTTTTTGTTCAGGCCGATCTGAATTCAGTTTAGACCGGCTGTCAATCTTTGTTCTTCCACGAAAACGCGGAGGTCGGCTCGTAGAGCCAGTAATAGTTCTGCACCATCTGTTTGGTGCGGCGGATGCGGAAACCGGCCAGCGCAAAACCAATCAGAAGAACCAGATCCAGACTGAAATAGAAGGCGTTTATGAACGGACCTTGGAACAGGGCGTAATGCAGGAATTGCATGGCGCAGGTCAGAAGCACCGCATAAATCACCACTTCGCGGTAACCGTTCCAGCCTTCTGCCGCCGCTTTGCCGGCCCGCCATGCGGTCCAGAAACCCAGCAGCATGACGATGCCGCGCAGAAAATAGCGAACCGTCGTATCGTCTTCGAAAAACAGGCCCTGCATGTCAGTTGCTCCCCATCGAGAGGGTATAAAGGATCGCGCTCAATGCCGGCCTCCTTCGAGATAGGCGGCACGAACTTCCGGGTTGGCCAGCAATTCCTTGCCGGAACCCGACATCGTCACGCGGCCGTTGACCATGACGTAAGCGCGGTCCGAGAGCTTCAGCGCCGCAAACGCGTTCTGTTCGACGAGGAAGACGGTCAGCCCCTCTTCCTTGTTGAGTTTCTTGATCGCCTCGAAAATGCCCTTGACGATCAAGGGGGCAAGGCCGAGCGACGGCTCATCGAGCAGAAGCAGCTTTGGACGCGCCATCAGCGCACGGCCGATCGACAGCATCTGCTGTTCGCCGCCCGAAAGCGTGCCGCCGCGCTGCGTCTGGCGTTCCTTCAGGCGCGGGAACATCGCAAACACCTTTTCGACGTCCTCTTTGAAATATTTGAGGTTGTCGAGATTGGCGCCCATCTGCAGGTTTTCGAGCACGGTCATGCGCGGAAAAATGCGGCGGCCTTCCGGCGACTGGGCGATGCGCCGCCTAGCGATCAGGTGCGTCGGCAGCTTGGTGATATCCTCGCCATCGAAGATGACCTGACCGTTCTTTGCCTGCGGAGAACCGCAGATGGTCATCATCAGCGTCGACTTGCCGGCGCCATTCGCCCCGATCAGGCTGACGATTTCGCCCTGGTGGACATCGACATCGACGCCGGAGAGAGCGCGGATATTGCCGTAATAGGTTTCGACACCCTGGACTTTGAGAAGGGGTTCACCGGCCATCAGACGGTCCCTCCTTCGACGGTAGCATGGTCGAGCTGTTCCTCGATTTGTTCAACTTCTTCATCCTCGACGCCGAGATAGGCTGCGATCACCTTCGGGTCGTTCTTGACGTGATCCGGCGTGCCATCCGAAATCTTCTGGCCATATTCGAGAACCACGACGTGGTCGGAGATTTCCATGACCACGGACATGTCGTGCTCGATCAGGAGCAGCGACGTGCCTTCGTCGCGAATGCCGCGCAGCAGCGAATTCAGCGTCAGCGATTCTTTCGGGTTGAGGCCGGCGGCCGGTTCGTCTAGGCAGAGCAGTTCCGGACCGGTGCACATGGCGCGAGCGATTTCCAGACGGCGCTGCGCACCATAGGAAAGGTCACCCGCCGGGTCGTCGGCGCGATCGATCAGATCGGCCTTTTCCAGCCAGTATTGCGCCTTCTCGATGGCTTCCCTGGCCGCCGTCTTGTAGGCCGGCAGGCCAAGCAGACCGAGGATCGTGTAACCGGACGCCTTCATCAGCGCGTTGTGCTGGGCGACGAGCAGGTTTTCCAGAACCGTCAGGCCGGAAAACAGCCGGATATTCTGGAATGTACGGGAAACGCCCGCCACCTTGTTGATCTCGAAATCGCGCAGACGCTCCAGCAGGAACTCCTTGCCGTTCGAGCGCTTGAGCGTCAGCATGCCCATGGTTGGCTTGTAGAAGCCCGTGATGCAGTTGAACACCGTGGTCTTGCCGGCGCCGTTCGGGCCGATCAGCGCGGTGATTTCGCCGCGCCTGGCTTCGAACGAGAAGTCGTTGATTGCCATCAGGCCACCGAACTTCATCGACAGGTGTTCGACCTTGAGGATCGTATCGTTTGTCATTGTCGTACTCGTCGCCATCAGCCGTGGCCTTCCTTGGTGAAGCTGCCGGAGACAGCCTTTCTTGTCTTCAGGAAAGCGGTCGGTTCACGGGTGCCGACAAAGCCACGCGGCTTGAACAGCATGACGATGATCATCGCCAGGCCGAACAGCAGCATGCGGTAGAGTTCGGGTGTGAAATCAGGCCCGAAGACGTGCTTCAGGAACTCCATTTCACGCAGCAGCTCGGTGCCGCCGACCATGACCACCGCCGCAATGGCGATGCCGGTGAGCGAACCCATGCCGCCGAGAACGACGATGGCGAGAATGACCGCCGATTCCAGGAAGACAAAGCTTTCCGGAGACACGAAACCCTGACGGGCCGCGAAGAACGAACCCGCAAAACCGCCGAACATGGCGCCGGTGGCAAAGGCCGTCAGCTTGGTAGCGACGGTGTTGATGCCGAGCGAGCGGCAGGCAATCTCGTCTTCACGCAGGGCTTCCCAGGCGCGACCGATCGGCATGCGGCGAAGCCGAATGGTGACATAGGCCGTCAGCATGCAGAGCGCCAGGATGACGTAGAACAGGAACATCTTGTAATAGACCGAGGAAGACGGAAGCCCCCAGGCCTTGTTGAAATTGTTCGCTGCCCCGACGTCGAAGGACCAGATGCCGAAGAACGAAGCCTTGGCGATACCGGATATCCCGAAGGTGCCACGGGTGACATCCGTCCAGTTGATCAGCACAAGCCTGATGATTTCACCGAATGCGAGCGTCACGATGGCCAGATAGTCGCCTCGAAGCCTTAGAACCGGGAAGCCCAGAATGATGCCCCAAAGGGCTGCCAGAATGCCGGCCATCGGCAGCAGCAGCCAGAAGGAGAGGCCGAAATAGGAGGACAGCAGCGCGTAGGAATAGGCGCCGACCGCATAGAAGGCGACGTAACCCAGATCGAGCAGACCAGCGAGGCCGACGACGATATTGAGACCCCAGGCGAGCATCACGTAGATGAGGATCTGGATGCCAAAATTGTCGACATATTTCAGCGAGCCCTGACGACCGAAGATCATCATTGCCAGGAAAGGATAGCAGAGCAGAAAAACCAGAGCGATTTTCAGGAAATGCTTGTGGAAGAAGCTTTTCTCTTCCGAGATTTCCAGAACGCCGGATTTCGCCTTGGCAAGCTTGCGCTTGTCGAGATGCGGCTTGATGAAACCCACGGTCAGGAAGCGGCCGACGGCAGCAACGCCGACGAAGACGGCAAGCAGACCCCAGCGCGTGCGCCAGACCAGCTGGTTGTTGATGTCCTGATAGGTTTCGATGCCGACGAAGACGAGGAACATCAGGAAGGCAATGATGCCGGCGACGGCACCTTCCTTGACGGCCTTGGCCATCACGTCTTCCTGCACGTTTTGATAACCGGTCGCCATGTTACACCTTCTCCACTTCCGGCCGGCCAAGAATGCCGGTGGGCTTGAAGATCAGCACGATGGCGAGGATGGCGAAGGTTGCGACATCCTTGTAGGCAATCGAGAAATAGGCCGACCACAGGCTTTCGATGAGGCCGATCAGAAGACCGCCGAGAACGGCGCCCGGCAGCGAGCCGATACCGCCGAGAACGGCTGCGGTAAACGCCTTGACGCCCGGAATGAAGCCGTCGTTGAACGAGGCGACACCATAATACATCAGGTACATGGTACCGGCGACGGCAGCGAGTGCCGCACCCATGATGAAGGTGATCGAGATCGTGCGGTCGACGTCCACACCAAGAAGAGCCGCCATCTTGCGGTCCTGCTCGGTGGCGCGCTGGGCGCGGCCAAGCGGCGTCTTGTTGACGATATACCAGAAGGCGAACAGCAGGACCGAGGTGATCACGACGATCAGGATCTGCTTGAGCGAGATGGTGATGTTGCCGATGTGGTAGACATCCGTCACCAGCGGCGGGATCGGCTTGTTGCGCGGGCCCTGCGTCACCTGGATGAAGTTGGACAGCACGATCGACATGCCGATCGCGGTGATCAGCGGCGCAAGGCGAAACGAACCGCGCAGCGGGCGATAGGCGATACGTTCGATCGTCCAGTTCCACAGGCCGGTCATCAGCATGGCGATGACGAGCATCAGCAGCAACGCGAGCGCCACCGGAATGCCTGCAAAGAACGTGGTGAGAATGAGAAAGACGATCAAGGCAGCAAATCCGCCGAGCATGAAGATATCGCCGTGGGCGAAGTTGATCATGCCGATAATGCCGTAAACCATCGTGTAACCAATTGCCACGAGGCCATAGATCGATCCGAGAGTCAGCCCGTTGGCGAGCTGCTGGATAAAATATTCCATGTAGTTTCCCCTGGGATGCTGCTCGCAATGGCCGCATCTCTTCGTTTCGCGTCCCTTATGGGATCTTCAATTTTTTTGATTCCTACCCGTTTCGATAGAAATGTGAAGTGCAAAAGAAAGAGGCAGAAAAAAATTAATGGGCTTTTGCCCAGGATGGCGCAATAACGCTCATCAGCCCTAAAAACACGGCAGCGATATCACAAAAACTGTGCGGAAACCGGGTGCGGAAGCAATTTTAGCTGCCCGGCATATTTCGTTGATCTTGATCTCTTTGCGCACCGTGCCGTCGCACGCGACCGGCGCGCACATGCGTCATTCGCCAAAGCCGCGTGTCATCGCGTATTCGCGTCCGGCCTCCCGCAATTCGTCGAAAACGTAGGCGGCATAGGAGCGCGGCACGATGATTTCGAACTCATCGGCACCGGTGCGGGCAAGATGGCCGACGACGCGACAGATCATCATCGGCCCGCCGGCACCTTCGGCAAACACATCCGCATGCAGATCAACCGCCACGCATTTGGCAAGAATCCTGCGCACATCCGGGCCTGAGATCGCCATCAGCACCTGACCATCGCTTTGCTCGGCAAAGGAGAGGCCGGAAATGGCGCCGAGCGATGCCGCGACCGTTGCAGCGCCCGCCGTTTGCGACAGGACCAGCCAGTCCCACGGACTGACCCAGCGCGCAACGATATCCGCAACCCGCGACAGCGCCCCGACCACCGCATCCTGATGGTCCGAATGCGCCATCACGGAAAAGATTACCGGTCTGCGGATCACCCTCAGATGGTTGGCATTCGGGCTCGGCTCGTAACCGCTCATGCGGTCTTCCAGGACATGCCGCGGCGTAAACGGGATCGACATCGGCAGCACCTCAGACATGCAGGTTATGGTTTTCGGGATCGACAAAGACAGGCGCGCAGACTTCCGCAAGAAACTCGCTGCCCCGTACGGCATCCCAGACAAGGATCTTTTCGCCGATCCGCTCGCGCCCGGATTTCAGCATGGCAAGCCCGATCCACTGGCCGACATGCGGCGAGAAGCAGGCGGACGAAACGAACCCCTGCCCCGCCGTCATCGATGGTTCGGCGCCTTCGCGCAGAAGTGCGGCGCCGGCCTTCAGCGGCTTGTCACGCTCCACCGGCTTCAGACCGACCATCTGCAGGCGGTCGGCGGCGGTCAGGCCGTAGCGACTGGAAAGACGCTTGCCGATAAAGTCCGGCTTGGCCATTGCCATCATCCTGCTCAAGCCCACGTCGTCTGCGGTGGTGCGGCCATCCAGTTCGGCATGGGTGACATGGCCCTTTTCGATCCGCAGCACATCGAGCGCCTCGACGCCATAGGCACAGATCCCTTCGTCCCGACCCGCGTCCATGATCGCATCCGCCACCGCCTCCCCGTAACCGGCCGGCACCGCCAGTTCATAGGCCAGTTCGCCCGAAAACGAGATGCGGAACAAACGTGCCTCCGGCCCACCCTTTAACTGCACTTTTCCGGCTGCAAGGAAAGGGAAGGAAGCGTTGGAGAGATCGTCCTCGACAAGCTTCTGCAGGATGGTTCGCGACTTGGGCCCCGCCAATGACATTTGCGCCCACTGATCTGAGACGGAGACGAGCCGCACGTCCAGATCCGGCCAGAACGTCTGCGCGGCAAATTCCAGATGCGCCATCACCTCAGCCGCATAGGCGGTCGTCGTGGTCATCACGTAATGGTTTTCCGAAAGTCGGCTGGTCGTGCCATCATCGAAAACGATCCCGTCTTCCCGCAGCATCAAGCCATACCGCGCCTTGCCGACCGGCAGTTTCAGGAAGGCGTTGGAATAAATGCGATTGAGGAACTCTGCCGCATCACCGCCAAAAATCTCGATCTTGCCGAGTGTCGAGACATCGCAGAGACCGGCATTCTTGCGCACGTTCAGCGCTTCGCGATCAACGCTTTCCCGCCAACTCTTCTCCTCACCCTGCACGAAATAGGCCGACCGATACCACGCTCCGCTTTCGACAAAGGCGGCACCGTTCCTCTTGGCCCAGCCATGCAGCGGCGAGGTACGGATCGGCCGCGACTGTTCGGCGCGCGCAGTACCCGCTAAGGCCCCGAAGGAAACCGGCGTGTAGAACGGACGATATGTCGTGGTTCCGACTTCGGCCGGAGAAACACCGCGCATGCCGGCCAGCAGCGCCACGGCATTGACGTTGCCGAGCTTGCCCTGATCAGTCGCCATGCCGCTCGTCGTGTAGCGCTTGGCGTGTTCGACATGGCCGAAGCCCTCGCGGGTCGCAAGCGCCAGATCATCGATACGGACGTCGTTCTGGAAATCGACAAACGCCTTTGAACGCGCGCCCGGCACATACCACAGCGGCGCAAAGGACGGATCGTATTCGCCTTCGACCTCCGGCGTATTCAGATCTCCTATCACGCCGCCGACTGCTTCCACTGCCGCATGCGCCTTTACCGCGCCATCGCGCAGGCATTCGGAAATCGTGGTTTGTCCGGCCGCCGAACCGGCTGCGGTAAACAGAGGCCCCACATTCGGAGCCATGAATGCCTGCGCCGCTTCCGACCACACCGGTCTCGCGCCACGCTGGCACATCAGGTGCACGATCGGCGACCAGCCGCCGGACATGGCGAGCGCATCGCACTCGATCATCTCGTCATAACCGAAGCGGTTGGTCATGATGCCCGAAAGACGCTTGCCGCCCTTCGTATCGACAATGGAGCCGCTGCGGATCACGCGCACGCCATAGGGCGCGAAATCCGTGGACGTCGCGCGGCTATCGATGATGGCGGCAATATCGACACCGCGCGCGGACAGATCGGCTGCTGTGCGATACCCCGATCCGTTATTGGTGAAGATTGCCACCTTACGGCCGATGGCAACACCATAGCGGTTGAGATAGGTGCGCGCGGCGTCGGCGGTCATGATGCCGGGTCGGTCATTGCCGCCGAAGACGATCGGCCGTTCTTCGGCACCGGAGGCGAGGACGGCGCGACCGGCAGCGATGCGCCACAGCCGCTCCACCGGCTTGTCGGCGCTCGGGACGGCCACGTGTTTCTGCACCTTTTCGACGGCACCGAAAACCATGTCGTCATACCAGCCAAACACGGTGGTGCGCGGCATGATCGTCACATTGGGCATGGCTGCGAGTTCGGCCAGTGTCGCCGCCACGAAATCCGGCGCCGAAACGCCACCGATCACCGCCGTCTCAGAAAGCAGCGATCCGCCGAGGCGAAAATCCTGTTCGGCGAGGATGACGCGCAGGCCGGCGCGACCGGCCGTCAGCGCCGCCATCAGCCCGGACGGGCCGGAACCGATGACCAGAAGATCGCAATGCGCCCAGCTCTTCTCATAACGGTCCGGATCCGTGGCCAGGACGGCCTTGCCGAGACCGGCGGCGCGGCGGATCAAAGGCTCGTAGAGCCTTTCCCAGAACGCTGCCGGCCACATGAAAGTCTTGTAGTAAAAGCCCGCGCCCAGCATTGGTGACAGCAGACCGTTGATCGCGGCGAGATCGTATTTCAGCGACGGCCATGCATTCTGGCTCTTCGCCACCATGCCATTGTAAAGCTCGGCCACGGTCGCGCGCGTATTCGGTTCGCAGCGGGCTTGGGCGCCGATCGTCATCAGCGCATTCGGTTCCGACGGCCCGGCGGTCACCGGTCCGCGCGGCCGGTGATATTTGAAGCTGCGCCCCATCAGCATCTGGTCATTGGCCAAAAGCGCCGAGGCGAGCGTGTCTCCTTCAAACCCCTTGTAGGCGCGGCCATCGTACGAGAACTTTACGACGCGACCGCGATCGACCAAACCGACATCGGCGATACGGGAAGAGGTCATGCCGCACCTCCCTTCGCATCGTCACGCGCATCGCTGACGGCAAAAACCTCGTGGGTCAGATTATCCCGCTCAACGACAAGCCAGCGACGGCAACCGGCCGCGTGATGCCAATATTCACGAATTCTTCCGCCCGGGTTTTCGCGCAGGTAGACATAAGCATGCCACGCTTCCTCAGAAGCCGCGGGCGCCGGCCGTTCCGGCACGGCATCGCCACGAATGGAAAACTCTTCCCTAGGGCGTCGCCCGCAATGCGGACAGGTGATCAGGCTTGCCATCAGAACATATCTCGGTCGTGCATTGTCAGTGAAGGTTCGGCTGCGGGCCCTTGCCCGCTTCATCCACCGCATGACCGCGTTCGAAACGGTCGAGCCGCAATGCCCGCGCCACATGATGCGGCTCGTTTCTGGCAATCAGATGGGCAAAGCAGAAGCCTGAAGCCGGGGTGGCCTTGAAGCCGCCATAGCACCAGCCGGCATTAAGGTAGAGGTTGTCGATCGGCGTGCGATCGATGATCGGAGACCCGTCCATCGACATGTCCATGACGCCGCCCCAGCTGCGCAGCACCCTGAGGCGTGACAGCCCGGGGATCAGCGATACGCCCTCCTCCATCGTCGATTCGACGATGGCGAGATTGCCGCGCTGCGCATAGGAGGAATAATAGTCGATATCGGCGCCGAAGACCAAGCCGCCCTTGTCGGACTGCGAAATATAGAAATGTCCGCCGCCATAGACGATGACATTGTCGATCACCGGCTTGATGCCTTCCGAGACGAAAGCTTGAAGCACATGCGTCTCGATCGGCAGGCGCAGGCCCGCCATGCGCGCGGTCTCGGATGAATATCCGGCCGTCGCCAGCGCCAGCTTGTTGCAGCCGATAAATCCTTTAGAGGTCTTGACACCCGTCACCTTGCCATGCTCGTCGCGCTGGATGCCCGTCACCTCGCAATGCTGGATGATGTCGACGCCGTGCCGATCGGCCCCGCGCGCATAACCCCAGGCGACCGCATCATGGCGCGCCGTACCGCCACGCTTCTGCAATAGCCCGGCCTTGATCGGGAAACGGGCGTGGTCGTAATTCAGGTAGGGCATCATCTTCTGCAGGTTTTCGCGATCCAGCAGTTCGGCATCGACACCATGCATGCGCATGGCATTCCCGCGCCGCGCATAGGCATCGCGCTGGCCGTCGGAATGGGCCAGCATCATCACCCCGCGCTGGCTGACCATGGCATTGTAGTTGAGCTCGGTCTCCAGCCCTTCCCACAGCTTCAGGGAAAATTCGTAGAACGGAATATTGCCCTCAAGCAGGTAGTTGGAGCGCACGATCGTGGTGTTGCGGCCGACATTGCCGGAGCCGATATAGCCCTTTTCCAGCACCGCGATATTCCTGATGCCGAATTCTTTGGCCAGATAATAGGCGGTCGAGAGACCATGTCCGCCGCCTCCGACGATGATCACATCGTAATGCGGTTTTGGCTCGAGTTCCCGCCAGGCCGGTTTCCAGCCGTGATTGCCCGAAAGGGCCTGTCTGAGAATGGAAAGGGCGGAATAACGCATGCGGACGTCCTGTTGTCTTGTCCGCGAGCATGGGCATGTGCGGCCGCAAGAACAAGCGCAAACAAGCGATCATCTGCCGGTTTGCAGTGGTTTTTCCTCGCTTCCGCTTTTACGCGCGCGGATGGCGGGACTGTTCGCCGGCGCGCCGTCCCGTACAGGTTTTCACACCTGACCCGAGCCTTTTCAGACACTTGACCTTCCGATCATCGCCGCCGAACGGGCGCAGCTTACAATTCCGTCACCACAACGCTTGATACGGGAGACGACGCATGACGGACCGCACGCCCCATCTTTCCATGCCTTTCATTCTTCCCTCGCAGGCCCAAAAGCATGTCACCCATAACGAGGCGCTGCTCGCGCTCGATGCCATCGTTCAGCTGGCGATCGATGGCGAGACGGCAGTCCCGCCCGACATGCCGGCGGAGGGCGCGCGTCTGTCTGTGGCGGCTGGCGCCGGCGGTCTCTGGACTGGCCGCGACGGCCAGATCGCCACCTGGCAGGATGGGGCCTGGTCGTTCCTGCGCCCCCGGGAGGGCTGGCTCGCATGGTTCGCCGCCACTCACACACTCAAAATTTATCGCGGCACAGCCTGGAGCGATCTTCATCCAGATGCGACCCGCGTCTCATCCTTCGGCATCAATACCGATGCCGATGCGAACAACCGTCTGGCCGTCGCTTCCGACGCCAGTCTTTTCAGCCATGTCGGCCACGGCCATCAGGCGAAAATCAACAAGGCCGCGGCGACCGACACGGCCAGCCTGCTTTTCCAGTCGGGCTGGGCCGGCCATGCGGAAATGGGACTTGCCGGCGACAATGATTTTTCCATCAAGGTCAGCAACGGCACAGACTGGCTGACGGCACTGAAAATTCGCCAGAACGGTACGGTCGTTGTGCCGCAGCGCCCAACCGGCCGGGCCTACCGTACCGATGGCACGGTCACGCCCGCATCCGGCAGCGACAGCGGCTTTACGAGCCTCGACCAGGTACAGGGCGGCATCAAGTTGGGCGCGACTGTCGGGGACAGCGGTCGCACGTTGAAAGTTCCTGAAACCGGCCTTTACCTCCTGTCGATACTGATGCTCACCATTTCCTCCTCAGGCCACGCCACCAGTCTGATCGTCAATGGCAGCCAGACGCTTTTCACCATCTGGTCGCCAACCGCGGCGCCTGCGAGCCTGTCCCATACGGAAGTGGTCGCACTCAATGCCGGTGACGAACTGTCGTTTCGCTACCTCGGAATGGCACAGATCCACAACGCGCCGGGCTCGACGCAATTGACCGTTGCACTGCTTTGAAAAGGTCGCCATCGTTTGGACGCATCGCGGCGCCAAACTGGTATGAACACGTGCAACCCAAAGGAAACATGGCGATGGCGCCCATCGCCTAAAATTTGAATAAAGGCTGTCACGAAATTGCTGCAATGCAAAAATATGCCAATGAATTCATGACAGCCTTAACTGATTGCTAATCGACCGGGTTGAGCAGTCCTGAGTTTGTGTTATATCAGGACTTAGACAAACGATTGAAAACATAGATAACGCGGGGAACGTCGTGAGCATATCCGATCTCCACAAAAGCGCCGCCTATGCCACCGTCCGGAGTCGCGAGTCCTTCGCGGTTGCGAAAAGCAACAGTCGCGCCGTTGCATTCTCCAAACCCGACCTGAAGTCGGGACATCTCGCCGCCAAGCGCGCGGTCGATATCTTAGTCTCGCTGATAGCGCTGATTGCGCTGGCGCCGCTGCTTCTTGCGGTTGCGCTTTTGATCCGGCTCGACAGTCCCGGTCCGGTCCTGTTCCGACAGACCCGTTGGGGCAAGGATTGCAGCAAGATCAAGGTCTACAAGTTCCGATCGATGCGCACCGATTTGGGCGATGCCACCGGTGTGGCCCAGACCATCAGGAACGATCCGCGCATCACAAAAATCGGCGCCATCCTGCGCAAGACCAATATCGATGAACTGCCGCAGCTCCTTAACGTGCTCAAAGGCGACATGTCGCTGGTCGGCCCGCGCTGCCACGCGATCGGCATGCTGGCGGCGGGCATTCCTTACGAGGATCTGGTGCCCGATTATCATCGCCGCCACCTGGTCAAGCCGGGCATGACGGGCCTGGCCCAGATGCGCGGCCTGCGCGGTCCGACAGACCGTCCCGGCAAGGCCCGCGCCCGCATCGCTTGCGACCTGCATTATATCGACAATTTTTCCGTCTGGTTCGATTTGCGCATCATGGTCGGCACGGTCGTCTCCGAACTGCGCGGCGGCAAGGGGTTTTGAGGCAGGCTCTGGCCACCTTCCCGACAACAGGAACGCGCCCTGCCCCGGCGCGTTTTTTTTGACACTTTTTCCGTCAATGGCTCAACTTTTTGATCGCTCGGACAAAAACCCGTGAACCGCTTAGGTAAATGTTAAAACTGCCGCCCTAGGCTCTCTCACGTGGTCTTGTGTAGTGTAGAGAGTCCAATGACCGAAATGATCCGACCCCGAGTTAAATATGTCATCGGACCCGATGGCAGCCCATTGACGATTGCGGACTTGCCCCCGGCCGATACGCGCCGCTGGGTCATTCGTCGCAAGGCCGAAGTGGTCGCTGCAGTCCGCGGTGGCCTGTTGAGCTTGGAAGAAGCCTGCGAGCGTTACACGCTCACAGTCGAAGAATTCCTGTCCTGGCAGGCGTCCATCAACGATCACGGCCTTGCCGGCCTTAGAACAACCCGTATCCAGCAGTATCGTCACTGACGACTGTTTTGCCCATCGGGCCTGCTTTAACCCCTCTCGACCTCACGGCCGCGAGGGGTTCTGCTTTTTCGGGCGACGTTTCTGCAACGCATACCGTTCAATAAGCGGCAGCAGTGCGGCGGAAATCAGCGTCGAACCGGCATAGAACCACAGGCCCGGCTGCGTGATCGCATCTGCAAGTCCGCTGGTCTTGGCTGCGAAAACCACGATCGCCACCAGCATCACATCCATCATCGACCATTTCGACAGATGTGGCACCAGCCGAGCAAGCCGGCTGTGCTTGGAGCGCCCTTCCCCGCGCATGGCACCGAGCGCCAGAACGACGAGCTTCAGGATCGGAAACAGGATGGAAAATCCGCCCACCAGCAGAGCGAGCAGAAGATCGCCACCTGTCCACAGCGATAAGACGATCTCGATCAGCGACGGCGTCTCGCTGAAAAAGTAGAAACTGTCGAAGCGCATGATCGGCAGACAAATGCCGAGCATCAGAAAGACTGCGGCGACCAGTATCAACAGAAGTTTCGGCAGGTCCATCATCCGCTCCGGCCATTATGCCGACGGGATATAACCCATGATGCGGCGGCAGCACACCGACAAAACGACAACGGGCCCGGCAGGAAGACCCGCCCGGCCGCGTTGATAAAACGAATTCGGGAAAACGCTGCGGAGAACCTTAAGCGCGGGCGCGCTGGTTGCTCACGTCACGTTCTTCCAGTGCTGTTGCCTTGGAGAGCTCCGCCTGGGCTTCTTCCAGCACCAGCTCGGCGGCGTCCTGCTGGGTTTTCAGCTCTCGGATCGAAACCTGGAGATTGTCCGCCCGCTGCCGAGCCGCCTTTGCGAAGGTCGGATAGGCGAAATGGCTCGGATCGGTGATCCCCGACTTCTTTTCCTCAAGCGTGATCTGGTGCTCCAGCTCTTTCGCCATTCTTTCGAATTCCGCCATCATCATCTGCAACTGCTGCAGCTGGCGGCGCTTGTCGTTCACCTGGAATTCCTTCAGGCGAACCAGACTGTCACGCGATTTCATACGCAATACTCCCGTGGATAGCGATACCCCGGCCAATTCACAAAGCCTGTGTCCCACTTGTTACAGATAGGACCAAAAAAATTTCCGCGACGTTAATGAATTTATGGTCGCGGTAACCTTTCGTTTACGGGCATCGTTAATGATAAGCCCGATCGCTTAAGGGTCAGTAAATGCCATGGTCGATTATTCGACTAACGACAATGACGAGTCGTATGAATCACTTAGCGCAGTTTCCTCGCGTTATGATTCACGTTTTGGCGGTGACGGATTCTCAATTGAAATCAGGCCAGTACCAATTTTGTTTAACAAATTCCTGTACCTTGCCAACACGAGTCAGAGTTTGTTAACCATTTGGTGGCAGCCTCCAAATCAGGCAACGACTGGATCCGGTGCGCGTTAGTGGGTTGCAAACCTTTCGCGGCGGTAAAGGGGAAAAACATGCGGGTTCTATTGATCGAAGACGACAGCGCAACGGCTCAGAGCATCGAGCTTATGCTGAAGTCCGAAAGTTTTAACGTTTACACCACCGATCTCGGTGAAGAGGGCGTCGATCTCGGCAAACTCTATGATTACGACATCATCCTTCTGGATCTCAACCTGCCGGACATGTCCGGTTACGAAGTGCTGCGGACGCTGCGCCTCTCGAAGGTCAAGACCCCGATCCTCATTCTTTCCGGCATGGCGGGCATCGAAGACAAGGTACGAGGCCTTGGCTTTGGCGCAGACGACTACATGACCAAGCCGTTCCACAAGGACGAACTGGTTGCCCGTATTCATGCGATCGTTCGTCGCTCCAAGGGTCACGCCCAGTCGATCATCATCACCGGTGAACTGATCGTCAACCTGGACGCCAAGACCGTTGAAGTCGGTGGTCAGCGCGTGCACCTGACGGGCAAGGAATACCAGATGCTGGAGCTGCTTTCGCTCCGCAAGGGCACCACGCTCACCAAGGAAATGTTCCTCAACCATCTTTACGGCGGGATGGACGAACCGGAACTGAAAATCATCGACGTGTTCATCTGCAAGCTGCGCAAGAAGCTCGCAAATGCCGCCGATGGCGCCAACTATATCGAAACCGTCTGGGGCCGCGGCTATGTGCTGCGTGAGCCGGATGGTGCGGAATACGCCGAAACGGCCTGATAGAAATATCGGAATTCCCCTTCCGCAAGGCCCGCGCGAACGTCATCGCGCGGGCCTTTGCACGTTCGGGGTCCGAACATCCGGCGCGAAGGTGACGGACACGAAAAAGCCGGGCGCAACGTCCCGGCTTCCGTCATTTAAAGGGAAAAAAGATCAGGCCGCGATCGAAAGATTGGCGAAAACCGACGACAGGATCTTGCGATCGAAAGGCTTGAGCAGGAAATCGTCGGCGCCGGCGCGCTTGCCCTGCATCATCTTGCGCAGGTCCGCCTCGATCACGCAGTAATAGATGCGCACCTTGTCGCCGTTCGACATCGCGCGCACGGCGGTAATCAGCTCCAGCGCGCCATCGAGGCCGGCATCGACAATAAGGACGAGGGGCAATTCCGCCTTGCAGCGCTGAAGCGCCTCGCCGGCGCTTGCGGATTCCGACACCATGAAGTTGAGTTCGGACAAAATGCGCTTGGCAACCGTCCGAACGATATCGGAACTGTCGGCAATCATCAGACGCTGCATGGTGTGCTCCCCAAACACTTCCGGCCTTCACAGGAAGCACCGGATGACGATACTAGGGGAGCTGTCGCTAATGAAAGGTTACCAATCGCTGCGATTCACAATGCAATTCGTCATGCGATGGCGATTTCGGCGATAAATGCGATTCTGTCTTCAAAGACCACATGCTTCAGATCCATTCCGGCCTCCTCGGCCAGAAGCACGGTGTAATAGGGCTGGATCGAATGGGCATCGATCGCCTCCTCGATATTGCCCGAGCAGATCTCGATGAATTTCGGCGGCACGCGCAGCATACGACCCTTGGTGGTGATCGTGAATTTGGCATCCGTCTCCGGATTTTCGATGATCACTTCGAGGCTGCCGCCGCGCGGGATCGAGCTATAGGCAACCATGAACAGGTTGAGCAGCAGCTTGACGCGGTTCTTCGGAATGATGGCACGCGGGCCGCTCCAGGTAACCTCGACCTTTTTCTCGGCCGCCGCAAAATCCTTGGCCGCCTTTTCCGCTTCGCCCGTATCGATCGATGCGCCGACAGAGCCGGACGCGCCGAATGCAAGACGGGCGAATTTCAGGCGTACCGACGCGTTGAGTGCCGAGGTGCGGATGAGATCCAGCGCCTCTTCGTCCGTACCGCCCTCGTCGAGCAGTTCCAGGCCGTTATTGATCGCGCCCACCGGCGAGATGACGTCGTGGCAGACACGGCTGCAGAGAAGAGATGCCAGATCGGCGCCGCTCAAGGTCAGGTTAGGGTTCTTCGGCATCGGGCGTTCCTGTTGGTTGCGCGCATCGTGTTTTCGAAAAAACCGCCATGGGTTTTGCAAAACCACGACACGCTGCGTGAAAGTGTTACAGCGTCCAGTCTGCGCCGTATATATGACGCATGCGGATGACATGTCCTCCGCGAATGGCGTGAACCTGAGCACGCCAACGTTGCGCGGGAATGACGTCAGCGTTGCGCCTTAAGAACACCATTTTTGGTAAACCGATTGTTAACACCATCGCCTCAAGATGGTTAGACCGCTATATGCGACAAGATTCGATGCAAACCACGGAAAGATCGATGCGCCCGAGCAAATTTTACGCCATCGCCCGCCTGGGTTTTCAGAGCCTGCTTGCCCCTGTTCTTGCAATGCCTCTTGCCCTTCCCACCGTTGCCAGTGCCCAGCAGCAGAACGGCGAACAGTATACCGCCCAGGAAATCGTTGACGCCGGCCACAATTTCTTCGGCAATGCCAGCGGCGGTCTTGCCAAGGTCGTCGAGCGCGCCTTCCAGCAATACGGTCTGCCGAACGGTTACATTCTCGGCCAGGAAGGCTCCGGCGCCTTCATCGCCGGCCTGACCTATGGCGAAGGCCAGCTCTACACCAAGAATGCCGGCCAGCACGAGGTCTACTGGCAGGGTCCGTCGCTCGGTATCGATTATGGCGGCCAGGGCACGCGGGCAATGATGCTGATCTACGACCTGCCATCCATCCAGGCGCTTTACGCGCGCTATGGCGGCGTCAGCGGCTCCGCCTTCGTCATCGCCGGCGTCGGCATGACGGTCCTCAAGAACCAGAATGTCGTCCTGGTGCCGATCCGCACCGGTCTCGGTGCCCGCCTGGGCGTCAATGTCGGCTATCTCAAGCTGACGCCCAGCCCGACCTGGAATCCTTTCTGATCCCATCCATCCAAGTTTCGCCTTTTATAGATGCGAAGCGCTTGTCGCCTCGCACGCCGCATGCCAAGTTCCCTGGCGAAGGACGATGATAGGCTCGATATTTCAGACTGCGGGATGGCCCTGACGTGATCCAATTTGCCCTGTTGTTCGGCCTCGGCTTCCTGACCGCCGTTCTCCTTGCGATGATCGTCGCGCCCGCCATCCACAGACGCATCGTGCGCTACACGGAAAATCGCATCCAGGCGACGATGCCGATAAGCCCTCAGGAAGTGCGCGCCCAGCGCGATATGGCACGCGCCGTCTACGCCGCTGAAAACGCCCGCACCAAGCAGGATCTCGTCAAGGCGCGTGACACCGCCGTCGCGCTGCAGCTGCGCCATGATGGGCTGAGCGCCGATACCGCGCGCCTGCAATCGGAAAACCACGAACTGCACATGCAGATCGACGAGATGAACACCGAGGCCGCCGACCTGCGCTCGCGCCTGCGCCGCGAAGATGTCTATATCCAGCAGTTGCGCGCCGCGTTGCAGACGGTGGAGGATGCCGGCGCCGCCAAGGATCTGGAGATCGACAGCCTGCGCAAGCGCCTGCTGACGATCGGCGCGAATTTCGACAATCTCACGATCGACCTGTCGACCCGCGATACCGAGGTGGAGAACCTGAAATTCCGGGTTGCGGCGCTGCGCGACGAGCGCGACGCGCTGCACCAGGACGTCAAGCTGCTCACCAACCGCGCGAAGGAGGCGGAGAACCGCCTGACGCAGGAAGAGCACCGGGCCCTGCGGCTGGAAGACAAGCTCGCCCGCGAACTGGCAGAACGCAATGACAAGGACGCTGCGCTGGAGCGCCGCGATGCCGAGATCGCCCGCCTGCGCGACAAGGTGAAGACCGCCAATTCGGAAAACCGCGCCGCCACCCGGGCGCTGAAGGCTGCCGGCATCGCCCTGCCGACGCCGAAGAAGAAGTCGGAGGACGCCGACAGAACGACGGCCGTCATCGCGGCCAACTCGCCCGAGGCCATCGATCTGACGGCGATGGCACAGGATATCCGCAACCGCGGCACGGCGCTCGGCGAACGCCTGACCAAGACGCGCGGCAAGGCCGGCAATGAGGCGATCCGCACGGAAATGGCTTCCATCGCCGCCAGCATGGTGGCACTTACGGCTGCGCTTGAAGGCCCCTCCTCGCCGATCCATACGCTGCTTGATCAGGCACCGGACGCTGCGGGAGCGGGACGTATCAGCCTTGCCGAGCGTGCCCGCGACGCCATTCTCGAACAGGCGCCGCGCACCGAGGAAGCCTGAGGGCCGCACACGCCTGCCCCCGCCGGCATCTGCCGGTGCGACCTTGCCATGACCGCGGATTTTGAGATCAGATTTTTCCCTGGACGCGGGCGATTTCGTATAGCGCGATACCGGTCGCCATGCCGGCATTAAGACTGTCGAGACCCGGCCTCTGTGCAATACGCGCCGAGCGAAACCGGTTCATCACCGCAGGGGGCAGCCCCTCGCCCTCGGTGCCGGTGACCAGCGCAATGCCGGTCCGTTCTGCAGAGATTGCGCGCAGGTCCACGCTTCCGGAAGGCGACAGAGCCCAGATCGACAAACCCCGGGAAGCCAGCCGCTCCAGCACCGAAATTATGCTGCCGCCACGCGCATAGGGCACGGACAGAACGGAGCCGACCGATACGCGCAGCGCCTTGCGGTAAAGCGGATCGCAGCAGGTCTCGTCCAGCAGGATCGCATCCGCCCCAAAAGCAGCGGCATTGCGGAACATCGCACCGATATTGTCATGATTGGAAATACCGCAGGCGGCGACGACCAGCGCCCGTTCCGGCAGCCGTTCGATCAATCCATCGGCGTCCGGCTCGACGATACGCCTGCCGAGCGCCAGGATGCCACGGTGTAGATGAAAGCCCGCAATCGCATCCAGCACCGCGCCGCTGGCGACATAGGCGGGCACATCCGGCGGCACGGTCGCCAGAATTTCCGACACGCCCTCGACGCGGTTTTCCAGAAGCAGGATCTTTTCGAGCGCAAACGCCCCTGCCCCATGCGCGGCAACCGCCATGCGCAGAACCACTGTGCCCTCGATGATGAAGCGGCCCTGCCGTCCGGCAAGGTCGCGTTCCTTGATATCGCGGAATTCCGCAATGCGGGGATCGGCCGGATCGTCGATCCGCACGAGACCGTCCCCCGCCATCCGCATCAGCGGTTACCGACCGTGATGTCGGCGATGACCCTTCCGACCGACACATCGAAGATCAGCGCCTTCGACACGCCGTCGAGCTGGCCGTAGAACAGGATCTGGTTGCCCGAATGGGAGACGGACTGCACGACGAAACCGGCCGGCAGGTTGGCAACGGCCGTTACCGGCTGGTCGGCCGGCACGGCAAGGCTGCCCGCGACGGGCTGGGCGGACGTCGCCTGCGGGGCAGGACGCGTGATCTTGTAGACAATGGCAGCAAGGACGGCCATAAAGCAGACCAGCAAGATGCCGCCCGACACGAGCTGCAGCTTGATCATCTTGCGGCGGATGTTCTCCATTGCCGGATCGAGCGGCTCTTCCGGGCTCTGGTCCTCGATTTCGGCTTTGGTCATGGAACGGTCCTTGCGTCAGATTTTCAACATCGGATAAATGAATGAACGACCCCTTTAACCAAGGCGAGCAGCCAAGGAAAGTCCTGAGCGCTGGAGAAGATGCGGAAGGCCGCATCGATGCATGGCTGGCGGCAGAGCTCGGCGGCGAATTTTCGCGCAACCGGCTCAAGGCGCTGATCGAACAGGGTGCCGTCAGCCTGAATGGCAAGCCCTGCACCGAGCCGAAGAAAAAGGTCGCCCCTGGCGATACGATCGAGATCGACCTGCCCGAGCCGGAAGACCCGGAGCCCAAGGGCGAAGACATTCCGCTGGACGTGCTCTACGAGGACAAGGACGTCATCGTCATTGCCAAGCCGGCCGGACTGGTGGTGCATCCCGGCGTGGGCAACTGGACCGGTACGCTGGTCAATGCGCTCATCTTTCATTGCGGCGACAGCCTGTCGGGCATTGGCGGCGTCAAGCGCCCCGGCATCGTCCATCGCCTGGACAAGGATACGTCGGGCGTCATGGTCGCCGCCAAGAACGATGCAGCCCACCGCCATCTGGCCGACCAGTTCGCCGATCATGGCCGCACCGGCCCGCTGGAGCGCGCTTACATGGCGGTCGTCTGGGGCCGCCCGAACGGCCTGAAGGGCACGATCGACGCGCCGCTCGGTCGCGCCGGCGGCGACCGCACCAAGCGCGCCGTGAAGAAGGAAGACAGCGACGACGCCCGCCACGCCATCACCCATTACGAAGTGATGGAGCGCTTTCACGAAAAACCCGACGCGACCTCGCTTGCGGCGCTCATCGAGTGCCGGCTGGAAACCGGCCGCACCCATCAGATCCGCGTCCACATGGCGCATGTCGGCACGCCCCTGATCGGCGACAAGGAATATGCCGGCGGCTTCAAGACCAAGGTCAACACGCTGCCGGAAGAGGCAAGAGCGCTCGTCAGCCGTTTTCCGCGCCAGGCTCTGCACGCCTTTTTGCTTGCCTTCGAACATCCGCGCACAGGCGAGGTCATGGAGTTCGAAGCGCCGGTTCCGGACGACATGGCAGAGCTGATTGAGGCGCTGCGGGCCTGATCCACGATCGATCACGACGCCCTGAACGGGAGGCAAGGTGACCGTAAGGCCGCATGCCGCCCGGCGCCGTCGAGAATGCCACGCCATTAATCCTGGAACACCTTTGCTGTTTCCATGTTTCTAGAAACAGTCCGTCACCGCATGACATTGAAAATGACAGAACAGGTTCGGTGGAAATGCGGTAGAAACGGGCAAAGGAACAGCCGATCCAAGTGCCGGAATGTCCACGGTCTCAAGCGCAGCGAAGCTTACCAATTTGTAATGGTGTAACGCGCCCGTGATGCCCGCGGAAACATTGAGTCACCGTTCCGCCGTACTTATCTGGTAGCTGGGTCGGAGTGGGGTCGACATGTGACCCGCGCCGAAGCGGCTTGCCTGCAAGGGTCTTTGATGACGTCCATATACGGTGGCGTCAGCCCGAGGGAGCCGGCACAATACGATCAGAAGGGGGTGCTTTATGGCCCGCAACAATCTGCCATCCATTACCGCCGGTGAAGGCGGTCTTAACCGCTATCTCGACGAAATCCGCAAGTTCCCGATGCTGGAGCCGCAGCAGGAATACATGCTTGCGAAGCGCTACGCCGAACATGGTGACCGCGACGCCGCCCACAAGCTGGTGACGAGTCACCTGCGTCTCGTCGCCAAGATCGCCATGGGCTATCGCGGCTATGGCCTGCCGATCGGCGAAGTCGTGTCGGAAGGCAATGTCGGCCTCATGCAGGCGGTCAAGAAATTCGATCCCGAACGGGGTTTCCGTCTGGCCACCTATGCGATGTGGTGGATCAAGGCCTCGATCCAGGAATATATCCTGCGCTCCTGGTCGCTGGTGAAAATGGGCACGACCGCCAACCAGAAGCGCCTGTTCTTCAACCTGCGTCGCCTCAAAGGCAAGCTGCAGGCAGTCGAAGACGGCGACCTGCGCCCCGACCAGGTCAAGGAAATCGCCACCACGCTGAAGGTGTCGGAGGAAGAGGTCGTCTCGATGAACCGCCGCCTGTCCGGTGACGCATCGCTGAACGCACCAATCCGCGCAACCGAAGGCGAATCCGGCCAGTGGCAGGATTGGCTGGTAGATGACAGCGAGACCCAGGAACAGGTTCTTGTCGAGCAGGACGAGCTCGATACGCGCCGCCGCATGCTGACGAAAGCGATGAGCGTGCTGAACGAACGCGAGCGCCGCATTTTCGAAGCCCGCCGCCTGGCCGAGGATCCGGTGACGCTGGAAGAGCTGTCGAGCGAATTCGACATCTCGCGCGAGCGCGTTCGCCAGATCGAGGTCCGCGCCTTCGAAAAGGTGCAGGATGCCGTTCGCAAGGAAGCGCTGGCGCAGGCACAGGCCCTGCGGGTCGTCGACGCCTGATATCCGGCCGGTACAAATGTGAAAGACCCCGCGGCTTACGCCGCGGGGTCTTTTTGGTTTCAGGAGACGGCGGGTCGCAGCCTACCGCATGCCGGGCGGCATGTTGCGCTGCTCTGCTGCCATCATTTCCCCGAGCGCGGCCCGGAAGAAATCGATCAGCAGGAACACCAGCAGGCTGACGCCCATCACCGGCAGCGCCACGCCGAAACCGATGGCCAAGGCGAGCGAGATCACCTTGGTCATGGGCGACAGGTAGGAAAAGCTGCGCATCAGCGTGCGCACCGAGCCGCCAGGCGCCGGCCGGCGCGTCCACCACATGCGATAACCGTAGACGATCATCGCCGTCAGGGCGATGCCGAGCGCGGCCATCACCACCTGATTGGCAAGTCCGAAGAGCACGCCCATATGCGCGTCGACGCCCCAGCGGATCAATTTGGCGACGATCGGAAAACTGGCGAAATCCGCGCGGCTGGTGATGGCAAGGCTGTCCGGATTGACGGCGACCGTATCGACCTGGGTGGGCCAGCGACGATCATATTCGCTGACGCGAAAGGCCTCGTCGACACTGCGTGGAGGGCGGATTTCGACCATCGGACTGTCGATCCCGGCCGCGCGCGCCGAGGCAATGACTGCATCGAGACGGGCGACCATGGCGGCTTCGTCGGCCGGGGCCGCCGTCTCGACAGCCATCCCCATGCCGTGCGCCGCATGCTCTCCCAGCACCGGCTGATCTTCCTTCGGGTTGAGTGCAGTGGTGATCGCCGGCGTCACCCAGCCCGCCTCGTTGCGCAGGAGGTCGATATTGTTGCCGGCCCAGCGCGACCATGTCAGCCCGGTTGCCGAAAGGAAAAGAAGCCCAAGCGCCGCCCACAGGCCGATGACGGTGTGGAGCCGGCGAGCACGCCGATGCGTATCGGCGCGGCCTGAGGCCGGCTTCACGCTGCTGCGCTGCCACCACCACAACAGCACGCCGCCAAGCACGGAAACCCAGAGCCACGATGCGGCAAGCTCGCTGTAATGGCGGCCGATATCGCCGAGCAGAAGGTTGCGATGCAGATAGTCCAGCGTGATGCGGAAGGGCAGAATGCCGCTCGTTCCGTAGGTGATGCGCTCTCCCTGCGGCGAAAGCGATGCCGGATCGATGAAGACCGTGCGCGTCTCCGATTCGCCGAGCCCGGCCTCTGTAAACATCACCCGGGTGGTGCGCCCGGGCTCGGTCGACGGGCGCACGGCAAAAAGCCGCGGCCCTTCGCCGATCACCGCCCGCGCCGCGGCGACCTGCTCCGACAGCGGTTTTGCCGGCCCCTGCATCCGCGCGATGAGGTTTTCATGGTAGAGCCGCTCCTCGATCTGCGGCGTGAGCACATAAAGCGTGCCGGTGATTGCCGCGATCAGCAGAAACGGACCGACGAAAAGACCGACGTAGAAATGCAGCCGGGTCAGGAATGCGCGCAGAGCCGCGCTGTCGGATGCCGCGGTGCTTGTGGCTTTGGGAATACGAGCGGTCGTCATGGCGCGCTCCTTCCAACAACGGGTAAACGAGATGGGCCAGTCGCAGCTGCGCCGGCTGGCAGGAAATAGGACGGGATGAACATGGTGCCTCCAGATGAGCGGATTGCGCCGGACCTGCGGTCCGGCCGGGATCGGCGTCAGGACTGGAAGGCAGGCGGGCCGCGTGCTGTCTGGGAATGCAGATGCGGGCGGAGCGTGAACGGCGCATAGTCGCGCGCAATCGGGCTGGCGCGTGAGGGCACCGGCCATTGCGGCACGGGCTGGACCGGCAGATCGGTCGCGGCAAATTGCGCCACGAACTGGCAGGCGGCCGAACAGCAATCCGGGCGACCGGCGCTGCCATCATGCTCGTGGCCGGTCTTGCCGGCATCCATGGAGGAGGCATGCCCGTGATGGTGATCCGGCGACATCGCTGCACCGGAACAGATGATTTCGGATGCCGCCGCCCGCTCGGCTGCGACCATCGCACCGAGCGCATGCGCGCCGATGGCGCCGTCAAGCATCATCATCAGCGATACGAGCAGGGCAATAACCCCGCCGCTCAAACTGTCCGCGATGATTTTCCTGACGAAACGCATGGTTGTTTCATGGCATTTCCCAGGCTGAATGTCACTGCGGCAAGTTCGCGTGCAACGACTTATTGGCGACCGGTCAGCCGTCGGGAGAACAATGGCCGATCGGCTGCGAGAACCGCAGGAGATAGCCGTCCGGATCCTGCACGAGAAATTCCCTTGCCCCGATTTCTTCCGCGCCGATGCGATACCAGCTGTCTTTCAGGGCGCGAAACAGAGGCCAACCTACCGCTTTGAGTGACGAAGCGATGACGGAAACATCGGACACCTTGATCTCCAAATTGATGCCTCGTCCAACCGGACGCTCCAGCGCCCCGTCACCCATTCGCCATTCACCTGACACAGCATGACTTGCGCCCCCTCCCGCTCAAGGAAGGCGAAGCCGGCAGCCGGCCGGTCGTAGACAATGTGAAAGCCGAGAAGATCGCACCAGAAATGCAGGCTGGCAGCAATGTCCGAAACATCCAGTTCCGGCACGAGCGCATTGAAACCGCCCTGCGGTGAAGCGCCGTTTCCGGCCGCGGCATTGCGGCCGGATTGATCAAGCTGTTTCGGAGCGTCGCTGCTCACTGTCCCGACGAGGCAGTCGCCGTCGACCATTCGCGGATCGCCGTGTTGAAGGCGCGGATGCCCTCCTGACCCTTTTGCAGGGTCAGCAGCGCCCGGCGACCGTTGCGGTAAGCGAGCGGAATGTCGAGCCAGTTCTTGGAGCGCAGGAGTTCCAGATTGGTCGCACGCGCATCCGGGAAGTCGTTCAGCGCGATCATGTGGAAATCGTCGGTGATCTTGGCCGGAACGGCCACAAGCGGCGTGCCGCGATCCTGTTCCGTATCCTTCATGGCAATGCGCTGAACGCTGTCGATGGCGCCGCCTTCGAAATCCGGCGGAACCGAAAACACCAGTTCGATCAGATGGCTTGCCGGCAGCGATGCGTCGCTGTTGCGCTTGAAGGTGACAAGCGCCGTCAGCCCACGCCCGGGGATATTGATGCGCGCCTGAACGGTCGGCTCCTGGCGCCCGTTCTCACCCGGCTCGTTTTGCAGCGACCAGGAGACATTGCCCTCGACGGCCGTCGGCGCCGGCTGGCCCAGGCGTTCTTCGTAAAGGAACATCTTCTCGCCGCTGACGGCGGCCGTTTCCGTCGGGTTGACGGCCGGTACGTTCGCAGGCGCCTGGGCGGTCGCTTCGGCAGGCGTGGTTGCCGGCGTGCCGGGTGGGCTGTTCAACTGCGCCACCGATTGGCCGCCACCGCCGGCTGCCGGTCCGCCTGCCCCTTCGTCCACTTCCGTGCCGTTGGCCAGCAGGCGCTGTGTGAATTTCTGACCCGCCGTCGCGCCGTCGGCTGCCGCGGGCGGCGTCGCGCCGCCGGCGGCCGGGTCGGCGGGCGCGGTCTGTGCCGGGGTGTTGGCGACCGGCGGCGTCTGGCTGGCGGGCGGCGTCGCCGTCGCCGGCGGCGTCTGCTGCGCGGTATCAGTCTCGGAGGTTTCGCTACCCCCAATGCTGCCGACCAGTTCGCCGACCTTGTCCCAGTTCGACCAGGCGACATAGCCGCCGCCACCGACGATGACGAGGCCGAGAACAGCGAGGATCAACGGGCCGAAACTGCGCTTGGGCTTCGGCTGCGCACGATACGGCCGCACCGGCGGCGGCATCATGTCGTCATGCAGCTCCGCGTCCTCGGCAGCCGGCATCTTTTCGGCCTCTGCAGCAGCGGCCTTGTTATAGCCGATCAGTTCCTCGAGGTCGTTCCAGGGGTCGGCATCGGCGGGCTTACCTGCCTCGCTGGTCGCGGCGGTCGTCGCCCCGGCAGCAGATGTCGCCGCAACAGGCGTCGTCAGATCAGGCTGGCTGCGCAGATATTCCTCGAACGGATCGCTCGCGGCAGCAGAAGACGAGGCGGGCGCAACGCCGAATTCCGGCAGATCGGCGGCAGCCGGCATGCGGGCCGTGGCCGCGGCACTGACCGGCGTTTCGAAATGCGCATCGAAACTTTCTGAGGCAGGGCGGTCGTCGAACCGCTGCTCGGCAAAGGCGGAGCTCGTGTCGTCCTGCGTGGCACGCGGCAGCTCGACCGTGTCGGACCATGCGGGCGTGGGCGTCGCATCAGCCTCTACCCGTGTCGCAGCGCCCGTAAACCAGCCAGGCTCCTGCGCCGGTGTCGGGGTCTCGTCGAAATCGGCCATCGGCTCGACAAGCCGGGAGAGCGCGGCATTCTGGGTATCGCGCTCACCGCCCTCAGCCGGTTCGCGAATGTCATGCGCATGCGCCGTGTCCGCATGCGGAGCGTCCGGGTCCTGCGGCCAGATCGGTGTCTGTTCCGGGAAGGTTGGCTCAGAGGCCGGGATCAGGCGATCACGATCTTCGAGATAAGCCACGGTTTCCGGCAATTCGGCCGGACGGCCAAAAGGCGGCTCGTCGGGATAGGGTGCGTTGAGCGGCTGCGCCGGTTCGTCCCAACGCGGAACCTCCGCCGGTTCCCCTGGAACGCTGTCGTGGCGTGCGTCAACGGCCGCGGCATCGTAGCGATCGTCGGCGCCGTGATCCGCAGCACCCTGCTCCCCAAGACCGCGATCGTCGATGGGCTCATAGCGGGCTGCCTCGGGTTCCGGCTCATAGGACGGCGGCTCATAGGCAACCGGCTCGTTCGCCGGCTCGTGGCTCTGAAAATCATGCTGCTGCGGCTCATAGGAAGGCGACACAGGCGAGACGGGCGGATAGTCGCCCTGCATATCTTCGTCCGCCGGCTCTTCGCCGCGCGCATAGGCGCTGGGGGAATAGGACGAGGCTGCATCGTCCCGCACCGGCGTAGCCGCCGGCTCCGGCTCCCGTGGCCATTCCGACGCGCGTTGCGGCTCCATCGGCGTAGCATCAGATGTCGCAGCGATGGCACCGGCCGAGACCTCCGGTTCGCCGGCCGGCAATGCCTGCGCATGCTCGGCTTCGACGGAGGTAATCGCCGCCTCCAGCTTGTCCATCTGGCGGCGCAGCATGTCGTCCGACGGGCGCGGCTTCATGTTTTCGAGCTGTCGCTGGACAGCGCCACGCGCCTTTTCATACACCCGAAGCCGCATCTCGGGAGTATTGTTCGCCAGACCGTCTACCGCCCGGCGAATAACCGCTACAAAATCAGCCATCGATACTTTCTCTTGATCACCAGCCCGCAAGGGTCGCGTGAAAGATGTGTCAAACTAGGATATTAGTCCTCAAACGGGTCCGTCACAAGTATGGTATCGTCCCGTTCCGGACTGGTGGAAAGTAGGGCAACCGGCGCGCCGATCAATTCCTCGACCTGACGGACGTATTTGATCGCCTGAGCGGGCAAGTCGGCCCAGGAACGGGCGCCGACGGTCGATTCCTTCCAGCCTTCCAGCGTCACGTAGATCGGCTCGACGCGCGCCTGCGCTGCCTGTGCCGCCGGCAGATGGTCGATCCGCTTGCCGTCGAGCATGTAGCCGACGCAGATCTTCAGCTCTTCCAGACCATCGAGAACATCGAGCTTGGTGAGCGCGATGCCGGTAATGCCATTGGTGGCGACCGACTGGCGCACCAGCGCGGCATCGAACCAGCCGCAACGACGCTTGCGGCCCGTCACCGTGCCGAATTCATGGCCCTTCTCGCCGAGGAACTGGCCGATCTCGTCGTTGAGTTCAGTCGGGAACGGGCCTTCGCCGACGCGTGTCGTGTAGGCCTTGGTGATGCCGAGAATGTAGCCCAGCGAACCCGGACCCATGCCCGAACCCGCCGAGGCCTGACCGGCAACCGTGTTGGACGAGGTGACGAACGGATAGGTGCCGTGGTCGATGTCGAGCAGCGAGCCTTGAGCGCCTTCGAACAGGATGCGCGAGCCCTGGCGACGCTCCTTGTCGAGCAGTTCCCACACGCTTTCCATGAAGGGCAAGATACGGTCGGCAACCGAGGTCAGCTCCTCCATGATGTCCTTGTGTTCGACTTCGGCCGCGCCGAAACCGCGACGCAGCGCATTGTGGTGGTTAAGAATACGCTCGACCTTGGCTTCGAGCGCATCGCGGTCGGCCAGATCCATGACGCGGATGGCGCGGCGGCCGACCTTGTCTTCGTAGGCCGGGCCGATGCCGCGGCGGGTCGTGCCAATCTTGGTACCGCTGTTGGAGGCGGCGTCTTCGCGCATGCCATCGAGTTCGCGGTGCAGCGAGAGGATCAGCGTAGCATTTTCAGCGATGCGCAGATTATCCGGGGTCACGATGACGCCCTGGGCTTCCAGGCGGCCGATTTCGGCGATCAGCGCATGCGGATCAACGACGACGCCATTGCCGATGACGCCCTTCTTTCCCGGACGCACGACGCCCGAAGGCAACAGGGACAACTTGTAGCTGACGCCATCGATGACGAGCGTATGGCCGGCATTGTGGCCACCCTGGAAGCGGACAACGATATCCGCACGTTCGGAAAGCCAGTCGACAATCTTGCCCTTGCCTTCATCACCCCACTGGGAGCCCACTACCACGACATTCGTCATTTCGAGATATCCTGCCTTGCGGCGCAAGACGTTGCGCCTACTCAAACCGGCGCATCTATACTGCGCCAAATGTCGGAAAGCGACCGCTTTATCGATTTGCCTGTGGTTTTTGCGTGACAAAACACCGCCACCACCGGTATTGGCAGGGCCGAAAACGGCGCAAGTGCCGCGTGGGCGGGCATCGGGGGAGTGCGGGCGTGCACGGTAGAGCCTATGTTTTTCTGATCATTGCTACGCTTTGCTGGGGCGGCAACGCCGTCGTCGCCAAGCTTGCGGTCGGCCATATCAGCCCGATGACCTTCACCCTTTTGCGATGGCTTGTGGCGGTGGCGGTGATTCTCGCCATCTCGCTGCCGCAGATCCGCAAGGATTGGCCGGTCGCCAAAAACCATCTGCCGGTTCTGATCTTTCTCGGCGTCATCGGCTACACCGTCTTCAACGCGCTTCTCTATTCCGCCGTGCATCATACGACGGCGATCAACGTGACGATCGAACAGGCGGCCATTCCCTTCCTGATCTTCGTCGCCAATTTCGTGTTGTTTCGCATCCGGGTGTCGATCGCCCAGGTCTTCGGTTTTTCGCTGACGCTGGTCGGCGTCGCGCTGACGGCGGCGCATGGCGATCTGCGCAGCCTTTTGACACTGACGGTCAATCAGGGCGACGCGCTGATGATCTTTGCCGTTCTTGCCTATGCCGCCTACACGATCGCACTCAGATGGCGCCCGCCGGTGGACTGGCGCACGCTGATGGCCATCCCCGCGCTCGCCGCGCTCATCTCTTCGGTGCCGCTGATGGTCTGGGAATATCGCGCCGGAAACCTGCTCCTGCCAGACGTCACCGGCTGGGCGGCCACGCTCTATACCGGCATATTCGCCTCTCTCGTCGCGCAGATCCTCTATATCAGGGGCGTGATCGACCTCGGCGCCAACCGCGCCGGCCTGTTCATCAACCTCGTGCCCGTGTTCGGGACCATCCTTTCGGTCGCCATCCTCGGCGAACAGCTCTTCGCTTTCCACATCCTTGCATTGATCCTTTCGCTGGGCGGCATCGCCATTGCCGAACGCTGGAAGCCCAAACATCCGGCAACTGCCTGACTATTCGATCGGGTATTCGAACCCGTTCAGCACATCGCGAATGGCAGCGGACCCCTTGCGGTATTTCTTCCTGAGGCTATCGAGCCGGGCATCCGTGCCCTTGCAGTAGCGATCGAGCGCGGCGTCGATCTCGCGTCGGCGGTCGGCGTCATAGGGGTCCTCGCCGCGAAAATGGTCACAATTTTCCCGCTCAGCGATGTAGTGGCGGACGTCAGCGGGCAGCGCGTCGGCGGGCAGCGCGTCGGCGGGCACTGGGGCGGCAGTTTGCGAAGCGGCCGAGGCAGCACCGGCAACCACCAGCAGACCGGCACAGGCGAAACGAAGCATCAGCGGATCTCCCCCAAACCCCATCGCTCCGTCCTTTCGTGCTGCCAGCCCGAACGCCCTCAGTCGCGGTGTCTGCGGCGAATGCGTCGCACCGTCAACCAGATGCCGAGCACCACGACCGGCACGGCCGCCCCCGTCAGGGTCTCGGGTCCCACCGGAACGCCGAGATGATGCGCGAGCTTGGCGAGGTAACCGACCAGGCCGATAACGTAATAGGATATTGCCGCGACAGAAAGCCCTTCCACCGTCTGCTGCAGGCGCAATTGCAGATGCGCACGCTTGTCCATTGAAGCGAGGATTTCAGTGTTGAACTTCTGCAGATCGACATCGATCCAGCTTCGCAACAGGGCCGTGGCGCGCGTCAGCTTGCGCGACAGATTGGCCTGGCGCTCCTCCACCGACTGGCAGGTGCGCATGGCCGGCGCCAGCCGGCGCTGCAGGAAACCGCCCAGGGTTTCGCTGCCGGGCACGGCCTTTTCGCCAAGCATCGCCACCCGATCGAGAACGATATTGTTATAGGCGCGGCTGGCGCCGAAGCGATAGAGGCTGAGGGCGGCATTGGCCTCGAGCTCGGCCGCGAGCGCCGTGATTTCGCCCAGCATCGCGTCCGCCTGGCCGCGGGCGTGCTGCTTCATGCGCTGGGTAATGCCCGTGAATTCCGCCTCGATCGCGCGGATTTCCGGAGAGAGGTTCTGCGCCAGTGGCAGTCCCATCATCGCAAGCGTGCGATAGGTCTCGATATCCAGCAGGCGCTGGGCGAGCATGCCGCGTGCCGCCTCCGTCATGCCATGGTCGAGGATGAGGAATTTCGTCAGCCCGTCGCCATTCTGGCGGAAATCGGTCACCACGGTCGCCTGCCCGTCCGCGACCATGCTCTGGCACAGGCTGGTCTGGTCGAAGCTGGCGATGACGCCGGCCAGGTCCTCCTGCGCCGGACGGATCTCGATGCGGACCCCGGAAATGAACGGGCCGGGTGCGGCAAACCGTGCGCCAAACGGATTGACCGGAACTTCGCCTCCGAAAGCCGCCGGAGCCGCACTGTCCCAGAAATAGGTGGAGAATTCCGTATGGCGCTCCCAGCGCAGCGTGCCGCTGCCCCAGCTCATGGTGTGATGGCTCGTATCGGGCGCCGGGGCCGGCACGCCCTGCTCGAGCGACAGTTCGGCCAGCAGCGCATGATCGGCGGCGAAATTCGCTTCCGTCAGAAAGGCGACCTGAAAGATGACCCGCGGCAGCGAAAGAAGCGTGAAGGGCCGCGAATGGATCTCCCCAAGCGCGCGCGCCCGAACGTCGGCGACCGGAAACGAAAAACTGCGTTTCGACATGCGAATTCCCCGGCCGGCCCCAGCGGCCGGCTGCTCGACCGGGCTCTTATCAAAATGCCTGCGCGGCGCGAGATGACGCTTTGCCGCAGAACGGCATCGCAAATGCCGGGGCCAAGGCGCCGATGCGGGTGATGCGTAAACTTTTCATTAAATCTTAAGGAGCATCACTTTGGGTATGACCAAAGTTTCTGCGATGCGTATTGCGTTTTTCATCGCGCTCATGGCTATGACCGGCTGCGCCAGTGCGCCGAGCCGGATCAACAATGCCTGCGCCATTTTCGAGCAAAGAGATGGCCTGTTCAACAACTGGGCCCGGGATGCCAAGAGTGTCGAGCGTGAGTTCGGCGTTCCCGTGCCGGTGCTGATGGCGACGATCTATGTCGAATCGAGCTTTCAGCCCTATGCGAAACCGCGCCGCAAATATGTCCTCGGCTTCATTCCCTGGGGCCGGATCTCGTCTGCCTATGGCTATGCGCAGGCGCTCGATGGCACATGGGACACCTACCGCAAGGATACCGGCCGCTGGAGCGCGCGGCGCAGCAATTTTGCCGACGCCATCCATTTCGTCGGCTGGTATCACAACCGCTCGAGCCGCCTCAACGGCATTTCGCCGACCGACAGCCGCAACCTCTACCTTGCCTATTATGCCGGCCACCGCGGTTATGAGCGCGGTCAGTTCACCGCGGCCATTCGCGGCGCCGCCCAGAAATCGGCCAATATGGCAGCGCGATACGAGGCGCAGCTGCGCCAGTGCGGCTATTGACCGACAGCCGCATGCATCGCATCCGGCTGCCGATCATCGATCAGTATTCCGTTGCGCGAGAGCCTGGGGATCAGCTTGCGCCGGCCAGCGCGCCATAAGGCTCCAGGAACCTCTTCACCGCCTCGATCTCGTTGGGGCGGATTTCGTGGCTGCCCGGATGCCATTCGGTGAGCACCGTATCGCCCTGTTCGCGAAAGTAATCCGCAAGCGCAACGGTTAGCGGCACCGGGCAGATCGGGTCGCGCTCGCCGGCTGTAATCAGCACGCGTGCTTTTTCCTGCCCCACCCTCGCCTTCGGCTGGAACGGGATCAGCGGATGCATCAGCACGCCGGCATCGAACAGGCCGGGCTTTTCGATCATCACATTGGCGAGAATGTTGGCGCCGTTGGAAAAACCGAGACCAATCACATCGGAGGCGCCGTATTTTTGCCTGTTGGCCGCAACGAAGTCGCTCATCCGCGCGGTTGCCCGCTCCAGATCGGCAAGATCGTAAACGCCCTCTCCTGTGCGGCGGAAGAAACGCGGGGCGCCGTGTTCGGATACATCCCCGAGCGGCGAGATCACTGTCGCCTGCGGCAACAGCCGGCTGCCAAAATCGAAGAACTGGTTCTCGTCGCCGCCGGTCCCATGGAAGACGAACAGGATCGGCGCACCCGGCGCGCCGGCGCGGGCGCGGTGGAGATAGTTTTCAACGCTCATCGTGAAATTCCTTATCGGACAGGGAGCGGAGGCTGCCGCATCGAACCGGCAGCCTCCCAAGACATCAGTTTTCCAGCGGCTCGAGATGCTCTTCCAGTGCCTTGCGCAGATGCGCATGCTGGCTCGGCAGCTTCAGCGCTTCACCGAGATGGGCGGTATCCTCGTCGCGGTCGAAACCCGGCTCGTTGGTGGCGATTTCGAACAGGACGCCACCCGGCGTGCGGAAATAGATCGCCCAGAAATAGTCGCGATCGATCACCGGGGTGACCTGATAACCGGTGTCCATCAGCGCCTTGCGCACCTCGAGCTGCTTTTCCCGGTTCTCGACGGCAAAGGCGATATGATGGACCGAACCAGCGCCGAGCCGGGCATCGGAAATGTTCGGCATGGTTTCAATATCGATGAAATCGGCACCGTTGCCGCCCGGCATGCCCAGACGCAACACGCCGTCCTTCTGGTCGACCTCTTCATAGCCCATGAACTTCAGCAGTTCGGCGGTGGCGCCTTCGTCCCGCAGGCGCAGCGAAGCGGAATGGAAACCGCGGATCGCCTCGTCGGCGCCGACACCATTGCCCGTCCACTGGGCGCGGGCATCTCCCCTGACTTCCACCAGCGCAAAGCCATCGCCATCGGGACCTGCGAAATGAAGGCGCTTTTCGCCGAACGCTTCGTCGGCCTTCAGGCCTTCAGCACCCGCGCGGGTCAGCCGATCGCTCCAGTAACCCAGCGAACCCTGCGGCACCGAGAAAACGGTCGTGCCCACTTCGCCGGTACCGGGGCGGCCCTTGGCGATTTGCGGGAACGGGAAATAGGTCATCACCGAACCGGGCGTGCCGACCTCGTCGCCGTAATAGAGATGATAGACGTCCGGCGCATCGAAGTTGACGGTCTTCTTGACCCGGCGCAGGCCCAGCGTATCGGTGAAGAACTGGTTGTTTGTACGGGCGCTTCCCGCCATCGAGGTGACGTGATGAAGGCCTTTGATCTGGTCGAGCATTTAAATTCCCTTCTGCGGCTTCGCTTGAACCGCGTTTCATGAAGGGAAGATGGTGGATGCAACGCGTTCTGGATAGAGGATCAGGCCCGAACGCATTGTTCAATAAATGACGACGATAAACGGAAATCGTTCACCAACGCGCGATCAAACGCTTTCCGGCAATTGCCAGTCCACCGGGTCCTTGCCGATCGACTGCAGGTATTCGTTGGTCTTGGAAAACGGCCGCGACCCCAGAAAGCCGTTATGCGCGGAGAGCGGCGACGGATGCGCCGACTTCAGCACCAGATGCCGTTCCTGATCGACGAAGGACGCCTTTTTCTGCGCGTAGGAGCCCCAGAGGATGAAAACCACGCCGTCGCATTCATCGTTGACGGTGCGGATCACGGCGTCGGTAAATTTTTCCCAGCCGCGTCCCTGATGCGCGGCGGCCTTGCCTTCCTCCACCGTCAGCACGCTGTTCAAGAGAAGCACGCCCTGTTCCGCCCAGTGTTCCAAGAAACCGTGCTTAGCAGGTTCGATGCCAAGATCGTCCCTCAACTCCTTGTAAATATTGACCAGTGACGGCGGCGTGCGCACGCCCGGCTGCACGGAAAAACAAAGGCCATGCGCCTGCCCTGCGCCATGATAAGGGTCCTGCCCGAGGATGACGACCTTCACCTCGTCGAGTGGTGTCAGGTCGAGCGCGCGAAAATACTCCGACCCCTTGGGAAAGATGCGCTTGCCGGCCTCCTTCTCGGCCACGAGAAACTGCCTGAGATCGGCCATGTATGGGCTGGCGAACTCCTCTTCGAGCGCGAACTTCCATGTCTCTTCGAGCTTCACGTCCGCCATGACCAATCCTCCTTACTGAAACCGTCCGCCGCGCTGGATGACTTCCGTTCTGTAGCCATCCGGATCGGTGACGAAGAAAAATCTGGCGAAAGGTTTCCCCTCATGCGGCATTTCGACCAGCTTGCCGACGGTGAAGCCGAGCCCGGTGAAACGCTTGTATTCCGCCTCGATATCCTCGACCGTCACGGCCAGATGGCCATAACCATTGCCGAGATCGTAGGCCTCCGCCTGTCCGTCATTGACGGTCAGTTCCAGTTCGAAGCCGGTTTCCGGGTTGGAAAGGTAGATCAGCGTAAATCCGTCGAAGCGCACTCGATCGGCAATCTTGAGGCCGAAAGCCTTGTCGTAGAAATCGACCGACCGCGCCTCATCGAGAACGCGGATCATCGAATGCACCAGTCTTGCCATCGGCGAATGCCCCTTACGTCAGAATATGGTTGCTGCGCGAATGCCAGTCCCATGCGGACCGGATGATATCATCCAGCGTATATTGCGGCTGCCAGCCGAGCACGGCTTTCGCCTTGTCGTTATTGGCAACCAGCGTGGTGGAATCACCATCGCGCCGACCGACATATTCCACCGGAAACGGTTTGCCGGAAACCGCGGAAATGGCGGCGAGCAGTTCTTTCACCGTCGTTCCCGTGCCTGTCCCCAGATTAAGCTCGACGGTCTCGCCGCCCGCCAGCAGATAATCCACCGCGCGCACATGCGCATCGGCCAGATCGAGAACATGGATATAGTCGCGCACGCAGGTGCCGTCGCGCGTGTCGTAATCATCGCCAAACACCTTGAAACCTTCGCGGCGGCCGAGCGCCGCTTCGATAGCAAGCGGGATCGCATGGGTTTCCGGCGTATGCCATTCGCCGATCCGGCCTTCGAAATCGGCACCTGCGGCGTTGAAATAGCGCAGCATGACCGATTTGAGCCCCTTATAGGTACCGTAATCCTTGAGCGCTTGCTCGACGATGAATTTCGTTCTCCCATAAGGGTTTATCGGCGCCTGCTTATGCGTTTCGTCCATCGGCACCGCATCCGGCAGACCATAGGTCGCGCAGGTCGAGGAGAAGACGAACGCCTTCACGCCGGCATCCAAGGCGGCAGACAGCAGCGTCAGCGCACCGATGACGTTATTGTCGTAGAAGGCGACCGGGTTCTTCACCGATTCCCCGACTTCGATCAGCGCCGCGAAATGCAGAACCGCATCCGGCTTGTGCTTGGCAAACACCTCGTCGAGGCGCGCGCGGTCGCGGATATCGCCATCTTCGAGCGGTCCCCATTTGACGAATTCGGCATGACCGTTGGAAAGATTGTCGAAGACGATCGGCTCATAACCCCTTTCCGCCAGAAGCAGGCAGTTATGCGAACCGATATAGCCGGCGCCGCCGACCACGAGCACTTTCTTCTTCGACATCGATACCTCGAGTTTTCAGGTTTGAGTGTTGCACTGCAATATAATGAGCAGGACTCAAATATCCAGCCGGGAACCGGCGGGTAAAAGTGGAGCCTTGCGGAAAAGAATTGCGGCTGCGATCCCAAGCGAATATCGTCGCGCGCGGGCGAAGACCGGCCTTGGCCGGATCGCCCGCAGTATAGCTATAGGAACCGGATGCGTATTGTCTTTCTCTGTCTCGGATGGTTTTTCGTTGCGCTCGGCGTGATCGGGGCGTTTCTGCCGGTCATGCCGACGACACCGTTTCTCTTGCTTGCTGTGGCCTGTTTCACCCGCTCGTCACCGCGACTCGAAGCCTGGCTGATGAACCACAAGACCTTCGGCCCGCCCCTGCGCAACTGGAAGGCCCATGGCGGCATTTCGCGTCGCGCCAAGGTCAGCGCCATCTGTCTGATGGCGGCAAGCTATGCCGGATTCTGGTTCGGCAGCCACCCGGCCCCGTGGCTGGCTGGGCTTGTCGCCGTCATCATGCTCGGCTCGTCCGCCTTCATCATCACAAGGCCGGATGGCCCCACGTAATCACAGTGTCCAAGGAGACCAGAATGTATATTGCCATGAACCGTTTTCGCGTCGTCCCCGGCTTCGAGGAAACCTTCGAGGAGATCTGGAAAAACCGCGAGCGCCATCTCTCCACCCTGCCCGGCTATCTTGAATTCCACATGCTGAAGGGCCCGAAGGCGGAAGACCATACGCTTTACGCCTCGCATACCGTCTGGGAAAGCCAGGAGCATTTCACCGCCTGGACGAAGTCGGAACAGTTCCGCGCAGCTCACGCCAATGCCGGCGCCAACCGCGGCAAAGTCGAATATCTTTCCGGCCCCCATTTCGAAGGTTTCGAAGTCATTATCCACGAAGACAAGAACGGCGCGCGCGCCGATGCGGCGTAAGGTTTTCGCTCATGGACGCGCAAACCGAAAACACCGGTGACCGCCGCGCCCGGGCGCTTGCCGCCCTGGCCGAAAAACCCGATGGCGTGATCGAGGCGATCGCCGGCGCAGCACGGGTAACGCCTGCGGAAATCCTCGAAATCCTGCCGGAAGGTGCCGCCGTCATCGCAGCAAAGGACGAGTTCGCGCCGATCTGGACCGACCTCACGCAATGGGGAAAAGTCCTGTTCATCGTCCATACAGACGATATCGTCCTTGAGGCGGAGGGATCGCTGCCGGAAGGCTCCGAGGGCCATGGCTGGTTCAACATCCACGGCGACAGTCCGATTGGCGGCCATATCAAAAAGGACAATTGCGCCTCGGTGACCTTTGTCGACCGCGCCTTCCACGGGCGCCGTTCCTGCTCCGTCTGGTTCATGAACGCCAAGGGTTCGGCAATGTTCAAGGTGTTTGTCCGCCGGGACGAAAATCGCGAACTGATCGCCGAGCAACTGGCGAAATTCGAGGCCCTGCACGACCGCTACGCACCGCGGTAAGCGAGCCCCACCTGGCCCGGCGGACCTCCAGGGCCGGGTGGGGATTTCGTGGACGAGCGCTCACATGGCCGGAACCCATTTCCACAAAACGGCCTCGCGGCGTTCCGGATAATATTTGAATTCGCATTCGAACTGACGGCCATAGGCCTCCGCCGCTGCAAGCGCCGTTTCGCTCGGCGGGTCCATGCCGGTTCCCGGCGCAAACCAGTCCTCCAGCAGGTCATCGGGAATGTAGATCCCGACCCGCAGCGGCAGCACTCGCAACGTGCTGGCAAGTTCCTCTGGCGGCATTGCGTTCTCCCTGGAAAATTTCGTGCATGCGGCCGCGTCGCCGACCGATCGGCTCAGGACCGAGCGGGTCGGGTTCCCATCGGTCGAGTGCTCCGGCCGATCGTGCTCAGGCCCCGATCGTGCTCGGGCACGACCCCGAGCACGCATCCGGCAGCATTCATGATGCGCGATGTTCGGGCTTGCCCTTGCGCTTGGTCGAGGCCATGGCCTCCAGCTCCTTTTCGCTCATGGATTTCTCCATGCTTTTCGAAGCACCCTTGAGATCCTTCTTCTTGGTGTCGCCGCGTTTGGCCGACAGGGCCGCGCCGGCGGCCTTCTGCTGTGCTTTGGATTTTGCAGGCATGTCGATTTCTCCCAACTGTTGCGAACCGCGTCCGCACCGACATATCCAACAGTCGAAGGTTGCCGCAGGTTCCGAAAATCGAGCCCGACGGTTGAGCGTGTGGAACCCGCGGGCGCTGCCGGGGTTGTCCTGCACAACGCAACCCGAAAGGCAAGCCCATGGACAATCGCGACCCCCGCAAGGATATCGATCCTTCGATCGAGCAGGAAACCCTCGAGACCACCAATCCCGATGCGCTGCGGGAAGCCGCCCGTCTCGGCAATATCGATACATTTCTCGTCCGCTCCGATCTGGAAGACGCCGACCAGCGTGAAGCCGAGGACGGCGAAGACGGCCGCCCAAGCCCGCTTGCCAATGCCGACAACCAGGAAAAATGATCCGCTGGCGGGTACCTGCTCGCCGGCTGCCGGAAGACCGGCCTCCCACGGCGGAGGCTCGGCCTGGCGAGCGGGTTGTCACGCGCAATCATTCGGAGGACATGCATGAGCGCCCAAGACAGCGCCCCGGAAAGTGCACCAAACAGCGCTGAGGACAGCGCCCAGAACAATGGCCACGACGGCACCCGTGACAATGCCCTGGAACAGGGCATGCAGGAGCAGGTCCTGAGCGATATCCGCAACGTTGCGCCTGCCTCGGCTGCGGCGGCGATGGCCGGCTCGACCAACCCCGCTCCGGGCGCATCAGCTCCAACCGGCGCCGCCGCGGGGCCACGCAGCGAACAGCGCGTTTCGGCTGATGAGAGCGCCGGCAACAGGATGAATATCGAACCGAAGGCCTCGCCCACTTTGGCCGATGCGGAGGCGGAAGCCTTTGCCGCCGAAGCGATCGAGGAACTCGTCGCCTGTCACATTCCCTTCCTTGTCGCCGGCACGTTTGCCGTCAGCGCCTATACCGGCATATCTCGGCCCACAAAGGATCTCGACATCTTCTGCAAGGCCGGCGACTACACGCGGATCCTGGCGCATTTCAAGTCGAAGGGCTTTGAAGTCGAGGTCGAAGACGACCGCTGGCTGGGCAAGGTCAAGCGTGGCAAGCACTTTCTCGATGTGATCTTTGCCGGCTCCAACGGCACGATGCCGATCGGCGACCTGTGGCTCGACAATGCCCGGCAGATGGAAATGCACGGCCATCAGGTGCGCGTCATTGCCCCGACCGAGCTGATCTGGTCCAAGTGTTTCGTGCAGCTGCGCCACCGCTATGACGGCGCCGATGTCGTGCATGTCATCCTCAAGGCGCATGACCAGATCGATTGGGAACGTCTGCTCGGCCATATGGAAGTCCATTGGGAAGTGCTGCTGATCCACCTCCTCAACTTCCGCTGGATCTACCCGACCGAGCGCGACAAGGTGCCGGAATGGCTGATGGACGAACTGCTTGACCGTCTTGCCGCCCAGCGTCAGCTGCCGCCGCCGCAGATGAAGATCTGCCGGGGCCGGATGTTTTCGCGCATTGATTTCGAAATCGACGTCAAGGAATGGGGTTTTGCCGATGTCGGCGGCGAAGGCGAACTCCGCGACCAGGCCCAGGAAGGAGCATTGCTGTGAACGACGAAGCCATTCACCAGAGCGCCAACAACCCGCCGCAGGACCTGCCCCAGACCGAGCCGGCGCACAAGCCGCTGCGCATTGCCGCGGTCGCCGATCTGCATGTCAAGGAAAACGGCAGCCAATCCTACCGCGAACTGTTTTCGGAAATCTCGTCGAAGGCCGACGTTCTTGTCATGGCCGGCGACCTGACCGATCTCGGCAAACCGAAAGAGGCCGAACTGCTGGCCGCCGACCTGCGCAGCTGCACCATCCCGGTCGTCGGCGTGCTCGGCAACCATGATTACGAGTGCGGCTCCATCGAAGAGGTGAAGACGATCCTCAAGGATGCGGGTGTCCACCTTCTCGAGGGGCAGGCGGTCGAGATCGGCGGCGTCGGTTTTGCCGGCGTCAAGGGGTTTGCCGGCGGTTTTGGCCGCCACATGCTGGGCTCCTTCGGCGAACCGGCCATCAAGGCGATGGTGGCGGAAAGCGTCGAGGAATCGATGCGGCTGGAAAATGCGCTGAGGCAGGTCCGTTCGCACCGCGCCATGGTGGTGCTGCACTACGCGCCGATCCCGGAAACCGTCGCCGGCGAGCCGGAGGCCATCTACCCCTTTCTCGGTTCCTCGCGACTGGCGGAAACGATCGACCGCTTTCCGGTGAGCGCGGTGGTGCATGGCCACGCCCATCGCGGAACCTATGAAGGCAGGACCCCGGGCGGCGCGCCTGTCTATAACGTGGCGGCACATATCGAAAAGCCGACCGGCCGGCCCTACGCCCTGCTCGAGCTGTAGGGCTCGAACTGCAGGCCTCGAACGCACGGCATTGCGATTTTTCGCCGGGCGCTCAAGCGGTGGGGAACTACGAAGCCGCTTCGCCGTTGAGGGCATCAACAATCACTTCGGGGATTTCTGATGCCATCAGCCGACACCGCCACTGAATTGCGAACCTTTCCAAAAACATGGGGCGCGGAATATGTCGCTGCCGGAGAGGTGCGCTTCCGCCTGTGGGCGCCCGGTCAGCAGGAGGTGAAGCTGCGGCTCGACGGCGAGGATACGCCAATGACCGGTGCAGGCGACGGCTGGTTCGAAATCCTTGCGACCGGGGTCGAGCCCGGCACCCCCTACCAATATGTGCTTGACGACGGACTGGCGATCGCCGACCCCGCGTCGCGCGCCCAGAAAGCCGACGTGCACGGTCCCTCTCTCGTCATCGACCCGACCGCCTACCCATGGCAGGAAACCGATTGGCGCGGCCGGCCCTGGGAAGAGGCCGTCATCTATGAGCTGCATGTCGGCACCTTTGCCGAAGGCGGCACGTTCCGCTCGGCCATGGAGCGTCTGCCGCATCTGGCCAGGCTCGGCATCACCGCCGTCGAGATCATGCCGGTCGCCCAGTTCGCCGGCAACCGCGGCTGGGGCTATGATGGCGTTCTGCTTTATGCGCCGCATAGCGCCTATGGTTCGCCCGAGGATTTCAAGGCGTTTGTCGATGCCGCCCATGGCCTCGGTCTGATGGTGCTTCTCGACGTCGTCTACAATCACTTCGGCCCCGACGGAAACTATCTGCCGGCCTGTGCGCCCGACTTCTTCCATCCCGACACGCCCACCCCCTGGGGTGCGGCGATCGCCTATGACAAGGATCCGGTGCGCCGCTTCTTCATCGAGAACGCGCTCTACTGGCTTGAGGAATTCAATCTAGACGGCTTGCGCTTCGATGCGATCGATCAGATCCGCGACGAAAGCGAAAAACACGTCCTTGTCGAAATCGCCGAGCGCATCCGTTCGGAAAACCCGGATCGCCACATTCATCTGACAACCGAAGACAATCGCAACGTCACGTTCCTGCATGAACGCGGGAAGGACGGCACGGTGCCGCTGCATACCGGCGAATGGAACGACGATTTCCACAATGTCATCCACGTCATCGCGACCGGCGAGACCGATGCCTATTACCAGGATTTCGAGAAAGAACCGCATCGGCATCTGGCCCGCGTCCTGGCCGAGGGCTTTGCCCATCAGGGCGACGTTGCGCCATCGACCGGCGAAAAGCGCGGGTCTCCAAGCACGCACCAACCGCCGACGGCCTTTGTCGATTTCATCCAGAACCACGACCAGGTCGGCAACCGCGCTTTTGGCGAACGTCTGCTGACGCTGGCGGGCCAGGACAGGGTCGAGGCCCTGCTTGCGGTTCTCCTGCTTTCCCCGCACATCCCGCTCATGTTCATGGGCGAGGAAATGGGCGAGGAAAGACCCTTTCTGTTCTTCACGGATTTCCACGGCGATCTTGCCAAAGCGGTGCGTGAGGGTCGCCGCAAGGAATTCACCGGCCATGCCGGTTTTCGCGCGGGCGAAGGCGATACGTCCGAGATCCCTGATCCCAATGCCGAAAAGACCTTTACGGCCTGCAAGCTCGACTGGAACAGGCTCGAAAGTGAGACAGGCCGCCAATGGACGGCGTTCGTCGAGCGGCTGCTGACACTGCGGCGCGGCAATATCGTTCCGTTGCTGGCCGGTGCACGAGGCCATGCCGGCAATATCGCGGCCGTCGAGGGCGGGATGATCGCCGTGAGCTGGACGCTCGGCGGTGCCACCCTGTCGATGGCTGCCAATCTGTCCGATAGCCCAGCCAAAAGACCGAATCTGCCGGGCAACATCCTTTACGAAACGACCGGGACCCGGGACGGCAAATCCGCCGATGACGGCGATCTGCCGCCATGGTCCGTCGTTGTTGCGATCGATGCTGCGGAGGGCCGCAAGTGATGGCGTGTCCGACCTCCACCTATCGCCTGCAGTTTCGCAACGGCATGACGTTCGAACGCGCCATGGCGCTCGTTCCCTATCTGAAGAAACTCGGCATCAGCCAACTCTATGCCTCGCCGATCTTCACCGCCACCAGCGGCTCCACCCATGGCTATGACGTGACCGACGCCAACGAGATCGATCCGTCGCTTGGCGGTCGCGAAGGCTTCGATGCAATGTCGGCCGCCCTGAAACAGGCAGGGCTCGGCCTCATTCTCGATATCGTGCCGAACCACATGGCCGCGTCGCTCGAGAACCCGTGGTGGCGCAGCATCGTCGAATGGGGCAAGGACAGCCTTTACGCCCGCCATTTCGACGTGAACTGGACGCGGCCGTTGACCCTGCCCTTCCTTGGCGACCATTTCGACGCGCTGCTGGACGATCTGTCCATTCGTCTGGATGCCGAGGCTGGCTGCCTGTCGCTCGCCTATTTCGACAGCCACTACCCACTTCATCCCAATAGCTATGCGGCCGTGCTCGACGGCATCGACCTTCCGCTGGCGCGCGATATTGCCGAACTGGCCGGCAGGGCCGACGCGCATGCACCCGACGCGTTCCACGCCGATCTGCGCCGGCTGGTCGATGCTGCCGGGCCGGCTGACGCTTCGGCCTTTGCCTCAGCACTCGAAAACCTTTCCGGCGATGCCGACTGGCTGCGAAAGATCCACGGCCTGCAGCCATGGCGTCTGACCTCATGGCGCACGGCCGCAGACGACCTCAGCTATCGCCGCTTTTTCGAGATCACCGGCCTTGCCGGCCTGCGGGTCGAAGACGACGCGGTCTTCGACGATGCCCACCGCACCGTGCTCGACCTTGTGCGCGACGGCACGGTCGACGGTCTGCGCATCGATCATGTCGATGGCCTTGCCGACCCGAAAGCCTATCTCCAGCACCTGCGCGAGAAGATCGGCCCGGATACCTATCTGATCGTCGAAAAGATCCTCGGTCATGAGGAAACTATTCCGGCGGACTGGCCGATCGAGGGCACGACGGGTTACGAATTCATCGACGAACTGACGGACGTGATGATCGACAATGCGGGCCTGAAGGCGCTCAACCACGCCTATGACCGGCTGCGCGGCCGCCCTACCCATATCGTTTCCGAGGTGCGTGACGCCAAGGGACTGATGTTCGATGTCAATTTCGCCGGTGAGGTCTCGACCCTGCTGCGGCTGGCGCATGAGATCGCCGCGGCGCAGGGGACGGATGCGATTGAACCTGCCGCCATGCGTGAAGCCCTGCGTGAAATTCTTCTCGCCTTCCCGGTCTACCGTACCTATGGCACGGCCGAGGGTTTGACCGAGGTAAACGCGACCCTGATGGACCGGGTCATGGAACAGGTGCGCGAGGCCGGTCGCGCCAACGCGCCGGCACTCGCCTTCATCGAGGCGGTGATCCGCGGCGATGTCGCGGACAATGTTTCACAGCAGGCGACGACATTCCGGATGCGCATGCAGCAGCTCAGTGGACCGCTCACGGCGAAATCCATCGAAGATACGCTGTTCTTCCGCATCAACCCGCTGCTGGCGCTCAACGAGGTGGGCAGCGAGCCGCATCCGCGCGATCACGATCTGAAAGCCTTCCACGCTGCCATGCAGGCGCGGTTGCTCGCCCAGCCTGCCGGTCTGTCGGCCAGTTCGACCCACGATACCAAACGCGGCGAAGATGCCCGCGCCCGGCTGCTGGCGCTCACCGAAGCGCCGGAGGTGTTTGCCGAGGCGGTCAATCGCTGGCGCGGCCTCAATGCGGCGGCGATCCGGTCGTTGCCGGACGGCGCCGTGCCCGAACCGGCAACCGAATGGATGTTGTATCAGGCGCTCGCGGGTGTCTGGCCGCCTGAACTCTCACCGACCGATGCCGAGGGCATGTCCGCGCTGATGGAGCGCTTCCTGACCTTTGTCGAAAAGGCATTGCGCGAGGCCAAACTCCACACCAGCTGGAACGATCCGAACGACGCCTATGAAAAGGCGGTGGCTGACTATGTGCGCGCGCTGTTTGCCAACCGCATCTTCCTGTCAGACTTCGTCGCCGCCATGCAGCCCTTCTGGTGGGCCGGTGCCGTCAACGGCATCACCCAGACGTTGATCAAGCTGGCTGCGCCCGGCATTCCCGACATCTACCAGGGCAGCGAGACGCTCGACCTCAGTCTGGTCGATCCCGATAACCGCCGGGTGCCGGATTTTGACCGTCTGGCGAAACAGCTCGACGCTACCACTCATCTGCCGGTCAGTGATGACGACTGGCTGAACGGTGCCGTCAAGCAGCAGGTCATCGCGCGAGCCCTGCGCCTGCGCCAGGCAAAACCGGCACTGTTTTCGCGAGGTAGCTACACGCCTCTGACGGCAAAGGGAAAGCGCGCGCACAACGTCGTCAGCTTTGCACGCAAACAGGGCGAAGACGCCGTGCTGCTGATCGCGCCGCGGCTGGTGCTGGCGGCCTTTGCGCATCACCCTTCCCCGGCTGCGCTGGAGGGCTGGGATGAGACGGCGCTGGCACTCGAGCCGGGGCTGGCCGGACGCCGCTACCGGGACCTGTTTTCAGGACGGATGGTCGAAGCCGGCGACACGCTTTCGGTGGCGGAGGCGCTGGCGGGCCAGCATTTCACGCTGCTCGTCGCCGAGACCTGAATCTGCAAAGCCGGGCCTCCAGCCCGGCTATTTTCTTGAGCCCGGAACGCAAACAGGGCGCCGATCCAGCCGATCGGCGCCCTGTTTGTTCCTTGACCGAAGGTTCGTTCGTATCAGCCGATGCCGACGAAGGACAGAACGGCGAGAACGATGACGACGGCTCCAACGAGCCAAACGATGCTGTTCATGATAGTATCCTTTCCAGTGTTTGAGGACGGGTTTGCAGGTTTCAGGCGAAGCCAACGAGGTTGAGAACGGCGATGACGATGACGACGGCGCCGACGAGCCAAACGATGCTGTTCATGACTAACTCTCCTTTTATTTGTTGTGACGCCAACGGTTGAGACGATGAAAAGGTTCCGTTTTCGAGGGAGTTACGGCCGCCTAAGTGGGGTCGTGCGACCTCTCGGACGCCTGATCGCTCAGGCGCCCGGCGTGGCCATGCCATCGCCACCGCGCAGCTTGCGGATCTGCTTGACCACGCGCAGCGAACTCGACGCACGCGCCGCGGAGCGATGCGAACTGCTGGACAGAACCCTCAGCATATCCTCGGCCTCATCGACGGAAATCGTTCCGCGGGAAGCCAGCCCGTCGATCAGCAGCATAAGCGCGCCTTCGACGGCAAGCGCTCGGCGTTGGTGTTCGTTTTCGATGACATCCGCATCCGACATGATCTGCTCCCTGATTTCCCCAATCGAATGATCTGGGCGGGTGCTTTGTTCCGAAGAAGCGGAGCGATAGGCGAGATCTTGTGGGGCCGGCGCGGTCAGGGCCGCTCGATCGTATCGCGGCGGACGAGTTCGCCTTCGCGCGCCCTGTAGAAATACTGTCTGGCGACCAGCCAGCCCTTCAGCGGCCGCAGTGGCGGGATGCATGTCAGCAGCATGAACGGCAGCGTGGTGAAGAGATGCACCCAATACGGCGCCTGGAATGCGATCTCGATCCAGACCGCCAGCGCCACGCTCGGCACGCAGCCGAAGCAGATGACGAAAAAGGCCGGACCGTCGGCGGGATCGGCGAAGGAATAATCCAGCCCGCAGACCTCGCAACTCGGCCTCAGTGTCAGGAAGCCCTGGAAGAGATGCCCCTTACCGCAGCGCGGGCAGCGACCGCGGATGCCGGTCTGGAAGGGCGGCAGAACCGCTTCCTGGCTATCGTCATTCGTCGTCTCCACGGCAACACTCCCTGTTGGCGAAAGCGGATCGGATGAATGCAACTATGGCGAAAGACGGCGGGACGGCAAGAGTGATCCTGCTTGAAGCGCTCCGCCATCCGCGCATTTCCCTCAGGCCCGAAAGATGAAGGAAGCGCCAACGGCGATCAGCGTGAAGCCGATCACATGGTTGATGGTAAGATTTTCACCAAGCCAGAAGACCGAAAAGCCGGCAAATACGATAAGCGTGATGACTTCCTGGATCGTCTTCAGCTGCGCGGTCGTGTAGACGGCCGAACCGATGCGGTTGGCCGGCACTGCCAAGCAATATTCGAAAAAGGCGATGCCCCAAGACGCCGCGATCGCCAGCCAGATGGCGCTGCCCTTGTGCTTGAGATGCCCATACCAGGCAAATGTCATGAACACGTTGGATGCGAGCAGCATGACGATGGGCCACACGGCAGCGGGGCTGAGCGAGAACGGCATTTTCGAGGATCCTGTGGAACTGATGGGGCGGGAAAGGGCAGCGCCGACGCGTGTGACGCTGCTCGTCGAAGTGCACAATGGACCGGCGCGCGGCATCGCTCAAGACCGCGTTTTCATCCTCCCGTCCGGATCGCGCGTCGGGCGATGCGCCGGCCGGTCAGACGCGCTTCCCGAAACAGAGGAATAAATGACAGCAAAGAAAAAGGCCCCGCCGGGAATGGCAGGGCCCATCGATAAAATCGTACAGAGACGGCTGGCGATCAGATTTCCGGGCAACCGCGTTCGTTGGCGAAGGTGATGCGGTCGGGACCACGACGGGTCATGCCTTCGACGGTGATGCTGCGGCGGGTAACGCGGGTTACTTCGGCATCCCGCAGACCGGATTCGCGGGCTGCGCGGCGCGCATCACGTTCACTGCAGCCGCCACGGCGGTCGTAGCGATCGCGGTCACGATCCGGCACGACCGGGCGGATGCCATCCGGGCCGATGCGCAGCTGCACATCCTGCGCCTGAGCCGTGGTGACGGCGCCGGTGAGAGAACCTGCGCTCATCGCCATCGCGAGGGCAGCGGTAGTCAAGAATTTCAGCATTGGCTCCTCCTTGGTGCCGCCTCATCCCGAGCGGCTGCACGAATGTCTGACGGCGAATAAACGCGTGGTCACGGATCTTTGTTCCCGAGCCGCCGGGGCAGCCGGAATTAAAACCATGGGAGCGGGTGACAGGGCGTTTATCAGCCCCAGCGCAGTCGGCTCGCGCGCCGTGCGGTGGAGCGGGCAGCAGGCAGCGGGCGTCAGAGCCGGGCGCGCTGACCGGCAAATGTTTTCGGTGGCGGAGCGGCTTCATGGACCCGGGCCAGATGTTCCAGCCATGTTGCCAAGCCCTCGGGAACGTCCTCGTTCCCCGCCTCCAAAGCCTCGATCCACGACAGGTCGCACTGCAGGGCGGAAGCGATGTTGATGGGCGTCCAGCGAATGACACGCAGGCATTCGTTGAAGCGTTTGGAATTCATGCCTGTCTCAAGCTCCCGTAGTGGCGGGTCACCAACGGCGACGGAATCGTCCGCCCGCCTGCCCGCGAATGGGCAAACAGTGCCAGACCCCGACCAATCATGCAATCAGCCCGAACGGTTTTCGCGATGACAATGATTTTATGAGGAAAAATGGTAGCGGGGGGCGGAATTGAACCGCCGACCTCAGGGTTATGAATCCTGCGCTCTCACCAACTGAGCTACCCAGCCACACACGACGAAAGGACCGTTTCGGATCGTCCGCCGTTTTGATGAGCGGCTTATAAAACCCGTGTCACCGAAGTGTCAAGCAGGCTTTGGCCAAAAATCGGGGAAGTTCGAAATCGGGGTATTGCACCCGTCTGCCTCTTACCCGTTGCCTGCTTCCCGCGTCAGGCGGCAACCGGCGCCGAAAGCAGCGCCTTTAACGCCAGCTCGGCCTCAGCGGCCCTTTCCGAGCGTTCGATGAAACCGCCGCCATAGACGCGCGAATCGGCCCCCTCTCCGGAATAGAGAACGCAGGCCTGGCCCGGGGCGACGCCCGCCTCCCCAACCGCGAGATCCACATAGATGCCCTTTTCATCCGCATGCAGCACCGCCGGTGCAGGCGGGCGGGTGGAGCGGACCTTGGCAAAACAGGCAAAACCCGCCGCCGCATCGGCCTCAAGCGCGCGATCGCCGATCCAGTTGACATCGCGAAGATAGACCCGGTGCGTATCGAGCGCCTCCTTCGGTCCGACGATCACCCGGCGCGAACGGGCGTCCAGATAGACGACGTAAAGCGGTTCGCCGGTCGCAATCCCGATGCCGCGACGCTGGCCGATCGTGTAATGAAGAATGCCGTCATGATGGCCGAGCACGCGTCCGTCGATATGCACGATATCGCCGCCCAGTGCCGCGTTCGGCTTCACCTTGTTGATGATGTCCGTGTATTTGCCCGCCGGCACGAAGCAAATGTCCTGACTGTCGGCCTTCTTGGCGACAACGAGACCCATCTCTTCGGCAAGTTCGCGCACCTGCGCCTTGCTCATGCCGCCCAGCGGAAAACGCAGGTAATCGATCTGTTCCTGCGTGGTGGCAAACAGGAACCAGCTCTGGTCGCGGTCGCTGTCGATCGGGCGGTAGAGCGCGCGACGGTTCGGATTGTCGGCGCAAGGATTGAGCGCCGAGCGGATATAGTGACCCGTCGCCAGCGCATCGGCACCGAGGTCCTTTGCGGTGGCCAAGAGATCGGCGAACTTGACCGTCTGGTTGCAGGCGACACAGGGGATCGGCGTCTCGCCCATGGCATAGGCTTCGGCAAACGGATTGATCACGGTCTCGCGGAACCGCTTCTCGTAATCGAGGACGTAATGGGGAATGCCGAGCGTTTCAGAGACGCGGCGAGCATCGTCGATATCCTGTCCGGCGCAGCAGGATCCGGCACGGTGCACGGCGGCGCCATGGTCGTAAAGCTGCAGCGTGATGCCCAGCACGTCATAGCCCTGACGCTTCAAAAGGCCGGCAACCACGGAGGAATCCACGCCGCCCGACATGGCGACGACAACGCGCGTGTCTTCCGGCCTCTTGTCAAAATCCAGCGTGTTCACGAAGCTCTCTCGATATGGTTTTGCGCTGTCTGGGTGCGGCTGACGGTGCGGGGATGCGGGGTCGCTGATGACCGGGCATCTTGCTCAAGTCTGCCGGATATAGAAAGGAATGCCCTTTCGCGCAAGACGAGACGGCGCGCAGGTGTCTTCCGAGAGCGCACGGCTGTCTGGGAGAGCCCGCGCGAGCGGTATCAAGGCGCGGGCTGCGTGCCCAAGGAGCGATCAGGGAGTTAGGAGCCCTGTCCCGGCCGCGCCGCCATCCGAGCCATCGGCCCGCCTGTCGCAATTGCCTCACGCCCGTTGATGCGCGCCCGTATCGTTCGCCGGCCGCTGCGCGGAGTGGCGCAAAAGCAGCGCGGCGGCATCCCTGTCGACCGCCTTGGAGAACAGATAACCCTGCCCTAGCGCGCAACCGAGATCCATCAGCTGCACAGCCTGCGCATTTTCCTCGATGCCTTCCGCCACCACGCGGATGCCGAGTTTGCGGGCGATGTCGACGACACCCTCGATAATGACGGCGGCCGGGTCGCGAGGGCGCAGTCGGTCCGTGAAGGACTTGTCGATCTTGATGATATCCACCGGCACCGTCAGGAGATGGGTAAGCGATGCAAAACCGGTCCCGAAGTCGTCCAGCGCGACGCGCAGGCCGCTTGCCCGCAATTTGCGGATCTCGTCGCCGATATGAAAACCGCCCTGCCCGAAATAGACGGATTCCGTCACTTCGACGATCACATGTTTGAGCGGCACGCCGGCCTGCGCAAAGGCGGTGCAGATGCGTTCATTAAGATTGCCGCCCGCGAGATCCGCCGCTGAAAGGTTGACGCCGACATGTTGCAGGGCAAGCCCCTCGTCGAGCCAGACGCGCATGTCGCGCGCAACCTGTTCCAGCATGGACTGGGTCAGTTCGGCCGCCACCTGCGCATCCTTGGTCGCCTCGTGGAAATGCGCGGCCGAGACGATGTCGCCGCTTGGCGTGCGCATGCGCGCCAAGGCCTCGAAGCCGACGACCTCGCGGGTATCGAGACGCACGATCGGCTGATACCAGGCATGGATGCGGGCCTGCGCCAAAGCCAGGCCGACATCGCGGATGGCGCGGAAACGGCGGGTGATGGCGGTGCCCAGACCATCGGAAAACTGCACATACTGACCGCGGCTGCGCTCCTTGGCGTGGTAAAGCGCCAGATCCGCATTCTGCAGAACAGCGTCGGCGGTTTCCCCCGGACCGGCAAGCGCACCGCCGATCGTCGCTTTCGGAAAAACCACGTGGCCGGCACAATTGCTGGCAGCGGCCAGCGAGGACAGGATGCGGGCCGCCAGATCCGCAAGGTTCGGATTGTCGTCGCCCGTTGCCATGCCGCGATCAACGATAATGGCGAACTCGTCGCCGCCGAGACGAAAGGTCCGGTCCGCGCCGCCAAATTGCGCTGCGCGGCTGGCAACGGTCCGGATCAGGCCGTCGCCCGCGGCATGGCCGAACGTGTCGTTGACGAGCTTGAGATTGTCGATATCGACCAGGAGAATGCCCCAGCCGCGCGGGGCGTTGGCAAGCCCGCCCAGCGTCTTGTTGAAACAGGCCCGGTTCGGCAGATCGGTCAGCGTGTCGGTATAGGTCAGGCGCTCGCGCTCCAGAACGCGCTCGTTGCGCTCGATGGCGATTGCGCACAGATGCACGCAGGCCTCGACGATCTGCCTCTCCAGCGCGTTCGGGCCGCGTTTCTCACGAAAATAAAAGGCGAACGTGGCCGCCACCCGCGTGCCCACCCTGATCGGCGAAGACCAGCAGGCCACCAGGCCGAGCGGCAGAGCCAGCGCCTCGAACCCGCGCCAACGCGGGTCTGCGGCAATATCGGTGACAACAACCGGTTGGCCAAGATAGGCGGCCGTGCCGCAGGATCCGGCATTCGGGCCGATCGGCTGATTGTCGACCGCGGCGGAAAACGGCGGCGGCAGCGACGGTCCGGCCAACGGATGCAGCAGACCGTTCTCAACCGACAGAACCGAGCAGACGATATCCGGCGCGATCACCTCGACCTCCCGACACAGAAGGTCGACGGTCTTTTCGAGCGTTTCACCACGCGCGATCATTTCCAGAATGGCATTTTGCAGTTCAAGGATCATGACAAGGCCCGGACAAGATGCAGCTGGAGCGTAGAGCACCAACATTGCCAGGGTCTTCTATATATCACTAAACTGTAATTTAGTCCTAAACGAACGCTTTGTGCCGGGCAGCCCTGAAACGCCGTAATGCCGCCTGCATGTTTTCGACATCGGGTCGCGCGGCGTGATGGTCAGCCGTTGCGGTTCATGTCGCGCACCACCCAGCGAAAGAAGAAATAAACGGCGGCCGATGCAATGAAGAGAGGAAACAGGTTCTGGATCGTATCCATGCTGACAATATCCGGCGCTGCCGCGCGATTCGGGCGTGTGGTAACGCCGAACGAAAACCACCATTTTCAATTTAAGTAAATATCGAAGTGTTCGCAGGCGCAGCAATTGGCGCAGCCAACCAAAAATGGTTTGATGGCACCATCCGCTTCGGCACCGGAAGGGGCACCTGGCCTGTCCTGCCGCGCAAAAACCGGGCATAATGCACGTTTGCCCCATGGAGTTCTGATGTGAGCGTTGCCTTTACCAAGGAAGAAAGTGCCGAGACGGCTGCCGAAACCCTGTTGCCGGAGCGCCCGATCTCGCCGCATCCGAACCTGGTGACGGAAACCGGCCTGAAGGCGCTGGAGCGGCAGCTCGCCGAAGCCCGCGCTGCCTATGCCGCGGTCGAAGACATCGAGGATGTGAACGAAAAGAGGCGCCAGACGGCCGGCCCGTTGCGGGACATCCGCTATCTTGTCGAACGGCTGCGCACCGCCCAACTCATGCCAGCCCCGGCCACCGACCAGATTGTCGCTTTCGGCAGCACCGTCACCTTCGCGCGCGACGACGGCCGGGTCCAGACCTACCGTATCGTCGGGGAGGACGAGGCCGATCCCAAGGCCGGATCGATCTCCTACACATCGCCGGTGGCCCGCCTTCTTCTCGGCAAGGGCGTGGGCGATGTGGTCAGTCTTGGCGGTCAGGATATCGAAATCACCGCCATTCGTTAAGCTTGCTGGACGACGCGCGGTGGACAGCGCGCCGGCTCGCCGGTCGGTCAGTTCGAAAACGCCTGCTGGCGCATGCCGTCCATGACGGCGACGCCATTGGCGTTGGCGGCCCCTTCAGCCCGCACCCGCGGCAGTGCTGCCGGATATTCGCGCTGGATGAAGTCGATGATCTTTTCGCGCATCTCGCAGCGCATGTCGAAAGTCTTGGGCGCGCTTGCGGCCGAGACCAGGATGCGGATCTGCATGACGCTTTCGGTAAAATCCGTCACCTGCACATTGACCACCCGGCGGTCCCAGATCTTGGATTCATTGGCGATTTCCTCCACCCGCTTGCGGATGGCCGAGACAGGAACGGAATAGTCGAGGTAGATCATCACCGTGCCGATCAGCGCTGAACCTTCGCGCGTCCAGTTCTGGAACGGCGTCTCGATGAAATAGGAGAGCGGCAGGATCATGCGCCGCCAGTCCCACAGCTTGACCACGACATAGGTCGAGGTGATCTCCTCCACATTGCCCCACTCGCCTTCGACGATCAGCGCATCATCGATGCGGATCGGCTGGGTGATGGCAAGCTGGATGCCGGCAAAGATGTTCTTCAACATCGGCTGAAGCGCAAGACCGAGCACGATACCGGCGACGCCGGCGGAAGCCAGGACACTGACGCCGTATTGCTGCACCGCCGGGAAGGTCATCAGCATGGCGGCGATCGTCAAAGCCACGATCATGAAGCTGCCGATACGTTCGCCGATGCGCGACTGCGTGACGTGCGTGCGCGCCAGAAGATTATCTTCCGCATCCAGCTTGAAGCGACGCAGATAGACCGTCATCCAGATATGCAGCGCCGCCTTGGCGGACCAGCCGAGTACGAGGATGAAACACAAAAGCAGGAGATGACGCACGAAACCGGCAGGCTCCGGCCCGAGCGGGGCGATCGACACCGCAAAGGACAGGGTGAAGGTGAGGATGGCGAGCTTCAGCGGCCGCTTGCCGCGCGACACCAGCGAGCGCCAGAACAGATCCTTGTTCTCCACCACGCGGGTGAAAATGCGAAACACGAAACGATGCAGCGCCAGCCCGACAAACAGGGCGAGAACGAGCACGGCAATGCTGACCACCCAGTTCGGCAGCCAATCGGTATAGGCACGAAAATCGGCGATAAATTGGTCCATGCCTCCCAGCTAGGGTGCACTGCAGCATAGAAAACCCCGTCCACGAAAATTTCATATTTCGCTCATCCGCAACGAACCGATCGTCAGCTTGGGGGTTGGGGAATATCAAAGGGAGATAGGCATGGGTGACAGAAACACAGGGCGTACGGACGGCGGCAGCGCTCCCTCGGCGACACGCGCAGGCGAATGGGACGATCCCTTTCACCTCGGCCGGTTTCTTGCCGCGCAGCAGGCGGTTTATCCGAGCGTTTTGCGTGAATTGCGGCAGGGCTTCAAGCAGAGCCACTGGATGTGGTTCATCTTTCCTCAGGCAAGCGGTCTCGGCCACTCGCCAATGGCGCAACGGTATGCAATCGGCTCGCGCGCGGAGGCGCTGGCCTATCTCGACGATCCGATCCTCGGCGCGCGCCTCGTCGAATGCACGCAAGCCATGCTCGACCATCCGGGCCGCTCCGCCCACGATATTCTGGGCTCCCCCGACGATCTCAAATTCTGCTCGTCGATGACGCTGTTCGAACAGGTCGACAAAAAGGGCTCGCCGTTTGGACAAGCCCTTGATGAATTCTGCGATGGCCGGCGCGACGAACGCACGCTGGCCTTTCTGAAACGAAGCGGATGACCGTGGTCCCGCGAGTCTGGATATGGTGCCGCCGGCAACCGGCGGACACCTAACCTCCTCAGGCGCCCTGGATAGCCGACAGCTGCCATTCTCCCGCCGGCTTGCGCACGAAGGTCCAGACTTCGACGGTCTCGCTCGGCTGATGTTCGTCGCCCTGGACGACGGCCCCGCTATTGCGGTCGCGCATCACGTCGATGCTCGAATAGCGCATGGCGACGGTGGCATATTCCAGACCGTTTTCGCGCCAGGCTTCCGAGAGATCGCCCTGGAGAAGCTGGATATCGCGAACATCGTTCTTCACGCCGGCCGTGGCATTCTCGCCCAGTTCCTCGGCCAGGTATGACATGGCTTCCGGTGTGGTGAGCGTGCGCAAGCGCGCGTAATCCTCGGCACCATAGGCGCTCTGGACGTCCTGCAGCAGCTTTTCGAAGTGGTTGAGGTCGCGATCGGTGATCCCGATCTCATCGGTATCCGCACCGGCCTTTCGCGGTGCCGCTGTGGCGCCGGCATAGCCTGTCGCGGCACCGGCAGCGCTGCCCATGGTCGGAATACGGAAACCGGACTGGCCACCGCCATTGCCGCCAGCCTGACCGCCGCCATAACCGCCACGCGGGGCGTCATGGCTGTTGCGCTGCGCGCCGTACCCACCGGCCGGACCAGCTGGCTGCTGGCGACGGGCGAAGAAGCGCAAGGCCAGCATGGCAAGACCGGCAATCAGCGCGATCTGCAGCAGCATGCCGAAGAAACCGGCCATGCCGCCAAAGCCATTGCCCATCAGCATGCCGAACAGGCCGCCGAGCGCCAGGCCACCGAGAAGACCGCCGGCCATGCCGCCGAACATGCCGGGACGGCGCTGCTGCTGGGCCGCCTGGGCGCCCATGCCGTTGGCAGGCGAAGCCGCGTTCTGCTGTGTGTTGGGCGTCATCGAGCGGTTGATGCCGCTTGCCGCGCCTGGTGCCGTATTGGTGGTCGCGGGCGCCGAATAGGTGCGCGAGCCGCGGCTTCCGAAACTGCTGCCGCCGCGACGGGCCTCGGCGAAATCCACGGCCACGAGCGACACCGCAATGCCGAGCGCGGCCACTGCGAATACATGCTTGAACCGCTGAATTTTCGATAACATCAATCTCTCCTTCCGACCGCACAAACGCGATCTCTCCCGCATCATATGGCGACGGGCGCACCGCTCTTGTAGAGGTGCCGTCGCAATTTCCCGCAGACCTAGATAGTCAAGCGACGGCAAGCCGCCAACTGAACTCCCCTCACATCGATGTGATAAGGCAGCCGAACTATTTGATCACACGAGGGAATTGGCGCCGGACCGCCCTATGCCGGCCCGGGCCAGGTCGAAAGCGCCTGCTCGGCGACGGTGCGCAGCGTCTGCCGGGTGAAACCTGCCTTGGCCTGTACCGCCATGCCGTGGAGAACCGCCAGCAGATAAGCCGCCAAAGCGGCAGCGCTTGCCGAGGGCGGCAGATCGCCTTCGGCCCTTGCCCGCTCGAAACGCTCTCGCAGCATCGCCTCGCCTTGCGCACGCGCCTCTATCAGCGCCAGCCTCACCGACTCGGCTTCGTCCGATCCCGCCAAGACACCGTTGATGCCAAGGCAACCGGTATGGTCGGGATAGCGTGTGTTCAGATCAATGGCGCTGAACAGAATATGCGCGGCAACCTCGCGTGAGCTCGGCAACGCAAGGGCTACCGGAATATAATCGAGATGGCGCTCATAATAGCGCTGCAACACTTTCCGGAAGAGCGCTTCCTTGTTGCCGAATGCGGAATAGAGCGCCGGGCGCTCGACACCCGCCGCCTCGGTCAGATCGGCATAGGATGTCCCTTCGTACCCTTTGCGCCAGAACACGCACACGGCGGCGTCCAGCGCCTTCTCCACGTCGAATTCGCGATGGCGTCCCATCACCCTGCCCCATCAATTTCATAATGACCGTTATTAAAACACTTGACCACTTCTGTCAAATTTCATACCGATCATTCCGTAACGCTCGTTACGAAATACTCAACCGGGGCTCGTGTCCCTTTACGGAGGCAAACGCAGATGGCGGATTCGTTGAAAGGCAAGGTCGCGTTGGTGACCGGTGGCTCGCGGGGGCTTGGCGCGGTTACGGCAGAAACGCTGGCTGATCTTGGTGCCGATGTGGCGATTACCTATGTTGCTTCGTCCCAGAAGGCCGACGCCGTCAGTGAAAAGTTGAAGGCCAAGGGCGTACGGGCATTGGCAATCCGCAGCGACCAGGCCGATACAACGCAGGCAAAGCCACTGATCGAAGCCGTCATCGCGCATTTCGGCAGGCTCGATATTCTCGTCAACAATGCCGCGGTTGTCGCAAAGGGACAGACGGTCGACGATCCTCATCTCGACACCGCCGCACTCGACCGGCAGTGGCAGATCAACGTGATGGGGGCAGTCGCCACGACACGCGCCGCCGCGCCGGTTCTGTCCGATGGCGGCCGCATCATCTTTATCGGCTCGCTGAATGGCACGCATGCGCTCATTCCAGGCGTCGCGGACTACGCCGGCACCAAGGCTGCCATCAACGGTTATGCGCGCGGCGTCGCCCGCGATCTCGGTCGCCGCAACATCACCGTCAACGTCGTCCAGCCGGGTGCCATGCCGACCGACATGATGGTCGAAGCGCTGGGCAGCACGACGGCACCGGACGCCTTTCTCGACATGCACGCTATCCGCCGCATTGCCACGCTCGAAGAAGTATCGGCGTTCGTGGGCTTCCTGGCTGGACCGGATGCCGGTTACATGTCCGGCAGCGTGTTCGACATGGCAGGCGGCCTCGCCAGCTAAGCAAATCGGCGTATCGCGCACTTTTTCTCGACAAAAGGCCCGGCGCATACGCACCGGGCCTTGCTGCCATCCCCTGGTTGGCGGTCAGCTTGTCGAGCGCGGACCGGCCGACCGGACCACAGGCATAAAGGAGCGCGACGGCATCGCCGTTGCCCACCAAGCGCCCGCCACGTCGATGTAATAAGGGCGTTCTAACTATCTGGCCTGACGCCAGTTCTGACTGCTGCGGGGGACACCGTCCGGTCGCCGTCCTCGGCCATCATCGGCATTCCTGGACAAGTGACAGCGTCTCCAGGCGCGCCAGCAGTTTTTCGGCACCGGCATCACCCAGAAGCGTGGGAGCGGTGCTGGGCCATATCTCAAGAGCCCGACGGACAGTCGCCCGGACCTCGGCTTCGACGCGGCCCGCATCAAGCTCAAGATGGTCGGCGATCCTGCGGAACCGTTGCAGCGTGACGTTTTCGAACCGGTGCGTTCCGGCAAATCTGAGCGCGAGCTGGTCGGCCGGGTTGAACAGAACCGTCGGCACGATGTCATAGGCGGGCGACAAACGCACTTCGCCGCGGGAGGGAAAGATGAAGGACCAGTTCTTCAGATGGTTGTCGCCATTGCCGATCAGCACATCTGCCACCGCACGGCGCATGGCCTCGAACAGATCCTCGTGCCTGTCGGTGCTGAAACGCCGGATCATGTTGAACAGGGTCTCGTAGGTGCCCATCGTGTATTTGCGCTCTGCGAGCGCGCCAACGATCTGGCCGCCATCCTCGATATGAATGCGCCGGCCATCCTCCGTCCGGTCGAAACGATCGACCACAAGCGCCTGCGGTCCGTGCCTGAGGAATTCATGCGGAACCCCGTCGATAGCATCGGTCGCAACAAGCCGGCAACTGGCGGTATGGACACCGATCAGGCGGGCCAGGCTCATCGCCGCAAATTCTGCCTCGGGCAGGCGCGGGTAATGCTCGGTGGGCACTTTGAGAATACAGCGCCCCTCCTCTCCCCGCGCTGGTACCGTCAACCGCCCGTCGATCGCCACAGCCGCGAATTTGAGCTGCACGCCCGCCAGCGAGAACTTGATCATTGCCTGCTGCGGTCGCGCAAGATCGATCCCGTGAAGCCGCGTCATTTCCACCGCGCCGGCCGATGACGGAACGGCGGTTTCCGGCGCAACCAGCACGGCGCCGGGCAGATCGCTTCCCAGACGCACCAGCACATCGAACTGGTCATGGTTGCCCGGACCCATTTCGGCCATGACAAGGTCGCGCAGCGCGCCTTCCGGCAACAGGCCGGCAAACCAGGGCGGCAGGCTGCCGAGAATGCCGATCTTGTCGCCCCGTGCCGCAAGCCTTGCCCGCGTCGCATCATCGTCACCGGGCACAAGCCAGCTCAAGCTGAATACCAACCGATCCTGGTCGCGCAGATAGGGTTCCGAGACAACGAATGACGTCGCGCCGTCACGATCGCGGGTCAGCGTGCCGATCCGAACGGGCGCCCCATCGGGAGACAGAAGATGGACGCCGAGAACGGTTGCGGTGGTCATCGCTCCCCGACCCCCTCTTCCTCATCATCGTCATCGTCTGACAGATCGACAAACAGATCGTCGAAGGCGCTTGATACGGCGGCGGGCGGTGAGCCCGGTTGTGTGGCGCCGATCACCGCCCGCACGGCGGCAATCTTGTCGGCCGGCACCAGGACGGGCATGACATCCAGCGTGTCGCAGATTTCAATGAACAGCGCGAGACGATCCCGGCCGAGACGGTGATTGCGCAGGTCGCGCTCAAATTCCGAAACGCGCGCGGCGCTACGGCCGACCCGCGTTGCCAACACCTGCTGCGTCCATCCGCGCAAACGGCGGGCGCGCACGACATCGTCCAGCAAGCAGCGCATAATGGACATAAACATACGGAATTCCGGTTATCAGAATAAAGCTACCGGAATTCCGTATACCTGGCGGTCCGTCCAGCGACAAGCGGAATTTCGTATATACCGCCGCGAATAGCCGGAATTCGGTAAATTGTTGCCCGTTAGACCGAATGAAGAAAGGCCCGGCGCTTACGCACCGGGCCTTTCCATGACCCCTCAAAGGTTCTTGCTGTTATCTTGTTGACCGGCGGCCAGGTTATTCGACGTTGAACACCAACGGACGAGCCTGCTTGATCGCCGGGTTGGCGGTCAGCTTGTCGAGCACGGACTTCGCAACCGGACCATCGACATAAAGGAGCGCGATGGCATCGCCGCCGCCGACTTCACGGCCGAGCTGGAAGTTGGCGATATTGACGCCGGCATCACCCAGCGTCGTTCCCATGAAGCCGATCATGCCGGGCACGTCGGTATTGGAGATGTAGACCATGTTGGCGCCGACATCGGCATCCATGTTAATGCCCTTGATCTGGATGAAGCGCGGCTTTCCGTCCGAGAAGACGGTGCCGGCTACCGAACGGGTCTGCTTCTCGGTCTTCACCGTGAGCTTGATGTAACCGTCATAGACGCCGGTCTTGTCGCGCTTGACCTCGGAGAGAACAATGCCCTTTTCCTTGATCATGATCGGCGCCGAAACCATGTTGACATCGGCCACCTGGTTGCGGATCAGGCCGGCCAGCAGCGCCGAAGTCAGGGCGCGAGTATTCATGGTCGCAGTCGCGCCGTCGAACAGGATCTCGATTTCCTTGATCGGATCGTCCGAAACCTGTCCGACGAAAGCACCCAGAACGTCGGCAAGCTTGATGAAGGGCTTCAGGATCGGCGCTTCTTCGGCGGTGATCGACGGCATGTTGATGGCGTTGGAGACGGCACCCTTGACGAGGTAATCCGACATCTGTTCGGCGACCTGCAGAGCAACGTTTTCCTGGGCTTCCGTGGTGGAGGCGCCCAGATGCGGCGTGCAGACGACGTTTTCGAGACCGAAGAGCGGGCTTTCCGTTGCTGGCTCGACTTCGAACACGTCGAAACCGGCACCGGCGACATGGCCGGACTTGATGGCTTCGGCAAGCGCCGCCTCATCGACCAGACCGCCACGGGCGCAGTTGACGATGCGAACACCCTTCTTGGTCTTGGCGAGGTTTTCGGCGCCCAGGATGCCGCGGGTCTTGTCGGTCATCGGCACGTGCAGGGTGATGAAATCGGCACGCGGCAGCAGTTCTTCCAGCTCGACCTTTTCGACGCCCATTTCCTTGGCGCGTTCAACCGAGAGGAAGGGATCGTAAGCGATGACATGCATGCCAAGGCCGATCGCCTTCTTGCAGACGATGCCACCGATATTGCCGGCGCCGATGACGCCGAGCGTCTTGCCGGTAATTTCGACACCCATGAATTTCGACTTTTCCCACTTGCCGGCCTGCGTCGAGGCATCGGCTGCGGGCAACTGGCGGGCAACCGCGAACATCAGAGCGATGGCGTGTTCGGCCGTGGTGATCGAGTTGCCGAACGGGGTGTTCATGACGATGATACCGCGCTTGGACGCCGCCGGGATATCGACATTGTCGACACCAATACCGGCGCGGCCGATGACCTTCAGGTTGGTCGCGGCAGCGATCAGCTTTTCGGTTGCCTTGGTGGCCGAGCGGATGGCGAGACCATCATAATTGCCGATGATTTCGGCAAGCTTGTCCTTGTCCTTGCCGAGCTTCGGCTGGAAATCCACTTCAACGCCGCGATCGCGAAAAATCTGGACGGCGGTTTCCGACAGTTCGTCGGACACGAGTACGCGAGGTGCCATGTTTGGGCTCCTTAAAAGGGGTTTTGTGCTGAATGCGGTATGAGCGGTGCCGCATTAGGTGGCGGCACCGGAAATCGAAAAAATCAGGCGGCGGCCTTGTTGAGCGCGGCCTTCTGCGTTTCGAACGCATAGGTCAGCCACGGCATCAGGGCAGCCATGTCGGCCGTTTCGATCGTGGCACCGGCCCAGATGCGCAGACCCGACGGTGCGTCGCGGTAAGCGCCGATGTCGAGCGCGACACCTTCCTTTTCCAGGATCGACACCATGCCCTTGGCGAAAGCCGCCTGTGCGTCCGCATCGAGAGCGGCGACGTCGGCGTCAACGATCTTCAGGCAGACGGAGGTGTTGGAACGGGTCTCGTCGACCTCAGCCAGATTGGCGATCCAGTCATTGGCTTCGACGAAATCGAAGATGACCTTGGCATTGGCGTCGGCACGGGCGATCAAGCCTTCGAGGCCACCTACCGTCTTTGCCCATTCGAGCGCATCGATATAGTCCTCGACGCAGAGCATGGACGGCGTGTTGATGGTTTCGCCCTTGAAAATGCCTTCGGAAAGCTTGCCGCCCGACGTCATGCGGAAAATCTTCGGCAGCGGCCAGGCCGGAACATAGGTGGTGAGGCGTTCGGCGGCGCGCGGGCTCAAAATGATCATGCCATGACCACCCTCGCCGCCCAGGACCTTCTGCCAGGAGAAGGTGACGACGTCGAGTTTCGAAAAGTCCATGTCCTGCGCAAACGCAGCCGAGGTCGCGTCGCAGATGGTCAGACCCTTGCGGTCCGCCGGGATAAAGTCGGCGTTGGGAACGCGCACGCCGGATGTGGTGCCGTTCCAGGTGAAGACCACGTCACGGTCGAAGTCGATCGTGGAAAGGTCGGGCAGCAGGCCGTAATCGGCCTCGATCTTGCGGACGTCCTTGAGCTTCAGCTGCTTGACGACATCGGTGACCCAGCCGGCGCCAAAGCTTTCCCAGGCGACCATGTCGACGCCACGCTCGCCGAGCAGCGACCACATCGCCGTTTCGACGGCGCCGGTGTCGGATGCGGGAACGATGCCGATGCGGTAATCGGCCGGAACCTTCAGAACGTCACGGGTGAGATTGATGGCCTGTGCCAGCTTGTCCTTGCCAACCTTGGCGCGGTGCGAACGACCGAGCGGGGCATCGGAGAGAGCGTCGAGCGACCAACCGGGGCGCTTCGAGCAGGGGCCAGAAGAAAAATGAGCATTATTCGGACGTGCGTCCGGCTTCGCGGTGCCATTGGCCATATGTATACCCTTCCAGGTAATTAGCCTCTCGTTGGGGAGAGGTGTCCCGCCGTCGCTTGTATGGGAAAGGGCGGCATTTCGCAAGAGGCAAACGGAAACGATCGCGGTTGACCCAAGCGCTGGATGGCCGCAGCGCCTCCCGTCGCGCCCGCAGCGTGTCGGCAGAAACCAGCACCGCCCCCTCCCAGTCGGCCTACGACCTGACGCACCCACCGACAATTGACGCGAATCCGCGAGATTGTGGCGACGGCGCCGCAAAGCGGGCATCAATTGCGCATGATTAAAACCACAATTTGCCAGAATAAAACCGCAGTATACCCATGATCAAATTTTAATAATAAATAATATACTAGAGCATAGTCGATAAACTTAAAATTTTACCATGTATAATCGGCGGGAAATGGAGATTATTGGTATTTCTACCTTGGATTTTCTGCGGATGGCTCCCTACCAACTCCGTCATCCAATCAACGGAGTGTCTGATGCAGAAAATCATCGTGTTGGCTTCGGCCATTTTGCTGTCGAGCTCCGCGCTCGGCCTTTCGGCGGATCTTATCGAACAGAGCGCGGTGCCGCCCGCCACGTTCGATAGCCCGGCCTTTACCTGGACGGGCGCCTATATCGGTCTGTCCGGCGGCGCCGGCTGGCTTGACGCTTCGGCAGATAAGAAATTCGGGCGCTATCGCGACGAGCAGGATTTCGACGGCAGCGTGTTCGGAGCCTTTGCCGGCTATAACTGGCAGTTCTCAAACGGCATCGTCGTCGGCGTCGAAGGCGATATCGAATACAATTCCAACGACGAGACGTTGTTCGGCCACAAGACATTCGGAACCGACTGGGTCGGCTCGGTCCGCGGTCGTCTGGGTTACGCATTTGAGCGTCTGATGGTGTTCGGCACCGCCGGCTGGACGATGGCGAGGGGCCATATCGAATACCCGTGCGTCGACGAAAGCGAGATGTTCAGCGGCTGGACTGCCGGCGCAGGTGTCGATTACGCACTGACCGACAAGGTCTTCCTGCGCGGCGAATACCGCTACAGCGATTTCGGCAGCAAGGAGATCGTGCGCGGCATGAATGTCGATTTCGACCAAAGCATCGTCAAGGTTGGTCTGGCCGTCAGGTTTTGATTCGGACGGACTGCTGGAAAAGGGCCTCGCGAGAGGCCCTTTTCTGTTGAGGGCGCAGCGCGTGCATGAATGAACGAGCGCGATGGTGCCCGACACGGGTCGATAATCTCGTCATCAGGCCTGACCACGGCCGCGCAGCGCAGGACCATGCAGCAAGATCGCGTCAGCGCCCGAGCGAAGCCCCCATTCCCTCCCCCCGGCCATCAGCCCCTACAATCGCGTTTCTCGACCGGGCCTCCATCCTCGGCCGCGGATGTTGCCTATGGCCACGAGCAGCATCCAGCTCCGGCGTCGGCAAGGATCGGCGTTACCGCGCGCGCTCGGATATCGAATGCGTTTGGCAACGCGCATCCCTGCGGTAACCGCCGCATTGACCACTCCAAGCCCTCACCATCCAAAGCCATTGGCCCAGACGAATCGCCTCACAGAATAAATTCTCAAGCACCCAAAATTCAGTAGACGAACAAGAATAAATCAGTCTAAAATACGGCATATGCAATAATAAAGCCGCATTGTCGCCGTATAAACGCCATAATTGGAATTTCATATTTATTACTTATAGATAATATTATATTTGTTAGTCGAATTTTCGCTATACTACCTGTGAATAATTCGCTTTTTGCGAAATTAAATGATTATTTACCGTATTTCTACCTTGGCATTTCTCGGATGAGCGCCCTAAGAACCTCGTTATCAGTTAACGGAGTTCACCATGTTCAAGACTGCCTCGCTGGCTTCGGCCCTCCTGCTTTCCGCATCGACCATCGCTTTGGCCGCCGACGCGGTCGATGAAGTGCCTGTCGCACCCGTCGCCATTGAATCGCCGGCCTTCACCTGGACCGGCGCTTATGTCGGTATTCAGGGCGGCGCCGGCTGGCTTGAAGGCAAGGCCGACTTTTTCGGCATTGTCGATGCCTCGCGGGATTTCGACGGCGGCGTGATCGGCGGCTTTGCCGGTTATAACTGGCAGTTCTCCAACGGCTTCGTTGCCGGTATCGAAGGCGACTTCGACTACAACTTCAACGAGGAACGCATTCTGGGCGCCGACATGGGTACTGACTGGTCCGGCACGGTACGTGGCCGTCTCGGTTATGCCTTCGATCGCTTTATGGTCTATGGCGCTGCCGGCTGGACCATGACCAATGGCTACGTCAAGTTCCTCGGTCGCGAGGAAAGCGAAACCTTCAGCGGCTGGACCGCTGCCGCAGGTGTCGACTACGCCGTTACCGACAAGATTTTCGTGCGCGGCGAATACCGCCACAACGATTTCGGCGACAAGGACATCATCCGGGGCGTCAACGTTGCGCTCGACCAGGACGTCGTCAAGGTCGGTCTCGGCGTGAAATTCTGATTTTCCGCTTCGTCATGGCTCCCCTTCCGCCGCGGGGGTGCCTTGACGCTGGCGAAAAGGGGCCCCTGCGGCCCCTTTTTGTCGTCCGTATGCTGCAACCGGTAACGGACGAAATAGCGAAAGCCGCCCCATGAGAGGCGGCCTGCTTGTACCATAGCGACAGTCGCTGATGCAGTCGCTTACTTGTAGACGGGAGGCTGCATCGGAACCTCTGCCGGCTCCATGACCTGCGCCTGTTCGCAACCGCCAAAGGCATAGCGTGCACCAACGCGGGCTTCATGGCTGTAAAAGCCCTTGTCGCGGCCCGGACCGCCATTGTCGGCATAGCCGAACATGTTGCCGCCATCGACATAACGGAAGCGATAGCCGACATCGGCCTTCAGGTTGCAGGTGATGTCGACCGACGCACCGGCCATCAACGCGGCCGTGGCGCGCCATTTGCCCTTGCCGCCATGCTCCGTCGTGAAGCAGCCGGCAACACCCGGATCGTCGCAGATCGTGTTGCGCAGCCTGTCCCATTTCACGTAGCTGGCCCCGAAGCCTGCGCCGACATAGGGCGTGAAATAGGCGTAGGTTCCAAGATCGACATAGATATTGGCCATCAGCGAATAGGCGCGGAAGGCCGCAGCGTCGCTCGACGAGCAGACAACGCCGCCCGTGCAGACACCGATTGTGCTGCCGCGGAAATCGGTCTTCGTCAGGTGATCGAAGGTCACATCGCCGCGCAGGTGATTGTTGAACTGATAACCGACACCGCCGCCGAGCACGAAGCTGTCATCGATGCGCGACGAGGCGAAATCCACCTCGTTGCCGGAAAACCCGCCCTGATAATAGCGCGCGCCGCGCAGCTTGTTGAAGGAATAGCCGACATCGCCACGCAGATACCATCCGCTCGACGACTGTTGGATCTCGACTTCCGGAACATTGTCCAGAACCGGCTGCGGCTGGTACAGGTCTGCGGCATTGGCGGCAGTCGTCGCCAAAAGAAGGGCGATTGCACCGCTCAGGATTTTCTTCATGGCTTCCACTCCGGGGCTCGAATATCCGAAAGCCGGGTCTCACACCCAGCCTGTGTCATGCCAATCATTAACGATAAAGGTTAAAGAGCCATTAAGTATAAGAGGTCAACACTTCTAGTTGCGCTGATAGTAAAAGTCGATGGATCAACTGGCCAGACGCAGCAAAACGGCGACCGTTCCGGGTCGCCGTACTGTATTTCAGCATAACTGAATTCAAGAAGGGATGCGAAGGTCAGGCGCTCGGCTCACGCCGCCGTGCGCACATTGCCGATGATCCCGATCAGCCCATTGACGATGCGTTCCACCTGGGCGCGGTCATCGCCCTCGGCCATCACGCGGATCAGCGGCTCGGTTCCGGACGGGCGGATGACCAGACGCCCCTTGCCGGCAAGCTCTGCCTCGGCATCGGCGATCGCCTGGCGGACGATGCTTTCTTCCAGCGGCTTGCCACCGGCGAAACGCACGTTTTTCAAAAGCTGCGGCACAGGCTCGAAGCGCCGGCAGATCTCTCTGACCGGGCGATCGAGCTTCTTCACGCAGGCCAAAACCTGGAGCGCCGCCACCAGACCGTCGCCGGTTGTGCCGAAATCCGACAGCACGATATGGCCGGACTGTTCACCGCCGACATTAAAATCGTGGTTGCGCATATGTTCGACGACATAGCGGTCACCGACCTTGGTGCGGGCAAGCGACAGGCCCTTGCCGTCGAGAAAGCGCTCCAGGCCGAGATTGGACATCACGGTGGCGACGATCCCATTGCCGCGCAGCGCGCCGCTTTCGGCCCAGCTTTCGCCGATCACCGCCATCAGCTGATCGCCGTCGACGATTTCGCCGTTTTCGTCAACGATGATCACACGGTCGGCATCGCCGTCGAGCGCGATGCCAATATCGGCCCGCACCTCATGCACCTTTTTCTGCAGCGCTTTCGGGCTGGTGGAACCGCAATCGAGATTGATGTTGGTCCCGTTCGGCTCGTTGCCGATGGTGACGACCTCCGCGCCCAGTTCCCACAGCGCCAGCGGCGCGACCTTGTAGGCCGCGCCATTGGCGCAATCGATGGCGATCCGCAGTCCCTGCAAAGTTACATCGCGCGGCAACGTGCGCTTGGCGTGTTCGATATAACGATAGATATCGCCCTCGACGCGCTTGGCGCGGCCGATCTCATGCGGCTTTGCCAGCTGCGCATAGATATCCTTGTCGAGCAGATCCTCGATCTCGCCTTCCAGCTCGTCCGACAGCTTGTAGCCATCCGGGCCGAAAAGCTTGATGCCATTATCCTCGAACGGATTGTGCGAGGCGGAGATCATCACGCCGATATCGGCACGCATCGAGCGGGTCAGCATGGCGACTGCCGGCGTCGGGATCGGCCCGAGCAGAAGAACATCAAGACCTGCCGCGGTAAAGCCGGCCACAAGCGCATTTTCCAGCATATAGCCGGACAGCCGCGTATCCTTGCCGATCACGACACGATGGCGATGGCTGCCGCGGCGAAACAGCGTGCCGACCGCAATGCCGACGCGCATCGCAAGATCGGGCGTCATCGGAAACACGTTGGACCGGCCGCGAATGCCATCAGTGCCGAAATAGCGACGTGTCATAAAAACTCCTTGGGTTTACGCCGGACCGGTCGGGCGGCGGGCGCGGTGTCTTCGTCCTGGCCGCTGTAAGCTCCCAGCATTTGCGTCATGGGCTTCCGCCTCATGGGAAACTGCTCTTAATACGTGCGCGGCCTTCGGGCTGGCTCATGCCACACTTCGTGGGGAGAGGCACGTAAAATAACGTCAAAGGAAATTACATGCTGTTACCGGGTTCCGCCGCGCAGACAGGGTCGAGTTGGTCACACGTCAGAACTTGATCGGCGAGATTCTGCGGCTGCGCAGGTCGAGGCTGCCATCTGCGTTGACGCGGTAGCGTTCGCTGACGCGGCTCCCGAAACTGCCGATGAACTCGCGATTGAACGTGTGGCCTGCCGGAAGATCCCGGTAGCGCCCCTTCGATTGCGGCCCATAGGGGAGGCTGCCGGCAATGGGCGGGATGTTCGGCGCGTAATCGACGGCCCGGAATTCCGGATTGCCTGTATTGCTGCAACCGGCGACAGCGGCGGACAGCAGCGAGAGCACGAGCAGCTTTTTCATGTCGATCTTTCTTCGATAACGCGCCGGCCGGCAACAAAGGCAGTCGGCAATCAGACCTATCCTATGAAAAAAGCCACCCTCACGTCCGCAAGGGTGGCTCCATTTCAATCACGCATCGATGTCAATGCGGCTGCGGTTCCAGCCCGCCTTCGGACGCGTCGCCCTTCGGCTCGTCCTTGCGGGTGCCGGCAGAGGGCACGGCCGAACCGCGGCTCGGCGTGGAATCGTCGCCAAGATCGCGCGACGGCTTTTCGCCCTTGATCAAGGCCTTGATTTCCTCGCCGGTCAGCGTTTCGTATTCAAGCAGGCCTTCGGCAATCGCCACGAAAGCATCGTGGTGGTCGGTGAGGATCTGGCGGGCTTCGGTATAGGCCTCGTCGATCAGGCGGCGCACTTCGTTGTCGATCTTCTGGGCGGTCGATTCCGACACGTTCTTGGACTGTGACACCGAGTGACCGAGGAAGACTTCCTGCTGGTTTTCACCGTAAGCGACCTGACCGAGAATGTCGGAAAAGCCCCACTGGGTAACCATGGCGCGGGCAAGCTTGGTGGCCTGCTCGATATCCGAGGATGCACCAGACGTGATGTTTTCCTTGCCGAAGGTCAGTTCTTCCGCAACACGGCCACCCATCATGATGACGAGGCGCGATACCATCCACTTGTAGCTCATGGAATAGCGGTCGCCTTCCGGCAGCTGCATGACCATGCCAAGCGCACGGCCGCGCGGAATGATCGTCGCCTTGTGCAACGGATCGGCAACCGCAACCTTGAGCGCCGTGATGGCGTGGCCGGCTTCGTGATAGGCCGTGAGCTTCTTTTCGGCTTCGGTCATGGCAGACGAGCGGCGTTCCGCGCCCATCATGATCTTGTCCTTGGCGTCTTCGAATTCCTGCATGGTGACGAGGCGCTTGTTGCGGCGCGCGGCCATCAGCGCGGCTTCGTTGACGAGGTTCATCAGGTCGGCACCGGAGAAACCGGGCGTACCACGGGCAAGAACCTTGAGGTCGACATTGGGCGCCAGCGGAACGTTGCGGGCATGAACCTTGAGGATGCGCTCGCGGCCAACGATATCCGGGTTCGGCACCACGACCTGACGGTCGAAACGGCCCGGACGCAGCAGCGCGGGGTCAAGAACGTCGGGACGGTTGGTGGCGGCGATCAGGATGATGCCTTCGTTCGCCTCAAAGCCGTCCATCTCGACCAGAAGCTGGTTGAGCGTCTGTTCGCGTTCGTCGTTACCGCCGCCGAGACCTGCGCCACGATGGCGGCCAACGGCGTCGATTTCGTCGATGAAGATGATGCAGGGCGCGTTCTTCTTCGCCTGCTCGAACATGTCGCGGACGCGGGATGCACCGACACCGACGAACATTTCAACGAAGTCAGAACCGGAAATCGTGAAGAACGGCACATTGGCTTCGCCGGCAACCGAGCGCGCGAGCAACGTCTTGCCCGTGCCCGGAGGGCCGACCAGCAGCACGCCGCGCGGAATACGGCCACCGAGACGCTGGAATTTCTGGGGGTCGCGCAGGAATTCGACGATTTCCTCGAGATCCTGCTTGGCTTCGTCAACGCCGGCAACATCGTCAAACGTGACGCGGCCATGCGCTTCGGTGAGCAGCTTTGCCTTGGACTTGCCGAAACCCATCGCACCGCGCGATCCACCCTGCATCTGGCGCATGAAGAACAGCCAGACGCCGAGGATCAGCAGCATCGGCAAGAGCGTGCCGAGATAGCTCAGGAAACCGGAGGAACCGTCCTGCTCGGGACGCGCGGCGACCTGGACATTCTTCTCCGTCAGCCGCTGGATCAGCTGGTCGTCGATGACCGGGGAATAGGTCTGAAAGCCGGCGCCGCCCTGCGTATAGGTGCCGAGCACGCGGTTGCCGGTCACGACGACGTCGCGCACCTGGCCCGCATCGACTTCCTTCAGGAACTGCGAATAGGGAATTTCCCTGGAGCTCGTTTGCGACGGCGCGGTCTGGAACATGCTGAACAGCGCGATCAGCAACAGGGCGATGACCGCCCACAGAGCAAAATTACGAAAATTTGGGTTCATCGAACTCCCCGATATGCACGACGGCTTTGGGCCGCCGCCTTTATTGGCCCCTAACATAGGATTGTGGCAGGCCGTTGCCAAGGCGACACGCCGGTCGCCGGCATGTTTTCCGCGCCAAAGCGTTAAACCGGCGGCAATAAATAGGGCGGCCGGCCCATCAGTACGGCGGTGGCGCTGGCAAGCGGCAGATCGAAAACGGGGAGGAACCGGTCAAACAGCGCAAGATGCGGCGTCACGATCACCCCGTCGCGGTCCCCTTCCGCAACATGCGGGGTCACTCGCTTTGCCAGGTTTGCGATCCCGTCCGGCGCAAACCGGAAGACGGCATCCTCGCCACCCCCACGGATATCGACCGGGCGCGCCATGCGGTTTTCGATACGGAAGCGATTGTCCCAGGTCGCAGTCTGGCCGGGCTCCACCAGCAGATGCGGCAGGTTGCGGTTTTCGCGCAGCAGGAACAGGCCATCGCGGCGGCGGTCAAACACCACCCGGCCGGCGGTCATGCGCCCGGGCGCGCCGCCTTTCATAAAGTTCATCAGGCCGTCGGCATGATCGCGCGACAGAAGATGTGCACGCCCACCGAGCACGGCGGCAAGCACGCTGAGGGCATGACGGACGGTGGCCGGATCCGCCGCCAGACCGGCCGGATCGATCCGGCAAACGATCGCACGCTCCACCGCGGCATGCGCGGCGAGCCAGTCGGCGGCGCGCTGCGCCAGATCTGCCCTCATCCGCCCGGCGGTTGCGATCGTTTCAGCATCGAGGCGCGCGTTTCCGTCCGCCAGTGTCTGGCGGATCCGCACGCGTTCGGAACGGCGATCGAGATTGCTGGGGTCGTCGATCCAGCCCCGACCGTTTGCCGTCAGGAACGCGCGGATATCGGCACGACCGGTCGCAAGAAGCGGCCGCAGGATCCAGTGCCGGCCATCAAGCAGGGTCGCGCGGGCCATGCCCGCAAGACCGTGGGACGGGAAATCGAGCGGTTCGTTTTCGACGGCGGAAGGAGACGGATGAGCGGCAGCATTGGCGGGGCGCTGCGCTGACGGGCTGGCAAGTCCGCTGCGGCGTTCCCGGCGCATCACCGCCGTCTCGATCTGGTCGTCCGCGGTGTGACCGGTGACGATCGCGGTGGCGCCGATCTCGTCGGCAATCGCTGACAGCAGCGTGTAGCGGGCTTCGCGGGCCGCAGCCGCAAGTCCGGTGACCGGTTTTTCACCCTCCCAGCGGCGCGTGACATGAAAGATGCCGAGCCCCGCGCAAAGCCGTGCCACAGTCTGCGCTTCTTCTGCCGCCTCGTGGCGCAGCGCATGATCGATCGTGACGGCCGAAAGCCGGATATCGGGGAAGGACGACAGGCACGCATGAAGCCCGATCAGGAGACCGGTGGAATCGCTGCCCCCGGAAATGGCGACCAGCAGATGCGCAGGTTTTCGAATGGTTTCCAGGAATTCGCAAAGTACCGACATCAGCGGTCGGCGGCCGTCCGCGGGACGGGCAGTGACGGGAAGCGACGGCGTCACGGCGCGCGGCGCTTCATCAGCAGCCGAGGCGTTTCTGCTCGCTGGCGACCTTGCTGGTGACGGCACGCTGCGCGTTCGGATAGCGGCGCGTGACTTCCTTGAGCGTCGCGCAGGCGGTTTCCTTGTTGTCGAGGGCGGCAAGCGACATGCCGAGCTTCAACAGCATTTCAGGCGCCTTCGGGGATGTGCCGAACGCCTTGTGGGCGTCAAGAAAGGTTTTTGCAGCCTCGTTGTACTTGCCTTGGGAATACTGCGCTTCCCCGAGCCAGAAATGCGCGTCGGCGGCCCGCTCGGTGCGGGGATGCGCGCCGATATAGGCGGTAAATTCCTGCTCGGCGATCTTGTAGTCGCCCGAAAGCACATGGCCATAGGCGGCGCGATAGGCGTCCGCCTCGTTGCCGAGCGCAGCCGTCTGCTGGCCGCCTCGGCCAGCCGGCGCGCCCGTATCGACGCCAGGCAGGGAACGCGAAGCGTTATTGGCGCCCTGGTTCATCGTCGCACCCTTGGGCATGCCCGACTGGTCCATCTCGATCGAACCGAGCGTGGTCGGCGGCGGCGCGCCCGTCGATGGGGCGGAATTCTGCCGCGAATTTTGGCCGGACGGGGCCGACATGGACCCGCCCTGCCCGTTCATCCCCGGGTTTTGTTCGATGATCTGGCTGAGTTCATCGTTTTTTTTTTGCGCGTCTGCCGGGGCGGCAGCCACGGCAGGACGGTTTGCGGCACCGCCACCTTCGGATTTCTCGAGCTCCTGGAAGCGGAATTCGTTGTCTTCCTGGGCCTTGCGGATCTGCTCCTGCATCTGCAGAAGCTGGAAACTCATTTCCTCGATGCGACCGTTCAGCTGGCGGATCTCTTCCTGCAGCTGCTGGATGCGCACGGCTTCATTGCCGGCCTGCGCCATTACCACCGGCGGCTGCTGCTGGCTTTGCGACGCGGGCGCGTTGCCGCCCTTGAGGAACGGCAGCCCGAACGCTTCCGCCTGGCCGCTTGCGGCCGCAAGCCCCAGCATCGCTGCCAAAGCGAGTTTTTTCATATCGTCGATCCCGAATCGTCTTTCGCTACGCCCGATTGGCGCCACGCGGACATTTTGCCAACTGGCGCAAAAATACAAGGGAGTTCGTCCAAACTAAGACAAGAGCCGTTCATTGCCAAATGGAGCCGGTTCTGCCGGGCATCTTTCCGCCGGGATCAGCGGACGGCCCTAACGAAAAAGGCGGCCCGAGGGCCGCCTTCAACTTTCGTGCCTGATGCGGCAGGAAATTACATGCCGGCGCCGCCGAGAACGGTGACGGCGCGACGGTTCTGCGACCAGCAGGAAATGTCGTCGCAAACGGCGACCGGGCGTTCCTTGCCGTAGGAGATCGTGCGCATGCGGTTGGCGGGGACGCCACGCGATGCGAGATATTCCTTGGCGGCGGCAGCGCGGCGTGCGCCGAGCGCCAGGTTGTATTCGCGCGTGCCGCGTTCGTCGGCATGGCCTTCGACGGTGATGGCATAGCGCGGGTAACGCTGCAGCCACTGGGCCTGGCGGTCAAGGATCTGCTGCGCATCGGCGCGGATCGAGGTCGAGTCGGTGTCGAAGAAGATGCGGTCGCCAACGTTGACGGTGAAATCCTGGGCCGAACCCGGGGTGGCCGCACCGGCGCCGCCGTTGAGGCCAAGATCGCCGGCATTGTTCGGCATGTTCTTCTTGTTGGCACAGCCGGCCAGAGCAAGAGCGAGCGTCAGTGCGATGACGGCCGGGTTACGGGCAAGGGTCTGCATGCGGCTCATCGCCGGGGTCTCAATACGGCTCATGGCCGGTCTCTCCTTGGATAAACTTTACAGTTGCCAGACCATAACCTTTCTCGGTTAATCAACGGCAAACAGTTATGGTTAACGATCCGTAAGCAACGTCCCTTTCTGCGCTTTTTCAGGACATTGCGGCGGTAAAGAGGCAAACATCGCCTCCGGTCTGCACGAAAGAAGAGAGGCGGTTTCCCGCCTCCCCGTAACGCATGCTATTCCATCAGCGGCGACCACGCCGGGTCGGACGCGAATGTCGGTGTCTTGATCGCCTGCTCGTTATAGCCGGTGAGATCGATCGAATAGAGCTGCGGGCCACCGGCGCCGGCATTCTGGCGGAAGAACATCAGCACACGGCCGTTCGGTGCCCAGGTCGGGCCTTCGTTGTGGAAGCCCTCAGTGAGGATACGCTCACCCGAACCGTCCGGCTTCATGACGCCGATCGAGAATTTCCCGCCGGACTGCTTGGTAAAGGCGATGAGGTCGCCGCGCGGAGACCATACCGGCGTCGAATAGGAACCGTTGCCGAAGGAAATGCGGTTCTGGCCCGAACCATCGGCATTCATCACATAGATCTGCTGGCGACCGCCACGGTCGCTTTCAAAGGTGATCTGGCGGCCGTCCGGCGAATAGGACGGCGCGGTGTCGATGGCAGCCGTATTGGTCAGGCGGGTCGTGGTGCGCGAACGCAGGTCCATCGTATAAATGTTGGCGTTGCCTTCCTGCTGAAGGCTCATGATCACCTTCTGGCCATCCGGCGAGAAACGCGGCGAAAACGTCATGCCGGGGAAATTGCCGACCACTTCGCGACGGCCGCTTTCCAGCTGCAGCAGATAGACGCGCGGCTGATCGCCTTCGAACGACATGTAGGTGACTTCCTGACGGCTCGGCGAAAAGCGTGGCGTCAGAACAAGGTCCTTGCCATTGGTCAGCTGACGGATGTTGAACCCGTCCTGGTCCATGATGGCCAGCTGACGCTGACGGGCAGTCTTCGGGCCGCTTTCGGATACGAACACGACGCGGGTATCGAAATAGCCCTTTTCACCGGTGATCTGCTGATAGATCGCATCGGCGATGATATGGGCGACACGGCGCCAGTTGTCCGGCTGGGTGAAGAACTGCTGACCGGTCATCTGCTGGCCGGCAAACGTATCCCACAGGCGGAATTCGGCGCGCAGACGACCATCGGCCTCACGGGTGATCCGACCAGTGACCATGGCCTGCGCATTGATTGCCTTCCAGTCCTCGAAACGCGGCTGGCTGTTCGGATCGGAAATCTTCTCGATGAACGCGGCCTTGTTGATCGGCGCGAACAGACCCGAACGCTGCAGATCGGCAGCCACGACCTGGGAAATCTGCGGACCGAGTGCATCATTGGACAGGAAATCCGTGATCGCGATCGGCAGCGGCTGAACGGAGCCCTTGTTGACGTTGATCGTGACCGCCGCCTGAACCGGGGTCGAAAACATCACGGCCATGCCCGCAAGAGCGACCACGAGACGGATGAAAGAACGTTTCATCATGGTAGTTAAGCCTTTCAGCTACGCTTTCAGCTGTTTAGAGCGAGAATTCAGAGGGATCGAAATTGACGATGACCTCGCTCCACGTGTCGTATTTATCGGCAGGAAGCTCATTGAAGGGCTGCGACTTCAAGACGGCGCGGCGAGCACTCGCCTCCATCGTCCGGCGCGCCGTATCCGATCCGCCCGTTGAGGAAACCTTCGGGCTGCCGACAATATTGCCGCCTTCGTCGAGACTGAAGGTGACCGTGATGATCATGCCCTGCAGGCCTTCGACACCGGCGAAGGTCGACCAGTTGTTCTGGATCTTGCCACGCAACGCATCCATTTCGGACATGCTGAGGCTCTGGCCGCCCGTCGTCTTCTTGCCACCAAGCGCCGCGGTCTGGGTAGAGGCCTTGGCACCGCTGCTCGGCGCATCCTGTTTGTTCAGGAAGTTCTCGATGTCATCCGGGTTGAACTTGCTGTCGCCCGCCTTGGTGGTCTTGGCGGTCTCCTGCTTCTTTTCCGCCGGCTTCTTTTCCGGGGTCTTTTCGGCCGTCTTCGTCTCGGTCTTCTCGACCGGCTTTTCCGGCGGCTTTTCGACCGGCTTGGCCTGTTCCTTCGGCGGCTCCGGCTTGGGGCGCGCAGCCGGCAGCGGCACGCTGTCGGGCAGCGGTGCGTCTTCAGTCTTGGCCTCGGTCGGCGCCGGCGTCGGCTCCGGCGGTTTCGGCGTCGGTTGCTGGATTTCCGGCTTGGGCTGCGGCAGCGATGCGGTCTCGACCGGCTTCGGCGCCGTCTCCTCCTTCACCACGTCCTTGACGTCGTTGTTCTCTTTCGCCGTCTCCGGCATCGGCTTGTCGACCTTCGGCGGCGCCATCGCAGCCTCGGTCTTTGCCGGGCGTTCGACCGGAACCGGCGCGCTCTTCAGATCGACGCTGTTGTCGCCGGTGTTTTGCGCATCGGGAACATTGGTCGGCTTCTTGGTGGGCGTGGGGGCGGATTTTTCGGCCTTGGGAGCCTTCTTGTCGCCTTCCTGGATCTGAGTGATCGATTCCACCGGCACGATATCGACCGGCAGCGCCTCGACGGGAGCCACTTCCATGGGCGCAGGCGAGCCCAGGGACACCAGCGCAAGTGCCAGTGCCGCAGAGTGGAGAACAAAAGATGTGCCGAGACTGGTCTTCATGGCACCCCGATCACTGCGTTTCCTGCAGGGTTACCAGGCCGATATTCTTGAAGCCGGCAGCCGAGACCCGTGCCATGACCTTCATCACCACGCCATAGGCGGCAGCGGTATCGCCGCGCACATAGATGCGTTCGTTATAGCCGGTCGTGGCAATGGCTTCGAGTTTGGGCACGACTTCGTCGATGCCGATCGGGGTTTCCTGCAGATAGATTTCGCCCGCCGGGTTGACGGAAATGGTGATCGGCTGCGTATCGGAATTCATGGCCTTGGCCTGCGTTTCCGGCAGGTCGATTGGCACGCCGACGGTCATCATCGGTGCGGCAACCATGAAGATGATAAGCAGAACCAGCATGACGTCGACCAGCGGCGTCACGTTGATTTCGCTGATGGCGCCGCCACCGCTACGCCGACGGCGACCGCCGCGACGTCCGCCACCACCGCCTTTTGCACCTCCGGCCGACATGCCCATGGGTTATGCTCCTTGAACGCGTTTCGCCGTTGGATTTACTGCGCCGCCTGGCGCGGCTGCAGCTTCTCATCGATCTGGCGCGACAGGATGCCGGAGAACTCGTCGGCAAAACCTTCCATCCGCGCCGAAAGCTTGCCGGCATCGCCCATGAACTTGTTGTAGGCAATAACGGCCGGGATAGCGGCGACGAGGCCGATGGCGGTGGCCAGCAGCGCTTCGGCGATACCCGGGGCCACGACGGCGAGGTTGGTGGACTTCGAACCGGCGATTGCCTGGAAAGAGGTCATGATACCGACAACGGTACCAAACAGGCCGATGAACGGACCGGCCGAACCGATGGTGGCGAGCGAACCAAGGCGGGCTTCGAAACCTTCGGATTCGCGCGCCAGCGTTACGTCCATGGCGCGGTCGATACGCATCTGCAGGCCGATCGGCGAACGGGCGCCGCGCTCGAAGCTTTTCTTCCACTCGCGCATGGCGGATACGAAGATGGCGGCAAGGCCGACATTCTGACGATCGGACAGGGTGCGATAGAGTTCTTCCAGCGACTGGCCGGACCAGAATACCTGCTCGAACTGATCGAACTGGCGCTTAGCCTTAGCGAAGTTGATGTACTTGTCGATGACGATCGCCCATGTCCAAACCGAGGCGAACAAAAGGCCGATCATCACCAGCTTGACGATAAAGCCGGCCTGCATGAACAGCGCCCACAGACTGACATCATGTGTCGCGGCTTCCAAAGCTACCTGTTCCATCTAATTCTCAATCCCCGAATCCAAACGCCCGGCTCGTTCAAAGACCGGGCGGGTTCAAAAGCGCGCTTTCGCGAGTATGTGTCCGTTCGCTAAAGAAACCGACTGACCCAGATGCCCCAGGTTTTCAGCTTGGCTTCTCGCTTTCAAATTTGGTCAAAGGAAGGCGTGCATCGCACAAATTCCTCACGCCTGAGTAAGACATGATTATCGTTAATAAAGGGTTACAGAGAACGCGGCCATGCCTTTGGGATGACTCGTAAAAATCGCGCGAGGGAGAAAGATGACGTGATTGAGCTGAAATCCGCCCCGAACGAAACCGGTCGCATTTCGGATAGGAAACACTACCATCCCATATCGTTAAAGCAGGGTACTCGAACGATCAGGAGGCCTACGATGTTGAAGTATCGAAAGATTGCTCGTGAAGGCTGGGGCGGCGTTATCGGCAAATAAATGAAGATCGGTAGCCACCGCTTGAGCCGGCCAGCGTTTACCGCAGTCGCCGCGCCGCCGTTGATCGCCGGTGCTGCCTTTCTTTATCTGCAGACTTTTTATCCTGCCGCCATGACCTTCTATCAGGGGATTCTTCCCCCGATAGCCGTTCTCATCAGCGCATTGACCGCCATGCTCGGTGGCTTTCTGTTTACAAGCTTTTCCATCGAAGCGCAGACACGCAATGCCAAAGTCAAGGCAGCCTACGATTCCATCGCCAGGAAGCCATGGCACAAAGACTACATCGCCGCCGCGAGACCTACCTCACCATTCAGCGAAAAGGTCTCGATCCAAGCCATTTCGTTCTGCCGGACGACCATGAATTTGCCGAGGCGAAAGCCTATTGCGAGGCGCTTCGCAACATCATGAATGATTACGAACTGACGGCCATCGCCATTCAACAGAACGTCATCGACGAGGAATTCGTCAAGCAGTGGCATCGATCAACCATGATACGCGACTTCAAGGTCCTCAGCCCGTACATTTATGCGGTCAGAACGAAAGCCGGTAGCGACCGAATCTACCGGAGTTTGAGTAGCTCGTTCACCGGTGGGAAGCGTCTCCTTTGCCCACCTGAGCCCTACTCCGCCTTCCCCAGAAACTTCTCGGCAATCGTCTCCGGCAGACGTCTCGGGCGACCGTGTTTGTTGATCACCGCAATCACCACTTTTGCTGAAATCAGCAGCGTCTCGCCACGGCGGATTTCCTGATTGAGCACCATCTTCGCGCCTCCGGCCTTTTCCGTGATTGTCTGGATGGTGATCACGTCATCCATGCGCGCCGGCTGTTTGAAATCGATCTCCATACGGTGGACCACGAAAACCAGCCCTTCATCATCAACGGAAATCAGCGCGCTCTGCTCGCATCCGAGGCAGCGCAGATAGTCTGACCTGCCGCGCTCGAGAAAATGCAGATAGCGGGCGTGATAGATCAGGCCGGAAAAATCGGTGTCCTCGTAATAGACCCGCTGCACGAGCTTGTGACCATGTTCGGTGAGATCGCCTGAAAGCGAAAAACTGTGCTCAGTCATGTATTTGCCTTGGAATTTTCATCTTGAACCCTTCATAAGGGAGAGAGATCACGCCTATTGCCTGTCATGAAACTTCCCTATCAGGAATTTTCGTCAAAACCAGCGGAGAGACATCACCATGAAGATTGCAGTTCTGGGCGGCGACGGATTTGTCGGCTGGCCGACTTGCCTTCACCTGTCGGATGCCGGACACGACGTCCATATCCTCGACAACCTTTCCCGCCGCTGGATAGACACCGAGCTTGGCGTGCAATCGCTGACGCCGATGGATTCGATTCAGGAGCGCACCCGCATCTGGCACAACGAGACGGGCCGCCGCATCCATTTCAACCTGATCGACATCGCCAAGGACTACGAGCTTCTGAAGGGCTGGCTGGCGAAAAACCGCCCGGATGCGATCGTGCATTTCGCTGAACAGCGCGCCGCCCCCTATTCGATGAAGTCGGACCGCCACAAGAATTATACCGTCAACAACAACGTCAACGCCACCCATAACGTGCTGAACGCGCTGGTCGAACTCGATCTCGACGCACATCTCGTTCATCTCGGCACAATGGGCGTTTACGGCTATTCCACCGTCGGCGCCGCTATTCCGGAAGGGTATCTGCCGGTCGGCATCGAAACGATGGACGGCCGCACGATGTCGCAGGAAATCCTCTATCCCGGCAATCCCGGCTCGATCTATCACATGACCAAGGTGCTAGATCAGCAGCTGTTTGCCTTCTATGCCAAGAATGACGGGTTGCGCATTACCGACCTGCATCAGGGCATCGTCTGGGGCACGCATACGCAGCAGACGCGCCGCCACGAGCAACTGATCAACCGTTTCGATTACGACGGCGATTACGGCACCGTGCTCAACCGTTTCCTCATTCAGGCGGCGATCGGTTATCCGCTTACCGTTCACGGCATCGGCGGCCAGACGCGCGCCTTCATCCACATTCAGGATTCGGTGCGCTGCATCGAGATCGCGCTCAACAATCCGCCGGCGAAAAACAGCCGGGTCGAAATTTTCAACCAGATGACCGAAACCCACCGGGTGCGCGATCTGGCCGAAATGATCTCGAAAATGAGCGGCACCGAGATCGCCTGGCTGCCCAATCCCCGCAAGGAAGCGGCGGAAAACGATTTGGTTGTCAGGAACGACAAGTTCATGGGCCTCGGCCTTGAGCCGACCACGCTTGGCGAAGGCCTTTTGGCGGAAATCGTCGACGTTGCGAAGAAATACGCCTATCGTGTCGATCGCAGCCGCGTTCCGGCCGTGTCCGCATGGACCAAGGACATCGCCGCCAAGATCGAGCATGATCCGGAAGGCAAGAGACTGAAGTCGGTTTCGTAAGAAGACCATGCGCTGGGGAACCAGAGTTCCCCGCTCCGTCATCCTCGGGCTTGTACCGAGGATCAAGCACGCTGAAGAGCATTCGACGTTGATAGATGCTCGGGTCAAGCCCGAGCATGACGACCGTTGAGACCACCGGGGGACGCAGCCACGCCATGAACCACGCCTTCGTCACGCTCGTCACCAATGCCGATTATGCGATGGGGGCGACCGCGCTCGCCCGCTCCATCCTGCATACCGGCACGGATGCCGATATCGTCGTGCTGCATACCGGCGCGGTCTCGGATCTCGACCTCCTGACGCTGACAGCCCTCGGTTGCCGTCTCGTCGCGGTCGAACATCTGCCGCTCTCCGATGCCTTCAACGAACGGCATGCGCGCAAAAACCTGCACGGCGCCGCTCCTTTCACCAAGGGTCGCAAGCCGGATTTCCACACGCCGCTCGACAATTTCTGCAAGCTGCGCCTGTGGCAGCTGACCGATTACGACCGCGTGGTCTTCATCGACGCGGATGCGTTGGTCCTGAAGAATATCGACAAGCTGTTCTCCTATCCCGAATTCTGCGCCGCGCCCAATGTCTATGAAGGGCTTGGCGACTTTCATCGCATGAATTCCGGCGTCTTCGTCGCCCGCCCCTCGCTCGACACGTTCGATGCCATGCTTCAGGCGCTCGATGTGCCGGACGCCTTCTGGCGGCGCACGGACCAGACGTTTCTGGAGCACTTTTTCCCCGATTGGCATGGCCTGCCGGTGACGATGAACATGCTGCAATATGTCTGGTTCGCCATGCCGGAACTCTGGAATTGGCAAAGCATCGGCGTCCTGCATTACCAGTATGAAAAGCCTTGGGAGATCGACCACCCGAAGGCCGATCGATTGCGGCCGCTGATCGATCTCTGGCATGCCTTTCACGAAGGGCGCGACGTTCCGGATATCGCAACGCTCGAAAACCCGACGGGCCGGCAGCAATGAAGGTGCTGGTCTCCGGCGGAACGGGGCTCGTCGGACGCTATGTGCTCGATGCGCTGATTGCGGCCGGGCATGAGGTGATTGTCGGAACGCGGTCGTCTACGGCTGCCGGCTTCCCGATCCTTCCCCTGAGCCTCGATCCCACACGCGACCAAAGCGAACAATTCGCCGGCATCGATACCTTCATACATCTCGCCTTCGATCACCTGCCCGGCCGTTACCGCGGCGGGGAAGGCGACGATCCGGCGCGGTTTCGAACGCGCAATCGCGACGGCAGCGTCAAACTGTTCGAAGATGCCAGGGCAGCGGGCGTCAAACGCTGCATCTTTCTCTCCAGCCGTGCCGTCTATGACGGCCTGCCGGCCGGGAGCGTGCTGACAGAAGACATGGCGCTTTCGCCGACCAGCCTCTACGGCCGCGTCAAGCTCGATACGGAACAGGCGCTTGCGGCACTGTCCTCAGGCAGTTTCGCGACAACCAGCCTGCGTGCCACAGGGGTTTATGGGCATCACCGCCCCAACAAATGGGACGAATTGCTGGAGGATTATCTCGCCGGCAAGCCGATCGCACCGCGCGCCGGCAGTGAAGTGCATGGCGATGATCTGGCAGACGCTATCCGGCTTGTTCTGGAACAGGATGGCGCCGAGGTGAATGGTCGCCGTTTCAACGTCTCCGACATCGTCACCGACCGGCGCGAAATCCTGGCCTTGTTTTCTGCCGCCTGCGGCCTGCCCCAAAACCATCTGCCCGAGGGGGCAGACCATGCCTCGGTCGCCGTGATGGACACGGGACGTCTTGGAGCGCTCGGATGGCACCCCGGTGGACGCAAGCGGTTAAAACACACGCTGGAAAGACTGGCGCAATCGCGCTTGCCTGGGCGCTAGTGCCGGTTTTTCAGGGCCAGACGGCGCGATTGCCTCTGCCCCTCCACCCAGGTCTTACCCGCATCGCCGCCCCATAGCAGCCAGGAGACATAACCGGCCGACGGGTCGTCGTCATTGCCAAAATTTTCCGAATGCCGGTCGGCATGGTTGCGGGCGAAATAAGCTGCCATCCGCTTCATGATGTCATCCGAGAGCGGCTTGCGGTCTTTAAGGTCCCGGGCCCTGGCAATCCCGATCGAGGTGCCGCCGCGCTTGAACTTCTGCCGCAGCGCCAGCCCCTTGCTCGCGGCAGCCGAAACCGGGACCGGCGGTATATATCGCGGATCGTCCGGCGCATCTGCGTCAGTCATGGGCAGGCCTCACTTCCGATCGGCTTTTCAGCACCTTGTCGCCATCGGACTGGCGGATCAGCAGCGCCGGCTCCTGGCTGTCGGCCTTGCGCTTGATCACCTTGCCCTTGATCTTGCGCGACACGTCCTCGTTGTAGGATTTCTCGACCTTGCCCTCGGCGCGGTTGGCGCCCCAAGTCCACTCCACCTTCGTTCCGGCACGGATGTTCTTCATGTTTCGCTTCCTCTGGGACAGGGCACTATCACAGGCGAAACCGACCTTGGCCGCGATTGTTCCGGCAAGAATCAGCCGGAACCGGAGGCGACGCCTTCCTCAATCGACCACTTTGCGCATCATCGACAGATTGGCGAAGATTTCGACGGAACGCAGGCGCGCGTCGATGTCGTGGATGGGCATCGAGACGATCAGTTCATCGGCAGCCGTATCCCTCAGGAAATCGCCAAGCTGGCGTTCGAGCGTCGCTGGCGCGCCGACCGCGGCAAAGCGCAGCGTATGTTCGACATTGATGCGCTCGATATCGCTCCACAGCCCATCCATCGTATCGACAGGCTGCGGGAATTTGCTGCGGACATTCTTGCGCAGATTGACGAATTGCTGCTGCGAAGAGGTAAACAGGCGTTTGGCTTCCTCATCCGTCTCGGCGCCGACGCCCATGACGCCGACCATCACGTACGGCCTGTCGAGGGTTTCCGACGGCTGAAACCGTTCGCGGTAGATATTTAGGGCCTCGAACAGCATGTCCGGCGCGAAATGCGAGGCAAACGCGTAAGGCAAGCCAAGGGCCGCAGCCAGATGCGCGCTGTAGACGCTCGAACCGAGCAGCCAGACCGGAACATTCGTCTCCGTGCCGGGAACGGCGAGGATCGCCTGGTTTTCCACCGGCGTTCCCAGCAGATGCTTCAGTTCCAAAATATCGTTGGGGAAATTGTCGACCCCGGCATCCATGTTGCGGCGTAGCGCTTGGGCGGTGCGCATATCGGTGCCGGGCGCCCGGCCAAGACCGAGATCCACGCGGCCGGGAAACAGCGCCGCCAGCGTGCCGAACTGTTCGGCGACGACGAGCGGCGAATGATTGGGCAGCATGATGCCGCCTGAGCCGATGCGGATGCGCTTCGTCGCCTGGCCGATATGGCCGATGACGATCGCCGTCGCGGCGCTGGCAATGCCCGGCATGCCGTGATGTTCCGCCAGCCAGACCCGCTGATAGCCCTCCTCCTCCGCCTTGATGGCCAGCCGTCGCGATTCATCGAGCGCGTCTGTTGCGGACCGGCCTTCGCCGATCGGCGAAAGATCGAGAATGGAAAATGGGATCATGATGAAATCCTGCTGGCGAACACGAAAATGCGGCGCACGATGTCGCCGCACCCTCATGTAGGAAGGTCGGAGACAGATGCTAAGGCCCCCGAACTGTTTTTTGCCATGGGCCGGCCCTACGGCCGCGTCATGCAGCGTCTATTTCACGCGGCGAAGATAAGGCCGCGGCCCGGATGGTCGCGCGGCACCGGTGGCAGGGGCGACCGCAGATGTCGGTGCCAATGTCAGGGTCGGCGGCACCGTCGTCGGTGAAGCCGGTCCGGAATTGGACGCCGGTCCCTGACCCCGTGCCGCGGTCAACGCCCGCGTCAGCCCCGATGATGAGGATGGAAGCGGCAGGCCGAGTTTCAGCTCCAGCCTTCCAAGGCTGCGCGACAGCGCACTCATTGCCAGCACCGCCCGCTCCACGGTTGCGGCATGGGAACGCGCACCTGCCTCAATCACGCGGCTGCGGTATTCCACTTCCCCAATCACCAGCTTGTCCTCCTCGCCGGCGCGGCCAAGAAGCGTCGCGCGATCCTCGATGGAAGCGACTTGGGCGCCGGCCGCTTCGATATCGGTGAGCGCCTTGTCGAGAGAGGCGGCGGCGCCGGCGGTTTTTGCCACGGCCGGCAAGGCAACCTCTGACAGGCTGCTGGCAGCGCGCGCGGCGCGGTCGGCAAGCGCGCGGACCTCGCGCAACAGACCCGACAACCCCTCGCCCGCCTCGCCGGACTTGACGGCTTCGATACCGAGATTGAGCGAAGTAAGGCTGGTGTCGCGCAGGGTCTCGCGAACAGTCTCGACCGTGGAGGTCAGATCTGCGGTGGCGCGGGCAACCGTATCGACCGCCGTTCTTGCCGAAGCGATGGTGCGGGCGCATTGCGCGATTTCGGTGCGGGTCCATGCGGCGATCGCCGCGAGTTCCTGCGCCTCTTCCACACGGGCGGCTGCACCGAGGGAGAGAATGGCGGCGGAGCGCCGCAGCTCCACAACACCGCTCGCCTGATCCGCGCCTTGCCGGGCGAGTTCGGTACTCGCCGAAAGCGCAGCGCCTGTGTCGCGCAAAATGTCCGCATGGCCGGCCTGGAAAGCCATCGTATCGGCCAGGATCGCAGAGGCGCGGTTGAAATGCAGGCGAACCGGTTCCAGCTCGGCGGGCATGGCAAGGCCGATCTGCAGGCCGTGCTCACCATCGGCCATTCGCCGCAAGCTGTCGGCCAGCTCGGCCACCGCGTCGTGGCGGACGCGGTTTTCCGCAGCCCGCTTTTGGGCCTCTGCTGCGTTTTCGTTATCCATGGCACGGCGTTGCCTCGTTTCCTCTTCGCGGCTTCCGTTACGCTCGCTCAACACTTGGCGCAGGCGCAGGAGCGATCGGGTGGAGGCTGTGAGGTCGCCGCTCGATGCGAGTCTCAGGCCGAGACCCGACAGCCCCTCGCCGCCCCGTGCTGCCTCCGCATTGACGGATCGCAAGGCCGTTTCGAGTTGACCGAGCGGGTCGCTCACCAACCGTACCAACGCAATCATCGCTGCGAGGGTCGCGAGCAGTGCTCCCGCACCGAGCAGAGGGACGATCATCCCGGCCTGCGCCCCCGGCTCGACCGCGGCCGCCTGCGCCATCATGGCGGCGACAGCCAGACCGTTCACCGTTAACAACACCGTCAGCACCTGCACCGGCCGGGCCCGCATCTGCGCCACTATTGTCATCATGACATCCTCCTCCCCGTCGGTTCTCACGGGATTTATTTCAGCAACGGCTGATATGAGCTGGGAGTTTCAAAAGCCTTCGCAAGAGGATTAACCGCGTGTTAACAGCCAGTATGTTTTTGGTTTGTTCGCTTTTCATTGGCCGCATTCCGGCCCTCGCGGTAGGATGGCCGGCATGACACAGACGATTCGCATTATCGGCATCGATCCCGGCCTTCGGCGCTGCGGCTGGGGCGTCATCGAGACGCTCGGCAATTCACTGCGTTTCGTCGCATCCGGTACGGTGACCTCGGACGGGGACATGGATCTCGCCTCGCGCCTGTGCCAGTTGCATGACGGCCTCGCGGAAGTGGTGCACGGCTACCAGCCGCACGAGGCGGCCGTCGAACAGACGTTCGTCAACAAGGATGCGGTCGCCACCCTGAAACTCGGCCAGGCCCGGGGCATTGCCATGCTGGTGCCCGCCCGCGCCGGCCTGCCGGTTGCGGAATACGCACCGAACGCGGTGAAGAAATCGGTCATCGGCGTCGGTCACGGCGACAAGAAACAGATTCACATGATGCTGAAGATCCTGATGCCGAAAGTGGAGTTCAAGGGCAATGACGCCGCCGACGCGTTGGCCATTGCCATCTGCCACGCTCACAATCGCGGTGGCAACCGCATGCGGCAGGCACTGGCAGGGTAAAACTGCGACCCGTTTGTTCTTGACTTGTTCTCCGTCCGTCGATAAGTAATACCGCAGAGGTATTACCATGCGCGTCACCGAAAAAGGCCAGGTCACCATTCCCAAAACCGTGCGCTCCAACCTTGGTATCGAGGCGGGCAGCGAGGTCGAGTTCGAACTGCGCGATGGCGAGGCTGTGCTGCGGCGTGTCGAGCCCTCCCGTGAAGAGCGCGAGCGGCGTAGTCGCGAATTGACCAGTCATCTCAGGCGCCATCAGGGCACGATGTCTCTTGGTGACCTCACGGGCGACGAGTTTTATCGTTTGCTGAGGGACTGAGCTCGTGGCGACACTCGTGGATACCAATGTGTTGATTGACGTCTTTCACACGCCGAGCGCCTTTACCGATTGGTCGATGGTGCAGTTGGCGAATGCGCAAGCCCTCGGGCCGCTGCTGATCAATCCGCTGATCTATGCGGAAATGGCAGCAGGATATACGACGCGCGAAGAGCTGGACGCAGCGCTCGCACCAAATCTCTTCCGTCGCGAGGAGCTGCCTTGGGAAGCGGCCTTTTCGGCGGGCCACGCCTTCCTTCAATATCGCCGATCAGGCGGAGACCGACGCTCGCCGCTACCGGATTTCTATATCGGAGCGCATGCGATGATCCGAGGTTACCGCCTGCTCACCCGCGACGTTTCAAATTACCGGACATATTTCCCCTTGCTGTCCATCATCTCCCCCGATACCCACCCGCTTTCAGGAACAACCCCATGATCGGCAAGCTCAAAGGCACAATCGACGAGATCGGCGACGACCATGTGCTCATCGATGTCCATGGCGTTTGCTACGAAGCCTTCTGCTCGTCGCGCACCCTGTCGCGCATGACGGTTGGTGAAGCGGCGATCTTGTTCATCGAGACCTATGTGCGCGAGGATCAGCTGAAGCTTTTCGGTTTCGTCTCGGCGCTGGAACGCGAATGGTTCAACCTGTTGCAAAGCGTTCAGGGTGTTGGTTCCAAGGTCGCGCTGGCAGTGCTCTCCACCCTGACGCCTTCGGAACTGGCCAATGCCATCGCGCTGCAGGACAAGACGGTGGTTTCCCGCGCCCCCGGCGTCGGCCCGAAAGTGGCGATGCGCATCGTCACCGAACTGAAGAACAAGGCGCCCGCCTTTGCCGGCGAGGCCGCCGGCACGATCGGTTTCAAGCAGGAACTGGGCGAAGGTGTCGCCTCCGTGCCTGTCTCGGATGCGGTCTCGGCGCTCACCAATCTCGGCTACTCGCGCGATCAGGCGGCCAATGCCGTCGCCGCTGCGCTAAAGACGGCAGGCGAAGGGGCTGACAGCGCAAAGCTGATCAGGTTGGGATTGAAGGAACTGGCGCATTAAAATCGGACAAATGGGCATTCGTCGGAAAATGTGCTATTCTTAGGAAACCAGTATGGGAGCGCTCGATGAGGGTATGGGAAGCAACATTGTCAGCCAAGGGACAGGTTACCATTCCGCGAGAGATGCGCGAGGCGCTCAATCTGCGGGCTGGCGACCAGCTGATCTATAGCGTCGTGGATGGTGAAGTCATCATGACCCCAAAAAATATCGACCTCAAGGACCTGGCCGGTTTTCTCGGGGCCCCGCCGAACGGACCGGCAACACTTGAGGAAATCGAAGCGGCAACCGTCCAATCCGCCGGCGACAATGCGCTTGATACGGATGATGGCAGCGCCAACGTCGCCGCATGACCATGATCGGGCTTGATACCAATGTGGTCATCCGCCTTTTGACCAATGACGACCCTGCGCAAAGACGCGCAGCATTGCAATTTGCGGGCGGGCTGGGCGTAAAGTACACGGGATATATGACGCTCATTGGAATCGTTGAACTCGATTGGGCGCTAAGGTCGCGACTTGGGTTTTCCAGACAAGCTTCGCTGGGCGCCATCGGAAAGTTACTGCAGACACGCGGTCTGACGATCGAGCATCATGATCTCGTGGTAAAAGCGTTGCGACAAGCGGCCAGGGAACGAGCTGATTTCGCTGATGCCCTGATCGCGGCACGCTCGCTCAAAGCTGGGTGCACAACGATAAAAACCTTTGACCAAAAGGCCGCTGCCCGCGTGCCCGGAATGGAACTGCTCGCATGACAGACGATACTCGCCTCATCTCGCCGGAAAAGCGGGGCGAAGACCTCGACACGGCGTTGCGCCCCCAGTCGCTGGACGAGTTTACCGGCCAGGCGGAAGCGCGTGCAAATCTGAAGATCTTCATCGAGGCGGCGAAAAACCGTGGCGAGGCGCTGGATCACGTCCTGTTCGTCGGCCCGCCGGGGCTTGGCAAGACGACGCTGGCACAGATCATGGCCAAGGAACTCGGCGTGAATTTCCGCTCCACCTCCGGCCCTGTCATCGCCAAGGCCGGTGATCTTGCTGCGCTTCTCACCAATCTCGAGGAACGCGACGTGCTGTTCATCGACGAAATCCACCGCCTCAACCCGGCCGTCGAGGAAATCCTTTACCCGGCCATGGAGGATTTTCAGCTCGATTTGATCATCGGCGAAGGCCCGGCGGCGCGTTCGGTTAAGATCGATCTGTCGAAATTTACCCTCGTCGCCGCCACCACCCGTATCGGCCTTTTGACCACACCGCTGCGTGACCGTTTCGGCATCCCGGTGCGGCTGTCCTTTTATACGGTCGAGGAACTGGAAGGCATCGTGCGCCGTGGGGCGCGGCTGATGGGCCTTGCCATGACCGACGACGGCGCGCGCGAAATTGCCCGCCGCGCCCGCGGCACGCCACGCATTGCCGGCCGCCTTCTGCGCCGGGTGCGCGACTTTGCCGAGGTTGCGCGCGCCGAAGCCGTGACAAAGGAGATCGCCGACGAGGCGCTGGTGCGCCTCAATGTCGACCATGCCGGCTTCGACCAGCTCGACAAACGCTACCTCAATATGATCGCGGTCAATTTTGCCGGCGGCCCGGTGGGCATCGAGACCATCGCCGCCGGTCTTTCCGAACCGCGCGACGCGATCGAGGATATTATCGAGCCCTACATGATCCAGCAGGGTTTCATCCAGCGCACCCCGCGCGGTCGTGTGCTGACCGCGACAGCCTGGAAACATCTGGGCCTGCAACCGCCAAAGGATATGGAAGCAGCGCAATTTCGAATGAGCCTGGAAGACGAGTGATCTCGGCATGCTGACAAGGCGAACCCTGATCAAAGGCGCCTTGACCGTCGCGGCCAGCCTCTTTGCATTGGCCGCCTATCCTTTCGTCGAGGTGATGGCGCGTCCGCGCATCACCCGCAATGCGCTGATACCGACCGGCTGGACGCCCGGACTGAAACTGCGCATCGTTGCACTCGCGGATGTTCACGCCTGCAATCCCTGGATGACCGTCGACCGGATCAGGCAGATCTGCACGACAGCGAACCGACTGGATGCCGACATCATCCTGCTTCTGGGAGATTATGTCGCCGCCACCCCTATGGTGACCGACCCTGTGGAACCCGCCGAATGGGCATCGGCGCTTGCCACGCTCAACGCGCCGCTTGGCGTTCACGCGATCCTCGGCAACCATGACTATTGGCATGACGATGCTTTTCAACAATATCCGCAGGGACCGAACCTTGCCCGTGAAGCTCTCAAAGGCGTCGGCATAGCCACCTATGTCAATCAGGTCGCAAGGCTGGAGAAGGATGGCAAACCATTCTGGCTGGCTGGCCTTGGTGATCAGATGGCTCTGCACGGCAGCCGGTTTACCGGACTGGACGATCTGCCGAAAACCTTGTCGCAGATGACCGATACCGCCCCTGCCATTCTGATGGCACACGAGCCTGATATTTTTGCGCAGATGGATGACGCAGGCAAAAGCATGGGTCTTGTTCTGTCCGGCCACACCCATGGCGGCCAGATCAACATTTTCGGCTGGCGACCTGTGGCCGCTTCCGCAGGCTCACGCAGATATCCCGCCGGTCACTATCGCGAATTCGGGCGCGACCTTATCGTCTCGCGCGGACTGGGCTGTTCCGTATTACCGATCCGGATCGGTTCGCGCCCGGAAATCAATCTCATAGAATTGGGGTAATCTATGCCGCAGGACCTGCGCATCCGCAAGAAATTCAAGCCCGGTCGTATCTTTCAGATGCGCATTGCCGGGCTGGCCTTTCGCGAAAACCATGTTCTCGTCCACCGCGCCGTGCACGAAAATTTCTGGACCTTTCCGGGCGGCCGCGCGGAAATGGGCGAGACCTCCGAGGAAATGCTGGCCCGTGAAATGGTGGAGGAGCTGGGCGTGACTGCGCAAATCGGTCCGCTTCTCTGGGTTGTCGAGAACTTCTTCCGTTACGAGGAAAAGGATTGGCACGAACTCGGTTTTTACTTCCGCATGAACTTGCCGGAAAGCTTTCCTTTCCATCCGACCGACATCGTCCATCGCGTCGTCGATACCCACGAACTTGAGTTCAAATGGGTGAAGGCAACGCGCGAGAGCCTGAAGGCGCTCGATATCCCGCCTTACTTCATTGCCGACGAGATAGAAACGCTGCCGGCGTCGCCACGCCATGTGGTCTGGCGCGATGGCGATCTGGATGTGAAAAACTGAGGCTGGCCAGTAGCGTTTCCCGAACTGTCTGAGCGATGAAACCCATGACCGCGGCTCAATCCAAGGATTGACGCCGAATGGCGCATGTCCGGATCATCTACGAAGGCATGACTTATACGTCCGCAATCGTCTCAGGCGCTTGAACCTCTTCGAGCGCGACGGCCGTTGGAAAGGGCAGGAAGCGGGCAAGATGATCGGCCTTTATCTGAGCCTGCAGGGCGAGCCGTTTACCGATGACATTCCCGAGGAGCCGGAGGAGCATCTCGAACTCGGACCCGATGTCGACAACCAGTGGCTGCAGCTCCGATTAGCGTCTTCAAGGACCGCAACCTGCGCAGTCTCGATGGTCTCTCCCCTGTTTATGACGGACCGGGAACGTTCAATGCTCTGACGGGCGAGGACTGGTCAGAACCGCCGGGCATGCTTGGGACCTACGGAGACGACGCTTTCGGCCCGGCAGGATTGATATCTCGATCGACGAAAAAGCGCTTTGCCGGCTTCGTTTGCAGGGCGAAACCGAAAGCGGGATTGCATTCGAGGTGGATTACGCCGCCCTTCTAGGCGTCAGTCTCACCAACTATACTGGCCGGGACGCAGAGGACCGGTTCCGGCGCTGGTTCGCTACAAGCCCGAAATCGGACGATTTCAACTGGGAGCGGCGCGTTTTCAGAAAGAATCACGATCCTGACCAGCACAGTCCGTGGGCACATTCAAGGCTGCACGATCGCTGTTTACCCAATGAAAACGGCCGCCGGACAGATGTCCGCGGCCGCCGAGGCTTGTGAAGCCGAATGCGAGAGTTTACCCCCCCGCCTTTGATGGAAAACTCAGGCCGAAAGCTTGGCCATGACTTCGTCGGACACTTCGAAGTTCGAATAGACGCTCTGGACGTCGTCATCGTCTTCCAGCGTTTCGATCAGCTTCATGATCGAACGCGCCTTGTCTTCGTCGACGTCGATCGTGTTCTGGGGCTTCCAGATCGCCTTGACGGTTTCGGCTTCGCCAAGCACGCCTTCCAGCGCCTTGGACACTTCGTTCATGTCCTCGAAACCGCAATAGATCGTGTGGCCGTCTTCGTCTGAAACAACGTCATCGGCGCCAGCTTCGATTGCCGCTTCCATGACCTTGTCGGCATCGCCGACAGAGGCCTTGTAGGTAATTTCGCCGACGTGATCGAAGGAGAAGGACACCGAACCGGTTTCGCCGAGCGCACCGCCGGCCTTGGAGAAAGTCGAGCGGACGCTCGATGCGGTGCGGTTGCGGTTGTCGGTCAGCGCCTCGACGATGACAGCCGTGCCGCCCGGGCCGTACCCTTCGTAACGGATCGCGTCGTAGCTTTCGGCATCGGCGCCCGATGCCTTCTTGATCGCGCGGTCGATATTGTCCTTCGGCATGGATTGCGCCTTGGCGTTCTGAACGGCCAGGCGCAGCGCCGCGTTCATCGCCGGGTCGGGCAGACCGGTCTTGGCGGCAACCGTGATTTCGCGCGCGAGCTTGGAGAACATTTTCGAACGGATACCGTCCTGCTTGCCCTTTCGGTGCATGATGTTCTTGAACTGTGAATGGCCAGCCATGGCACCCCTGCATCATTTGGTATGGAATGGCCGCCTTATAGTTTCGATGGGCCTGCTGTTCAAGGGGGCGCACAGTCGGCAGGCCCTGCGCTTTCGCCCCGCAGCGGGCGGAACAAAGCTTGTCCCTCGCCGTTTCCCGCACCGAACCGCGACGACGAGAACCGGACCAGAAGGAGATAGTTCATGGCAAGCCTGACCGAAGCACGCGAAGCCCCCGCCCGCCAGCTCTGGGACGAGATCGCCGAGATCCATGCCGGCATGCTCGGCATAGAGGGATCGCGCATGCATATGCAGCCGATGGCACCGAATGCCGATCCGAAAACCAACACGATCTGGTTCTATACCAAGACCGATACCGATCTCGCCCAGGCCATCCGCCCGGGCACGCGCGGGCACTTCTGCGTGGTCGGCAAGAACCACGATTATCATGCCTGCCTCGGCGGCACGCTGGAACTGCGGCCCGATCCGGCCAAGATCGACGAATACTGGAGCAGCGTCACTGCGGCCTGGTACGAGCATGGCAAATCCGACCCGACGCTGACGATGATCGCCATGCATGTCGACGATGCCGAAATCTGGGCGTCTACCGACAGCACGCTGAAATTTGGCTGGGAAATCGCCAAGGCCAATTATTCCGACGAGAAAATGCCCGACGTCGGCGTCAAACAGCACCTCACCTTTGCTTAAAGATCCCTCCTCCGTCATCCTCGGGCCAAGCCCGAGGATGACGACCGAGAGGCCGAGGACGACACCCGAAAAGCCGGCGGAGAGAGTAGAGGACGCCGCCAACCGCCCATTATAACCCCTTCGGCACCATGATCGTCGGCTTTTTCGGCAGACTGCGCATCGACACCAAAATCACATCCTCCTTCGCATAAACGATGTCGAATTTCGTATCGAACATCGAGAGAAACGCATCCAGCGGAGGCCCGAAGCGGTGCATGGGCAGGATCAATGACGAGCGCAGTCTCTGCACAACCCGGCTCATGCTGTCAGCCCCCATGGTCAACCCGCCATCCACCGGCACCATCAGCACGTCGAGCCGGCCGATCTCGGTATATTGCTGCTCGTTCAGTTCAAAATGCAGATGCCCGAGATGGCCGATACAAAGCCCCGCCACCTCGAAGATGAAGATGGAATTGCCGTTCTCCTCGATGCCGCCGCCCCAGTTGCGAATGTCGGACACGACATTGCGGATATAGGCATCACCGACCACGATATTGTGTTTTGCCCTTTCGCCCGACACATCGCTCCAGCCGTGCAGCACGGTGGCGATGCCTGGATCGGGCGTCAGCGTGTAGTGAGTGGAATGGGCCCGGTTCATGGTGACCACGTCAGGCAGGCGATAGGGCTTGTAGACACCGCTGTAATCGGTGGCGATGCCGATGCCGCCGGGCGTTTCGATGAAATAGGTGGAATGGCCGACAAAGGTGATTTTCACCTCTTCCCTGTCCGCCATCGCCATGGTCTTGCCGGCCTGTGCCTTCCAGATCGGCAGAGGCGCGGACGGCGTGAAATTTGCGTAAGTCGCGCGCGGCACTGCTTGCGCGATCGCATGGCACTGGCTGACCGGCAATTCGAGCTTCTGGGCAAAGGCTGCGGCGGGTGCAAGCAGCAGCGCTGCAACAAGACGGAAGGCGAAAGCGCGTCGCATCAGGCCACTCCCGAGAACCTGCGTTCATTCCCGGAAGAAAGGATGCGGCAAGCGCGCAGTCCGGTCCAGCCGCTTTCACTGCGCACTGCCTCACAATCGTGTCATTCGGATTTTCGCGGTTGCGGACAGGACCGTAAGGATGCAAGCGCCGCTTAGTCGATCAGTATTACCGCCAGAAACTCGGAATATTCTCGGCCAGCCGCGGTCCGATCCTGAGCGGCTCGATCTTTTCCGCCAGACCCGTCGCGTCCGAAATCTCGACGCCGACGCCGCAAAGCGTGGCCGGGCCGGATGCCGCCTCGAAACGGCCTTTCGGCATTTTCGAGATGAAGCGGTTGAGCGGTTCTTCCTTGTCCATGCCGAGCGAGGAGTCGTAATCGCCGCACATGCCGGCATCCGACATATAGGCCGTGCCGCCGTTCAGGATCTGGTGATCGGCGGTCGGCACATGTGTATGGGTGCCGACGACCAGCGAGGCGCGGCCATCGACGAAATGGCCAAAACACTGCTTTTCGCTGGTGGCCTCCGCATGGAAGTCGAAGACGATCGCATCGACCTGATCCTTCAAGGGCGCGGCCTCGAGGATCGCCTCGGCCGACTTGAAGGGATCATCGAGTTCCGGGTGCATGAACACCCGGCCCATGATGTTGGCGACGAGCACGCGCGCGCCGTTGCGGGCGTAAAACACACCCGAACCCTTGCCGGGTGTACCGTTGGGATAGTTCGCCGGGCGCAAAAACTGGTCGTGGCGACCGGCAAAGGTCACGGCCTCCTTCTGATCCCAGACATGGTTGCCGGTCGTCACCACATCGGCGCCGGCATTGATGGTTTCCAGAAAGATGTCTTCGGTAATGCCGAAGCCGCCGGCCGCGTTTTCGCCGTTGACGATGACGAAATCAAGCTTCAGGTCGGAGACGAGACCCGGCAGCCTGTCCCAGACGGTCGTGCGTCCGGTCTTGCCCACCATGTCACCGAGAAACAAAAGGCGCATGCTCTTCCAATCTATGCCTCTATCGACGGGCCGAACGCCCGTGCCTCAGGCGAAGGTCCGGTAGCCGCTTTCCGTCAGGATCGCGTCCAGTCTGATATCGTGAGGTTCAGCCGGCACTGATGCCACTTCCTGGCAGTCGAATGCAATGCCGATCAGCCGCGGAAACAGGCCTTTTTGGTGCATTTTGTCGATGGCGCGGTCGTAATAACCTCCGCCATAGCCGATCCGGTTGCCGCAAGCATCGAAGGCCGAAAGCGGCACAAGCATGATCTGCGGCTCGAGAACTGGCGCGTAGGCTGCCGGGCCATAGGTTCCAAAGCCCATGGCGATCAGGTCCGCATCGGACAGGTATTCGCGAAAGACGATGTTTGTCTTGTCGAGAATGGCCGGCAGGCACAGGCGCGCGCCTTCCTGCCTCAACCCTGCCATCAGCGGCTTCGGATCCACCTCCGAACGGATCGGCAGGAAACCCGATACGACCAGTCCCTGAGACACCGCGATCGCGCCGAGGCCATAGGCGGTAAGCGAAAGGTTCTTCTCCAGCCGCTCTTTTGAAGAAAGCGCATCACGGGCGGCAAGCCGCCCGTTACGCAACAGCGCCTTTTGCGGCGAAGACGGCATCACTCCTGATCCGTGACGCGGCTCACCAGAAGCTTGTCGATACGACGGCCGTCGAGATCGACGACCTCGAATGTCCAGCCGCGGGTCGTGAATTTCTCGCCCAGTTCCGGCAGGTGTTTCAGCTCGTCGAGAACGAAGCCGGCCACGGTTTCGTAGCCCGGGTCCTCCTCGATGGAGATACCCATCTGATGACCGAACTCGTCGACCGGCATCCAGCCGGCAACCAGGTAGGAACCGTCGTCGCGCGCCACGATGGAAGGCTCCTCGACCTCGTCCTCCTGGAACACGCCGGTAATGGCTTCCAGAACGTCGCCCGACGTGATCACGCCTTCAAAATGGCCGTATTCGTCATAAACGAGGGCCATGTGCGCGGGCGCCTTGCGCAGAGCCTGAATGACATCGAGCGCGCCCGCCAGATCGGAAACGACGGGGGCGTCGCGCAACGAGGTTTTCAGGTCGATAAGATTGCCGCCGGCCATGAAGTCATAGGCATCCTTGACGAACAGCACGCCGATGATCTCATCCGAACTGCCCTTGCGCACCGGCAGGCGGGAGCGATGCGTATTGCGCAACTGGGCGCGAATTTCCTCGACGTCGTCCTCCGTGTCGATCACCTCGACATCGCGGCGCGGTGTCATGAGGCCGCGTGCCGTGCGGTCGGCCAGGCGCATGACGCCGGAGATCATTTCCGATTCACCGCTTTCGATCACGCCGGCGCTTTGCGCCTCGGCAAGAACGGTGCGGATTTCCTCGTCGGTGACACGCTCCTCGTTGTCGCCGCTCTGGCCGAGCAGTTTTAGGACGGTGCGGCCGGAAATGTCGAGCAGCCAGACGACCGGTGCGCCGATCTTGGACAGAAGCCACATGGCCGGCGCGACGCGTGAAGCGACCGCTTCGGGATTGCGCAACGCCACCTGCTTGGGCACCAGTTCGCCGATGATCAACGACAGATAGGTGATGATGACGACGACCGTGCCGACGCCGAGCCAGTCGGCGAGGTTTTCCGACAGGCCCTGGACTTCGAGCCAGCCGGTCAGGCGCGCGCCGAGCGTAGCGCCGGAAAAGGCGCCGGACAGAACGCCGACCAGCGTGATGCCGATCTGCACGGTGGACAGGAAGCGGCCCGGATCATCGGCAAGATGCAGCGCCGTGGCTGCTCCGCGGTTGCCCTGCTCGGCCATTACCTTGAGACGGATGGGGCGCGAGGAGACGACGGCGAGTTCCGACATGGCGAGAACACCGTTGAGGACCGTGAGGCAGACCACGATGAGGATTTCGGTTAACACAAGAAGCTCTTTGATTGGAACTGGAGGATCCGGCCGAGGTGCAGGCGGATAGGACCGCTGCATTCGTCACGCCGGAATGAAAAGGCGCCTGCGCGGCAAAAGCGCAGGTCCGGCGTCTCAGCAATGTCTCACACAGCGCTCGGAAAACCGCCGCCGGTTCAGGGATGTCATGGTCCTAAATCCATCAATATGAAATCAAGGATAGGGTTCCGGTCTTCACTTGGCAATGGCGCAGGTCGCATGAAATCGGGCAAAATGTTTTCGGCGCGGCCGCTTACGCCTGCAGATCGATGGGAAGTTCGGCACGGGTGCCGACGGGAACCGCCACGTAAGTCATGACGGAGCCGAGCGTGGAGGCCATGGATTTGATGATCCGCGTGCCAAGGCCGGTGCCTTTCGGCGCCGCATCGTCGAGGCATCCGATGCCGTCGTCCTCGACGGCGAGCAAGGCGTGCGTGTCGTCGGAGCGCTTGAAGATCACCCGCACTTCACCTTCCGAACCGGTCGGATAGGCGTATTTGATCGCATTGGTCAAAAGTTCGGTGACGATCATGCCGACGGAGACGGCACGGTCGGAAGACAAGGAGATCGCCTCCGCCTCCAGGCGGATCGACGGGCCCTTGTCGCCCATTTCGACGGAGCGCTGCACTTCCTTGACCAGGGTCTCGAGATATTTGTCGATTTCGACCGTGCGCACGTCGTCGGATGTGTAGAGGCTGCGGTGCATGCCCGCGATGGCGGAAATGCGCGCCTGCGTCTCGGTAAGCGCCTCCTTCACCTCGTCGCTGCGGCTGCTCGTCACCTGCAGGCGAATGAGCGCCGCCACCAGCGCCAGGCTGTTGGCGACCCGGTGATTGACCTCGGCCAAGAGCACTTCGGCGCGCTCCTTGCCAATACGTATTTCCGCCTCCGCCTTTTCCTTGGCGCGGCGCAGTTCGGCATTGGTGATGGCCTGGCGGATGGCATTTTCCATCAGCGACCAGAACTCTTCGCCGATGGTCTTGATGACATAGTCCGCAGCGCCGTTCTTGAGGGCGTCGATGGCGATCGTCGCTTCGCTGGAACCGGTGACGTAGATGACCGGCAGTTCGATGCCGCGCTCTTTCAGACCACGCAGCACGTCCTGCCCGGTTTCGGCCCGCAGGTAATGATCGAGCACGATCGCGTCGATGCCGCCTTCCGCCGCCAGCGCAAGGCCGGTCGCGCCGTCCACGGCATGTTTCAGCGCATAACCGGCACGGCCGAGAAACCGTTCGGCGAGCCGCCCGAGAGCGACGTCGTCATCGATATAAAGAACGGTCTGCGGCATCGGCACGGCGGCCTTTTCATTCAATGGGAGTTCAGGGGATCTGCATGACCGAGAAGAACAGGCCCAACTGCCGGATGGCATTGGCGAAACTGTCATATTCGACCGGCTTGGTGATGTAGACATTGGCGCCGAGATCGTAACAGCGCTGGATTTCGCGCTCGTCGTCGGTTGTGGTCAGAATGACGACGGGCAGACGCTTGGTATGCTGGTTCGACTTGACCCGTTCCAGAATGTCGATACCCGACATGTCCGGCAGATTGAGATCGAGCAGGATCAGCAGGTATCGTCCCTGCGACACGTCGCCGGAGCGATCCGCCCCGAGGATATAGTCGAGCGCAGCGTTTCCGTTGGTGAAGGGGACGATCTCGTTGTTGACGCCGGCCCGGCGCACATTCTTCTCGATGAGGCGGGCATGGCCCTCATCGTCCTCGATCATGACGATGGTGACTTCCTTACCGGCAGCTTTCATGGCCCGTTGCTCCTGACATATTGGGACAAATCCACGGGCAGACGGATCACGAATGTGGAACCGCCCCCCAGCGTGGACGCGACCGTAATGTCCCCACCTAAATTTCTGACTAACGATCGCACGTGGGCCAGACCAATACCCTCACCGGACTGATCCTGCAAACCGGAACGGCGAAACAGTTCGAAAACCCGTTCGTGATCTTCCGGCGCGATGCCGCGGCCATTGTCGGCAACCTCAATGCGGACCGCCGAGCGGCCGACAGGATAGGCGCGCACGGAAAGCTGCAAGGGCTTGTCCGGGTTGCGGTATTTCACGGCATTGTCGAACAGGTTGCCGAATATCTGCTCCAGCGAGAAACGGTCCGACACGAGACCGCGGGCCGCCTGCACGGCGATCTTCACCTCGCCGCCGGCATCGACCACCTGATGGTTGATCGAATCGGCCGTCATCGACAGCATCTCGGCAAGGTCGATGCGCTCCGGCTTCAACTCGCGCCGTCCGTCGCGGGAAATCTTCAAGATGGCGTTGATGAGGCCATCCATTTTCTTGGTCGACGAACGGATGAACCCGATCGCCTCGGGAAGATCCTCCTCGACGGCCAGACGCGCCTGTCGCACCGCCGCCTCGCTCGGCATTCCCTCGGCCAGAACATAGGCGCGGATATCCTGCATCGTGGTTTCCAGCTCGCTGGTAAAGCCCATGATGTTGACGAGCGGCGCACGCAGATCATGCGATACGATATAGGCGTAGCGCTGGATCTCGCTATTGGCGCGCATGAGGTCTTCGGTGCGCTCGTTGACCCGTTCCTCGAGATTGGTGTTGAGTGCTTCCACCTGACTGCGCGAACGGTTGAGCGCCCCGACATGCTGCGCGACGATGGCGATGGCACCACCGACAACGATGAGAATAACGACGCCGCCGCCGAGACTGACCCATTGCAGGCTGTCCGACGATTCCCGCAATTCGCCGATGCCATGAACGAGCCGCGTATCCATGCCTGCGACGGTGCCATTCAGAATGGCCGACATCCGCTCCATGATGAGGCGACCGGAATCATTGCGCACGATGGCGACCGCGCCGTCGATATCGCCGGCATTCATGCGCGCGAACGTTGACTCCATCTCATGCGTCTTGTCAGCGATCAGCTGACGCAGTTCATCGAGCGGCACCGATACGAAGCTCTGCGCGCCGGCGGAGCGCTCAAGTTTCTGGAATTGGCCTGGAATGGCGTCGCGCGCCTCGTTGAAGGAGCGCAGGAATGCCGGATCACGGGTCAGGAGATAGCCGCGCTGCGCCGTTTCCGCACTCTGGACGCGCAGCAGAAGGTCGGCGGAATTGCTGCGCAGCGCACGCAACCGTGTCACTTCGTCGAAGTAGTCGCGCGTGTTCTGAGCGAGGAAAAAGGACGACAGCACGATACCCAGCATGATCACGCCGCCGATCAGCAGCATGAGCAGCGACGAGCGCGCAAAGGTGTTGTTCAAGATGGCCATGCGTTCAGCGTAAACTCCCCGCGCGTACAAGTGGTAATGAGCGGAAGAAAGTCAAGGAGTTAGAGACCGTTATACAGAAACGTGCCGGTTGAGGATCATGGACGCCTCCAAACTGGGGAACGACGCGAACCCTGTTCCTTGCCCCTCGCCGAAACCATGACCGGCCCCAGGGCCCTCGTCACGACAGAAACTTCCGGACGATATCGTCCTCCGGTTCGGAACCGCTGAACTCATTCAGCAGCCGCTTGGCGATCTGCTTGCCTTCCGGGCTGACCAATTGCACATCCCGCATCGCACAGACCCGCACATGGGCGTTGTAGATGCGGTGCAATTGCTCCGGAGTATATGTCCTGCCCTCAGTCATGACGGCGAGATAGGGCAGGATCGCCTCGAACGCAGGGCACGGTGGATAACATTTTCGGCAACGTCTTCGAACAGGCGCAAAACTCGCCAACACGACCGCCCTCCGCAAGGAGGGCACGTGCCGGCGCGATGAAATATCGAGAAATTCAGGTGCGATCCGCGGCGACCGATGGAGGTTTACGATCCTGGGTGCCTACAAACGTAGGTGGGCGCCATATGTCCAAGCCCACGGGCCTGGCCAGGGACAGCTCCCTTTGGATCGAGTATGGCCCCAGGGATTGTGGTTCCTGTCGGGAAGCGCAGAACGCGATAGGCAATATAGGCGGTGATACTCCATGCCGCCAGAGGCCGAAAACGTTTGCACCCGGTTTTTATTCGGACCGCGCCGAAGCGTCGCCGGGAGACATCGGCCTTCGCCGGCCTCGCGATCAGCCCTGCGCCGGCTCCGGATGGCGGGCCGAAAGCTTTGCGGTCATGTCCTGCAGGCGCGCCGTCAATTCCTCGACCGCGGATACCATCAGGGCCTCGTTGCGGGCCTTGTCCTGAGCGGCGCCCTCGCCGCTTGCACGCAGGCCGTCGATCTCGTTTTGAAGGTTCTTGACCCTGCGGTCGAGCTCGGCCAACTCGTCCATGATCATGATGCCGGCCATCACGGTGATGCGCAGATCGCCGATTTCCCCGAACTGGCTCTTGAGATGTCCGACATACTGGTCGAAGCGGCCGGCCAGCGTTTCCAGATGCTGTTCCTGGCCGGCTTCGCAGGCCATGCGATAGGCCTTGCCGTCGATCGTTACCGTGACCTGCGCCATCTGATGCTCAATCCCACTCTTTACCGATCGAGCACGGCGCGGATGGTCTCCATCGCCGTGACCAGACGCCGCGATACTTCGCGATTGACCTCTTCGAGCCGGTTGGCTCGAAACTCGGACTGATCAAGTTCCTGCGCCAGCCTTGCCCGGTCGGCATGCACGCGGCGCACCTCGCCATCGACTTCCGCGCCCATGCGCTGCCGCTCGGCGCGTGCGTCGATTGCGTTTTCCAGCCCGCCGATCGCGGACTTCAGATCTGAAATGGCAAGCTCCAACGACTTGTCCGTCGGCATCTTCCGTCTTCCCGGTGCATGCAGGAAAGCGACGAATCGCACATACCTGACTGTCCAACAGAGATCACAGATTATGCACCGGCATGGGACGGGTCAATAAAGCACCGTCTTTACCGACCCGTCTATCCTGTGGATCGACCAGTTCTTTTAGCATCCGCGGCCGACTATGCGACCCACATCCGGACTGTACCGAAACGCCGCACTTGCAGGAACGCGCCCGGTCCCCATTTGTTGACTTGCGTGACGCACCTGATAAGGATCAGACGCTCCCTTTAGAGGGCCCGCCCAAGGGCCCGGTGACCGAACCTCGGACGATAGTGGATAAGCCATGACTTCTCGCGAACAAAACGACCGGATGGCGAATGCGATCCGTTTTCTTGCCATGGATGCCGTCGAAAAGGCGAATTCCGGTCACCCCGGCATGCCGATGGGCATGGCCGACGTGGCGACGGTCCTGTTCTCAAAATACCTGAAGTTCGATCCGTTGAAGCCGCACTGGCCGGATCGCGACCGCTTCGTTCTGTCGGCAGGCCACGGCTCGATGCTGCTCTATTCGCTTCTGTATCTGACCGGCTACCCGGACATGACCGTGGATGACCTCAAGGGTTTCCGCCAGCTTGGCTCCAAGACCGCCGGCCACCCGGAATACGGCCACGCGACCGGTATCGAGACGACCACCGGCCCGCTCGGCCAGGGCATCGGCAATGCCGTCGGCATGGCGATCGCCGAACGCAAACTGCGTGAGGAATTCGGCGCCGATCTGCAGGATCACTATACCTATGTGATCAATGGCGACGGCTGCCTGATGGAAGGCATCAGCCATGAAGCCATCGCGCTCGCCGGTCATCTCAAGCTTAACAAGCTGATCCTGTTCTGGGACAACAACTCGATCACCATCGATGGCGCCGTGTCGCTGTCGGATTCGACCGACCAGATCGCCCGCTTCAAGGCCGTGCATTGGAACACGATCGAGATCGACGGCCATGATCAGGCTGCGATCGCCGATGCCATCGAGCAGGCCCACAAGTCTGACCGCCCGACCTTCATCGCCTGCAAGACCGTGATCGGCTTCGGCGCGCCCAACAAGGCCGGCAGCCACAAGGTTCACGGCTCGCCGCTCGGCGGCGACGAAATCGCAGCGACCCGAAAGGCGCTCGGCTGGGAATACGAGCCCTTCGTCGTTCCCAACGACGTTCTTTCCGAATGGCGCGCTGCCGGCACCCGCTCGGCGGATGCCGTCAAGGCGTGGGAAGGCCGTCTCGAACAGTCCGCCAAGAAGGCCGAGTTCGAGCGCCGTTTCGCCGGCGATCTGCCGGAAGGTTTTGACGCCGCGATCAGCGACTACAAGAAGAAGCTTGCGGAGACCAAGCCGACCATCGCCACCCGCAAGGCCTCCGAGGATGCGTTGGAAGTCATCAACGGCTTCCTGCCCGAAACGCTGGGCGGTTCGGCCGACCTGACGCCGTCCAACAACACCAAGACCAGCCAGATGGTGTCGATTACGCCCACCGATTTCTCCGGTCGCTACATGCACTGGGGCATTCGCGAGCACGGCATGGCATCGGCCATGAACGGTGTCGCGCTGCATGGCGGCCTGATCCCCTATGGCGGCGGCTTCATGATCTTCTCCGATTATTGCCGCCCGCCGATCCGGCTTGCCTCGCTGATGGGCATCCGCGTAATCCACGTCCTGACGCATGACTCGATCGGCGTCGGTGAAGACGGTCCGACCCACCAGCCGGTCGAACAGATGGCTTCCCTGCGCGCCATCCCGAACCTGATGATGTTCCGCCCGGCCGATGCCGTCGAGACCGCCGAATGCTGGCAGATCGCGCTGTCGACCAAGGACCGTCCATCGGGCCTGGCGCTCACCCGCCAGAACCTGACGACCGTGCGCACCGAATATTCGGAAGAGAACCGTTCGGCCAAGGGCGCCTACACGCTTTCGGGCGATGCCGATGCCAAGGTAACGATCTTCGCTTCCGGCTCGGAAGTCGAACTCGCCGTTGCCGCTGCAAAGACGCTCGGGGAAAAGGGCACGTCGGTTCGCGTCGTCTCCGTTCCCTCGACCGAACTCTTCTTCGAACAGCCGGATGCCTACCGCGCCGAGATCATCGGTTCTTCGCCGGTCAAGATCGCCGTTGAAGCCGGCGTTCGCGAAGGCTGGGATGCGTTCATCGGTCCGGAAGGCACGTTTGTGGGCATGAAGGGCTTTGGTGCTTCCGGCCCGGCCAAGGACGTCTTCAAGCATTTCGGCATCACCGCTGATGCCATCGTTGCCGCAGCCGAGGCAAACATCTGATTTTTAAATGCCGCTCCCGATCAAATGGAGCGGCGTCTCACCGACCTCTATCAAAGTCCCATCATTCAGGGAGAAAGTTCCACATGACTGTAAAGGTTGCCATCAACGGCTTTGGCCGTATCGGCCGTAACGTCCTTCGCGCCATCGTCGAGAGCGGTCGCACCGACATCGAAGTCGTCGCCATCAACGACCTCGGCCCGGTCGAGACCAATGCCCACCTGCTGCGCTACGATTCGATCCACGGCAAGTTCCCGGCCGAGGTAAAGGTCGACGGCGACACCATCACCGTTGCCGGCGGCAAGCCGATCAAGGTCACTGCCGTTCGCGATCCGGCCCAGCTGCCGCATGGCGAACTCGGCGTCGACATCGCGCTCGAATGCACCGGCATCTTCACCAGCCGCGACAAGGCCGCCGCCCATCTGACCGCCGGCGCCAAGCGCGTCATCATTTCGGCACCGGGCGACAATGCCGACCTGACGGTTGTCTTCGGCGTCAACCACGACCAGCTGACCAAGGACCACCTGGTCATCTCCAACGCGTCGTGCACCACCAACTGCCTCGTGCCGGTGGTCAAGGTTCTCGACGACGCCGTCGGTATCGATCACGGCTTCATGACCACGATCCACTCCTACACGGGTGACCAGCCGACGCTCGACACCATGCACAAGGACCTGTACCGCGCCCGCGCCGCAGCCCTGTCGATGATCCCGACCTCCACCGGCGCCGCCAAGGCTGTTGGTCTCGTCCTGCCGCACCTGAAGGGCAAGCTTGACGGCACCTCGATCCGCGTTCCGACCCCGAACGTCTCGGTCGTCGACTTCAAGTTCGTCGCCAAGCGCGACACCACCACCGCTGAAATCAACGAAGCCATCAAGGCTGCCTCCAACGGCACCCTGAAGGGTATTCTCGGTTACACCGAGGAGCCGCTGGTTTCGCGCGACTTCAACCACGACAGCCACTCCTCGATCTTCGCAATCGACCAGACCAAGGTGCTCGAAGGCAACTTTGTGCGCATTCTCACCTGGTACGACAACGAATGGGGTTTTTCCAACCGCATGGCCGACACGTCGGTCGCACTGGCAAAGCTCATCTGACCGAGCGACATATGAACTGCAAAAGGGCGCCTCGGGCGCCCTTTTTCATTTGAAGGGCTTTATCCCGAAGCCTTTTCTCTGCACCTCTGATGCCCGGCCCGGCGGGCTTTGCCGAGCCGCGAAAAAGGCCGCCATGAAGATCGCCTGCCGCCGGCTGTCCTGCCTTCCGCACGCCCTCCAGCCCCGCGCCGGACTGGCTTTGCCGCGGGTTGCCCCTCAGGTCAAAGATGACGGGTTGATGCGCCACCCGAAACTGTCGTAGATCGCTGGGGTCGGCCTCGTTTCTAGCGGACACTTGAAGCGATTTTGAAGGCAATGGTGCACCGCCCGCCTAAGGCGCGGCCCTGCATTGGAGGAGTAATAACTTGCCTGAATTTGAACAGACTCTCGGCGCAGGTGCGCTGATTTCCATTGCTGCCGGCGCAGTCGCGCTATTGCTGCTACTGATCATCCAGTTTCGCATCCACGCTTTCGTGGCGCTGATCCTCGTCAGTTTCCTGACGGCACTGGTCACGGGCATTCCCGCGGCAAATATCCTGACCACCCTGACCTCCGCCTTCGGCTCCACGCTCGGTGGCGTCGCCCTTCTGGTGGGCCTTGGTGCCATGCTGGGCCGCCTGCTGGAAGTATCCGGCGGTGCCCAGGCGCTTGCCGACGACCTGGTGCGGCGCTTCGGCGAAAAACGCGCGCCGATGGCGCTCGGCATCGCATCCCTGTTCTTCGGCTTCCCGATCTTCTTCGATGCCGGCCTCGTCGTCATGCTGCCGGTCATGTTCACCGTCGCGCGGCGCCTGGGCGGCAGCCTCCTGCTTTACGGCATCCCGGTCGCCACCGCGTTTTCGTGCATGCACGTCTTCGTGCCGCCGCATCCGGGCCCTGTGGCCGCTTCCGAACTCCTGGGCGCCGATGTCGGCCTGCTCATCATCGTCGGCTTGATTGTGGCCATTCCAACCTGGATCCTCGCTGGCCACGTCTTCGGCCAGTGGATCGGCAACCGCATCTACCTGCCTGTTCCGGAGAACGAAACGGAAGAGAAAAGCGCGGAAGAGCCGACCATCCTCCCCAGCCCCGGCCTCGTCGTGGCGCTGCTGCTCTTGCCGCTCATTCTGATTTTCATGAACACGGGCCTCGATTTTGCCCGCGCACAAGGCTGGGTAGACAAGGGCGCCAGCTGGTTCCAACTCGCCCGCGCCATCGGCTCCACACCGATCGCGCTGCTGATTTCGGTTCTCGTTGCCGCCTATGTTCTTGGTCCGATGCGCGGTCGCGATCCGGTCAAGGTTGAACGTATCGTCGATTCGGCTCTCGGCCCGGTCTGCTCGGTCATCCTGATCACCGGTGCCGGCGGCATGTTCGGCGGCGTCCTGCGCGCGTCGGGCATCGGCAACGCCCTGTCGGGTGCGCTTTCCGATATCGGCATGCCGGTCTTCGTCGCGGGCTTCCTGATCGCCACCGCATTGCGGGTTGCGCAGGGCTCGGCCACCGTCGCGCTGATTACCGCGGCCGGCCTCGTGCAGCCCGCCATTCAGGCAGCCGGTTACCAGGGACTCGAACTGGCTTCCATCGTCATTGCGGTTGCCTCCGGCTCGGTCATGCTATCGCATGTCAACGATTCGGGTTTCTGGCTGGTCGGCCGCTTCTTCAACATGGACATCAAGACCACGTTCAAGACCTGGACCGTGATGCAGACCCTGATGGGTGTGATCGGCTTTGCGCTGTCCGGCCTGATCTTCTGGGCCGCTTAAACGCTTCAATTGGACGCTTCGATCATCGAAAGGCGGGCCGCGGCGACACGGCCCGCCTTTCGTGTGTTAAATTTACCCTCTGCCCTTCTCTTGCCCCTTTTACCCTTGCCATATGGGCCACTGCGCGATTCCCGCCGGCCTTGGCCGGATCCACGTTGCATCTCCGTTTTCGTCCTCCATTGACGAAGTCCGGCCCGTCCTTGCGGTGCCGCAACACGGATGCCATGACCGGAACCCGGCAGTGCGGTGAATATGTGGAAAGGAAAGGCACGCGGTGGAGGCTTTTTACATCATCCTGCTGGTCGGCACCGTGCTGGTTCTGGCGGCGGCCTTTTCCAGCCTCATTGCCTTCCGCTTCGGCGCACCGCTTCTGCTTGTCTTCCTGATGATTGGCCTTGCCGCCGGATCGGACGGCCTCGGCATTCATTTCGACAACAACCCGCTCGCCTACATGATTGGCTCGCTGGCGCTGGCGATCATCCTGTTCGACAGCGGCTTCGGCACCTCCGTCCACTCCTTCAGGATCGCCGCCCTGCCGGCGCTCGCTCTCGCCTCGCTGGGCGTGCTTCTGACCGCCATCATCTTCGCCCTGGCGGCCTCCCTGCTTCTCGGCTTTTCGCTCCTGGAAGGCCTGCTGCTCGGCTCGATCGTCGCCTCGACGGATGCGGCCGCCGTGTTCTTCCTGCTGCGCATCGGCGGCATCCATATCCGCGACAAGGTGCGCTCGACGCTGGAAGTGGAATCCGGCACCAATGATCCGATGGCAATTTTCCTGACGCTCTCGCTGGTGCAGATCGTCAGCCTCGGTCACGGCGCAAGCGGCCTCAATATCGAATTGCTGGCCGAATTCGTGCAGGAAATGGGCCTCGGCCTCATCTTCGGTCTGCTCGGCGGCATGATGATCGTTTCCATCGTCAACCGTTTCGCCGCCGACCGCGGCCTTGCCCCGATCTTCGTCCTCGGCCTTGCCTTTCTGGTCTTTTCCTTCACCGGCACGCTCGGCGGCAGCGGCTTTCTTGCCGTCTATGTGGCAGGGATCTATGCCGGCAGCCGCAAGATCTTCGCCAAGGAAACGATCCGCCGGTTCCAGGACGGACTGACATGGCTGGCGCAGATCATCATGTTCCTCGTGCTCGGCCTGCTCGCCACGCCGTCGCAATTCGGCGATATCGCGCTGCCCGCCGTAGCGCTCGCGCTCTTCCTGATCTTTGTCGCCCGCCCGATCGCCGTCTGGCTGAGCCTCCTTCCCTTCGACTTCACGCAGCAGGAGATCGGCTTTTTCGCGTGGGTGGGCCTGCGCGGCGCCGTCTCCATCCTTCTCGCCATCCTGCCCGTCATGGGCGAGGTGCCGCATGGACAGGTCTATTTCAACACCGCCTTCATCATCGTTCTCGTCTCGCTTCTTGTGCAGGGCTGGACGATCAAGCCCGTGGCGCAGAAACTCGGGCTGATCATCCCGCCGCGCATGGGGGAGGTCGACAAGCTGGAACTCGACCTGCCCGGCCGCGCCAATCACGAACTGATCACCTACCGTGTCGCAAAGGACAGCGCCGTCCTGAGCGGCGAGCGCATCCCGCGCTGGGCAACGCCCTCGCTGGTCATTCGCGACGGTCGCAGCATGCGCTACCAATATGCCGGACGCCTGAGAGAAAACGATCAGGTCTATCTTTTCATCGCGCCTGGTTATTCGCGCCTGCTCGACCGTCTGTTTGCCAGCCGCCTGCCGGTGGAAGAGGACGACGCGGACTTTTTCGGCGCCTTCGCCATCTCTCCGTCAAGGCCCGCAAAGGAGCTGGATGCCGCCTATGGTCCGGGCCTGCTGACATCAGCCGAACAGGGCATGACCGTTTCCGAACTGATCCTGCATCGCCTGAGCGGGCACGCCGAATATGCCGACCGCGTCAGGCTCGGCTCGATCATCCTGATCGTGCGCGACCTCGACGAACAGAACCATATCAGCGGCGTGGGCATTTCGCTGGAACCGGTGGAACCGGCCACCGGCCTGCCGATCTTCATCAACATGCGCGAGATCGCCCACCGCATCCGCGACGCGCTCCGTCGCTACCGCGCACGGGCACGGCAAGGCCGAAAGAAGACTGCCGTAGAATAGGGGCGGACCTTGGGCCCACGCCACCGATCGGGTGTCTGAAGGAAATCGCCATCGTGTTTTCGACAGGGTATGGCTGCCGGGAGACGGCCGCACGTTCTGCATCAAAAACTGCAATACCTTCCCGCCGAAGAAGACCGCAAGGGTCGCATTCCTTTCTTAGCCCGCGCGCCAAGTATTCTTTCCCGCAGCCTTTGCGCGGTAAAGCCCGTTATCGGCGCGCGATAGCGGCTCCTTCAGCCCTTCGGGCCATCCTGGATACCAGACCGTGCCGATGCTGCAGCCGACATTGACCTCGGCGTAACCGAGAAGCATCCTTGCCGCCATCAGCTCGATGATGCGGCTGCTGATGGCATCCATCAGCGCCTCGTCGGCATCCACCAGCACCACCAGGAATTCATCGCCGCCGGTGCGGCAGACGAGATCGCTGTCGCGCACCGCGGCCTTCAGCCGTCGGGCGGTTTCGATCAGCACCTCGTCGCCCGCCTCATGGCCGTGGCTGTCGTTGACCTGCTTGAAACCGTCGAGGTCGATCGCCAGCACACCGCAGGCCTTGTCCTTGCGAACGAGCCTGAAGGCCGCATCCAGCCCGCGTCGGTTGAGCAGCCCGGTCAGGCTGTCGCGATGCGCCTGCTCCTGCGTCAGCCGCAACTGCTCGCGTTCGCGGGAAATGTCGAAAGCGACGCCGACGATCTTGATCGGGCGGCCGTCCTCGTCGCGCAAGAGCTTGCGCTCGCAACGCATCCAGCGTTCGCCGGTTATCGTTCGCAACCGGTATTCCGCCGTCTCCCGATCGGTATGGCCCGCCACCAGCCGTTCAAAGCCGGCGCCGGCCCGGTCGTCGGCCGGCATGCGCTGGATATAGCCGGACAGGTCGAACGGCACCGGACCCGGACCGACGATGAAGGTTTTCAGGCCATCGGATATGCGAAAATCGCTTTTGCCGATGTCGAAATGCCAGAAACCGCCGCTGACCGCGTCCATGGCGACCGCAAGCTGCGCGTTGATCTCGCTCATCGCCCGCTGCGCCTGTCTCTGCTCGGTCAGGTCGACGATCTGCGAAATGAAGCGGACGATCTCGCCGGCTTCGTTGCGCATGGCGGTGACGGACAGGTTGGTTTCGGTAATGCTACCATCGGGCCGCAGATAGCGCTTGTCGATCTTGTAGCTGTCGCGCTGGCCCGCCAGCACCTGCCGGAACAGGAAAAGGTCGGCATCGACATCGTCGGGATGGGTGATGGAACCGAAGCCGATGCCGGTCACCTCTTCCACGCTGCGCCCCAGCATGTCGGCAAAGCTGCGATTGGCTCGCAGGATGAACCCGGACGTATCGACCAGCGCAAGCCCGATCGGGGAGTTGCGGAAGGCGTTGTCGAACAGGGCCTGGCTTTCTTCGGCCTGGTGGCGAAGATCGGTCTGCGGGTTGATATCGGTGACATGCACGAGAACGCCGCGAACGCGTCCGTCATGTGCGATATCGGGCAGGTACTGCGCGTGCACGTGACGCTTTTCGCCGCGCGCCATCAGATCGTAATCGAACGAAACCGGCGTGCCGGCGCGCGCCGTCTCCAGCCGCTCGCGGATGGCGGCGTAATTGTCGGGTCCCACCACTTCGCGCGCGCTTTTGCCGATAGCCGTGCTGCGGTCGATATCGCGCAGGTCGGCATAGGTCTTGTTGGCATAGAGCAGTTTCAGATCGGCATCCAGGTATCCGACCAGCGCCGGCAGCGTGTCGAGAATATGCGCCGCATCCGGGGCATTCGTGTGCGCGTCCGTCTGCACACCGGCATCATTGCGATTTGACCGACCGGCCATATGTCAACCTCGCTCCACCGGCGGCAAGGACCGGCATCGTCGTCATCGGGCGATTACACACCGACCTGATGGGAATTTCGTTAACACCGTCAACGGCACGACCTTGCCACCCGTTCCCGCCGCGTCCTTGCCAGTGGCGCCTTGCGTCCCCGTTCAAGGATAGTATGGTCCGCTTCGAAATTCCAACTCGCAAACATGGATTGACGACATGGTGGCCTTCAAGACACTCGACGACCTCTCCGACATCGCCGGCAAGCGCGTTCTCGTGCGCGTCGACCTCAACGTGCCGATGGCGGATGGCAGGGTCAGCGACAGGACCCGCATCGAACGCGTTGCTCCGACCATTCTGGAACTGGCGCAAAAGGGCGCCAAGGTCATCCTGCTTGCGCATTTCGGCCGCCCGAAAGGCGAACCGGTCGCCGATATGTCGCTGTCGCTGATCGTGTCGGCCGTCGATGACGTCTTGGGCCGGAAAATTCACTTCGCCAAGGATTGCATCGGCAATCAGGCTGCCGACGCGATTTCGGCAATGAAGGAAGGCGACATCCTGCTTCTGGAAAATACTCGCTTCCACAAGGGTGAGGAAAAGAACGACCCGGCCTTTACCGCGGCACTTGCGGAAAATGGCGACATCTTCGTCAACGACGCGTTTTCCGCCGCCCACCGTGCCCATTCCTCCACCGAGGGCCTTGCCCACCACCTGCCGGCCTTTGCCGGCCGCACGATGCAGGCGGAGCTCGAAGCCCTTCAGGCGGGTCTTGGCAATCCGGTGCGCCCCACCGTCGCCATTGTCGGCGGCGCAAAAGTGTCGACCAAGATCGATCTGCTGCAGAACCTGGTGAAGAAGGTGGATGCGCTCGTCATCGGCGGCGGCATGGCCAACACGTTCCTGGCCGCACAGGGCATCGATGTCGGCAAGTCGCTGTGCGAACACGATCTCGGCGAAACGGCCAAGGCGATCATGGCGGAAGCGCAAGCGGCCGGCTGCGTCATTGTCCTGCCCGTCGATGCCGTCGTTGCCCGCGAGTTCAAGGCCAATGCCGCCAGCGAAACCGTGCCGGTCGACGCCATCCCCGCCGATGCCATGGCGCTCGATGTCGGTCCAAAGACCGTGGACGCCGTCAGCGAATGGATCGGCAAGGCGAAAACGCTGGTATGGAACGGCCCGCTTGGCGCTTTCGAGATCGCTCCCTTCGATACCGCAACGGTGGCGGCAGCCAAGGTTGCCGCAGAACGCACCAAGGCCCGCGCGCTGACCTCGGTCGCCGGCGGCGGCGATACGGTGGCCGCTCTCAACCATGCCGGTGTCGCTGACGACTTCACCTATGTGTCGACCGCCGGCGGCGCGTTCCTGGAATGGATGGAAGGCAAGATTCTGCCAGGCGTCGAGGTGCTCAGGCGGGACTGACAGGAGCGGACGGACCTCCCTTCGTCCCCAAAATCATTTTTAATCCTTAGGGCGGGAGCGAACCGAATGGTCGCTCCCGCTTTTCAACAAGCGCTTTTAAAAAATTTGCATTCTTTAAAACGATTGAAATAATTTCAATCGTTTCAGGCTATTAGACGCTTGTTCTTTGCGCCCTATTCTTCTGCTAAGGCCAAAATATCAGCTTGCATCAGCCCCTGGGAGACAGACATGACCGAACGCCTTGAAGACATTGCCGTGAAGATGGTTGCGGATGAAAAAGGGCTGTTGGCCGCCGACGAGTCGACATCGACGATCAAGAAGCGTTTCGACACCATTAATCTCGAATCGACCGAGACAAGCCGCCGCGACTATCGCGAAATGCTGTTCCGCACCGACGCGGCGATGCGCAACTGTATCTCCGGCGTCATCCTCTATGAAGAGACGCTGTTCCAGAAGGCTGCCGATGGCACGCCCTTCGTCGATCTGATCAAGGCGGCCGGCTCTCTTGCAGGTATCAAGGTGGATATCGGTGCGAAGCCGATGGCCGGCCATCCGGGAGAAACCGTCACCGAGGGGCTGGACGGTCTGCGTGAGCGTCTCGCCAACTATTACAAGGCCGGTGCGCGGTTTGCCAAATGGCGCGGCGTCATCGCCATCAACACGGCCGAGAACCTGCCGACATTGAGCTCCGTCAAGGCCAATTCGCAGGCGCTCGCCCGCTACGCCGCGCTTTGCCAGGAAGCCGGCATCGTGCCGATCGTCGAGCCGGAAGTGCTGATGGACGGCAAGCCGGGTGATCACTCGATCGACGTTTGCGCGGCCGTCACCGAAAACGTGCTGCGCATCGTCTTCAACGACCTTTATGACGCCCGCGTCAAACTTGAGGGCATGATCCTCAAGCCGAACATGATCATCGACGGCAAGAACGCCCGCAAGGCTTCGATCGAGGAAGTGGCCGAAAAGACCGTCCGTGTTCTCAAGGCCACCGTTCCTGCCGCCGTGCCGGGCATCGCCTTCCTGTCGGGCGGTCAGTCCACCGAGGAAGCGACGGCGCATCTGTCGGCCATGGTGGCCGGCTACGACATGCCTTGGAAACTGACCTATTCCTATGGCCGCGCGCTGCAGGAAACGGCGCTGAAGGCCTGGGCCGGCCGTCCGGAAAACGTTGCCGCCGGCCAGCGGGCCTTCCAGCACCGTGCCGAGATGAACACGCTGGCCGCCAAGGGCACATGGAAGCGCGATCTCGAAAAGGCTGCCTGATCGCGACATAAGTTTCCCGGGAGAGGAAAACTGCATGGAAGCCGCCCGGCAACGGGCGGCTTTCGTGCGTCTGGAGCAGGCCGCGCCGGCCCCCGCCCCGCCGTCAGCCGGTTACCACTTGTAGGTCAGGCTGCCGACGATCGTGCGCCCTTCGCCATAGAAGCAGCCGAAATTGCAGCTTGCGGCATAACGCTTGTCGGCAAGGTTCTGGACGGCCAGCGACGCCTTGATATTGTTCTTCTCGAAGGAAACCGAGGCATCGAACACCGTGGCGTCCGGCAGCTTGATCGTGTTGGTGTTGTTGCCGAAACGCTCGCCAATATAACGCGCGCCCGCACCGAGCTTCAGGCCTTCAAGTGCCGTTTCCTCCTGGAACGTGTAGCCGAGCCAGACGGCCGCCGAATGTTCGGGGATATTGGCCAGCTGATTGCCCGTGGTCAGGATGGAGGTGGACGTGACGCTGTCGAACTCGAAACCACCGGTGGTGATCTGCGTGTCGCTATAGGTGTAGCTGGCAAGCAGATCCAAGCCCTCCGCAAGGCTGGTCGTGGCCTCAAGCTCGAAGCCGCGCGATTCGGCTTCGCCGACCTGCTGCGTGACGCGGGCGCCGCTCGCATCGCGAACGGTGCCGGTAATGTTGGTCTTCGTCAGCTGATAGACACTGGCCGTGAAGATGCTGTTCCAGCCTTCCGGCTGAAACTTCAGACCCGCTTCGATCATTTCGCCTTCTGAAGCGTCGAGCAATTCACCGGTCGTGGTGTTGGCGCCGGGCTGTGGATTGAACGACGTAGAATAGCTGATGTAGGGCGCCAGACCATTGTCGAAGAGATAGAGCGCCGCGGCTCGAACGGTCAGCGCATGATCTTTGTTGCGCGTGATCGTGGTGGTGTTTCTGCCGCCGTCGAAAACATTGCCGCGGATGTCGGACCAGTCCTGACGGAGACCGAATGTAAGACGCAACCTGTCGATGGAGATCTGGTCCTGCGCATAGAGGCCGATCTGCTGCAGGCGATGATCCATGTAGTCCGTCAACGCTGCATTGTAACTGATGGGCGAGCCATAGACCGGGTTGAACACGTCGATCGACCCGACGCTGTCGAACAGAGACGCGCGGTCCTGCGTGTAATAACGGTAATCCAAGCCGAAGATCGCAGTGTGCTCAAGCGCGCCTGTGTCGAATTTCGCTTCGATCTGGTTGTCGATGCCAAAGCTGTCGGTGTTTTCCGACTGTACGCTCACACCCCGGTTGACGGTGCGCAGATCAGCACCCAACGACGAGTAATACAGATTGTTGTAATCCGCGTCGAAAGAGAGGTACTGCGCGTTCTGTCGGAACTCGAAGGTCTCGTTGAACCGATGCCGGAACTCGTAGCCCAGCGTTCCCAACAGGCTCTTGTTGTCGTTGAAATCGGGTTCGCCGATATATCGCGAAACCGGCAGGATGCCGTTGGGATTGAAATCCAGCGTTCCTGCCTGCGGAAGGCCGAGCGGCGAGGTGCCGGTATCGCGCTGAAGCGAGCCGAGAAGCGTCAGCGACGTATCCTCGTCCGGCGCCCAGGTGAAGGACGGCGCGAGGTAGAAGCGATCGTCGCTGGTGAAATCCTGCTGGCCGTCCGCTTTGCGACCAAGCGTGGTGATGCGATAGGAAACGGTGTCATCGTAGACATCGCCGGCATCGAGCTTGATCTGGTAGCGGTCGTTATTGCCGAATTCGACGCCGACTTCGCCAAACTTCTCGAAGGTCGGGCGTTTGGCGACGAGATTGATGATGCCGCCCGGCTCACCCTGGCCGTAAAGAACCGAGGTCGGCCCCTTGATGACGTCGATGCGTTCCTGGCCGTAGGGCTCGAACGAAAGCGCGCCGAAATCGCGGATAAATCGGAAGGAATTGATGTAGATGCTGTCCACGGCTTCGAAACCGCGCAGGAGCGGATTGAAATAGCGTGCGTCATTGCCGAACGGTGCGGCTACGACGCCGGCGGTGTAACCCAGCGCTTCGCCGAGATTCTGCACGCCGCGATCCTCGAGCTGCTGCGTGGTGATCACCGAAATCGACTGCGGGGTTTCGATCAGCGGCGTTGTCGTCTTGGTGGCAGACACGCTCTGCGTCGCGACATAGCCGTCCACCGGGCCGCTGGCTGCCGCGTTCTTCTCCTTGGCGGACGTACCGGAAGCACCCTCGACCACGATCGTTTCAAGGACGGTTCCCTGCTGATCCTGCGCACGGGCCGCTGCCACAAGCACGAGACAAGAAACGGAAACGCCGAGAAGAAACTTCAGGGAAAGCGATCGCGTCATGAATGAAGAACCCCACATTATTGCTGGGGTGCTTATGTCAGGAGAAAGTCGAGAGGAAAACTCCTGTTTGCCCCGCAGCTTTCATGCGCGCCGGCATTGTCGGCTCTTGTGTCTCGGGAGCCACATCGACCCGCCTTGAAAGTGCAGAATCATGAATTCTCAAGTGAAGTCCCGCGCCAGCAGCGTGATTGACCATAGCACCAGGGCCAGCACGGCAAGCTTCCAGAAATCACCGCGGCGCCTCAGCCCCGTAAGGCCGAGCGGTTTGATGATCTGGATCAGCATGGCGGCCAGCAGAAGCAATCCGATCATCTTCGTCATGGGCACCCGCTGCATTTTCGCGCGTCCGCCATAGGCTGGACATTTTTTCGATCGACCACAGATAGGCTGAGGAGGCAGGATTCGAAAGACTTTCTTCGTCCCTGCGCGATTACACTCCACCTTCGATTCGCTGCCCGCCCTCCCTGCCCGGTCGGGTGTGCTGACACACCTAATTACGGTCGAACATACGCATGAGACGCAATCTTCTGCCTGTCCTCGCCCTTCTTTCCGGCACGCTTTTCCTCTTCTTCGGCAACGGCCTGCAAGGTCTTCTGCTGCCGCTGCGCGGCTCGCTGGAAGGCTATTCAAATGAAGCGCTCGGATTTCTGGGCACGTCCTGGGCCGCGGGTTTCGTTATCGGCTGTTTCGTGGCGCCGAATGTCGTTCGCCGCATCGGCCATGTGCGCGCCTTTTCCGGCTTTCTCGGCCTGATCTGCCTGAACGTTCTCCTGATCGGCATCCTTGTCGACCAGACGGCTTGGCTGATGCTGCGCGCCATTACCGGCTTTTGCACCGCCGGCACCTCGATGATCATCGAAAGCTGGCTCAACGAGCGCGCCACCAACGAAAGCCGCGGCGCGATCTTTTCCTTCTATATCGCCATCACCCTGTTCGGCGTGGTCGGCGGTCAGATGATGGTGATGTTCGCAGACGTTTCGACGCCCTTCCTGTTCATGCTTTGCGGCATTCTCTATTGCGTCGCGCAATTGCCGACGACGCTCTCCAAGGCCGCCTCGCCGCAGCCGCTTAAACGAGTCAGGCTGGACTTGCCCAGCCTTTACAGCCATTCGCCGATCGCCTTTGCCGGCATTCTGCTGATCGGGATTGCCAATGGCGCCTATGGCACGCTCGGCGCGGTGTTCGGCGCGCGCGCCGGGCTTGACCAGACCTCGATTGCTGCCATGGTTTCGATAACCATCTTCGCGGGCGCGATCATGCAGTTTCCGGCCGGCAGGCTGTCGGACCGCATGGATCGTCGCTACGTTCTGGCTGGCCTGTCGGCCGCTGCAGCCCTTGCAGGTCTGGTCATGTTTGTCGTGCAGCCAACCCATGTCATGGCGATCCTGATCCTCGTCGCCATTTACGGCGCCATGGCCAACGCGCTCTACCCGATCGCCGTTGCCCATGCCAACGACTTCGCCGCGCCGGAGGACTTCGTCAAGGTATCCGGCGGCCTGCTGCTGCTTTACGGTATCGGCACGATCATCGGTCCGACGCTTGGCGGGCCGGTAATGTCGGCGCTTGGACCGCATGCCCTGTTTGCCGTCACCGCCGGGGCGCATATCGCGGTCACGGTCTATGCGATCATCCGCAGCCGCATCCGTGCCGCCGTCCCCGTCGAAGAGCGCGACAGTTATACCACCGCCCCGGCCGCCAATGCCCTGCTCGGCACGCCGGAGGGCCTCGCCCTCGACCCGCGCGCTGCACCCGGCGTTGCCGAGACCGGCACGGACAATGCCGACGAACAGCGCCGCGCCGCGACCTGAGCCGGATGCAAACGGGAGGACAGCATGACCGACGGTAACGACGAGCGACCCGGGAAACCGGCAGCTCACGAGATCGGAGAGGATCTTTCCAGCCTTTCTGTCGACGAACTCGACAGGCGCGTGACGCTGCTGCGCGAGGAAATTTCCCGGCTGGAAGCAGAAAAATCGGCTAAGACCAAAGGCCGGGCGGCTGCCGAAAGCCTGTTCAAGTCCTAAAACAAGCGTCCCCGCCGACGTTGAAAATAATTGACGGGAACAATATCGAACGCGCCGGCCTTAACCGCCTGTTAAGCATTTTCGTTCATTACTGTGGTCATCCAGTTCTTCTGGTGTCAGACGGTTTGCCATCGCGGTGAAAGGGTCTGATTTTCTCCCTGTTTTACCTTGAGAGCCGCCTTTGCGGCTCTTTTTTTGTGTTATGTGCAGCTATCCTGTGGGAATTAACCGTTCCTTAAGAATTGGCTTGCGGATTTGAGCTATCAGTACCATCTTGATGCGGAAGACAGACGACGGCGGAACCTTTGGGCTGCCTTCGTCATTGCCTGATCAAGTTGATGCGTTAGCAGGATGAATCCCATGTCAGAACAGGTATTGAATACCGTCAGTTTCGCAGGCCGCGCGGCATCGTCGTCGCAGTTCAAGGCTCTGTATACTGAAGGCATGTCGCTGGTCGAAGAGACCGCGGCCTACCTGGATGGCACCGGCCGCGCGGCATCGAAGGTTCTGCCGCGCATGGCATCGGTGCTTTATGCGGCCGAATCCATGCGGCTGACCACGCGGCTGATGCAGATGGCCTCCTGGCTTCTGCTGCAGCGCGCGGTCAACAACGGCGAGATGAGCCGCGATCAGGTGATTTCCGAAAAGAGCAAGGTTCGCCTCGACGGCTTCAACGTCGATCGCAACGCTCCGGGCTGGAATGATCTTCCGGAAGGTTTCCGTGATCTGGTCGAGCGTTCGCTGCGCCTGCAGAACCGTATCGCCCTGCTCGATCGCGAGATCTACCGTCCCGGCGAAGCCAAGCTTCCCGACAACGAAAACGGCGTGCGCGCCCAGCTGAACCTGCTGAGCACCGCGTTTTCGAACTGATCTCTTCTACGCATCAAAAGCACAAATTTTTCAAAGCGGGCCTCGGCCCGCTTTTTTTTGTTTTGAGGGCCGGAAGCGTCGCGTTAAGCGCATACCGGCCAGGCTTGCCGAAAACGCAGCTTTCGCCTATATTTCTGGAGCAGGAGACAGAGCAAACGCCCTGCCTCCCGTCTCTTAGATCAGGAATTGGACCCGCACCTTAGCCTGCCAGCCCGTGCGGGTTTTCCTTATCGTCAGAGTGATACTAAATGGAATGAACCACATAGATCATCTCCAGTTCAGCAGCGAGGCCTTCGCCAGCGCATCGACCCGAAAATCTGATGATTTTTGGAAAGTACGATGCGCAGTCTCTGAAGTGCTACAGCGTCCTTAGTGCGCCAAATATGGCGCACGGCGCTGTAGAAGCCGGAGCGGCCCATCCTCCCCGGTGCGCCCTGGCAATGCGCATCTGCTTTTGCTGCGGAAGATGAACCGACAATCAATCACAATTTGAAGTTGTGCTCAAACATGATTGCTTGGCAACGGCATGTTCGCCCGCCCCAAATGCAAAAAAGCCCGGCTTGCGCCAGGCTTCTTGAATTCAAGTAACAAGCAGGAATTAGAGGCCGAGGCCGCCGAAACGCTTGTTGAACTTGGAAACGCGGCCGCCACGGTCCAGCATCTGCTGGTTGCCGCCGGTCCAGGCCGGGTGCGACTTGGGGTCGATTTCGAGGTTCATGACCTGACCTTCCGAACCCCAGGTCGAGCGGGTTTCGTATTCGGTGCCGTCGGTCATGACGACCTTGATCGTGTGGTAGTCGGGATGGATGCTGGCCTTCATGACACTCTTCCTGATAGAGGGCTCATTTGTCACGTTGAAGCGCCGAGCCCTAGTCAATAAATGAAGCCAGACACCGGCTTGGTGCTGGCTTCCCAATTTGATGCGGAGCCTATACAGGAAGGTCGGCGAGAGTACAAGTGCCCGCATGAAATCGCCGGCACGTGCCGTAGAAGAGGACCACCGTGGCCGATATCCAGGAAAACCAGACCAAAACCCGCCGTTCACCGCAGCCCCTGATGCGCCTGATGCCGCATGTGCTGCGATACCGGGGCATGGTCTGCGCGGCCATCCTGTTCCTGACCCTTGCCGCCGTGACCACGCTGACCCTGCCGCTCGCGGTCCGCCGCATGATCGACCACGGTTTTGCGGAGGCCAATGGCGGGTTCGTCAACAACTATTTCGCGATGATGCTGATCCTGGCCGCCGTTCTCGCGCTCGCCAGCGCCATGCGCTACTATTACGTCATCACCATCGGCGAGCGCGTGGTCGCCGATATCCGCCGCGAGGTGTTTGCCCGTATCACCGCGCTTTCGCCCTCCTTCTTCGACATCAACCAGTCCGGCGAACTGGTGTCGCGCCTCACCGCCGATACGACGCAGATCAAGTCTGCCTTCGGGTCTTCGGCCTCGCAGGCGCTGCGCAATCTCATCCTCTGTCTCGGGGCGATGGTGATGATGATCTATACCAGCCCTGCCCTGTCCGGCATGGTTCTGGGCGCCATTCCGCTGATCGTCTTTCCGCTGGTCGCCTTCGGCCGTTCCGTACGCCGACGCTCGCGCGCCGCGCAGGACAGGCTCGCCGAAACTTCTGCCTTCGCCTCCGAGACGATCGGTGCCGTGCGTACCATCCAGGCCTTCAACGGTCAGCAGGATGCCGATCGCCGCTACGGCGCCACGGTCGAATTCGCCTATGAAGCCGCCCGCAAGGCGATCCGTTCGCGCGCGCTTTTGACCGGCATCGGCATTCTCCTGGTATTCGGCAGCATTGTCGGTGTCCTGTGGTATGGCGCCCAGAATGTGCTGGCTGGCACGATGAGCGCCGGTACGCTTGGCCAGTTCGTGCTTTACGCGGTGCTTCTGGCCAGCTCGCTTGGCCAGCTGTCGGAAGTGTGGGGCGATCTTTCCCAGGCCGGCGGTGCCGCCGAACGGCTGATGGAACTGCTGCACGAAGTGCCGGCCATCCGCGATCCGGCCGAGCCTGTCGCACTCCCTTCACCCGCACGCGGCGACGTGGAGTTCGACAATGTCTCCTTCGCCTATCCGAGCCGCGTCAGCGCCGTCACCGTGAACGGCCTGTCGCTCAAGGTGAAGGCGGGCGAGACGGTCGCGATCGTCGGCCCGTCGGGTGCCGGCAAGAGCACCATCCTGTCGCTGCTGCTGCGCTATTACGATCCGGTGGCCGGCGCCGTGAAGCTCGATGGCGTCGATATCAAGCAGGCACGGCTTGCGGACCTGCGCGCGCGCCTCGCGATCGTGCCGCAGGACGTGACCATTTTCGCCGCCTCGATCCACGACAACATCGCTTTCGGAAAGCCGAACGCCACGCGCGAGGATGTGCGTGCCGCAGCCATTGCCGCGCAGGCGGACGGTTTCATCAGCGCTCTCGACAAGGGTTACGACACGCTTGCCGGCGAGCGTGGCATCACCCTTTCCGGCGGCCAACGTCAGCGCATCGCGATTGCACGCGCCATTTTGAAGGATGCGCCGGTTCTGCTGCTTGACGAAGCAACCTCAGCGCTCGACGCCGAAAGCGAAACGCTGGTGCAAAAGGCGCTGGACGGGCTGATGACGGATCGCACCACGATCGTGATCGCCCACCGCCTCGCCACCGTCCTGAAAGCCGATCGCATCGTCGTCATGGAAAACGGCCATATCGTCGAACAGGGCACCCATCACAGCCTCGCCGCCGATGACGGGCTCTACGCCAAACTGGCACGCCTGCAATTCGACCGTGGCATGGAACGTTCGAACGGCCTCACCCATTAAGCGATACGACCCGGGCGCGGCCGGGCAAGCGTGCGCGACATTGCGCCGGACCCGGCGCGCTTTGATCTCAACAAGGCCTGAAGCGTTTCGACCGTATGGACGTCACAGATCACCTGCAGCGCGACCGGGCCTCGCTTCCCCTTGATGCCCTTCTCGATGAGGTCCAGTACCGCACCCTTCTCTATTTCTGGGAGGGCGCCCACCCGCAAACCGGCCTGCCTTTCGAAAAGCGCGGTGCCGATGGCGAGATGGTTACCGATGCGGTGGCCTTAAGCGGCGTCGGTTTCGGCCTGATGGCGCTTCTGGTCGGGACCGAACGCGGCTGGATATCGCGGGACCAGTCGCTTGCGCGCACCGCCCTCATCGTCGACAGCCTCTTTCGCGCGCCACGCTTTCACGGCGCGTTTTCGCATCTCATCCACGGCACGACCTGCGACGTCCTGCCGTTTTCGCAAAGGGATGACGGCGGCGACCTCGTGGAAACAACGCTGCTGATGCAGGGGCTGATCTGCGCGCGCGAGTATTTTGCCGGAGATGGCGAGGCCGAGACCGAACTGCGTGCGGGCATAACCCGGCTCTACGACGAGACCGATTGGCGCTGGTATACGCGCGGCGATGACGACGGGCCGCTCTACTGGCACTGGAGCGACGGCCAGGACTGGATCATGAACCTGCCGATCACCGGCTGGAACGAGGCGCTGTGCGCCTATATTCTGGCCGCCGGCTCGAACACGCATCCGATCGACCCGCAAAACTACCATGCCGGCTGGACGCGACATGGCGCGTTCGTCAATGGCGAGACCTATCACGGCACACGGCTTCCCTTCGGGGAACCGCTTGGCGGACCGCTGTTCCTCTCACAATATGCCTTCTGCGCGCTGGATCCGCGCGGACTGGAGGACCGCTACGGCGACTACTGGGAACAGGCGGTGGCGCATGCACGCATCAACCACGATTATTGCCTCACCGTGCCCGCCTACAGGACGGCTGGCGTCTGGGGCCTGACCGCCTCGGAAATCCCGCACGGCTATGCCGCCAATTCGCCGACCCATGATGCCGGCGCAGTTGCCCCGACGGCTGCGCTTTCCAGCTTTCCCTTTCTGCCGCGCGAGGCGGAAAAGTCTCTGCGCGCTTTCATGGCTTTCGGCAATGGCAGGCTATTCGGCCCGCACGGTTTCGTGGACGCCTTCATGCCGGCGGGCGGCTGGACCGCACCGCATTGCATCGTCATCGATCAGGGGCCGATCGTCGCGATGATCGAGAACTTTCGCACCGGCCTGTTGTGGAACCTGTTCATGCAGGCGCCGGAAGTGCGGCGCGGGCTGAACAGACTGGAGTTCCAGGTGGGCAACCAGCATTCGGGGTGAAGGGCGATTAACGAGCGGCCCAGCGCTTTCAGGTAGCCAAAACATCAGGCCGCAACGGGGTGCTGGCGGAACCATGTTTCGATCGTGGTGGCGCCAATCAGCGTCTCGCCCTTCGGCACCAAGGCTGTGCCCGAGACCGGCAGACCGAAATAACCGGTGTCGGCATCGGTTTCGACCGGACGGGCATCATCGATCCTTTTCAGGAAACCGCCAACAATCGCCTCGAAGGAAGCTCGATCCGGGCCGGCCAGATCGATGGTGCCGTTCACGGGCAAGGACAGCGCGGCCTTGGCAAGGGCAGCGGCGACATCATCGGCGGCGACCGGCTGGAACAGCGCGTCCGGCAGACGCACCACGCCATCGACCATATGGCCATCGGCAATGGTGGCGACGAATTCGTAAAACTGCGTGGCGCGCAGGATCGTATAGGGCAGACCCGATGCCTTGATGGCGTTTTCCTGCGCCACCTTGCCATTGAGATAACCGTTCGGCCCCTCGCCAGTGATCCCAACAATCGACAGCGTCACATGATGGCGAACCTTTGCGGCCTTTTCGGCAGCAATCAGGTGTCTGGCCGAGGTCTCGAAGAAGTTGCGCACCTCCTTGCCATCGAAGGAGGCGATGTTGGAGACGTCGATCACCGCATCGGTGCCGGTCATCGCTTCCACCAGCCCTTCGCCGGTCAAGGCATTGATGCCCGTGCGCGGCGAGGCCGCAATCACTTCATGGCCACCGTCGCGCAGCAGGGCAACGAGTTTCGAACCGATCAGGCCGGTTCCGCCGATAACGACGATCTTTTCCGGAATGCTCATGGGATCTCTCCTTGAAAAAAAGCCTGTACCGTTCCGGTCAGGGTGAGAGAAACCTACCCGCAGCAGAGGCGGTTCGCCGTTCGGCGATTGCGGCGACTATCGCAATCTTGCGGTCGGATAGCCCCTTGCCTTCACCGATCACCTGTCACACTCTCGATAACGGGCAAAGGGGAACGGGAGGCAGCACGTTGAGCACGGCAACACGCCTTTCGGCACAGCGCGCGCCCTTGCCCGCAACGCCTGCCCCCGACATCCACGATGCCCCGGCAGCCATCGGCGATATTCTCGACCAGCCGCCTGCCCTTGCCGACAGTGTCCTGCGCGGCGGCACGCGTATGACGAAACGCTGGAGCCACGGCGAATTCCACGCTCACCTGCCCGGCATGCAGACCCATGTGCTGATGACCTATTACGGTGCCGCACAGGAAAGCAGCTGGCGGCAGGGCGCGCGACGCATGAGCGCCCGTACGCGGCCGGGCTCGATGACGCTGATCCCGGAAGGTCAGGACGGGCGCTGGGACGTGGAAGGCCCGATCGAAGTCAGCCACGTCTATCTGTCAGACGAACGCCTGCAATCCTCGGCCGACGTGCTGGCCAAGGGCCGCCATATCGAACTGATCGGCCGCATATGTTTCGAGGATCTTTCCGCCGCCGGCATTCTGGAACTGCTGAGCCGTGAGGCCGCGCAAGACGACACGTCGTCATCGCTCTTCGTCGAACAGGCGATCGATCTTCTCTGCACCCAGCTGGTGCGCGCCCATTCCGCCCATGCCTCGCTAACACTGCCGACCGTGCGCAAGGGGCTGGCCGACTGGCAGGTGAAACGCGTGACGAACTACATGCAGGATTATATCGACCGGGAAATCCGTCTGGATGAACTGGCGGCGCTGGTCGGCATGAGCCGTTTTCATTTTTGCACCGCCTTTCGCCTCGCCACCAGCCAGACGCCGCATGAATGGCTGACGGCGCTGCGCATCACGCAGGCCCGCCACATGCTGGCAACGACCGATCTGCCGGTGACGGCCGTGGCCCTTGCCGTCGGTTACCAGACGCCATCATCCTTCGCGGCCAGCTTCCGCAAGCTGACCGGCACGACGCCGACGATATTTCGCAAGGAGATTTAACCCTCACCGCTCCGTCAGCTTCAGCTCGATACGCCTGTTTTGCGAGCGCACCTCCAACGTGTCGCCCTCGGCGATCGGCTGGAACTCGCCAAAACCGGCGGCGACCAATCGGTTGGCGGGCACGCCCTTGGTGATCAGGTATTTGACCACCGATGTGGCGCGCGCCGAGGAAAGCTCCCAATTGTCGCGATAGCGGCCGGTACCGGAAAGCGGTGCGTTGTCCGTATGCCCGTCGACCCGCAGCACCCAATTGATTTCTGCCGGAATTTCCTGGGCCAGTTCCAGCAGTGCTGAGGCCAGCTTGTCCATTTCCACGCGGCCCGCATCGTCCAGTTCGTTGCCGCCGACCGGAAACAGCACTTCCGACTGGAAGACGAATCGGTCGCCGACGATGCGAATGTTTTCGCGGTCGGACAGGATTTCCCGCAACCGGCCGAAGAAGTCGGAGCGGTAGCGGTTGAGTTCCTGCACACGCTGCGCCAGCGCCACGTTGAGACGGCGGCCGAGATCGGCGATACGTGCCTGCGACGACTGGTCCTTGGCTTCGGATGCCTGCAAGGCGCCTTCCACCGCCGCGATCTGCGCGCGCAAAGCGGCGATCTGCTGGTTCAGCAGTTCGATCTGGCTGGCGGCCCGGGCGGAAATTTGCCTTTCCTGCGTCAGCTCGTCGGTCAGGGCACCGACACGGGCATTGACGGCATCGCCGGCACCGGCACCGCGATCAAGCAGCGATTGCAGCCGCGAGCGCTCGCTTTCCGAGGTAGTAAGCGAGGATTGCAGGTTGGCCAAAGTGTCTTCCAGATCGGTCTTGCCGCTCTTTTCCAGCGCCAGCAGTTCCGTCAGTTCGGAAATCTGGCTGTTAAGGCGGTTCAGCACCTCGTCACGACCGGAAATTTCGCGCGACAAAATGAACTGCGCGAGAACGAAGACCGTGAGCAGGAACATGATGGCGAGGAGCAGCGTCGACAGTGCGTCGACGAACCCCGGCCAGTAATCGACGCCACGATCGCCGCGACGGTGTCTGCCGAGCGCCATCGCTTATTTGTCCCCGCTTTTGTCGGAGAACGTCCTGCCGGACGCCACCTTTTCGGCGCCGAGCTTTTCGCTCAGGCGGTCGAGGGACTTGCGCATGGCTTTGGATTCCTCCTGCTGCGCCTCGATCCAGTCGCGCAGCATCTGCTGTTCGCTGCGCATGTTCTTGACCAGTCCCTGAATGCCTTCGGCGAGATTGGCCATGGCGGAGAGCGAGCGTTCGGCCTGCGGTCCGCCCTGTGCCTGCGCCTGCGCGGTCGCCAGTCTCTGCAACTGTTCCGTCAGCGCCCGCAACTCGTCCGCGGAAGCGGTCGCAGCCGGCGCGACGCCCGGCACCAGGGCATGGCCGTGACCGTCATCGGTGACGGAAGACAGCCAGTTTTCCAATTCCGTATAGAACCGGTTCTGGGCGCGGCCGGCCTGCAGATCGAGAAAACCGAGAACCAGCGAGCCGGAAAGACCGAGCAGCGAGGACGAGAAGGCGGTGCCCATGCCGGAGAGCGGGGCGGTCAAGCCGCTTTTGAGCGCCGCCAGAATGTCGTTATTGTTGCCGGATGCCGGATCGAGACCCTGAATGACATCGCTGATCGAGCCGATCGTGCCGATCAGACCCCAGAATGTCCCCAAAAGACCGAGAAAGACAAGAAGGCCGATCAGATAGCGCGAGGTGTCACGCTTCTCGTCGAGCCGCGTGCCGATCGAATCGAGGATGGATTGCAACGTCGCGGTCGACAGCGCCACCTTGCGGCGACGGCCGAGCAGCGCGCGCATCGGCGCCAGAAGCCGGGGCTCGCTTCCGACCTTGTCGGCACTGCCGGCAGCGCGGAAGGAATTGAACCAGCGGACTTCCGGGATCAGCGACACGATCTGCGCGTAGACCAGGAAGATGCCGATCAGAAGAACGCCGAGTATCACGCCGTTGAGCCCCGGGTTGGTCATGAAGGCGTGCTGGGCCTGCCGGAAGAGGATGGCGGCAAGGAAGCCGACGATGATCAGGAAGATCGTCATCGTCCACAGAAAGGGGATCGGGTTGGAAAGCTTGTGGCCGTAATCGCGCGGAGCCTGTTGCGAAACGTCCACATCCCCCAAAGAGTCATTCGTCATAAAACAGCCTCCGCATATCTTGAACGAAGGCTATTTTAAAATTGCGACGAATTGAAGTGCCGAAGCACCGGAAAAGCATGGGGATTTTACCCGAACCCGACAAAGCGTCGGGTGACGGGTCTTACCGTCGGCCGCTATTCAGCGGTTCGGAACAGGGCGGTTGGACACCTCGAGCAGCGCCTTCTGGATCAGCTCGTTGCCGGCAACCACCGTCTTGGTTTCGAACATGTTCTGGCCGCCCTTCATGTCGGAGGCAAAACCGCCCGCTTCCTTGATGAGGATGAGACCGGCCGCCATGTCCCAGGCATTGAGATCGGCTTCCCAGAAACCGTCGAGGCGGCCGGCGGCGACATAGGCGAGGTCGAGTGCGGCAGCACCCATGCGGCGCACGCCCGCCACTTCCCCCATCACATGCCGCAATTCGACGAGGAATTTGCCGTGATTGCCGCGGCCCAGATGCGGCACGCCGCAACCGATGACGCAATCGGACAGAACGCGGCGCGCAGCAACGCGCAGACGACGGTCGTTCAAGAACGCACCACCGCCCTTTTCGGCGGTAAACAGTTCATCCGTCGCCGGGTTGAAGATGACGCCGGCAACGATTTCGCCATTGCGTTCGAGCGCGATCGAGGTGGCAAATTGCGGAATGCCGTGCAGGAAGTTGGTCGTGCCGTCGAGCGGATCGACGATCCAGCGATGCGCGCCGTCGGTGCCCTTTTCCTCGCCGCCTTCCTCGCCAAGGAAACCGTAGGTCGGGCGAGACTTCATCAGTTCGTCATGGACGATCTTTTCCGCCTTGAAATCGGCCTGCGAGACGAAATCGCCCGGTCCCTTGACGGAAACCTGAAGGTTCTGCACCTCGCCGAAATCGCGGGTAAGCGATTTGCCCGCCTTGACGGCAGCCTGAACCATGACGTTGAGAAGGGCGGAGCGTGCCATGCGGGATATCCTCGGGATTTGCCCCGCGCAGTCTTTTGACGGGGCGCCTTATTTGTCAGTTTGTCGTGATGTGCGGCTTCATGACCATAAAACCGCGCCAAATTCAAGTGAGGCGCGACATCGTTGACGCTTGCCAGCTCTCCTCGCCTTTGCGACAAGCGCCGGACCGGAGCCGCGGGCCCACCGCTTGAGCGCGCCACATCGCCAGCAGGAGTTAAGAAATTGCCCATCGCATTGCCGCTGTTCGTCAGCCTTGGCCTGCTGATCACCATGAGCTCACTTTCGATCGGCCTTGTCGTCGCACTGCCGCCGGGCACGCAGCTGCCGATCCATTTCACCCTTTCGGGCGAGCCGACCAGTTTCGCATCGGCAGGGATTGCTCTTTCGCTTCTGCCCGCGGCGGCAGCACTCGCCACGCTGCTGTTTGCCATCGGACCGAAGATCGACGGCCGTATCGCGGCCATCCAGGGTCGCTACCTGGCGATCTGGCTCGGCACTGTCTTCGTTCTGGCGCTCGCCCATGGCGTCATCATCCGCGGCGCGCTGTTTGCCTTGAAGGCCTCGCTCGGCTGATCAGCTGCGGCGGAACCGGTTGGCGGCCTCGACCGCCTTTTTCTGGATTTCCTCGTTGATCCCCAGATAGAAATCCTCAAGCACGGGATCGGGCAGCCCGGCGCGGCGCGACAGAACATACCACTTGGCGGCTTCCACCGGATCGGGCCGGGTGCCCAGCGCGTTGATATAGAGATGCGCCAGCTTGTTCTGCGCCACCACATTGCCGCGCACCGCCGCCACCCTCAGCCAGGTGAAGCCCTCGTCGAAATCACGCTCGCCGCCGACGCCGTTCACCAGCCAGATGCCCATGTCGAGCTGGGCCGTATCGAAACCGGCCTTGGCGGCGCGTTCCAGGAACTCGCGCGCCCGACGGGTCTTTTCCGGCGGCAGGTCCTTGATCGCCACGTAAAGCTGCGAGACGGCATATTGCGCGTCCGCCAGCCCCTGCACCGCCGCCTTTTCATAGAAAGGCAGCGCCAGTTTCAGGCCCTTTTCGCCGGGGTTCTGCGAAATCAGGATCTGGCCCCAGTTGAACTGCGCCGAGGAATTGCCGGCCTCGGCGGCCTTGCGCATGTATTCGTCGGCCTTGGCCTTGTCGTGTTTGACACCGCGGCCGGAGATCAGCATCAGCGCATACTGGAACATCGCTGCGGGATCACCGCCTTCGGCGGCACGCCCGAACCAGAAGGCTGCCGAATTGATATCCTGCTTGATGCCTTGCCCGCGCAGCGTCATTTCGGCCACCAGGGTCTGCGATGCGGCATCGCCCTTTTCCGCTTTCGGCAGAGCTATCGACAGCGCCGTCACGTAAAGACCGCGCTGATAGGCGCCGTAAGCCTCGTCGATCTTGCCCTTGAACGGCTTTTCCGGCGGCAGGTCGGGCAGAGCGGTGCCCATGCGCTGATAAAGCGTGATGCCGCTCGAGGGAATGTCGCCGCCCGCGCCATTGCTTCCGGCATCGCGGGCGCCCTGGAACGACTGCGTATCCGTGTCGATCGGACGCGAGACGGCGCGCGGTGCCGCCTTCGACTGCTGCGCCTGGACAACAACCGGCACGAGCGCCGACACGATCGCCATGGCGGGCATGATTTTTCGGATCACGGATATTTTGCGGGCGCGGCTCATGGAACCCATCAAGCGTCAAACCGTGGCGCTTTTTCGTCCAACAGCGCGTTGATTTGCGCGACGGCCGTGCGCGGGCCTTCGGGATGCGAAAACACGGCCAGCCGCATGGCCACGAATTCGGCGCCGGCCTCCGCCACCACAAGTGCGGAAGACACATCGGTGCCGCCCATCACGATGCAGGGAATTTCCACCATTGCCGCCCACCATTCGCCGAGCGCAACGTTTTTCGGATGCGCCTCGGGCTTGATGTCGCCTTCGAGCTTGCCGAAGAAAATGTAATCGGGACGCAGTTCCCCGACTTCGAGCGCCTTGTGGCGGTCGGCCGCCGCACCGGCGCCGACCATCAGCTTCGGCGTGAATTTCTCGATTGCCTCACCGAGTTCTTCCAGCGAACCGGCCATATGCAGGCCATCGGCCTTGGCGCGACCGGCGACCCGTGTGTCGCCGCAGATCATCGCCGCCGCCCCGGCATCCTGAATGATCGGCACCAGCTTTTCCGCCCGGGCCTGGAAGGCCTGCTCGGCGAGATCGTATTGCGGCACGATGACGGAGGCGACATCGCCGCCCTCAAGCGCTGCGGAAAGCTGCTCGGCCAGCATCGCGTCCTCCGCCAGGTCGGGCAGGATCAGCACGAGGCGGCAGCGGTCATTCAGTGCGGACATGGGTGTTTCCATTCTTGACGATTGCGGGGCGAACCGTTTGCAGGAGAAGCGCCCTCGCCCATGATGGCCTTTATGCTCCATATCTGGTTCACAAAGGATGTTGCGGAAATGTAAGACTTGCGCATCGTCGCCTTAAACCCTGACGGTTTTGCGGGTCGATGCGGTTTTGGCAATTGCGATAGACCGGAGCGGCACAAGGATCAACTGCGCTTGATGTTTCTTCCCTCGTTCGATTTCTTTCTGGCAGCCGTTCCGGCTGTCGTTCTCGTCGGCCTTTCCAAGGGCGGTCTCGGTGGCGCCCTGGCGCTGATGGGCGTGCCGTTAATGGCGCTGGTGGTCGGACCCGTCGAGGCGGCAGCGATCTTCCTTCCCATTCTCATCATGATGGATCTGGTGGCGTTGTGGGCCTGGCGCAAGCACAATGACCGCAGGACGCTGATGATGATACTGCCGGGCGGCATTGTCGGCATCGCGCTCGGCTGGGCAACCTCCGCCATGGTCTCGGCCGATGCACTGCGTGTCGTCATCGCCCTTGCCACCATCCTGTTTGCGCTACGCTATTTCCACCAGAAATGGAGAAAACCCGACGCTCGCGACACGCCGCCAGCGCCGCATCGTCCGGCGGCCGCAGGCTTCTGGGGCATGCTGTCGGGCTATGCCAGTTTCGTCGCGCATGCCGGCGGCCCGCCGTTCCAGATCTACGTCATGCCGATGCGGCTCGATCCGCGCGCCTATACCGGCGCAAGCGTGCGCTTCTTTGCTTTGGTCAACGCCGTGAAGGTCGTCCCCTATGTCGCGCTCGGTGCCTTCGACGGCCGCAACCTGACGGCGTCGGCGACGCTTCTGCCGGTCGCCTTCCTCGCAACCATGGCCGGCGCCGCACTGGTGCGACGCATGCGCATCGAGCTGTTTTACCCGTTGATGTATGCGCTGGCGCTGGCCGCTGGCCTCAAGCTGCTCTGGGACGGGCTGGCGTGAGCGGAAAACGCGCGTGAAGGCGGCTTCGCCCAAGATCGTCTCGACCGTGGTCGCGTTTCAAGGGCGGCGTTCAGGTAAGACTTCACGCCCATGAACAGACACTGTAGCGAATGCCCGCCAAGCCGTTGTAAATGCTTCGCTATATCTCAAACTAAAGAGCCGCCGCTGCGACCCCCTCGTTTTGGGTGATCGGGCGACGGCTCGAAACTCGTTACTGGCAAGACAGGATCAGTGACGCGTGGAACCTTTCAGACGTTCCAGCTCATCCTTGATACGCAGTTTGCGCCTTTTCAGGTCGGCGATCTCCTGATCGTCGGTGGAGGGAGACGCAAGAACACTCTGAAGTTCATCCTCAAGAACCTCGTGTTTCTTCTCTAGCGATGCAATATGAGCCTGCACGGTCATGTGGCATATCCTTCCTAATGAACCCGCCTCCAGCCATCCAATCGGTTGGAGGCTTCAGGTTTACGAAGGAAGTGTGACACGATCAAACTGCGATGTCGAAGGTGAAATCTTGATAAGAAAGGGGCAAATTCATGGCATTGATAACGAATTATGATCGATCGCTAAAATGAAATTGCGTGCCCTTATCCTGCTACCATAGCTGCCTCAGCCCCTTCCAGGCTCGCCATCGCCGGCACAGGCTTAACCATGCGAACACGAGGCGGCGACGGAAGTTGTGTTCAGCGACTGACTTGCAGCCAAATGAGACATGCGCAGACTAGTCCTTGTTCCGGTTTGATGGTAGGAGCTTGCCCACTATTTCGGGGCCGGCAATGGCCCGGCATGAATGGGGACAAGGTCATGGCCGATCAGGAGCAGGCGGATATCAGGCTCGCACTCGCGCGTTTGCGCCAGGAGCATGAGGATTACGACACCGCCATCAACGCCATGATTACGGTAGGTGCGGATGCCCTGCGGGTCCAGCGGATGAAAAAGAAGAAGCTCGTCATCAAGGACAAGATGACCCAGCTCGAAGACCAGATCCTTCCCGACATCATCGCCTGAGAGGTTTTGCCGTGACCGACAGACCCGCCGTCGCCATCATCATGGGCAGCCAGTCCGACTGGGAAACCATGAAGAACGCCGCCGATACGCTTGATGCGCTCGACATCGGTTACGAAGCGCGCATCGTGTCTGCCCACCGCACGCCGGACCGCATGTACGAATTCGCCAAGGGCGCCCGCGACGAAGGGTTCAAGGTCATCATCGCCGGTGCCGGCGGTGCCGCGCATCTTCCGGGCATGACCGCATCGCTGACGCCGCTGCCGGTCTTCGGCGTGCCGGTTCAGTCGAAAACGATGAGCGGCCTCGACAGTCTATATTCGATCGTGCAGATGCCGGGCGGCATTCCCGTCGGCACGATGGCCATCGGTCGCGCCGGCGCCATCAATGCAGCCCTGATGGCAGCCGCCGTGCTGGCGCTGTCCGACGAAGACCTGGCCGACCGTCTCGACATATACCGCGCCGATCACACCGCGTCAGTCGCCGAATATCCAAGTGACGAGGCCCCTTGAGCCGCCAAAGAAGAACCGCATGACCAAGATGAAGACGATCGGCATTATCGGTGGCGGCCAGCTCGGCCGCATGCTGGCAATGGCCGCGGCCCGCCTGAATTTTTCGACCATCATTCTCGAGCCGCAGGCGGATTGCCCGGCCGCCCAGGTGGCCAACGCGCAGATCACCGCGGCCTACGACGATCCGGCGGCGCTCGCCGAACTGGCCAGCCGCTGCGACGTCGTCACTTACGAATTTGAAAACGTGCCGGTGACCGCCGCAGAGACGCTGGCCCGTTCGGTGCCCGTCTATCCGCCCGCCCGGGCGCTGGATGTCGCACAGGATCGCCTGACGGAAAAACGGTTCCTCAACGATTACGGCATCGAAACCGCAGGATTCCACGCCGTCAACGACCAAGGCGAACTCGAAGCAGCCCTGGCCGAATTCGGCGGACAGGGCGTCTTGAAAACCTGCCGCATGGGCTATGACGGCAAGGGCCAGCGCGTGTTTCGTGGCGGTGAGGATCTGACCGGCGCATTTGACGCTCTGGGCGGTGTACCGCTCATCCTCGAGAGCTTTGTCGCCTTCGAGCGCGAAGTCTCGATCATTGCGGCCCGCGGCATCGATGGCGCGGTCGAATGTTACGACCCGGCCGAAAATGTCCATCGCAACGGCATCCTGCACACCTCCACGCTGCCTGCCCGCATCGGTGACGCGACGGCGCAGAGCGCCCGTGAGGCGGCAGAAAAGCTGCTGTCCGCGCTCGATTATGTCGGCGTCATCGGCATGGAGTTCTTCGTCATGCCGGATGGCGGGCTGATCGCCAACGAGATCGCTCCGCGCGTGCACAATTCCGGCCATTGGACGGAAGCCGCCTGCATCATCTCGCAGTTCGAACAGCATATTCGCGCGGTCGCCGGTCTGCCTTTGGGCAATCCCGTGCGTCATTCCGATTGCGTGATGACCAACCTGATCGGCGACGATATCGACGCATTGCCGGAATGGCTGCAGCGGAAAAACGCCTATCTGCATCTTTACGGCAAGACGGAAGCCCGGCCAGGTCGCAAGATGGGCCACGTCACACAGCTTCTGGACTGACGCGACCGATTCCCGCTTCTCCCCATCGCGACAGGAAGCCGGTCCGTCTCCGGCTCCCCCTGAGGGCCTGACGCGCGACGGCCCGCCCTTGCGGCTATGCCGACGGATGCACAACCGCGTCATCGGCGAAAAAGAAAAGGATAATCCCCATCTGCGCGGGCAGATTGCCGCGAAAACCGCGTCATATGGTTGACATGCGCCGACGCTGATTGTATCTCGACGCCAACCAAAAGGCGCGCCAACCTTTGATGACCAAAGCGGCGCGCTTTTGATTGATAGAGACAAGCGGCTTAACGGCCCACAGACTGCTGGATCAGTACAATGAAGATCAAGAACTCGCTCAAGGCGCTGAAGGCTCGTCACCGCGATAACCGTCTGGTTCGCCGCAAGGGCCGCATCTACATCATCAACAAGCAGAACCCGCGCTTCAAGGCCCGCCAGGGCTGATTGCGCCAGGCGGCTTTCATGAAGCCGCCGCGGATCACATTGTTGATAAGAGACCGATTTCGGTTTGATATCGAGCGCAGGCGGATTATCCTTCCCGCCATGCGCTTTTTCCGTTTTGCCACGCCTTTGACTTTTGCTCTTCTGTCCATGCCCGTGGCCGGTCTTTCGCTGCCTGCCATTGCCACGGCACAGGAAACGCCGAATCGCACAGTCCCGGGCGACAATGATTTGCCGGGCGTGGTCATGCCGCCCGAGCTCCAGGCGCCGGATCAGCCCCTTCCCCCGCTTACGCCCGCTCCGGCCCCACCGGGGCCCTACTCTGTGCCCGACCGGCAAGGGAAAGCGCCGCCCGCGCCGGGCGCTGGCGCCCAGGAGCCGCGGCCACACCAGGCCGTGGCATCGCCCCAGCCGCCCGCAGCCGACCTCGAGCCAACAGAAAAAATCGACAGCCTGCTTTCACGGCTGAAACGCGAAAGCGATCCGGACAAGGCAAAGAGCATTGCCGAGGAAATCCAGACGGACTGGACCCGTTCCGGCAGCCCCACGGTCGATCTGCTTCTGCAATGGGCCGCCGAGGCGGTGGAAAAGAAGAACAATGGCGCCGCTCTCGATTTCCTCGACCGTGCCACGATCATCGATCCGGATTTTACCGGTTCGTGGCACCAGCGCGCCACGCTGCATTACACGATGGGCGATCCACGCAAGGCGATGGCCGATATCAACGAGGTGCTGAAACGCGAGCCGCGCCATTTCGGCGCCATTGCCGGCATGGTGGCGATCCTGATGGAGGCCGAGCAGGACGCCGCGGCGCAAAAGGCGCTGGTACAATATCTCGCCATCTACCCGGCCGACAAGGAAGCACGCGAGCAGATGGAAAAACTGTCGGAAAAGATCGCTGGCAGCCGGACCTGAACGAAGGCCCAAGGCGAACCGTCCGCTGTTGTTTCGCCATGGCAATCAGTGCGCGGCCTACCCCCGGCCGAAACTTTGATGCCGATCTTTCGTTATCTCGCCTATGATCCCGCCCGTCACTCCGCCTCACCCCTCCCTCGGCAAACCCGTGCTCTCCCGCCCAATGCTCGTCATGCTGATCATTCTCATCGTTCTCGTCATCCTTGTGGCGGCGGCATTCGCCTTGACTGCCGTGCAGGCCGCCGCCATCGAACGGCGATTTCCCAATATCGGCACGCTCACCGATGTCGGCGGCTACCGGCTGAATGCGCTGCACGTGCCGGCTGGCGACAAGGCCGATCTGCCGCCGCTTGTCTTCATTCACGGTGCGAGCGGCAATCTGCGCGACCAGGAAGCGGCCTTTCTCGCCCCCTTGCGCGGACGCGCCGAGATGCTGTTCGTCGATCGCCCCGGCCACGGCTATTCCGAGCGCGGCGGGCATCAGAACGATACGCCGGACGGCCAGGCCGCCGCCGTTGCCCGCTTGATGGACGCCTATGGCATGAAACGCGCCATCATCGTCTCGCATTCCTTCGGCGGCGCCATTGCCGCAAGTTTTGCCGTCTTCCACCCGGAAAAGACAGCGGGCCTCGTCTTCCTCTCACCCGCCACGCATCCGTGGCCGGGCGGCGTCGACTGGTATTACAGCCTTGCCGCAAAGCCGGTGATCGGCTGGCTGTTCACGCGTCTCGTCGCGCTGCCCGCCGGCATGATGCTGATGGACGGTGCGACCAAGGCCGTATTCAGCCCCAACCATCGCCGCGATCGCTATGTCGAAGAGGGCGCGCCTGCCCTCGTCCTGCGCCCCGCCACGTTTCGTGCCAATGCCATCGACGTCTTCAATCTCAACGCCTATGTCAACCGCATCGTGCCACGCTACCGGAAGATCAAGGCCCCGACCGTCATCATCACCGGCGACCGCGATCCGATCGTGCTGGAAGAAATCCACGCGCAGGGGTTGGCACGCGACATTTCAGGTTCCGAACTGGTGATGGTCCACGGGCTCGGCCACAAGCCGGATTACGTCGTCACCGACCTCTGCATCGCGGCCATCGAAAAGGTGGCGGGGCTGGAGCGCGACCTGCAGGCGACAGCAAGATCGGCAGAGTCACGGCTGCAGCAAAGCGGCGCGCCGGCCAAACCGGCGGTGGGCGTGACGATCGAGCGGAACTGATCGCGTCGCTTACGGACTGGGATGCCGATAGACCAGATCCGCCGGATCATGCCGTGCCGCATCCGCATCCAGCACCGCGCCCAGTCTTTCGGCCAGACGGCAGGACGCCGCATTTTCGGGATGGATATAACTCACCAGCGTCTCAAGCTTGAGCGTCCGAAAAGCTCAGTCACGCATCAGGCTGGCCGCCTCGAATGCATATCCTTTACCCTCGAAACCGTCATACAGCATCCAGCCGAGTTCGCGTTCGGGAAACAGCGGCCCGGCATTGATACCGATCTGGCCGACACATTGTCCGGCGGCGGCCTCACCTTCGCCCGCTTCGATCATCAACGCGCCGTGCCCAAGTAGATGCCATTGCGCGACGTCATGGCAGAACATGCCCCAGGCGATTGCCTCCTTATGCGGGCCGCCCATGTAGATGGAACGGTCCGTCGCCATGAAGGCGCAATAGGCCGGCCAATCCTCCATGCGCGGCGCGCGCAGTTTCAGGCGTGGGCCGGCAAGTGGGGGGATCTCGGCAGTCGGCAAATGGTTCATGGAAAACATCCCTGAAAAACAAAAAACGGCCGGATTGCTCCGGCCGCTCAAATCTCATTGTACTGTCTGAACGAGATGATCAGACAGCGCTCTGGCCATCGGCACCGATATAGGCAATACGCACCATGTTGGTGGCGCCCGGCGTCCCGAGCGGAACCCCGGCGGAGATGATGATGCGGTCACCCGGCTTGCCGAACTGTTCTTCGGCGACGATGCGGCAGGCGCGGTTGACCATGTCGTCGAGATCGGTCGCATCATGGGTGACGACACAGTGCATGCCCCAGCAGACCGACAGACGACGCGCCGTCTGCACCCGCGGAGACAGCGCGATGATCGGCACGTTCGGCCGTTCGCGCGAGGCGCGCAGGCCGGTCGTCCCGGACGAGGTATAGGTGACGATCGCAGCCAGTTTCAGCGTTTCGGCGATCTGGCGGGCGGCGAGCGAAATCGCGTCGGCGCCGGTCGCTTCCGGCGTGGCGCGCTGCGCGTAGATGATGCTGGGATAAAGCGGGTCCTGCTCGACCTGATGGGCGATCGAGGCCATCATCGACACGGCTTCGACCGGATACTGGCCGGAGGCAGATTCGGCCGACAGCATGACCGCATCGGCGCCTTCGAAAACGGCGATCGACACGTCCGAGACTTCGGCACGGGTCGGCACCGGCGCGGTGATCATCGATTCGAGCATCTGGGTGGCAACAACGACCGGCTTGCCGGCGCGGCGGCAAGCGCGGGTCAGCTGCTTCTGGATGCCCGGCACCATTTCGATCGGCATTTCGACGCCGAGGTCGCCACGGGCCACCATCAGCGCGTCGGACAGCTCGATGATCTCGTCGATGCGCTCGAGCGCCTGCGGCTTTTCGATCTTCGACATCAGGCCGACGCGACCCTTTGAGATCTTGCGCACCTCGGCCAAGTCTTCCGGGCGCTGTACGAAGGAAAGCGCAACCCAGTCGACATCGTCGGTGGCGAGAACGGCGTCGAGGTCGACACGGTCCTTGTCGGTCAGCACGCCGACGCCGAGCAGCGTATCGGGCAGGCTCACGCCCTTGCGGTCGGAAATGCTGGTGCCGGCAATGACGGTACAGGTGATCGACTTGCCATCCGCCTTCACCGCCTTCAGCGACAGCTTGCCATCGTCGATCAACAGCCGGTCGCCGGCCTTGACGGCTTCGAGAATTTCCGGATGCGGCAGGAAGACACGGTTTTCATCGCCCGGTTCTTCGTTGTTGTCGAGCGTGAACGTCTGGCCGGGGGTGAGCGTTACCTTGCCGTTGGCGAACTTTCCAACGCGCAGCTTGGGGCCCTGAAGATCGGCGAGAATGCCGATCGGGCGGCCCGAACGCGCTTCCACGGCGCGAATACGCGTGATCAGCGTGCGCATCAGGTCGTGGCTGGCATGGCTCATGTTGATGCGGAAAAGATCGGCGCCCGCTTCGTGCAGCTTTTCGATCATCGCCTCTTCGGAGGAGGCCGGACCGAGAGTTGCAAGAATTTTCACTTTGCGATTACGCTTCATCAGTTCTGGCCTTCCTGCGTGCCTGTATTGTCGGAAAGCTGGACCATCCAGCTGCCCTGACGACCGGTGTCGTATTCCTTGAAGCCCATCTTCTGGTAACCGCGCGCGAAGCAGTCGCCGACACCGGTGATCTTGAACTCGTTTTCGGCGACGCACATGCTGACATCGCCGGTCCAGCGCCCGCCCCGGGCGGAATCCTCAGCGTAAAGATAATAATAGCGCGATTGCAGCTCGCCCTCGATCAGCGTGGCGCAGCTGGAAGCCGGCACCTGCCACCAGCCTTCGGAGATCCAGCCCTCCTGGGCGCGGTAGCCGATGCCGACGCCCACGAGGTTCTGGGTGCCGTTGCACACGCGGAAATCCGCACGGGCTTCGCCGGGCGCAAACAGCGTCGTGGCAGCGGCCAGCGCCATCCCGAAAAGACCTGGCGACAAAAGAGCGGTGAAGGAAGACAAGGATTGTTTCGACACGGTTTCCAGCGGATCCCCTGCTAAATCAGATGGCACTGTCTTGGCGCGATGACGCGCGAAAGTCAAACGAAAGTCTAATCGTTTAGCGTCCGTTTGGTGGGCCATTTCCTGCAGTTCCGACGACTTCGCCTTGCATGCCCGCCCTTCGCATGCGATCAAGCGGCGGGTCTAAAACCACCCCAGACAGACATTCGACAGGCTGCGCGAAACGCCATGCAGGAATTCAAATCCCATGAGATCGTAGAGGGCAAATATGACAGGGCCATGGTGCTTCTCGCAGACCATGCCATGAACCGCCTGCCGCCCGGCTACGGCACGCTCGGCCTTGATGCAACCGCCTTCGAGCGGCATATCGCCTACGATATCGGCATCGAGGGCCTGACCCGGCAGCTTGCGTCGATGCTCGACATTCCGGCGGTGCTCTGCGGCTTTTCGCGGCTGCTGATCGACCCCAATCGTGGCGAGGACGACCCGACCCTCATCATGCGCATCTCCGATGGTGCGGTCATTGCGGCAAACCATCCGATCACAGCCGGCGAATGGCAGTACCGGCTCGACAGTTTTCATCGCCCCTATCACCGGGCCGTGGAAGCGACGATCGCAAGGGCCGCCGAGGAAAGCGGAAAAACGCCGCTCGTCCTGTCGCTGCACTCGTTCACGCCGGCCTGGAAGGGCGTGGCGCGTCCGTGGCATGCGTCCGTTCTCTGGGACAACGATCCGCGCGCTGTGCGGCCATTGCTGGAGATGCTACGCGCAGACCCGGCGCTTTCGATCGGCGACAACGAGCCCTATGATGGCGCCTTGAAGAACGACACGATGTATCGCCACTGCATGCGCACCGGCAGACCGCATGCGCTTCTGGAAGTGCGCCAGGACCTGATCGGCGACGAGGGCGGCATTGCGCAATGGGCGCAGCGGCTGGCGCCCGTCTTTTCCCGCATGAATGCCGACCCGGCGCTGCATGAAACACGCCTGTTTGCCTCGCGCACCGGCCCCTACTCTGCCTAGCGCGAAGCAGACGCCAACAAGGAGATCACGCCCATGAGCGCGCTTGATGAACAAACGAAGACCGAACTCGAGGCCGCAGCCTTCCGCCGTCTGGTACAACACCTGCGTGAGCGCACGGATGTGCAAAACATCGACCTCATGAACCTCGCAGGCTTCTGCCGCAACTGCCTGTCCAACTGGTATCTCGATGCGGCGCAGGAAAAGGGCATCCCGCTTACCAAGGACGCGTCACGCGAAATTGTCTATGGCATGCCCTATGACCAATGGAAAAACCTGCATCAGGACCAGGCATCCGACGCTCAAAAAGCCGCATTCGAACGCCACAAGCCGGACCATGGCTGAGGCTGCAACCATTCGACTGGATGGCTTCATGCGTAAAACGGCTTGACCTTGCCGGCACTTCGCGGCAGGTGACACCACCCGTAAAATTGTCGAGACTGTTAGGAGGCCCCGATGTCTGATGCCCATGGCGTCGCCCGCGACCAACTCCGCGCCTTTATCGAGCGCATCGAGAGACTGGAAGAAGAAAAGAAGACCATTGCCGACGACATCAAGGATGTCTATGGCGAGGCCAAGGCCATGGGCTACGACACCAAGATCATGAAAAAGGTCATTGCCCTTCGCAAGAAGGACGATCAGGAGCGGATGGAAGAGGACCTTATCCTCGACACCTATCTGTCCGCGCTCGGCATGATCCCCGGCGCCGGCACCGAGGAAGATGAAGCCGCCTGACCGGCAGGCAGATATCCGACGAAAAAAGGGGCGGCAGCGCAAGCGGGCCGCCCTTATGCATTGCGGCATCTGACCGTCGTCGACCTGTCGCGTTGCGGGTGCCGCGTGGGACGACCCACAATCGCCTGCCCGATGCACCGGTTGCCGGGCTATTGGCCGGCATAGGCCGCGCGATCTGTTGAACGCCGGACGACCGCCGCGAATGCCGATTTTTGAGGACGTTGTTGGTGTACCGCTTGCCTCGCACGCCCAGGGGCCGACCGGACAGCGGCAGCCTTTGCACCGAAGGCCAGCCCGCGGGGGCCGAGGCGGCAGCGGCGTTTGCACCACGGGTCGGGATGGCGGGGACCGAGGCGGCGGCGACGCTGGAGCCACCGGCCAGGCCGATCGTGATCGTAGCGGCGGTGGCCTTTGCGTCACAGATCGGCGCGGCAGGGACCGTGGCGGCGACGACGTTGGAACCGCAGGCCAGGCCGATCTTGATCGGGCCGACGGCCGTTGCGGCAAAGGCCGGGCGGATGACCGAGGCAACGGCGACGTTTGCGCCCCAGGCCGGGACGGCATGATCGGCGCTGCGGCGAGCCTTTGCGTCGGAGGTCGGCGGGGCGGCGACCAAGGTGACGGCAGCGCTTGCGTCACAGGACAGAACGGCTGCGACGGTTCCAGCAGTTGCAGCAGAGGTCAGATTGGCCATGGCGGCGGCGGCGTTGGTGCCGAAGGTGGGGTCGGGTGTGATCGGCGCGGCGGCGGTGGCACTTGCACGAGGTCGGAGAGACGGTGATCGGGGCCTGTAGCGCCGCAGATACGCTTACCGAACCTTCCGCCGGTGAGGCTTCTGCTCGGATCGGCCTGCGGGGATACCAGGTCTAGAACCCGCCTCATAGCTCGACCGTACCGGCGCAGCATTGCCGGATCACGCAGACCACCCCAACCCGATCCGATCGACATCGTCGAAGCATGGCCCTGACCTTATCGCGCACGTGGCCGGGGGAGCATCAGGCCGGCGGCTCTGATCCTGACTTACCCATCTCCTCAGATGCCGCCTCAACAGCCTCACCCGGGTGCCCGCAAAGGCGGTGAAACACGCTCTCGCCGCACGTCGTCAGAAGATTGCCTTTCCCTCAACCCACACCGCCGAGATCCGACATGATCGTGGGCGCCAAACGAAAAGCCCGCGCGGAGCATTCCGCGCGGGCTTTTGAAATCCTATCCGAATGCGCTGTCTAGAAACGGCCCGGATCGATCTGCACCGGACGGGCAGGCTTGAAGCCATCGTTCATGGCGGCATTGCCGGTGCTGAACGAACGCGACGAGGATACGACGCGTGGCGCCTTGGCCGAAGGTTCGGTCTTGCCCTTGGTCTGCGCCCACTGCGCCAGCATGTCGCCGGTCAGCGAACTGTCGGCCGGCGTTGCGGTGCCGGATGAGGAATTGGCGGAGGCCGTCTGCTTTACCGGCGCCTTGGCAACCGGCTTCGGTGCATCGAAACCGTCGCCGAAGACGGTGCGACCGGCATGGCCGTCAGCCGCAGGGCTTGCAAGTGCGACCTGAACCGGGCGCTTGCCCGGAAGCGGCACGGCGGCCGCGGTCGTGCGGTCATGTTCGGCGCTTCTGGCAAGAGCGGCGACCAGTTCCGGCGTCAGCGCCTGCGAACCCTGGGCAACCTGGCCGCCGGCGGCGAGGTGTTGGGCCTGCGCATCAAGCGTATTGGGCACCGCTTCGGGGGCCGCGGCGGCAAGCTGCTGCGACTGCTGTACCTGTTGCTGGACCTGTTGCGGCTGAGCCTGCTGTGCCGGCAGCGACGCATTCATCGGCGCCGCGGAGAAAGCCGGGCGATGCGCAGGCACCGGCAAAGCGGAGCCGTTCAGTTCGGCACGGTTGAGGGCGCCGGCATAAGCGGTCATCGCACTGGTATCGGCGTCGCCCTTCATGCCGCGCGGGCCAAGCAGGGTCGGAACCGGGATCGTGTATTGCTGCAGGTCGGCAAAATTTTCACCCGACTGCGCCGGCATGGCGGCCTGGAGCGCGTCCTGAGCGGCACTGCGGCCGCCTTGCGAATAGAGCGCATTGGCAAGGCTGGTGCTGCCGTCCTGGCGGAAGGCCGGGCGCGACTGCGGAACGGGGGCGGCGATATCGGGGGCCTGCGGCTGGGCAGAGGCCACCATGACCGGCGCGCTCTCGCTTTCGCCATCCTCCGCGGTCGCGGGCGCCGATGGGCGACCCGGCGCGGCAGGGGCCGGCGTGGTGATGGCTTCGGGATCTTCATCCTCGTCGCCGCCGCCAAACAGCATGGCCAGCAGATTCTTCTTTTTCCTCACGACGGCCGAAGACGCCGGCCCGGCCGTGCTGGCGATCTCGATCGAATCGGCACCAACGCGCTTCTTGTAATCGGCCAGCGCCTGATCGTAACCCGGCAGCGGCTTGCCGTCGGCCGGCAGATGGATCGTATTGCCCTTCGGGAAGATGCGCACCAGTTCCTCGCGCGACATGCGCGGCCAGGCGCGCACGCCGCCGACATCGAGATGCACGAAGGGCGAGCCCGAGGTCGGGTAGAAACCAACGCCGCCGACCTGCAACTGCATGGCGGTGGAACGCAGGGTCGCCAGTTTTACGCCGGGGATGAAGAAGTCCATCGCCTTGCCCTGCGTATGCTGGCTGTTCTTGGCGACACCCTTGGTGCGCGAACGCAGCATGCCGTTGGTGGCCGGAGAACGGTAGGCGGAAACGATGTGGATGTAATCCTGGGCGCCGACACGGCGATAGACTTCCCACACCAGATCGAAAAGGCGCGGATCCATCTTGGTCGGTTCGTTGCGACGCCAGTCGCGCAGAAACTGGTTGAGTTGCGCCAGTCCCTTCGGATCGAAGCGGCCATTGCGCTTGAAGACGATTTCCGCCTTTTCGCGCGTATGGGTGTAATAGAGCTTGAGGCTGCGGGTCTCGGCCGCGGCGCGGGTTGCCGACAGGGTCGACATCACCGGCAGCACGGCAAGCGTCAAGGCGGCAACGGCCACAACGCGCCTGGAGCCGGACAGACAACGAGCGGCAAACCCGCGGCGCCCTGTCCCATTTCCGGGCGTGGTGTTTTCATTTTGATACGACAAGTCGATCCCCGTCCGATTGACAGCAAAGCCAATGCTGCCTCACATGACTGTGAATTGCGGTGACACCATGGCAAATCCGCCACATGCGCACAAGCAATTCTTTTATCGTCAACAAAGGACTTATAAAAGATTGACTGTGTTTACCAGTCCAGACTTGCGCCAGGATTAACAGGAAAGATCGCCGCGGACGGCGATATCTTGATACCGGAGGGTGCAATTTGGCGGCCCTGCCCGTGCAACGCGGCCGTTCAGGCGGCCTCGCGCAACGGATTGTCGGGGTCGATTCCGTAATCCTTGAGCTTGCGGTAGAGCGTCGATCGGCCGATGCCGAGCTTGCGCGCCACCTGGCTCATCTGGCCGCGGTAGAATTTGAGCGCGAACCGGATCAGTTCCTCCTCGACATCGGCAAGCTTGCGCACGTCGCCGGCCTCGTCGGTGCTGACGATGACGTTGTCTGGAACATGCAGGGCCGGCATGTCGCGTCGCTCGGATGCCGGGATGCCGATATCCTCGGCGCGGATCGGAGCCGACGCCACCGGCTGCGGCATGTCCACGGCGATCGCCCGCAATTCCTCGCTGCGGAATTCCGGCAGCTGGGCGGCGATCTGCGGAAAATCGTCTTCCGTCAATTCGGTGCCGCTCGCCAGCACGACGGCGCGGAAGATCGAATTTTCCAGCTGGCGGATATTGCCCGGCCAGTCGTATGCGGTCAGCAGCGCCAAAGCCCCGGCGCTCAGTGTCAGGTTGCGGTCGAGCTTCTGTTCGATCGAGAACCGCTCGGTAAAGACGCGCGCCAGATGCGGGATGTCCTCCTTGCGGCGGCGCAGCGCCGGAATGGTGATCGGGAAGACGTTGAGGCGATAATAGAGATCCTCGCGGAACCGCCCGGCGCGGACCTCCTCGATCAGGTCCTTGTTGGTCGCAGAAATAAGCCGGACATCGACCTTCTGGGTCTTGGAGGAACCAACCGTCTCGATTTCCCCCTGCTGCACGGCACGCAGCAGCTTGACCTGCACCTCAAGCGGCAGATCGCCGATCTCGTCGAGGAAAAGCGTGCCGCCATCGGCTTCCACGAACTTGCCGGTATGGCGATCGATGGCGCCGGTAAAGGCACCCTTTTCATGGCCAAACAGGATGCTTTCGACCAGATTGTGCGGGATCGCACCGCAATTGACGGTGATGAACGGCTTTCCCGAACGATCGCTGCCGCTCTGGATGGCGCGCGCCACCATTTCCTTGCCGACGCCCGATTCGCCTTCGAGCACGACCGGAATGCCGGAATGGGCGGCGCGTTCGGCCAGATCGATCACCCGCAGCATGTCGGGGCTTGCGGAAACGATATCGGCAAAGCCGATCGGCCCGTTGCGGTTGCGGCGCACGGTACGGGTCTTGGTTTCCTTCTGATCCAGCTTCAGCGCGTTGGCGATCGAGGCTGCGATGCGTTCCGGCGAGACCGGCTTGACCACGAAATCGAAGGCGCCGGCGCGCATCGCCTGCACCACCGTTTCGATCGAGCCCTGCCCGGTCTGCACGATGATCGGAATATTCAGGTCGAGTTCGTTGGCGGCATCGAGGAAGCCGAGACCATCCAGTTCGGGCATCATCAGGTCGAGCACGACGGCATTGAACTGCGCGCGGTTGCGACGAAGGAACTCCAGCGCGATCCGGCCGTTCTCGGCCAGATGGCAGGAATGGCCGTGACGCTCGACGGCGTTCTTCAAAAGACGGCGTTGGACCGGATCGTCGTCCACGACAAGAATGTGCGCAGTCATGCTTGCTCCCGAAATGATGGGCAGTGCCCTAATGGCACCTGTAATCGAGGTTGTGTCATGAAAGGCTTGAACATCCCGTTTTGAGAAAGACTTGCATTTTAATGGCTTGAGCTCAAAAGAGAGCACCCTCGCCGGTTCCGCCCGAAATCCGGTCCGTGCGATGCTCAATATTGAAATAGGAAGGAAATTCGCACGATGACGTCTGATGTTCGCCCGAATGGCCCGGCCCGTAGGCACGGTATCGTGGTGGCGGCAGACAGCGCCACCGCGAGCGCCGCCAACGGCGCACTGGAAGACTTGCCGACATGGCGGCTCGAGCATTTGTACGACAGCCGCGACGGTGCGGCACTGAAGACGGATCTCGATCATGCCGGCGAGCGCGCCCGTGCCTTCGAGGCGACCTGGAAAGGCAAGCTTGAAGCCGCCGCGACAAAAACCGGCGCGGAAGGGCTGGGGGCGGCCATCGCGCAATATGATGCGCTCGACGACCTGTTCGGCAAGATCGGCTCCTATGCCGGCCTCACCTATTTTTCCGACACGTCGAACCCGGCCAACGGCAAGTTCTATGGCGACGTTCAGGCGAAACTGACGGACCTTTCCTCCCACCTTCTGTTTTTCGCACTGGAACTGAACCGTATCGACGATACGATGATCGACGCCGCCATTGCCCGCGATCCGGCTGTCGCCCATTACCAGCCGTGGATCGTGGATCTGCGGAAAGACAAACCTTTCCAGCTGGACGACAAGCTGGAACAGCTTTTTCTCGACAAATCGATGACCTCGGCGGCCGCCTTTAACCGTCTGTTCGACGAGACCATGGCGGACCTGCGTTTCGAGGTGGACGGCGAAAAGCAGCCGTTGGAGGTCACGCTCAACATGCTGCAGGAGCCGGAACCCGAAACGCGGGCCAAGGCAGCGGCAGCACTTTCCGCGACGTTCAAGGATAATCTGCGCGTCTTCACGCTGATTACCAACACGCTGGCCAAGGACAAGGCGATCTCCGACCGGTGGCGCGGTTTCGACGATATTGCCGACAGCCGGCATCTTGCGAACCGCGTCGAACGCGAAACCGTGGATGCGCTGGCGGCGGCAGTGAAGGATGCCTATCCACGCCTGTCGCATCGTTATTACGCCATGAAGGCCAGATGGCTCGGCATGGAGACCATGAATTTCTGGGATCGCAACGCACCGCTGCCGGAAACGCCCAATGCCATCATCCCGTGGTCGCAGGCGAAGGACACGATCCTATCGGCCTATGGGGCGTTTTCACCGGAAATGGCCGATATCGCCCGCCGCTTCTTTGATGAACATTGGATCGATGCCCCTGCCCGCCCCGGCAAGGCTCCGGGCGCCTTCGCACATCCGACCGTGCCTTCGGCGCACCCTTATGTTCTCGTCAACTATCTCGGCAAGCCGCGCGACGTCATGACGCTCGCCCATGAACTGGGTCATGGCGTGCATCAGGTTCTGGCCGGCGCACAGGGCGCGCTGATGTGCCAGACGCCGCTGACGCTCGCGGAAACGGCCTCCGTCTTTGGCGAAATGCTCACCTTCCGCGCGCTGCTGGAAAAAACGAAAGACAGACGAGAGCGCAAGGCCATGCTCGCCCAGAAGGTCGAGGACATGATCAATACGGTCGTGCGCCAGATCGCCTTTTACGAATTCGAGCGAAAGGTGCACACCGCCCGCAAGGAAGGCGAACTGACCGCCGATGAGATCGGCGAATTGTGGCTGTCGGTTCAGGAGGAAAGCCTTGGCCCGGCGATAAAGATCTCGGAGGGCTACGAAACCTGGTGGACCTATATCCCCCACTTCATTCACTCGCCCTTCTATGTCTATGCCTATGCCTTCGGCGACTGCCTGGTGAACTCGCTTTACGCGGTCTATCAGAACGCCGCTCCGGGCTTTCAGGAAAAGTATTTCGATCTTCTCAAGGCAGGCGGCTCGAAACACTATTCCGAACTCTTGAAACCGTTTGGCCTCGACGCTTCCGATCCGGCTTTCTGGACGAAAGGTCTTTCGATGATCGAAAGCCTGATCGACGAACTGGAGGCGCTGGACAAGGCCGCCTGACGCCGAGAGGACGATCCCGGCCGGGCGAAAGTCCGGCCGCCACCCTGCCTATCCCACCAGGCCCACTGGTGACGGGCGAATGACAGCACGGCATTACGCGCCCCACTCCGTCACGCCCGCTTGTATATCCGCCCGTCCGGGTCTACCAGAACGCCGCGCCCGGCCGGGGCGTGTTCCAAGGACCGGACCGCGTGAAAACCATGTCGCCCTATGCCCTTTTTCGCGACGACCAGACGCAGGAGAGCCTGGTTTTCGAGCGACCGCGCGAGATCGTTCTTGCCCGCACCGCCGACGATATCCTGCCCGCCCTCGAAAAACTCGAAACCGCGCGCCAAAACGGCTTCTGGCTTGCCGGCTACCTGTCCTACGAAACGGGCCATATCTTTGAACCGAAGCTGCGCGCCCTGATCGAGGACGGGCGCGATACGCCGCTGATCGCCATGGGCATATTCGATGCGCCCGCCGGCAACCACCACCCACTGGCCAACCCCGCGGCGGAAATCGGAAAGGCGACGCTCAGCGATTTCCGCGCCGGCTGGAATTTTTCGACCTATGCCGACCGCTTCGAACGCCTGCATCGGCATATTGCACGCGGCGACTGCTATCAGGCCAATCTGACGATGCCGATCACCGCCCGCTGGGAGGGCGATGAAAACGCGCTGTTCTGGTCTCTTATCGAACGCCAGCCGGTGCGCTACGGCGCGCTGATCGACCTCGCTACCGAAATGGGCGGCCCGACCATCCTCTCCCGCTCGCCGGAACTGTTCTTCCGCGTCGATGCCGACGGGATGATCGAAACGCATCCGATGAAAGGGACTGCCGCGCGTGGAAAGAGCGAGGCGGAGGACCGGGATATCATCGCCGCCATGCGCAACGACGAAAAGACGCTGGCCGAAAACCGCATGATCGTCGATCTGCTGCGCAACGACATTTCCGCCGTCACCGAGGTCGGCACCCTGTCCGTGCCGAAACTCTTCGAGATCGAGACCTATCCGACCGTGCACCAGATGGTCAGCCATGTTCGTGCCCGATTGTTGCCCGACACGGGCTTGCCGGAGATTCTCGCCGCTCTCTTTCCCTGCGGTTCGATCACCGGCGCCCCGAAAATGTGGGCGATGCGCATTCTGTCGGAACTGGAGGACGGGCCACGCGATGCCTATTGCGGCGCGATCGGCTGGTGCGATCCGGCCGGGCCGATGCGATTTTCGGTGGCCATTCGCACGATCTCTCTTTTCAAGGGCGGGCGCGCGGTCTTCAATGTGGGCGGGGGCATCGTGTTCGATTCCACCGCAGAGGCGGAGTATGAGGAATGTCTGCTAAAGGCAAGGTTCGCGGCGGGAAGCCAGCCGATCTGTCGCTGATCGAAACCATGCGCTGGGAACCGGATACCGGTTACGCCCGCATCGAGCAGCATATGCGCCGCCTGAAACGCTCCGCCGATGCGCTCGGTTTCCGCTCCGGCCCGGACGATCTTCTGCAGCGTCTCAAGGCGGCCGGCGAAGGCGATACGCCTTTGCGGGTGCGGCTGGAGATGACGTTTCGCGGCAATATCGACATCACCACCACCGCTTTCAGCCCGCTTTCGCAGGACACGGTCTGGCGCATAAAAATTGCCGAAACGCGCATGCCCTCCGATGACCTGATGTACCGCCACAAGACCACCCGACGGGAGGTCTATGAAGCCGCCCGCGCCGAGTATGCGGTCGAGGAAGTGGACGAGGTCCTGCTTCTCAACGAACGCGACGAACTGTGCGAAGGAACGATCACCAACATTTTCGTCGAACAGGCCGATGGCACGCTGACCACACCGCCGATCTCGTCCGGCCTGCTCGCCGGCATTCTGCGCGGCGACCTGATCCGCGAAGGCCGTGCCAAATCTGGTCTGGTGAAGGAAACGGATCTGGCAGGACGGCAGATTTTTGTCGGCAATTCATTGCGCGGCCTGATCAGGGCGGAACTGGTGGGGTGAGCCCCAGCCCAATGAAGGCAGCGACTTCAAGATTGTTCGTCATCCTCGGCCTTGAGCCGAGGATCCAAACCCAGGCGCTCCGTTGGGTGTGGCGTGGATCCCAGGGTCAAGCCCTGGGATGACGCTGGAGAGGTTCGCCGCTTTGTCAGCAGAATGAACGGAAAACCCACTTATTTCCTTCGGTAAAACACCATGCCGCCATGGTGCAGCACGTCCAGGCTGACAAACTCGCCATCGGCGGTGAAACCGGTATCGTCCCAATATTCGATATGGGTGCCGGTCACTTCGTAGCGGCCCCGATAGGCGCTCTCGCGCTGGCCGCGGGCTTCGTCGTAACGGTTATTCGGCAGCAATTCGTGGCGGATGCGACCGTCTTCGGTCACCCACATGCCGACATAGGGGTGGGTCTGCTCTGTCTTGTTCATGGCGTCCTCTGCAAAAACGGGATGGGCGAACACCGCCGCCAGAGAAACGGCGGTGCGCAGGATAAGCTGGCGGCGGGTCATCATGATCTCCCTCAATACGGAGAGCGCACGGAGCGGACGACGATCTCGCTGACATCGACGTCGTCGGGCTGTTCGATGGCGAAACGCACGGCGCGGCCAATGGCATCCGGCGTCAGGGCGATGGCGCGGTAGCTCTTCATGCCTTCGGCCGCAACCGGATCGGTGATGGTCGAGGCCAGTTCGCTTTCCACCACGCCGGGATGGATGCAGGTGACGCGCAGCTTGTCGTTTTCCTGGCGAAGACCGTCGGAAATCGCCCGCACCGCGTATTTGGTGGCGCAATAGACCGCGGCCGTTGGCGATACGGAAAGCGCGCCGACCGAGGCGATGTTGATGATCTGGCCGGAACCGCGGGCCGTCATCTCTGGCAGCACGGCGGCGATTCCGTAAAGGACGCCCTTGATGTTGACGTCGACCATGCGATCCCATTCCTCCACCTTGAGCGAGGACATGGGCGACAGCGGCATCACGCCGGCATTGTTGACGATCACATCCACCCGCCCGAACGTGTTTCGCGCAGCTTCTGCAAAAGCGGCCACGTCGGCGCGGTCGGTCACATCGAGCTTGCGGGTCATGACCTTGCCGCCGGCCGCACGGATTTCCTCTGCGACGGCATCCAGCCGGTCGGTGCGGCGCGCACCGAGCACCACGGTAGCGCCGGCGCTGGCCAGTTCATGCGCGATGCCGACGCCAATACCACTCGAAGCGCCGGTGATGAGAACGACCTTGTCCATGTTCCTGTCCATTGTTTTTCTCCCGAAAACTGACCGCTTCATTGCGGTTGTCTGGAAGATAGTTTGTGTGCATTGTCCCGATAAGCCGCCCATTGCTTTACAGACCGGCAAGAAGAACTAACCAATGCTGCCTGATTTCAACGCGCTTGCCGTTTTCGCTCTGGTCGCCGAGGAGAAAAGTTTTCGCGCGGCCGCCGACCGGCTCGGCGTGACCCGCTCGGCGGTCAGCCAGACGATCCGCAGACTGGAGGAAACGCTCGGCGTCGCGCTTGTATCGCGCACCACGCGCAGCGTTTCGCTGACGGAAGCCGGGGAACGGCTTTACGCCCAGGCGGCGCCCGCACTTTCGGATATGCGCGGCGCCCTGGACAATACCGCCGACAGCCGCGACCTGCCGCGCGGGCGCCTCAATCTGGCGGTGTCGTCGATCGCCGAGGGTTTTCTCTCCGGTCCGCTTCTTGCCGCCTTTGCCGAACAGAACCCGGATGTGCGCCTGCACATCACCGTTACCGACGCGGAATTCGATATCGTCGCCGAAGGCTATGATGCCGGCGTACGGCTGGGCGAAGTCATAGCGCAGGACATGATCGCCGTGCCGGTTTCGGGCGACCAGCGCCAGCTTGCCGTTGCCGCCCCATCCTACTTAAACCGGTTCGGCACGCCCGCCCATCCGCGCGAGCTTTCCGCCCACCGCTGCATCGGCTGGCGGGTCGCACCGCATATCGCGCCCTATCGCTGGGAATTCGAGGAGGATGGTAAGGAGTTTGCGGTCGCTGTCGCCGACACGATCACCACGACCGACATGACGCTGATGGTGCGTCTTGCCGTTGCCGGCGCCGGCATTTCCTTCGGCATGGAGGACACGTTTCGCGAACCGCTGGCGCGCGGCGAACTGGTGCCGGTTCTCGAAGATTTCTGCCCGTGGTTTTCCGGCTTCTATCTCTATTATCCGAGCCGAAGAAACATGGCGCCGAAACTGCGCGCGCTGGTGGATCACCTGCGCGCCTCACGGCGCTGACGAACCGTCCCGCCGCTCGACTTCGTAGACGCAGCACCGATCCCCATCGATTTCGTAGCGCCCGCCCGCCTTCCACAGCGAATAGGCCGGCTCCAGATCGAGCGACGGCGAACCGCGGCGCAGGCCGAGCCGGGAAATGAGGCCGCCGCGCGGTCTCGGCCTCGGTTGCGGCAGATCGGGCTGCAGCAGGAACAGCATGAGCCAGTCCTGCAAAACGTAATCGGAGGCAATGCCGTGGCATGCATCCTTCAAACAATAATGCCAGGCCGGCCGCCTGGGGCCGGACGAGCGAATCTCGTCGGCAAAGGCGTCGAGCGCGTCGGCGGCCCTTTCCCATTCCGGATTGTCCGGCTTTCCGGTAACGAAGGTAAGATTTTCGAGCGCCTCGGCATGGCTTGCCTTGCCGCGCGCATGCAGGAAGCCGGCACGCTGGGCAATGTCGCGCCGCGCCAGCTCGACAAGAACCTCGAGCGGGCGGGAATTGCGGGCAAGCGGCTGGACCTCCGCCGAAAGGGTGCGCCGTTCGCGCGGCATATGATCGGCAAGCAGCCGTTTCAGTCGTTCGAGAAACCGGCCGCCATCGGGAAGATCGCCGAACAGGCTGTCCAGCCGATCCGGATCGGCATCCTTGATGAGCCCGATGAACTGGCTGTGGTCGTGTTCCGCAGCGCCGGTAAAGGTCTGTCGCCACTGCGTTTCGAGATCGTCTTCCTTCGCGCGGGCCAGAACCTCCTCCGCGCCCCCATCTGTCTGCGCCTGCCCGACATCTGCGGCGTCCTGCTGGAAAATGTCCGCACGCTCGGCAACCCTATGAAGCGGCAGATAGATTGTCGCCAGCGTCATCCCGTCAACGCGGCCTGGGCTTCCGTCGCAGGTGCGTTCACCGCTCGCCGTTTCGTCGTTGGCTGTTTCACTCTCCGAAAAACCGGCCACGCCCTCGATCACCTGATGGCCCTCTGGCCACCAGGGACGGATGTCGCGCGCCATGCTCTTGCCCATGACCGCATCAAGGCCCGCCCAGAGATCGGAAAGCCGACGTGCCCATGCCTGATACTGCGCAGATTGGCGATCCGCCTGCGGCCGGGGAAAATCGAGCAGCCAGGCCTCCACCGGCTCTTGTCCCGGTGCGATATCGTCACCACTCGTCTGTCGCGCCCCCAGAACGAAACCCTTCCGCCACGCGCCCGGGAAAAACGCCAGTCGCGAATGGTTTTCGCCCCCCGGCGCATAGCTGCCATGGACGATCAGCGCCGCGCGGGCGTTGTCTGCTTCACTCTGTGTCATGGCCCTGCATCAATGGGAAATCATGTCGTTTTGATGGGCATCCAACCGCACATTCCAAGATAATCGGAGGAGCGGCGAACTGTCCCACTCAACACCGGCAGATGCGAGATTGACAAGCGCTGCCGGGGCGGCCAGCCTGCACCTTATGTCGCCGACCTATACGCCCTATGATGGTTCATCGCCACTTTTTGCCATCGGCCTGTCGCCGCTGGATCCCCAATTCTGGTTCGAGCCGGACGACAATCTCGGGCCCGAACTGACGGAAAAGCGCCGGCTCGTGGCCGAGCATGGCGACGAGGTTCTGCGCGCCGAACGGGACACTGATGACGCCCAGCGCGAAGTGCTCGAGCGAATGGTTCTCACCCTTACGACCCGCCACCCGCACATTTATCGCCGCGACGGAAACCGTATTCACCTTGCCGGTCACACGGTCGATCTGGCCGACGAAACCATTCTGCCGCTCCACCGCGCCGGCCTGCTGGTGCAGGATGATCTGGTCATCATGCGAAGGGGGGAAAACGGCTGGCGTCTTGCCGCCGCCTTCCTTGCCTTTCCGTCCTCGTGGGAACTCTCGCAAAAATTCGGCAAGGTGATGGACGAGGTGCATGCACCCGTGCCAGGCTTTGAAGGTGGCAGCCGCAATGCCGAACTCATAAACCGGATGTTCGACCGGCTGCAGCCGGGCCATCCGGTCCGGCGCATGAACTGGTCGATCAACTGGCGGCACGCGCTTTATCATCCGCAGTCCCTGCCCGCGGAAACGGTCGAGGTGGTGCCGGCGCGGGACGCGGTGATCCGCGTCGAGCGCCAGACGCTGACCAAGCTGCCGGTCTGCGGCGATATCCTTTTCACCATCCGCATCTATCTCGATCCGCTTGCCGCCATCCTCGCCGAGCCGGATGCGCAGCGGCTTGGCGCCGGCATGGCCGACCAGCTGGAACGGCTGACGATCGACGAGGCTAAATACAAGGGCGTCCACCGCAAACGGGCGGAACTGCTGATGCATCTGCGGCAGATACAGACCCCGCCCGTCCGGCCCGAGGGACCGCCATCAGGGGCTGACGAGAATGGAACAAACGCTTTATTGTGACGTCGAAATATGATCTAGCGCAGCGCAATCGAACCGGCATCGAAATGCGTGCCGCAATATCCGTCACACTGGCCCATTAAGCGTGAAAAGCTTAGACGCGGCGAAACAACAGCAGTCGATCGTTAGGGAGCATGACATGTCTGAGCAGAACTACCCGGTTTATGCCGAAATCACCGGCCCGATCGTGCTGATCGGCTTTGGCTCGATCGGTCGCGGCACGCTGCCGCTGATCGAGCGCCATTTCAAGTTCGACAAGAGCCGGATGGTTGTCATCGACCCCCGCGACGACGCGGCCGACATGGCGATCCTCAAGAAGCACGGCGTGCGCCATGTCAAGGACCATGTCACCAAGGACAATTACAAGAGCCTGCTGAAACCGCTGCTCGACGACGGCAAGGGCGGTCAGGGTTTCTGCGTCAACCTGTCGGTCGATACCGGCTCGCTTGACCTGATGAAGCTGTGCCGCAAGCTCGACGTCCTTTATATCGACACCGTCGTCGAGCCCTGGCTCGGCTTCTATTTTGACAAGAGCATGAAGAATTCCGAGCGCACCAATTATGCGCTGCGCGAAACCGTGCGCCACGAGAAGAAGAAGAACCCGGGCGGCACCACCGCCGTTTCCACCTGCGGCGCCAATCCCGGCATGGTCTCGTGGTTCGTCAAGCAGGCGCTGGTCAACCTTGCCAACGACACCGGTCTGAAGTTCGACGAGCCGGACCAGAACGACCGCGAGGGCTGGGCCAAGCTGATGAAAAAGCTTGGCGTCAAGGGCGTGCATATTGCCGAGCGCGACACCCAGCGCACCAAGCATCCCAAGCCACTCAACGTGTTCTGGAACACATGGTCGGTCGAAGGCTTCATTTCGGAAGGTCTGCAGCCGGCCGAACTCGGCTGGGGCACTCATGAAAACTGGATGCCGAAAAACGCCAAGAAGCACAAGAAGGGCTGCCAGGCGGCCATCTATCTGGAACAGCCGGGCGCCAACACGCGCGTGCGCACCTGGTGCCCGACGCCGGGCCCGCAATACGGCTTCCTCGTGACCCATAACGAGTCGATCTCGATCGCCGACTATTACACCGTCGAGAAGGACGGCGAAGTCGTCTATCGCCCGACCTGCCATTACGCCTATCACCCCGCCAATGACGCCGTGCTGTCGCTACACGAAATGTTCGGCAATGGCGGCAAGGCGCAACCCGTCCTGCACGTCCTCGATGAGGACGAACTGGAGGACGGCATCGACGAACTCGGCGTACTGCTCTACGGCCACGAGAAGAACGCCTACTGGTACGGGTCGCGCCTGTCGCTGGAAGAAACCCGCCGCATCGCGCCTTACCAGAACGCCACCGGCCTGCAGGTGACCTCCGCCGTTCTCGCCGGCATGGTCTGGGCGCTTGAAAACCCGAAGGCCGGCATCGTCGAGGCCGACGAAGTCGATTACAAGCGCTGCCTGGAAGTGCAGACGCCTTATCTCGGCCCGGTCGAAGGTCATTATACCGACTGGACGCCGCTCGAAGACCGTCCGGGCCTGTTCCCGGAAGACATCGACGAGAAGGATGCCTGGCAGTTCAGGAACATTCTGGTGCGCTGAGCGCGCCTGTGAATGTCGAACGCCCGCCATCGTGCGGGCGTTTTTCATGGTGAGATTTGCCGGGTCGGTCTTTCAAAGCCGACCTCTTGCGTTACATAGGCTGTGACGGCATGTTCCGACGGGAAGCCGACTTGCGGAGATTGATAGTATGAAGCTGAAATTGAGTCTGGCGCTGGTCGCCACCGCGTGCCTGAGCGCCTGCGTGTCCTCTCCCCCGCCGCGCCAGATGGCGTCTGCCGCCCCGGCCCAGCCGCAGGGCGTCGAAGGCACGTGGTCGGATCCGAACGGCATCATCTCCACCTTCCAGGGCGGCACGTTCAACACACGCTCGACCGACAACAACGCGCTTCTCGCATCGGGCAATTACGTCAACCTGTCGCCGACACTGGTCGAGATCAACATGACCTCGCTGGTGCGCAAGACGCAGTCCAAGGTCAACTGTGCACTGGTCAACATGAACCAGCTGAACTGCACCGCCGACAGCGGTTCGCAGTTCTCGCTCTCGCGCCGCAGCTAACCGCTCCGCCGACGCAGATCGCCATCGAAACCGGCCGCGACATGCCTGTCGCCGCCGGTTTTTTTCGTGGCCGACCAACCTTTGCGCCGGGGCCGGAAAATACCCAAAAGCATGCCGGGCACCGGAATCGGCTGGCCTCCACATTGCCATTCCTCCTTTGCTCGCGATATTGCGTCGTCATCGAAACGAGGACCTGCCGAAGCCATGGAAACATTTCACAACGCGCCCGGCCCGGTCCAATGGACGCTGGCCGATTTTCTCGGCACATACCGTTACTGGGCGTTGTTTGCGGCATGGCTGTTCGTGTCGGTCGGCGCGCAGGGTTTCGGCGCCGTCATTCCCGCAATATCGTCCATGGCCGGGCTCAGCGTTGCCAGCACGAGCCTCTATTATTCCGGCACTGGCGTCGGATGGATCGGCGCGGCATTCATCGCCTTTGTCGTTGCCGGCCGCTCGGGCAGGGCCGCACTGATCGTGCCCCTGGCGGTCTGCGCAATCCTTCTCGCAGCCTTTGCGTTTCTGCAGCCGCTTTCGCAGACGGCTCCCTTCCTGTTTCTGCTCGGGCTTTCGATCGGCACGGTGCAGGCCCTGTTTCCGCTGGCCACGGCGGTCTTTCTTGTCGGCGGCCGTCCGGGCAGGATTGATTTTGCATGCGCCATGGCGCTGCTGTCCGGCGCGGTCCTTCTATCGTTTCTCGGCCCCATCCTCGTGTCCCTTCTCTATGACGATCAGGGAGTGACGACCGTTGTGGCCGCCGTCTTCATCTGCATGGTCATGGCGATCCTCGCGATCGCACCGGCAAAACGGCTTGCTTTCGAAGACGTCCCCCGTCCGCGTCATCATCCGCTCAGCCCGAGACAACGATCCCCAATGCTGCTCGCATGCGTCCTGCTCTCGGCGCCGGTCCTGTGGATGGTGGCAGCCATCGGGACTGATTTTTTCCGGGCGCATATCTTTGCCGACGGTCCCTCGCCGGTCGTCCTGTTCCTGTCGCTGGCGCTCGTGATCATCACGTTCGGCGCCCTCATCTATCTCCTCTACTGGGTCTATCGCATCCATGGCGAACTGGCGGGCGCGCAGGCCTCGCAGCGGCTGGTGTCGCCTCTTGCCGCGCTCCTCGTCGCCCTTTTCGTGCCGCTTGGTCTGCCCGTCCTCCTGATGACGCTGGGTGAGCTGCTCAACGACCGTGCAAGGGAGAAAGGCCGGCCCCGGTTGCTGTCGATCGGCTGGCTGGCGACATGGTGCCTGCTTCTGCCTCCGGTCGCGATGGCTCTGATCCAGCACGCGGTCAACCGAGACTATGGAAGCGACGGGCCTCAGGCCGAGCCCGCGATCCCGCTTCGATCGACGGTTTCCGACACGCCATGACAGGCGGCCGGCTTCGCTGCCCGGTGCACCTTAAGCATCGCACCTGGCTGTCACATTTCCCCTTGAATGACCCCGCTGTTGATGAAAGCATGAGGCCCGGAAAACCTGTCATATTTGAGAACTAGAACAGGGTGGAACAGGCCTCGATAAGGCCTATTGATAATGGAGAGAGATATGTTGAAGAGATTGAAATTCGGCCTGCTGACCGCATCGGTCATGGCCCTTTCCAGCGGTGCAGCCTTTGCTGATTTCGAACTCAACATCCTGCATATCAACGATTTCCACTCACGCGTGGAAGAGATCAACAAGAACGACAGCACGTGCTCGGACAAGGAAAAGGCAGCGCAGGAATGCTTCGGCGGCGCCGCCCGCCTGAAGACCGCATTCGAGCAGCGCCGTTCAGCCCTGTCGGGCAAGAACGTGCTCTCGCTCAATGCCGGCGACAATTTCCAGGGCTCGCTGTTTTATTCGACCCTCAAGGGCAAGGCCGAACTGGAAGTGATGAACGCCATCGGCTTCGATGCCATGACGGTCGGCAACCATGAATTCGACGATGGCGAAACCGCCATCCTGCCCTTCCTTGAAGGTGCGAAATTCCCGGTGCTGGGCGCCAACGTCAAGGTCACGGCGCCATCCACGCTCGGCGACCGCGTCAAGCCTTCGACCGTTGTCGAGGTTGGCGGCCAGAAGATCGGCATCATCGGCGTCGTCACCACCGATACCAACGAGATCGCCAATCCCGGCGTGAACGTGAAGATCGACGACGATGTCGCCGCCATCGAGGCCGAAATTGCCAAGCTGAAGGCCGACGGCGTCAACAAGATCATCGCGCTCACCCATGTCGGTTACAAGCGCGACATGGACGTTCTTGCCAAGATCGCCGATATCGACGTTATTGTCGGCGGCCATTCGCACACGCTTCTGTCCAACACCGATGCCAAGGCCGAAGGCCCCTACCCGACCTTCGTCGACAATGCCGGCGGCTACAAGGTGCCGGTGCTCTCTGCCGCCTCCTACAGCAAATATCTCGGCGAAGTCAGCATTGTCTTCGATGACAACGGTGTCGTGAAGTCCGCCAAGGGCGACCCGATCCTCGTCGACAAGGCGTTCGAACCTGACCAGACGGTCGCCGCCATGGTCACCGAACTGGCCAAGCCGATCGATGAACTGCGCAAGAAGGTGATCGGTCAGTCTTCCGACAAGATCGAAGGCGACCGCACGGTTTGCCGCGCCAGGGAATGCTCGATGGGCAACCTCGTCGCTGACGCCATGCTCGAGGCCGGCAAGGGCCAGGGCATGACCATCGCCATCATCAATGGCGGCGGTCTGCGCGCTTCGATCTCGGCCGGTGACGTCACCCAGGGCGATGTCATCAGCGTGCTGCCGTTCCAGAACACGCTCGCCACCTTCCAGCTTTCCGGCGCGGACATCGTCAAGGCACTCGAAAACGGCGTGAGCCAGATCGATGACGGCGCCGGTCGCTTCCCGCAGGTCGCGGGTCTCAAATTCTCCTTCGACAAGGCCAAGCCGGCCGGCTCCAGGGTCAGCGACGTGCAGGTGAAGGAAGGCGACAACTTCGTGGCCATCGATCCGGCCAAGACCTATGGCGTCGTTTCCAACAATTTCATGCGCGCCGGCGGTGACGGTTACGCGTCGTTCAAGACCGGCGCCCAGAACGCCTATGACTACGGTCCGGACCTTGCCGACGTTACCGCCGCCTATGTCGGCGCCAACGCCCCCTACAAGCCCTACACGGACGGCCGCATTACCGACCTGACGCCGGCCGACTACAAGCCGACACCGAAGGCCGACGCGGCAAAACCCGCCGCCCCGGCCGCCCCGAGCGCATCCGCTCCCGCCCCTGCTCCGACAACCACGGCGCAGGCACCGGCGAGCCCTGCTCCCGCCCCTGCTGAAACGGCACCCGCCGCGCCTGCTCCGGCAACGCCTGCACCTGACGCAACGACCACTGCACCGGCCGCCGTCGAAGCCCCCGGCCAGACCGCGCAGCCGGCCTCCGGCCCGAGCAAATACACGGTGGTCAAGGGCGATTCGCTGTGGACGATCGCCGAAAGCGCCTATGGCGACGGCACACGCTGGAGCGAAATTTCCCGGACCAACCAGTTGCGCAACCCGAACCTGATCCAGGTCGGCAAGGAGCTGGACTTGCCCGCAAAGTAAGCGGGCTCGCTCAAGACAATTTGTCCTACGCTAAACAACGGCCCGGGTCTTTCCCGGGCCGTTGTTTGTTTCTACATAAGGCGCATCGGTCGGCGGCCAGCCATGGGCGCAGATCCCGTCCTCTTACCCGGATACCCGAATGATCGTTCCTTCCGCCGTCACGCCTGCCGACCACCCGAAAATCTCCTATGGCAAGGTGGGCGTCCTGCTCGTCAATCTCGGCACGCCCGACGGCACCGACTACTGGTCGATGCGACGCTATCTGGCGGAATTCCTGTCCGACAGCCGTGTCATCGAATGGTCGAAACTCTACTGGTACCCGATCCTTTACGGCATCGTGCTGAACAAGCGTCCGCAGAAGGTGGGCAAGGCTTATGAGGAGATCTGGAACAAGGATCTCGACGAAAGCTACCTGCGCACCTACACCCGCAACCAGGGGGAGCTGATGGCCTCGCGGCTGACGGACCTGCCCAACGTCGTGGTCGACTGGGCGATGCGCTACGGCAATCCGTCGATCGCCTTGAAGATCGATGCCTTGAAGGCGCAGGGCTGCGATCGCATCGTGCTCTTCCCGCTTTATCCGCAATATGCGGCAGCTACCACCGCCACCGTCAACGACAAGGCTTTCGAGCACCTGATGAAGATGCGCTGGCAGCCGGCCGTTCGCACCGTGCCGACCTATCACGACGATCCGGCCTATATCGAGGCGCTGGCCAATTCCGTGCGCAATACGCTGGCGACACTCGACTGGGAACCGCAACTGCTGATCACGTCCTTCCATGGCATCCCGCAATCCTATTTCCGGGCGGGCGATCCCTATTACTGTTTCTGTCAGAAGACGGCGCGGCTGCTTCGCGAGGCGCTCGGCTATCGCGAAGACCAGCTGCGTGTCACCTTCCAGTCGCGTTTCGGTCCGGAAGAATGGCTGCAGCCCTATACCGACAAGACGATGGAAGGGCTCGCCGCCGAAGGCATCAAGCGCGTCGCCATCATGAACCCCGGCTTCGTCTCGGATTGCCTCGAAACGCTTGAGGAAATCGCCGGCGAGGCGGGCGAGATCTTCATGCATCACGGCGGCGAGAAATTCGTCCACATTCCCTGCCTCAATGACAGCGTCGACGGCATGAACGTGCTGGAGACGGTGGTGCGACGCGAGTTGCAGGGCTGGGTGTAACCGCAAAACGGAGAACCGCATGAAAAAGGCCATTGTTACCGGCGGCGCAGGGTTGATCGGTACGGGTATCTGCGAGGCACTCGTCCTGCGGGGCTTCGAGGTCGCTTCGTTCGATCTCGTTGAAAAGCCGCATCCCGGCGAAGGCGTGCGGTCGATCCAGTGCGATGTCTCCGATGAAGCCTCGGTGGAAATCGCGGTGGCCGAACTCGGCTGGGACCGGGTCGATCTTCTCGTCAACAATGCCGGTGCCACCGGCGGTGCGCTCGGCACGCCCCTTCTCGATCTCTCGCTCGGCGACTGGCGCCGCGTCATCGACAGCCACCTGACCGGGGCCTTCCTGATGACGCGCACGGTCGCGCCGCTGATGCGCGAGGGCGGCTCGATCGTCAACATGGCGTCAACCCGTGCCTTCATGTCGGAGCCCAATTCCGAGGCCTATGCGGCCTCCAAGGGCGGACTGGTGGCGCTCACCCATGCGCTCGCCGTAAGCCTCGGGCCAAAAATCCGCGTCAACGCCATCGCACCGGGCTGGATCAGCGGTGAGACGGAACTCAGCCAGGAGGACGAGGCGCAGCATCCGGCCGGACGCGTCGGCCGATCCAAGGATATTGCCGATGCCGTGCTATATCTCGAAAGCGCCGGCTTCGTCACCGGTCAGGTCCTGACCGTCGATGGCGGCATGACCCGCAAGATGATCTACGCCGAATAGGCTTGCACGGCCTTTGCCGGCAAAGTGATGCCGTGATCGGAGAAATAACGCTCGAGCGCCTCTGGCAGGGCCGCATGGGCGGCACTCGCCACATAGCTGTCCGGCCGGATGAGATAGGCGGCATCGCGGCCGATCCCCGCCTCCTCGAAGGCTGACTGCCACGGAAACACGTGCAGCGGCAGACCGCTTTCACGGCACCACTCCTCGACATCGCTGCCGGCATAACCATAGACATGCACCTGCCAGCAGAGGTCGCGAAAACCGTCATGGTTGGAACGGCCATCGCCAAGGTCGAACCATGGCAGCCGGTCGCCGCCATGGACGTCTCCCGCTTCGCCGCGGCTCAGATAGTCGCCGCGATAGTGGATCATCAGCTGCGACAGGGTGCGAAACACGAATTCGCGCAAGGGCTCGATCTGCACCGCCATCGGCATCAACAGCGGCACCAGTCGCTTGCGCACGAATTGCGCCAGCCCGCCATCGGCCGTGGCGAGCGAGAACGCCTGATCGGTGGTGCGCACCAGACTGCGGGCGAAGGCAAGACGTTCCTCCTCGAACGTGTTGAGCAGGCGATTGGCGGCAGCGGCATCGTGCACGCCGCCATCGAGCACGGCCTTGAGCTTCCATGCCAGATTGATGGCATCGCCGATCCCGGTATTCATGCCCTGCCCGCCGGCCGGGCTGTGAATATGCGCTGCGTCGCCCAGAAGAAAGGTGCGGCCCTCGCGGAACCGGTCGGCGACCCGGTGATGGACCCGGTAGGTCGAAAACCAGTTGATCGCCGTCACCTCGATGGCGAGATCGCTGACGGCCCGGTCCTTCAGCGCCTCGAAATGCCGGGTGCCGACCCGCGTCGCCTCCTCTTCCACCGTTCCGATCAGCCGCGCACGGCGCCCCTCGTCGAGCGGAAAGACGGCGAGGAATTCGGCCTGGTCGAGCGCGATGTTGAGTTCGCCATTCATCGGCGGGCCGGAGGCCTCGACATCGGCGACATAGAAGGTCTGCTGGTAGGTGTCGCCCGGAAAGCCGATCCCGAGGCTCTTGCGCACTGAAGAGCTCGCACCGTCGCAGCCGGCAAGAAAGGCCGCATCGCAGAGAACCTCGCCTCCATCCGCAAGCACCAGCCGGGCGGAAATGCCCTCCGCGGTCTCCTTGTGCTCGATGAACGTGGTGTTCCATTCGATGCGCACGCCTTCGGCCTCCAGCCGCGCGATCAGCAGCTCCTCATGCTGGTTTTGCGGATAGATATGCAGGAAAGGATACGGGGTGAGATCTTTACCGATATCGCCGAAGCCGGCACGTGCCTTGCGGCTGCCGCCCACCCACAGATTGACGCCATCGACGCGATGGCCTTTTGCGATCACCGCCTCGGCAAGGCCGAGCTGGTCATAGAGTTCGAGCGTACGCGCATGAACGGCCAGCGCGCGCGAGGCCGAACCCGGCCCGGCGGCGCTGGACACGATGCGTACCGCCACGCCCATTCTGGCCAGCCACAGGGCAAGAACCAGCCCGGTCGGTCCCGCCCCCACGATCAACACGCTTCTGTCCATGCGTTCCTCCTCCCCATATCGTTAGCAATCTAACGCAACCGCGCGAAAGGCAAAGCGGGAAGATCGCACGCGGGACTTGTCACACCGCATGAGAACCATCGCGGCGAAGGTCGGGAACGGCGACAGGGTGGCGGAACCAGGCCGGCGAATGCACGGATGCCAGACAGTTCTTGCCAGGGGCGTTAGTGCCAGGGCGCCAAGGTCAAGGCGATCTACGTCATTACGGTCAGTGCCAACACGTCAGGCGCACGTTGGCGCAGGTCTCCGATTGCCGGTCATGCGGTTGCGACCTTCCAGAAATCCGCATCCGCATAGTCGGTCGGATCGTCGACACCAGCCAGGTGAAAAGCCTCGCGCCGCTCGACACAGGTGCCGCATCGGCCGCAATGCCTGTCGCCGCCCTTGTAGCAGGACCAGGTCTCGGCGAAAGGCGTCTCATGCCTTGCGCCGTCGCTGACGATATCGGCCTTGGAGCCGTTCACATAGGGCGCAAGCAGCTGAACGGAGGCGTATCCCTCCAAGGCATGCCGCTGCATCGCGGCGAAACTTTCGATGAAGTCAGGCCGGCAATCGGGATAGATGAAGTGATCGCCGCCATGCACGGCGATTGCCACCGCATCCGCCTGCCGCGCCGCTGCCACGCCGAAAGCGACCGTGAGCATGATGGCATTGCGGTTCGGCACCACCGTCACGCGCATCGTCTCCTCGGCATAGTGGCCGTCGGGAACGTCGAGATCGTCCGTCAAGGCCGAACCGGTCAGCTGGCTGCCGATCATGCGCATGTCGATGATCTGATGGAACACGCCGAGCCGCTTCGCACAGGCTGCCGCATACTCGATTTCCTTGCGATGGCGCTGACCGTAATCGAAGGAAATCAGGCCCATGAGATCGCCCCTGGCGGCGATGCGATGGGCAAGCGAAACGGAATCGAGTCCGCCGGAGCAGACGACCAATGTCTTCATGGGAAGGTTCCTTGTTTTGACCGGGTAGGCTGCGACCGGCATTGCGGCGCCTATTTAACTCTTTCATCCCGGCCGGAAAACCTATTTCCCAAGTATTGCGATAATCGCATATCGTCAGACATCGGATTGCAATTTACACAAAAATGCGATTGATTAACACAACCACTGGACGATATGAATAAGAAAGACCCGCAGGAGGCGATTCATTGGCAGGGCGTCCGTTCCAGAAGATAGACCGCGCACGGGGCGACCGTCTCAGACAGGCCGTCGGCGCCCGCGGGCCGCAAAAGATCATGGCGCTGGCCGCCGATCTCGATATCTCGCCGGCTGCGGTCTCGAAATGGATGCATGGCCATGCCATGTCGATCGACAATGCACAACGGCTCTCGGATCTTCTGGGCATTTCTCTTGACTGGCTCTTGTCAGGAGCGCCCAAGGAGATCGATGCGAGCGGCGCGCGACTGAGCGGCATGGAACGGGAGCTGATCGAACACCTGCGCGAACGCCCGCCGCATATCCTGCCTATGCTGACCCGCCTGATCCGGGAAATTCCCGCGAACCGGCAGCGAAGTCGGTGAACATCAAGCGGAATCTCCCCTGCGCCCTGCTTGTGCTTGTCTCCTCCGGCGCGCTTGCATAGGATCGTTGCCGATCCATCTGACCATAAGGGGGCCCCATGCTGAACCTCACCGGGTTCGACATTTTCGTCATCGGCATCGTCATTCTGGCGATCCTGCTGCTGTTCGCACTCGTCAAGACGGTGCCGCAGGGCTATTGCTATACGGTCGAACGGTTCGGCAAATACACGCGCACCTTGCAGCCAGGCCTCAATATCCTGACCCCCTTTATCGAGCGTATCGGGGCGCGCATGAATGTCATGGAACAGGTTCTGCACATCCCGACGCAGGAAGTCATCACCAAGGACAATGCAAGCGTCTCCGCCGATGCCGTCGCCTTCTACCAGGTGCTCAATCCCGCCCAGGCGGCCTATCAGGTCACCAATCTGGAAGTCGCCGTGCAGAACCTCACCATGACCAATATCCGCTCGGTCATGGGATCGATGGATCTCGACGAACTTCTGTCCAACCGCGACATCATCAATGACCGTCTTCTGCGCGTCGTTGACGAAGCCGTCCAACCCTGGGGCATCAAGGTCACCCGTATCGAAATCAAGGACATCCAGCCGCCGGCCGACCTCGTTGCCTCGATGGGCCGCCAGATGAAGGCGGAGCGTGAGAAACGCGCCCAGATCCTTGAGGCCGAAGGCGCGCGTAACGCCCAGATCCTGCGCGCCGAAGGCGCCAAGCAGGCAGCCGTCCTGCAGGCCGAGGGCGAACGCGAAGCCGCCTTCCGCGATGCCGAGGCGCGAGAACGCCTGGCAGAAGCCGAAGCCCGCGCAACCCAGGTCGTATCGGAAGCCATCGCCGCCGGCGACGTGCAGGCCATCAACTATTTCGTGGCGCAGAAATATACCGAGGCGCTGGTCGAGATCGGCAAGGCCGGCAATTCCAAGATCGTGCTGATGCCGCTCGAGGCATCGTCTCTGATCGGTTCGCTGAGCGGTATCGGGGCGATTGCCAGGGAGGTCTTTGGCGGCGACGGCGATGGCCCAGCCGCCCCGTCCCGTGCAACGCAGCCCCGTCAGCCGACCATCCGCCGCCCGCCGACGGTTCCGCCGTTCGGCTCTAGCGAAAGCTGAAAACCATGGTGATCGAACTCTGGAACAGTGGCGGCCCGTGGAGCTGGTGGATCGTAGGCCTGGTCCTGCTCGCGCTCGAACTGGTCGTTCCGGGTTTCTTCCTGATCTGGGTCGGGGCTGCCGCCGTGGTGATTGGCGCGCTGTCGCTGGCGCTTTGGGGTACGGCTTTCTGGGGCTGGCAGGTACAGCTTCTGCTGTTTGCCGTGCTCTCCATCGCATTCGCGCTCGCCGGCCGGCGTTTCTACAGCGGCCAGGGCAGCAAGACCGACGAACCCTGGCTCAACCGGCGCGGTGAAAGCCTTGTCGGCCGTACCGCCACGCTTGCCGAACCGATCCTTGAAGGGCGGGGTCGCATTCGGCTCGACGATACGACATGGTCGATCATGGGCCCCGACCTGCCGGCAGGCGCGCGCGTGAAAGTCGTCGCGTCGAGCGGACGCGATCTTACCGTCGAGCCGGCCTGATATCGGCCAAAAGACCGGCCCACTCACCGGCCCAGCCACCGGCCCAGCCACCGACAATGCCGGTCAATGTCAGGCGACGCCGATCCGCAGCAGATCGTGGAAATGGATGAGGCCGAGCGGCCGGTTGTCCTCGTCGATGACGATCAGCGCGCCGATCTTGTACTGGTTGAGCTGTGCCAGCGCCGCAGTGGCCAGAACCGACGGTTTGATCGTCTTCGGCTGGCGGGTCATAATGTCGTCGACGCACAGTTCCGCCAAGTTGCGCGACAGGTTGCGCGCTATGTCGCCCTCGGTCACGAGGCCGCACAGCCGCCCTTCCTCATCCAGCACGCCGACGCAGCCGAAATGCTTGTGCGACAGGACGGTGATGGCCTGCGCCAGCGGTGTCCCCTTCGCAACCAACGGAACGCGGTCGCCTGTATGCATGATGTCGCGCACATGGGTAAGGCTCGCGCCCAGCTTGCCGCCGGGGTGAAAGACGCGAAAATCCATCGGCGTGAAGCCGCGTGCCTCCAGAAGCGCCACCGCGAGCGCGTCACCGAGCGCCATCTGCAAGAGTGTGGAAGTCGTTGGCGCCAGACCATGCGGACAGGCCTCCGTCGCATCCGGCAGAAGCAGCACCACGTCCGCCTCGCGTCCGAGCGACGACGCCGCGTTGCATGTCATGGCGATGAGCGGAATGGAGAAACGCCGCGTATAGGCGACGATGCTTTTCAGCTCGGCGCTTTCGCCGCCCTTGGAAATTGCCAAAACCGCATCGTTCTGGGCGATCATGCCGAGATCGCCATGGGCGGCTTCGGCGGCGTGAACGAAGGAGGTGGGCGTTCCGGTCGACGACAGGCTTGCCGCCAGTTTCACACCGATATGACCGCTTTTGCCGACGCCGGTGACGATGACGCGCCCCGTCGTGGCGAGGATCAGATCGATCGCCCGGCGAAACGGCTCGGCCAGTCCATCACTGAGGGCCGCTTCAAGGGCATCCAGCCCCTGTTTTTCGAACGCGACGGTTCGTAGCGCGGACTGGATGACATCGGTTTCGGGCATGGTCGCGGATGGGTTCTGGGTCATGGCGAGCATGTATCGCGGTTGCGGCCCGGAGTCCATCGGGGACGCCGGCCGGCTCGCACCGAACGTCATGTCGTGCCTCGTCGCCGCGGCCTGCAAGGCAGCTGGAGTGCCCTTGTCCCGAGGCTGTTGCGGCGGCGCGTCGCAATTCGGGGGGCCTGCGGCCTTCCCTCTTAGCCTGCATCCTCGACCGCTTGGCCTCTGCCAGCGTGCCGGTCTACCAGTTAGCAAGTCTGCCAGTCCGCCGGTTTTTTCGGTCCGCCAGTCTCCAACATCGACCAAGACTGCTCACCCGCTCTGCCGGTGCTTACAGTTCCGCGACGCCCATCGCCCCCAATTCCATTGCGAACGCATCCGTCACCGCGCACCGGTCATGCCCTCACACTCCTGGTGGCGGCAACGCAACGCTTCGTTAACCATGCTGATTTACCCTTGGATAATATTGACCCTCCTCAGGCGACGCGATGAACGGCAAAGGATACCAGGCTCGATCGGCAGCGGCCCTTGGACGGGCGGCTTCGGCGACGGAGATATCCGCGGCCGGTCCCTCGCGTGCTACCGCCGCGCCACGCCCGTGCATGCCCGGCCGCAACCGACCGGTCCGCGGCACAATGCTCGTCCTTCTCGCCTCGACGCTCCTGATGCCCGGCGCCCCGAGCGCGCAAAGCCCCTATTCCGGCCAATCCGGCACTCGCCCGACCTCCGCCGCGACCGCGACGAGCGGCACCTCCTACAGGACGACGGCCGCCGCACGCAGCCCGTCCACCGGCGCGCTGGGCGCGTCGAACGGCATCACGCCGCTCGCGGGAATGCCTGCAAATCCCGCTGATCCGGCCGGCGACCCATATGCCGATCCCGATGCTGCGCCGGCCGGGTTCGGCGATCCGCGCCAGCCCATGGACGGGCAGGCAGCGGGAGATCCGCGCGGCCCTGACGATGCCGCCCCACTGGCAGAACTCGACCTTAACCAGCCGGTCGAGGGACCGCTCAACCCGCCAGAGCCGGATCGCGATGGCATCGACAATCCGCTGACCCGGAGCGACGACGGCATGGGCGTCCGGCTCGGCACCTTCACCCTGCGGCCAAGCGTCAACCAGAGCGTCAACCACGAAACCGAGCGCACGGTGAACGGCCGGGCCAGCCGCAACTATCTGTCCACCGCCATCCGCGGCACACTCTCCTCCGACTGGTCGCGCCACGCGCTGACGGTGACGGGTGAAGGCACGTTTGAGAAAACGCTGTCCGGTCGCACCAGCAACAGCGCCGATTTCGAACCGGAAGGCCGCATCGACACCGACCTGCGGCTCGACCTTTCCAACGATACGATCGCCAACCTGACGGGCAATTACGCGCTGGAGCGCGAAAGCAACAGCGACCCCAACGCGGTGGCCGGCGCCAGCACCCAGTCGACCGTTCAGCGCTTCGGCGGCGGGGCGGCCGTAGAGCGCGATTTCGGCGTGTTGCGCGGCACGGCGGCGGTTGCGGTAGCGCGCTCGGTCTATGGCGATGTCGATCTTTCCGATGGAACCCGCGTCAGCCGCTCCGACCGTGACCGTACCGGTTTCGACGGCCGCCTGCGTATCGGCTACGAACTGTCGCCGGCCATCATTCCCTTCCTCGAATTTGCCGCCGGCCGCGCCGTCTACGACGAACGCGTCGATTCTTCCGGTTATCGACGCTCGTCCAACAATTACGCCGCCCGCACCGGCGTCGAATTCGACTTTTCCGAAAAGCTGCGTGGCGAGCTGGGCGTCGGTTATGTCGTCGCCAGATATGATGACGGCCGCCTGAGCGATCTCGGCGCGCTGGCCTTGGACGGCAACGCCACCTGGTCGCCACGCCGCGGCACGGACATCGATTTCGGCCTGCGCACCACCTTGCAGGATGCAACGGCTCCGGGTGCGAATGGCTGGGCGGAATACCGCTTCTCCACGGCCGTGCAGCACCAGTTGCGAAACGACCTGATCGCCCGGCTGACCGGCGCCACGACGCTGCGCGACTTCCCATCCGGTCGCGACGAAAGCACCTACGAACTCGGCGCCGGCATCACCTACCGGATCAATCGCTATCTCGACCTGACAGGCGACGTGACCTACGAGCACGAGGAAAACGCCAGCACTTCGCCGACCAGGACCGTGCAGATCGGTGCCGGCCTGACGCTGCGGCGGTGATCTTGCGGACACGAAAAAGGCCCCGGAGCATCACCCCGAAGCCTTCTCTCATTCAATTCACCAGAACTCAGCCGAGCTTGGACACCAGCGCCTTCAGGCCGTTTTCGACGGTCGGACGAATATCGGCCCGCTTCAGCGCAAAGGCGACGTTGGCGAGGATGAAGCCATCCTTGGCGCCGCAGTCATAGGTCTCGCCGGTAAACTTGTAGGCCGCGAATTCCTGTGACTTGGCCAGCGTCAGCATGCCGTCGGTAAGCTGGATTTCGTTGCCGGCGCCGCGCTCCTGGGTTTCCAGAATATCGAACACTTCCGGCTGCAGGATGTAGCGGCCATTGATGAAGAAGTTCGACGGTGCCGTACCCTTGGCCGGCTTCTCGACCATTTCGGTGATCTTGAAGCCTTCGCCGACCGTCTCGCCGACGCCGACGATGCCGTATTTGTGAGCCTGTTCCGGATCGCACTCCTCGACGGCGAGAATGTTGCCGCCGGTCTTTTCGTAAAGCTCGACCATGCCCTTGAGGCAGCCCTTCTCGGCCGACATGATCATGTCAGGCAAAAGCACGGCGAAAGGCTCGTTGCCGACGATATCGCGCGCGCACCAGACGGCGTGGCCGAGACCGAGCGGCGCCTGCTGGCGGGTGAAGCTCGCCATGCCGGCCTGCGGCAGGAGGTCGGACAGGATGGTCAGTTCGGCATTCTTGTTGCGCTCCTTGAGGAGGGCTTCCAGTTCGAACTGGATGTCGAAATAATCCTCGATTACGCCTTTGCCGCGACCGGTGACGAACACGAGATGTTCGATGCCCGCTTCGATCGCCTCGTCCACCACATACTGGATGACCGGCTTGTCGACGACGGTGAGCATTTCCTTCGGCACGGCCTTGGTCGCGGGCAAAAAGCGCGTCCCCATGCCTGCCACCGGAAATACTGCCTTACGAATCTTTTGGTGTCCCACTCATGCCTCCTAAAAGCACAATCTATTTGTCTGTCGGTCGCCCGCCAAAGGCCTCTAGGGATATATTTCAACCTTTTCGGGGCAATGACAGATCAATGGTCTCATGGTAAAGAATTTGTTTATTCTGACGTTCTACACTGACCGCAGGCCGGCCGCCATCACCGGTGAAAACCCTGACTGGAAGAACAACGGATACGCAGTCGATGACCATGTTTCGCACCCGTCGCTTTCAAGCGCTCGCCCTCTCGATGATCGCCGGCATGACGCTCGCGACCACTCCGATAGATGCTCAGGCAGACCAAGGTTTCAAGGCTTGGATCGCAAATTTCTACGACACTGCGGCCCAGAGCGGCATTACCCGCGCGACCTATAACAAGGCGTTTGCAGGCATCACCACGCCTGACCGGGACGTGCTGCAGAAGGCGCAGTATCAGCCCGAGTTCAAGTCGCAGATCTGGGATTATCTGGACAGCCGCGTGAACCCCTATACCGTCAAGATCGGTCGCGAGATGAAGGCCCGCCATGCGCGTCTCCTCAACGCCATCGAGCGGCAGTCCGGCGTCGACCAGAACATCATCCTGGCCATCTGGTCGATGGAGTCCAATTACGGCGCGGCGCTCGAAAACCCGGAACGCCTGCATCACGTGCCGCAGGCGCTGGCAACGCTCGCCTGGGCCGATCCCAAGCGCGCCAAGTTCGGTCGTACCCAGCTGATCGCCGCCCTCAAGATCCTCCAGGCGGGTGACGTGACGCCGAAGCAGCTGACCGGTTCCTGGGCCGGCGCCATGGGCCATACGCAGTTCATCCCCACCAGCTACCTTCTTTACGCGGTCGATGCCGATGGGAACGGCAAGCGCGATATCTGGCATTCTATCCCCGATGCGCTGGCCACCGCCGCCAACCTTCTGTCCAAGAACGGCTGGGTCTCGGGAAAGACCTGGGGTTACGAGGCAGCCCTGCCCGCCGGTGCGGCAAAATATGAAGGCCAGACAAAGACGATCGCCCAATGGGCCGCGCTCGGCTTTACCCGCCCCAACGGCAAGGGTTTTCCGCGCGGCGGCGATCGTGCGACCCTCAAGCTGATGGCCGGGGGCAACGGTCCGGCCTTCCTGATGATGAAAAACTTCTTCACCATCAAGAAATACAATGCCGCCGATAGTTACGCGCTCGCCGTCGGCCTTCTTGCCGACCAGATTGCCGGCTACGGCGGCATGCAGCAGCGCTGGCCGCGCCCCGAAGGCACGCTCGACATCTCGGAGAAATTCGAGCTGCAGTCGCGCATGAAGGAGCTCGGCTATTATGACGGCGAAGTCGACGGCAATTTCGGCTCCGGTTCGAAGGCCGCCATTGCCGCCATCCAGAAGCGTCTCGGCATGCAGCAGGATGGCGAACCGTCGCATTCGCTCTTGAAGGCGATCCGCTGAGGTAAGGCGCGATCGGAACATCAACCGCTGGAAAGACGGGCTGCGATCCAGACGCAGCCCGCAATGAGATGGACAGCAGGGACATGACGTCTGCACGGCTCCCCCTCGGCACCCGACTGAAGACCGGCGGCGCGCGCTTCCTGCTGGCGGCAATGGCGCTGATCGCCACCCTGCCGATCCATGCCGAACCTGCCGCGGCGCAGGAAAGACGATACTATCTGGAGGAGCGGCGCTACGAGCAGCCGCGTCGCCGCACGCTGATGGACCTGTTCTTCAACGATCGGAGCCGGCGCGATTCGTCCGTCATGGACATGCAGCCGCGCCGCAAGCGGCGGGCCGCCCCCGCCCCTGCTCCTACCACAGCAGGCGCACCGCGCCGGCCTGTGCGCACCGCGCCGGCAACATCCGTCACCTCAGTTCCCACGAAACCGGAACCCGCCCAAAAGCTCGACAATGCGAGGAAAGTGCTCGTCGTCGGCGACTTTCTGGCCGGGCGGCTTGCCGGCGGGCTGGAAGCGGCATTCGCCGAAAATCCGGGCGTCGTCGTGGTCGACGAGGGCAAGACGGCATCCGGTCTGGTGCGCCAGGACCATTACGACTGGCCTCAGGGCCTGCCCCAGCTGATCGCCAACGAAAAGCCGGCGCTCGTCGTCGTGATGATCGGCGCCAATGACCGCCAGCAGATCGACAGCAATGACGCGCGTGAAAAATTCCGCACCGAACGCTGGTTCGAGATCTACAAGCAGCGCGTGCAGGAGTTCGGGCAGATCGTTCGCGACCACGACCTGCCGCTGCTATGGGTCGGCCTGCCCGCCTTTCAGTCGGCGTCGATGACGGCGGACGCGGTGACGCTCAACACCATCTACCGGACCCAGACGGAGGAAATCGGCGGCGAGTTCGTTGATATCTGGGACGGGTTCGTGGATGAGGAGGGCAAGTTCGTCATAACCGGTTCGGACGTCAACGGCCAGCAGGTGCGCCTGCGCAGTTCCGACGGCATCAACATGACGGAAGCCGGACGCCGCAAGCTTGCCTTCTACGTTGAAAAGGTCGCCCGCCGCCACCTTGGCGATGCGCCGGCGGCCGACATGGTCAACCTCGACGGCAGCAACCTGCCGGCGCTCCCCGTGCTTCCCGGAACGCCCAATACCGGCATCGTATCGACCCAGCCGATCGCGCTTTCCGACCCGGATCTCGACGGTGGCCAGGAACTCCTTGGCGCCGGCGCTCCGGCACCGGCAACCAGCCAATCCGCGCGCGATCTTCTGGTCACACGCGGCGAGCTGCCGCAGGCCCCGGTGGGTCGTGTGGACGATTACCGCATCAAGACGACGCAGTAAGCAGGGCGCGCGCTCTGTCGGAAGCTGCTGGATGATCGACCTTGTCGATGAAGGCCTGCGCGCGCGGGATGACGTCATGCAGATACTGATCCGGCCCCAGCATTTTGCGGCTGTTCAGTTCCGCTGTGTCGAGCAGATCGAAATCGACGGTTTCGATTGAACAGCTCCAGCCCGGATATCTCTTCGACCAGCCCTTGGCATGGTGCGCCAGCAACCGCTCGCGCAACGAATATCCGTGATAATCAAAGACGATGACGCCATCCGTCACATAGGCATGGCCACCGGCAAAATCATCTGCAGGAATAATGCGCTCCGCATGAAAGCCGAGTAGCGGAGGTAAACGCAGAAAAGTGCCAGCCAACAATGCGCAGGCGCCATGCCCGAAGAAAATGCGATCGGGCAGGGCCCATCGCTTTTCCGGGTTTTTCTTGATGCCGTGCGTGAGGATGTACATGGCTAGGAAGGTGCGTTGATTCCGCTTTTCCGTCAAACGATGACGGCAAAAAAAGCCCCCTCGCGGCGAGCGAGAGGGCCGATATTCGATAACGAAGCGACTGCGCTTACCGCGGCAGAACCGAAGCGCCCATCAGCGCCTCGTCCACCGCACGCGCCACCTGACGGCCCTCGCGGATCGCCCAGACCACCAGCGATTGGCCGCGACGCACGTCGCCGGCGACGTAAAGCTTGTCGATCGAGGTCTTGTAGTCGCGCTCGTTTGCAACGACGTTGGTGGAGCCGCGACGGTCGGTATTCAGCGTCAGCTTGCCGTCCAGTTCCGACAGCACGCCCGTGGTCATCGGGCCGGAAAAGCCGATGGCGATGAAGGCGAGATCGGCCTTGATGATGAAATCCGTGCCGGCGATCGGCTTGCGACGCTCGTCCACCTGGCAGCAGCGCACGCCGGTCAGCATGCCGTCCTCGCCGACGAATTCGAGCGTCGCCACCTGGAATTCGCGGTTGGCGCCTTCGGCCTGCGAAGACGAGGTGCGCATCTTGGTCGCCCAGAACGGCCAGACGGCGAGCTTGTCTTCCTTTTCCGGCGGCATCGGACGGATATCGAGCTGGGTCACCTTGACGGCGCCCTGACGGAAAGCCGTGCCGACGCAGTCCGATGCCGTATCGCCGCCGCCAACAACGACGACATGCTTGGCGCCGGCAAGGATTGGCTCTGCCGGCCAGCCCGTCGAATCGATGTTTTCGCGACCGACGCGGCGGTTCTGCTGAACGAGATACGGCATGGCATCGTAGACGCCGTGCAGTTCGACGCCGGGAATGCCGGCCGGACGCGGGGTTTCCGAACCACCGCAATAGATCACGGCGTCATGTTCGGCCATGAGTTCTTCCGTCGGCTTGTCGACGCCGACATTGACGCCGCAATGAAACGTGACGCCTTCGCCGGTCATCTGTTCGACACGGCGGTCGATAAAGTTCTTCTCCATCTTGAAGTCTGGAATGCCGTAACGCAGCAGGCCGCCGGCCTTCGTTTCGCGCTCGAACACATGAACTTCGTGACCGGCGCGGGCGAGCTGCTGGGCAGCGGCCATGCCGGCGGGGCCGGAGCCGATGATCGCCACCTTGCGGCCGGTCTTCACCGTCGCCGGCTGCGGCACGATATAGCCCAGTTCATAGGCCTTGTCGGCAATCGCCTGCTCGACGGTCTTGATGGCGACCGGCGCATCCTCGAGGTTAAGCGTGCAGGCTTCCTCGCAAGGGGCCGGGCAGACGCGGCCGGTGAATTCGGGAAAATTGTTGGTGGAATGGAGGTTGCGGATCGCCTCTTCCCACTTGTTGTTATAGACCAGATCGTTCCAGTCGGGGATCTGGTTGTGCACGGGACAGCCGGTCGGGCCGTGGCAATAGGGGATGCCACAGTCCATGCAACGGGCCGCCTGTTTGGTGACCTCGGCATCCGACATGGGAATGGTGAATTCGCGGAAATGACGAATGCGATCGGAGGCCGGCTGGTACTTTGCCACCTGCCGGTCGATTTCCATGAAACCCGTTACCTTGCCCATGTCTTAGTCCTCTTCAAAACGGAAGGCCAAGTGGCCCCCAATACCAGTAGGCGACACCGATAACCGCCCCCAGCATGACAAACTCCAATCCGATCGTGCCGTTGATCAGATAACCCGCAACTGGAACCAGTGCGCCTATCGCCAAGGAAACTGCCGTATGCGTCTTTCGCATCCATCCCTCCTTCGCGGCGGCTATCGCAGCCAGTTTTCGATCTTCAAACCCGGAACCCGGGAAAACTCACCTTCATTGTCGGTCACGAGGACCACATCCATAGCCAGAGCATGGGCTGCGATCCAGAGATCATTGGCCCCGATATTCTTGCCTTGCCTCAACGCCAGCCGGGCATCGGCATAGCGTTGATCACTCGGCAGCTGGAGCGGTGCCACGAAAAGCCGCCGCGTGATCGCGGCCACCTTTTTGGCCAACTCCTCCGAGCCATTTTTCTTCACGCCGTACCAGATCTCACCATGGGTGATGATGCTGATGAAGACGTTCTCTTCTCCCACCTCGAGCAAACGTTCGAATGTCTTGCCGCGCGGGTCCCTCACGATGGCCGAGACGATGTTCGTATCGAGCATGAACTGCATCAGAACTCGACCTCACGAAGCGGTGCCAGATCCTCGTCGCCAGAGACAAAGTCTTCGCCACGCCAGGCCTCCGCCTGCCTGAGGTAGTCGATCAGGCCGGCAGTCACCGCGGTTCGCATCAGGATCGACCCGTCCGGCTGCTTCACCATGACGACGCGATCGCCTTCGATGTCGAACTCTTTCGGTATGCGCACTGCCCGGCTTCGACCGTTCTTGAAGATGGCGACCGCGACTTCGCCACCTTCCGGCGTTTCCTTCACATGCTCGTTCATGTTCCGCTCCATCGCTGCCATATGCCAACAGCATATCACAGCGATGAGGCTTGTTAAACTACTCCGCAGCCACGCCCATCCGCATGCGTTCCATCTCTTCCAGCGCACGGCGGTATTCCACCGGCATGACCTTGCGGAACTTTGGACGGTACTCGCCCCAGCGATCCAGGATTTCCTTGGCGCGGGTGGAGCCGGTATAGTGCATGTGGTTGGAGATCAGCTGATAGAGACGCTCCTCGTCGTGGCGGGTCATGTCTTCCGACACGTCGACACGGCCCTTGTGCTGGATGTCGCCGCCGCGATGGTGCAGCTTTTCCAGCATGTCGTCTTCTTCGGGAACCGGTTCCAGCTCGACCATGGCCATGTTGCAACGCTTGGCGAACGTGCCTTCTTCATCCAGCACGTAGGCGACGCCACCCGACATGCCGGCTGCAAAGTTGCGGCCGGTTTCGCCGAGCACGACGACGATGCCGCCGGTCATGTATTCGCAGCCGTGGTCACCCACACCCTCAACGACGGCGATCGCACCCGAGTTGCGAACGGAAAAACGTTCACCAGCAACGCCGCGGAAATAGCACTCGCCCGAGGTCGCGCCGTAGAGCACGGTGTTCCCGACGATGATCGAGTTTTCCGCCACGATCTTCGAATTTTCCGGCGGGCGCACGATGATGCGGCCACCCGAAAGTCCCTTGCCGACATAGTCGTTGCCGTCACCAACCAGATCGAAAGTGATGCCGCGCGCCAGGAAAGCACCGAACGACTGACCAGCGGTGCCGGTCAGGGTCACGCGGATCGTGTCGTCCTTCAGACCCTTCTCGTTCCAGCGCTTGGCCAGTTCGCCCGAAAGCATGGCGCCGGCCGAACGGTCGACGTTCTTGATCGAGGCTTCGAAAACCACCGGCTCCTTGTTTTCGAGCGCCGGCATGGCCTTTTCGATCAGCTTGCGATCGAGAATGTCGTCGATCGGGTGGTTTTGGCGTTCGGTCCAGTAGGTGGCTTCCTTGGGCGCTTCCACCTTGTGGAAGATTTTCGAGAAATCGAGACCCTTGGACTTCCAGTGGTCGAGCATATCGTCCTTGGACAGGAAGTCCGAGGAACCGATGATCTCGTCGAGCCGGGTGAAGCCGAGCGAGGCCAGGATTTCGCGGACTTCTTCGGCGACAAAGAAGAAATAGTTGATGACATGTTCCGGCGTACCCTTGAAGCGCTTGCGTAAGACCGGATCCTGCGTCGCGACGCCGACGGGGCAGGTGTTGAGATGGCACTTGCGCATCATGATGCAGCCTGCCGCGATAACCGGAGCGGTGGCGAAACCGAACTCATCGGCACCCAGAAGCGCACCGATGATGACATCGCGGCCGGTCTTCAGGCCGCCATCCACCTGCAGCGCAATGCGCGAACGCAGGCCGTTCAGCACCAGCGTCTGCTGGGTTTCGGCAAGGCCGATTTCCCAAGGCGAACCGGCATGTTTCAGCGATGTGAGCGGCGAAGCGCCCGTGCCGCCGTCGAAACCGGAGACGGTGATATGGTCGGCGCGCGCCTTGGCGACACCGGCGGCAACCGTGCCAACGCCGACTTCGGACACCAGCTTGACGGAAATGTCGGAGGTCGGGTTGACGTTCTTCAGGTCGTAGATCAGCTGCGCCAGATCTTCGATCGAATAGATGTCATGGTGCGGCGGCGGCGAAATCAGGCCGACACCCGGCGTCGAGTGACGCGTCTTGGCAACCGTCGCATCCACCTTGTGGCCGGGCAGCTGGCCGCCTTCGCCGGGCTTTGCACCCTGCGCCACCTTGATCTGCAGCATGTCGGCATTGACCAGATATTCGGTGGTGACGCCAAAGCGGCCGGAGGCGATCTGCTTGATGGCCGACCGTTCCGGGTTCATCGAACCGTCGCGGCGCGGCAGGTAACGATCGCTCTCTTCGCCGCCTTCACCGGTGTTCGACTTGCCGCCGATCCTGTTCATGGCGATCGCCAGCGTCGTATGGGCTTCGCGCGAAATCGAACCGAAGGACATGGCGCCCGTGGAGAAACGCTTGACGATATCGACAGCCGGCTCGACCTCGTCGATCGAGACCGGCTTGCGGCCCAGCTCTTGCGCCGACTTGATCTTGAACAGGCCACGGATGGTGTTCATCCGCACGGCGCTGTCGTTGACGATTTCGGCAAACTCGCGGTAGCGGTCCTGGCTGTTGCCACGCACGGCGTGCTGCAGCGTGGCCACGACATCCGGCGTCCAGGCATGGCTTTCGCCACGCATGCGATAGGCATATTCGCCACCGATATCGAGCGTCGAGGCGAGAACCGGGTCCTTGCCGAAAGCGGACGTGTGGCGCTCGGTGGTTTCGCGGGCGATTTCGTCGAGGCCGATGCCGCCGATCGAGGAGGCCGTGCCGAAGAAATATTGCTCGACCAGTTCGGACGACAGGCCGACGGCGTCAAAAATCTGCGCGCCGCAATAGGACTGGTAGGTGGAAATGCCCATCTTGGACATGACCTTGAGGATGCCCTTCCCCACGGCCTTGATATAGCGATAGACCACTTCCTGCGCATCGACTTCCTTTGGGAATTCGCCGCGCATATGCATGTCGGTCAGCGTATCGAAGGCAAGATAGGGGTTGATGGCTTCGGCGCCATAACCGGCAAGACAGCAGAAGTGATGGATTTCGCGCGGCTCGCCCGATTCCACGACGAGGCCGACCGAGGTGCGCAGACCCTTGCGGATCAGGTGATGGTGCACGGCAGCCGTCGCCAGAAGCGCGGGAATGGCGACACGATCCGGACCGATCTGGCGGTCGGACAGAACGATGATGTTGTAGCCGCCCTTCACTGCCGCTTCCGCACGCTCGCACAGACGGTCCAGCATTTCCGGCATGGCTTCTGCGCCGCGTTCGATCGCGTAGGTGAAATCCAGCGTCTTGGTGTCGAAACGATCTTCCGTATGACCGATCGAGCGGATCTTTTCCAGATCGCCATTGGTGAGGATCGGCTGGCGCACTTCCAGACGCTTGGCGTTGGCCATGCCGGTATGATCGAGAATGTTCGGGCGCGGGCCGATGAAGGAGACGAGGCTCATGACCAGCTCTTCGCGGATCGGATCGATCGGCGGGTTGGTGACCTGCGCAAAGTTCTGCTTGAAATAGGTATAAAGCAGCTTGGACTTTTCCGACATGGCCGAGATCGGCGTGTCGGTACCCATCGAACCCACGGCTTCCTGCCCGGTGGTTGCCATCGGCGACATCAGGATCTTTGTGTCTTCGCGGGTGTAACCAAAGGCCTGCTGGCGGTCGAGCAGCGACACGTCGCGACGCAGCGCGCGCGGTTCAACCGGCTTCAGTTCTTCCAAAATGAGCTGGGTGTTGTCGAGCCACTTGGAATAGGGATGACGAGTCGCAAGCTCGCTCTTCAGCTCCTCGTCGGAGATGATCTGACCCTTTTCCATATCGATCAGCAGCATCTTGCCAGGCTGCAGGCGCCACTTCTTGACGATCTTTTCTTCCGGCACCGGCAGCGTGCCGGCTTCCGAGGCGAGAACGATGCGGTCATCATCGGTGACGAGATAACGGGCCGGACGCAGACCGTTGCGGTCGAGCGTGGCGCCGATCTGGCGACCATCGGTGAAGCAGACGGCGGCCGGCCCGTCCCAGGGCTCCATCAGGGCGGCATGGTATTCGTAGAACGCCTTGCGCTCCTTCGACATGGACTGGTTGCCGGCCCAGGCTTCCGGGATCAGCATCATCATCGCATGCGCCAGCGAATAGCCGCCGCGCAGCAGGAATTCGAGCGCGTTATCGAAACAGGCCGTATCCGACTGGCCTTCATAGGAGATCGGCCAGAGCTTGGAGATATCATCGCCGAACAGCGGCGAGGAAACCGAAGCCTGACGCGCCGCCATCCAGTTGACGTTGCCACGCAACGTGTTGATCTCGCCGTTATGGGCGACCATGCGGTACGGATGCGCCAGCTTCCACGACGGGAACGTGTTTGTCGAAAAGCGCTGGTGGACGAGCGCCACGGCGCTTTCGAACCGCGGGTCCGACAGATCCTTGTAGTAGGCACCGACCTGATAGGCCAGGAACATGCCCTTGTAGACAATGGTGGTGGAGGACAGCGACACCGGGTAAAAACCCTGGTCGACGCCGCCGAACGCATCATAGATGCGGTTGGAAATGACCTTGCGGATCAGGAACAGCTTGCGCTCGAAATCGGGATTGGTCGCGGCATCGCGCCCTGCCCCGATAAAGACCTGACAGTGATAAGGTTCCGTCGCGGCGATTTCCGGCGCCTTGGAGAGCGAGGAATTGTCGACCGGCACATCGCGGAAACCGAGGAACTGCTGCCCCTCTTCGGCGATGACATCCTTCACCACCTGCTTGTAATGTTCGATCTCTTCCGGCTTGCGCGGCATGAACAGATGACCGACGGCATATTCGCCGGCCTTCGGCAGGGTCACGCCCTGCTTCGCCATTTCCTCACGGAAGAAACGGTCGGGGATCTGCACCAGAATGCCGGCGCCATCGCCCATTAGCGGGTCGGCACCGACTGCGCCGCGATGCGTCAGGTTTTCAAGGATGAACAGGCCGTCCTTGACGATCTGGTGCGACTTGACGCCCTTCATATGCGCGATGAAGCCGACGCCGCAGGCATCGTGCTCGTTTTGCGGATCATAAAGCCCTTGAGCCGCCGGAATGCCCGAGGCGACAAAAGGCACGCTGTCCTTGGTGGCGGAAGGCGTTTCGGCCTGCACACCGGACATGTCAGCAATCGTCTTCGTCATCGTCATTCCTCCTGTTGGCCGCGAAAGGCGGCAAGGTGGCATCGGTTACTTCGTCAGAACGCCATGCGGTGTCGCACATCATCCCAAAACTCTACGACAGTCTTACAGCCCGCGCCTGCGACGCCCAGGCAAAGCACGACTTCTTCGGAAGTCAGCATAGCCCGGATGAACATCGCCGTCAGCCGCGAAACCAACCCGTCGCGGGTTCGATCTCATGGAAATAGGACAACAATTCTGACCTATTTCCGCTTTTGTATGCCATAGATGTTAACAGGCGACAAGGGGAGAATCGGCAATTCACTCGTGTCCCGCGACAGAATTCCGAAAAAAGTCGGCAGGGAGCGCAATTTAATTACGCGGTGAACTGGCGATTGCAGGTTTCGTTGCGAGATCGATAGGGCCGTTGTGAGCAGCCGGCTTTTTCGTTGAACGACACGGCAAATGGCTTAAGGTCTGCCCACCTCCGACACGCTGCATACCCATCACAGGACCTCACATGTTCTTCGCTTCCGACAACTGGGCCGGCGCCCATCCTGCCATCAACGAACGGCTCTCCAGGGAATCCACCCGCTTCGCCGCAGCCTATGGCTCCAGCGATCTCGACAAGTCGATCGAGCTCCGCTTCAACGAGATTTTCGAGCGCGAAGTTGCCGTCTTTTTCGTTGCCACCGGCACTGCCGCCAATTCCCTGTCGCTGGCCAGCATCGCGCGTGCCGGCGGCCTCACCTTCTGTCATTCGGAAGCGCATATCATCGAGGACGAATGCGGCGCGCCGGACTTCTTTTCCGGCATGCGCATGGTCGCGGTCGAAGGTCCCGACGGCAAGATGCTGCCGGAAAATCTCGTCAGCCGCATCGCCCGCTACCCGCAGGATGCCATCCATCACGGCCGTGCCGCCGCCATCTCGATGACGCAGGCAACCGAGGCCGGTACCGTCTATACGCTCGACGAAATCGACGCGATTGCAAGGATCGCCAGGGAGAACGGCCTGCCGCTGCATATGGATGGCGCGCGCTTCGCCAACGCGCTGATGGCGCTTGGCACGACGCCCGCCGAGATGACCTGGAAGCGTGGCGTCGATGTTCTCTCCTTCGGCGGCACCAAGAATGGCTGCTGGTGCGCCGAAGCCATCGTGTTTTTCGATCCGGACCTGGCCAAGGATTTTGCCTTCCTGCGCAAGCGCACCGCCCAGCTGTTTTCCAAGTCGCGTTTCATCGCCGCCCAGTTCGATGCCTATCTGAAGGACGACCTGTGGCTGGGCCTTGCCGGCCACGCCAACGACATGGCCAACCGTCTGCGCGCCGGCTTCGGCTCGCTCAACAGCGCCCGCCTCGCCTGGCCGACGCAAGCCAACGAAGTGTTCGCCATCCTGCCAAAATCCTCGGCAAAAGCGGCGCAGGAAAAGGGTGCGAAATTCTACGACTGGCTGGAGCCGCGCGACATGCCGGAAAAGGTATCGGGCGACGAAGTGCTGATCCGCATGGTGACGAGTTTTGCCACGACGGAAGAAGACGTCGACCAGTTCCTGTCGATCTGCGCTTCAGCTTGAACCCGATGGGTGGCTGGGCAAAAATGCCCATCACCTGCGTTCAAACAACTGGCCTCTGCCTGAGACAGGCTGCTGACAAACCTTCCAATCGGCGATTTCGTCATCCTAGGGCTTGTCCCTAGGATCTAACCACGCCAATGCAATCAGGCCATTGCAGATCCTCGGCACAAGGCCGAGGATGACGACGAAGAGTTTTTCGACCGTTACCCGCAAACCGAAGAGCCTTCGGCTAAGTTCTGGATTTTCCACGTGAATGGCTTCCACTCACGGCACGATCCGCGCCGTGATCAAACTCGACACCGCCTCCACCAGCGCCGCATCCGCGCCGCGCCGCGGCACCAGCACGAATTCGATGTCCTCCAGATCCGGGAGACGTCCCGGTGCGATCTCGCGCAAGCCCGCCGGCGCCATGCTGCGCGGCTGCACCAGCACGCCCATGCCGGCCCGTGCCGCCGCCGTGAGGCCGGAAAGACTGCCGCAGGTGCAGACGATCCGCCAGGCGATCTTCTTCCCGTCAAGCGCCTGCTGCGCCACTTTTCGCGTGATGCTCGGCGGTGGGAAAGCGATCAGGGGCACGGTTTCGTCACGCAACAGAACATCCGCGTCGCGCGCGAGCCAAACCAGCGGTTCGCGATAGAGCAGCCGTCCATGCGTTTCGCCAATATGCCGCTTGGCGAGAACCAGATCGAGCTCGCCCGCCTCCTGCATCTGAAACAGCACGCCGCTCAACGCCACGGTGAGTTCCAGATCCACCCAGGGATGAAGCCGGGTGAAATCCTCCAGAATGGAGGTCAGCCGGTTGGCGACGACATCTTCCGAAACACCCAGCCGCAAACGACCGCGCAAACGGCTTTCGCCGAACAGCGTTACCACCTTGCCATTTAAATCCAGCATGCCGCGTGCATATCCCAGCAGCGCCTCGCCATCTGCCGTCAGCCGCACCTGATGTGTATCCCGTTGCACCAGTTGACGCCCAAGCGACTTTTCAAGCCGCTGGATATGCTGGCTGATCGTCGATTGGCCGATCCCGAGCCGCTCGGCGGCAGCGGTAAAACTGCCGGCCTGTTGCAACATCACGAAGCTTTCGAGATGATGGAGATTGAGCATCCTTATCCTGCTTCGTGATAACTGTTAATTCTTGCATCGCGGATCATGATAAGGGAAGACGCTTCGCAACCGAAGTAAAATCAGTTTCAGGACATGCCCATGAGCCGCTTCATGCCGGACCGCTTCACCATCATGCTGGTCTGCGCGGTCATTCTCGCCTCCTTCCTGCCGATCTACGGTCAACCCGCCTACTGGTTCGGCATCGCCACCGACATCGCTATCGGCCTCTTGTTCTTCCTCCATGGCGCCCGCCTGTCGCGCGAAGTCGTGGTAGGCGGCCTGTTGCACTGGCGTCTGCACCTGACCATTCTTGCCACCACCTTCGTTATCTTCCCGCTGCTGGGCCTCGCCATCGGTTTTCTGCCGGAAAGCATTTTGCCCGCGCCGCTTTACGCCGGCATCCTTTTCCTCTGCGTTCTCCCCTCCACCGTGCAGTCATCGATCGCGTTCACCTCGATGGCCAACGGCAATGTGCCGGCGGCGATCGTTTCCGCCTCCGGCTCCAATCTGTTCGGCATGTTCCTGACGCCACTTCTGGCCAGCCTCGTCATGTCCACCACGGGTGAAGGCGGCGGCGTTTCCGCCGATGCCATTGAAAAGATCGCGCTGCAGCTTCTTGCTCCCTTCGTCATCGGCCAGCTTCTGCAGCCCTTCATCGGCAACTGGATCCGTGCGCGCAAAAAACTGCTGGCGCCGGTCGATCGTGGCGGCATCCTGATGGTGGTTTATCTGGCCTTCTCGACAGCCGTTATCGAAGGCATCTGGCGCACATTCTCCGTCACCGATATTGCCGCCGTCATCGTGACGGACATGGTTCTGCTGGCGGTCGTCATGGTCATCACCATGTATGGCAGCCGCCTGCTCGGCTTCTCCAAGGAAGACGAGATCGCCATCACCTTCTGCGGTTCGAAAAAGTCGCTGGCCTCGGGCGTGCCGATGGCCAACGCCATCTTCGCCGGCCAATCCTCCGCCATCGGCGCCATCGTCCTGCCGATCATGTTGTTTCACCAGATCCAGTTGATGGTCTGCGCCGTGCTGGCGCAGAAATATGCGCAGCGCAAAGTGAAGGTGGAAGACAAGGCGACGGCTGCGGCGTGAGATACAGGGAGACCTTTTGGGTCAACCGATCAGTTTGGTCGCCATGGCCCGGACCTGTTTCAAAGCGATATCCGACGCCCGCCCCTTCGGCTGGGCGTTCCGGCCTCTCCAGTCCAGGCTTTTGATCTGGTCGGCCAACGCAATGCTGCCCTCTTCAAGAACGACTTCGAAAGGATAGCCCTTCCGCCTCGTTGTCATGGGGCAGCATAATATAAGACCGAAACGATTGTAGCTGGCGGGCGTCAAAACCAGTGCGGGACGACGCCCGGCTTGCTCGTGTCCTGCCTGGGGCGAAAAATTTAGCCAGACAATGTCGCCCGCGTCGGGAACATAGCCGGCAGCCGGCATCAGAGCAGCTCTCGGCCGACAGACACCCCAAAATCGATGTTGTCGTGCGCATTATCCGGCGTGATACGAGCGATCATCTCGTCAAGGCTTTGATCACCCTCCCGGGGTAACTCGACGATCACACGGCCGTTTTGCTCGCTGACCTCAACCTCTGCGTCGACCGCAAGATTGGCAGCTTCCATGATTTCGTCGGGTATTGGAATAGAGGCGCTGCCGCCCATTTTTTTTACGGTCACACGCATGACAGCCTCGCGACTGAAGTCTTCCTTATAGTAGAATAGCCCTCCGATCCCGTCAAACCATCCAAACAGAAACGCCCCCTTCCGGCTGGAAGAGGGCGCGTCGTTGGCCATGTGACGTGGAGGTCGTCTTGGGAGGATTGGCCTTGGAAGTTTAGTTGATCTGCTGCGGTTCAGAAACCTGGGCCTCGATCGTGCGCGGCGTATCGACGGGCTCTGCGGCGATCGCGATGCGGCGCGGCTTCATGGCTTCCGGGATCGTCCGCAGAAGGTCGATGTGCAGCAGGCCGTTCTTCAGCTGCGCGGTCTGTACCTCGACGTGATCGGCAAGCTGGAACCGGCGCTCGAAGGCACGCTTGGCAATGCCGCGATGCAGAAACTCGCTCTTGGAAGCGGCCTCATCCTCGCTCTTTTCGCCTTTCACGTGCAGCACATGCGCACGGGCCTCGATGCTCAGTTCCTTTTCATCGAAACCGGCGACGGCCATGGTGATGCGATAGGTGTTCTCGCCGGTCCGCTCGATATTGTAGGGCGGATAGGTTTGTGCCTGGTCGGGCTGGCCAAGGCTGTCCAGCATGGTGAACAGGCGGTCGAAACCGACGGTGGAACGGTAAAGGGGGGAAAAATCGACGTGACGCATGGTGTCCTCTCATGAAGCGACGTGTTGCGGTTCTGTAAGGCGGCATCCCGTATTGGCGATGCCTGGCCCGTGTTCGCGGACCCGATATCGGCGTCCGCAGGACCAAGATGGGAATTGCTTTTTCCGGCTTCAAGACCTTTTTTTGATTCCGGCCCGCATGATTTTTTGCGGACGACCCGATGGCTTGGCGCCCGGTCGAATGACGGCTTCGTGTCGAGGCTTAGAACGTGGGAAGGACCGTTTGTCGCGGTGGTTCATCTATGTCCGAATCGAGACTGACAAAACCAACAACGAGCCAGAAAGAGTGCGTTGCACCATCGCGCCATGGCCTGGCGGGATTCACTCGCCTGACAGGCGCCGCGATTTCCATAGGAAGCTCGCAACGTATCCCGCGTATCGGGCCGGACGGCTGGTCCTCCCCCGGCTACTTATCGCCATTTTCCTAATCACCGCCGGACCTGCCGCCGCCCATGTCAAATGGTTCGCACCCTATTGTCGGCGCGTCGCCGCAGCCGATCAGCGCCACCCTCCTACTGGGACCGCACCTCGCGTTCTACGGAACCAAACACAACGTGGCGCCCCTCCACCGCACCGCCCATGGCCCCGACCCCGACCACCCGCATCCGACCGATGCCGCCGCCCCGCCAGCACTGCATCACCATGATAGTCCCGCGCCCCATCGATAGAAACGAAACCGGCAGGGAAACTTTTTCTTCTTGACCCGGGTCCCGTTCCGCCTATCGCTTGTGGTCATGAGCGAAACAGAAGCCACCCCTTCCGACATCCTCCGGTCGACACCTGACAATCCGGTGCCGCCAAATCATTTTGCCGGTTTTTTCACCGGCCATCGCGGCGCAAGGCTGCGCTACGCGGTGTTTCGATGCGAAATGTCGCCGGCGCGCGGCACGATCGTGCTGCTCCATGGCCGCAGCGAATCCATCGAGAAATATTACGAGACGATCCGCGACTTCAACGCCATGGGTCTGTGGGTCGCCACCTATGACCTACGTGGACAGGGCGGTTCGGACCGGCTGCTGAAAAAGCCGAAAAAGGGTCATCTGCGGCGCTTCTCCGATTACGAGCGCGATCTCGACTTGTTTCTCGAACAGATCGTGCTGCCGGACACCCGCCTGCCCTTCTTCCTGGTCGCCCATTCCACCGGTGCCCTGATCGCGCTGTCGGCCGCCCCGCGTCTCGCCAACCGCATCGAGCGCATGGCGCTGGCGGCGCCTTTTGTCGGCCTGACCGGACAGGCGCTTTCGCAAGGCATGATCCGTTTCATCGCCGGAGCGCTGACCGTCATCGGGCTTGGACAGATTTCGGCCGGTTCCGACCAGAACGGCCGCGCCTTTGCCGGCAATCCGCTGACCTCGGACCCGAAACGGTTTGCGCGCAACGGCGCGATCGGCACGTCCAATCCCGACCTGATGATCGGCCCGCCGACCATGCGCTGGCTTAAGGAAACGCTGGCCGCCGCACGCCGCGTCGCGTCGCAGGCGCATCTGACCGCCATTACCATTCCCACCCTGGTTCTGGCGCCGATGCGGGACGGTATCGTGCCCTATGCAAGCCAGGAGGAACTCGCGCGCAATTTCCGCGCCGGTCAGTTGGTGAACATCATCGGCGGTCGTCACGAACTTTTCAGCGAGGCGGATGTCTATCGCGTCCAGGCGCTGGCCGCGATCGAAGCTTTCATTCCAGGCAACGAAGCATCATCGCCCGTTGCCGGCGACGCGGCAGCCTGAACGGCCGCGTCAGCGGGCCAGCAGCGCCAGCGCCTGCTCATGAACGGCCCGGCTGCCGGCCGCGACGATATTGCCCCCGTCTTCCGGACGGCCGCCCTCCCATGTGGTGATGATGCCGCCGGCCTGTTCGATGATCGGGATCAGCGCTCCGACATCATAGGGTTTCAGACCGTTTTCCACGACAAGATCGACATGGCCTGCGGCCAGTAGGGCATAGGCGTAGCAATCGGTACCATAGCGGAACAACCGCACCTTGTCCTCGACGGAACGATAGGCCGCCAGATCATCGCCCTCGAAAATATGCGGCGAGGTGGTGAACAGGATCGCCTCTGACAGCCCGCCGCAATCGCGCGTGCGGATCGCATATTCCCCGTCCCGGCCGCGATACCACGCCTGTTTGCCATCGGCAAAATAGCGCTCCCCGGTAAAGGGCTGATCCATCATCCCCATCGTCGCGCGCCCGTTCGAACGCAGGCCGATCAGCGTGCCCCAGACCGGAACCCCGGAAATGAAGGCGCGCGTGCCGTCGATCGGGTCGATGACCCAGACATGCGGGCGGTCGAGGCCGATATTCTCGTGCTCTTCGCCGAGAATGCCGTGTTCGGGAAACCGTTCGGCAATCAGTGCCCGAATGGCTGATTCGGCAGCGCGATCCGCTTCCGTGACGGGATCGAACCCTTGTGCGAGCTTGTTGGTGACCGACGTGCCGGCACGAAAACGCGGGAGCGTTTCGGCCTTGGCAGCATCGGCCAGTTTGTCGAAGAACGATCGATCCGGAAGCATGGTCACCCTGACGCTTTGTGAGTGCCCCATAGACCACAAAATCGCCCGAAGGCCAATCTGCCAACTTCGATAGGCAGATGCACATAATTTATGCATTTACCATTCATGCTTGACGATTGGGCAGATCAGACATAAGGTCTCAATCGCAGTTTTCGGACTGTAATGCCCTCCTTGGGTGTTTCCTCCCTAGACTTGACCGCGCCACAAGCGCGGTTTTTTTTGGTCGCAGGAAAAACCTTGCTGCGGCGTGGCCGGCGGCAATTTCGTCAGGAGAGAGGGCGAAACTTATTCGGCGGCCAAGGCCGGATTTGTACCGAACTCGGCGGCAAAATCCGCCATGGAGGCAATGAACTCGGTCAGTGCGCGGGCAAGATCGTCGAAATCCGGGCGTTTGCGCAGCGTCACTTCATCGATATAGATCGCCCGGTTGATTTCGATCTGCAGGGCATGCAGGCCGCGTACCGGCCGACCATAATGTTCGGTGATGAAACCACCGGCATAAGGCTTGTTGCGCACGGCGGTAAAACCGAGACCTTCCAGGAAATACATCGCGGCGCGCGACAGCTCGGCCCCGGCGCTGGTGCCGTAGCGATCACCGATGATGAAGTCCGGACGAATATCGGACCCGGACAGGCGAATATTGCCGGGCATGGAATGGCAATCGATCAACAGCGACATGCCGAACGCAGCATGCGTGCGGGCAATCAGCCGGCGCAGGCAGGCGTGATAGGGCTTGTAGATCGTCTCGATGCGCGAAAGCCCCTCCTCCACGGTGAGGCGGCGGCGATAGATTTCCATGTTCTCGGCAACGATGCGCGGAATGGTGCCAAGCCCGCCCGCGACCCGCATGGAGCCGATATTGACATAGGGCGGCAATGCGCCGTCGAACATGCGTGGATCGAGCTCATAGGGCTCGCGGTTCACGTCGAGATAGGCCCGCGGGAAATGCGCCAGTAGAAGCGGCGCACCGAGATTCGGCGCCTGCGCGAAAAGCTCGTCGACATAATGGTCTTCGGAGCGACGGATTTCGACCTCGTCCAGCCGCGATTCGGCCAGAAACTGCGCCGGATAATGCCGGCCGCTATGGGGGGAATTGAAGACGAAGGGAATGGTCTGCGACGTCGGCTCCCTTACCTCGAATAGGTCGATGTCGCCTGTCACTCCGTTCATCCGCCCTGCCTGCTGCCGCCTTTACCATAAAGGTAACTTGTTTGTAACGTCATGTTGCCAGTTGCCTGCTATGAAGTCCATACTATGTATTACCCACCAATGGCATCCTGCAGAGCTTCAACGGTTCTTGACCGCGCGAAGGCATCTGGAGGAGAAAGAGCCGACATCTTTAACGCGACCCACTGACGGTTTTCCAAGACGATGCAAAAAATCCTTCTCGCTGAAGACGATAACGACATGCGCCGCTTCCTCGTGAAGGCGCTCGAAAAGGCCGGCTACAAGGTCTCGTCCTTCGACAACGGCGCCAGCGCCTATGACCGTCTGCGCGAAGAACCCTTCTCGCTGCTTCTGACTGATATCGTCATGCCGGAAATGGACGGGATTGAACTCGCCCGTCGCGCCACCGAACTCGATCCCGACCTCAAGGTCATGTTCATCACCGGCTTCGCCGCCGTTGCGCTCAACGCGGATTCGAAGGCGCCCAAGGATGCCAAGGTCCTCTCCAAACCCTTCCATCTGCGCGACCTTGTGGACGAAGTGAACAAGATGCTGGCAGCCGCCTGAGGTAAAAGGCCTGTGTCGCAAGGGGTTTGAAAAAACTTCAAAAAACCGACACAAAACCGATTGACGGCGGCAAGGCCATATGGTTTATGCCGCCTCACGGAAGGGCGTGTAGCTCAGCGGGAGAGCACTACGTTGACATCGTAGGGGTCACAGGTTCAATCCCTGTCACGCCCACCATCCGTACTTTCGCAAGGCCCTGTTCACACGGGGCTTTTTGCGTTTTCGGCCGAAGCTTTTCATCCTCGCCGTAGCCGCGTTTCTATTGCCGACGCGCAACTTCCCCACGACGTTTCCAAACGAACGCATCTCCCCCAACCGACAGCCGCCGATATCGTGTTGCCCATCCACGCCGGCGCCATTATGAAAGACGTTGGCCGATGACATGGAACGCACGCGTGCCGAATCGCGGGCCGGCAGGTCCCGCCGACAACCGCGATGCCATGGCCCGAATTTCGCTGAGCCGCGATCCGTGCCGGCCATCTGGAGCTTGACGATACCCTCATGTCCACCGGACCGGCAGCCGAACGTGCGAATGAAGATGCGGGCTCGGCCTCGCCTGCTCTCGGTTATGCGGCATTGCACGGCGTAGCCGACGAAATGCTGGACCGGGACGGCACGGTTCGGCCGGTCTGGCGCAAGTTGATCGCCCATCTTGAGCGCATGCCCGCGCGCGAACTGCACGCGCGTTTCGCCCGCGCCGACCGCTATCTGCGTGATGCCGGCGTGTTTTACCGAACCTATGACGGCAAGGACCATGGCGAGCGCAATTGGCCCATCAGCCATGTACCGGTCATGATCGACGAGCTTGAATGGCAGGGCATTTCGCGCGGCCTGGTGCAGCGTGCCGATCTTCTCGAAGCGCTGATAGCCGATATCCATGGCGACAACACGCTGGTCCGGGACGGCATCCTGCCGCCACAGCTGATCGCCAACAACCCGGAATTCCTGCGCCCGATGGTCGGGGTCAGACCGGTCGGCGGCCATTACCTGCATTTCTGTTCCTTCGAGATCGGCCGCGGACCGGACGGCAACTGGTGGGTTCTGGCCGACCGCACGCAGGCCCCCTCCGGCGCCGGTTTTGCGCTCGAAAACCGCGTCGCCACCACCCGCGCCCTTTCCGATCTCTATGCCGAAAGCCACGTGCATCGGCTGGCCTCCTTCTTCGGCGCTTTCCGCGATGCCCTGCAGGCGCACAGGCAAAAGCCGGAGGATCGCATCGCCGTTCTGTCGCCGGGGCCTGCCAACGAGACCTATTTCGAACATGCCTATCTTGCCCGCTATCTGGGCTTCATGCTTCTGGAAGGCGAGGACCTGACGGTCGTCGACAACCGCGTCATGGTGCGCACCGTGTCGGGGCTGAAACCGATCGGCGTGCTCTGGCGCCGCCTCGATGCCTCCTATGCCGATCCGCTCGAACTCGACCAGAATTCACAGATCGGCACGCCCGGCATGGTGCAGGCGCTGCGCTCCGGCGCGATGACGCTGGTCAATGCGCTCGGTTCCGGCATTCTGGAAACCCGCGCGCTGATGGCGTTCATGCCCACCGCCTGCCGCCGCCTGCTTGGCGAAGAGCCGCTGATGCCATCCGTTGCCACATGGTGGTGCGGGCAGACATCGGAACGCGAGCATGTCGCAAACAATATCGACAGCATGGTGATCGGCCCCGCCTATTCCCGCATGCCTTTCTTCGAGGATAACGGCCAGTCCGTGCGCGGTTCGGACCTGCGCCGGACCAGGGAAGGTTCGCTCGGCGCGTGGCTTGCCCGCGAGGGCGCCAATCTGGTGGGTCAGCAGGTCGTGACGCTGTCGACCACGCCCGTCTATGTCGGCGGCAGGCTGGTGCCGCGGCCGATGTCGCTGCGGGTCTTTGCAGCGCGGACCGAAAAGGGCTGGCAGATCATGCCCGGGGGCTTTGCGCGCATCGGCGCCGGTGACGATGTGGCGGCCATTGCCATGCAGGCCGGCGGCTCGGCCGCCGACGTCTGGATCGTCTCCGACAAGCCGGTGCCGAAACCGACGCTCCTGCCGCCCGAGGAAAGCTTTACCCGCACGCTGCCGGGCTCGCTGCCGTCTCGCGCCGCCGACAATCTCTACTGGCTCGGCCGGTATATCGAACGCGCCGAAGGGGCGCTGCGCATTTTACGCTCCTGGAACGTGCGCTTTGCTGAATCCGCCGATCCGAATGGCCCGCTCCTGGCAGATGTCACCCGCTACATGCGGCAATTGCAGATCGACATGCCGAACGAGGCCATCCCCGCGACGCTGATCCGTAATCTCGACAGTGCCATCGCGTCTGCCGGCCATATCCGCGACCGCTTTTCGCCGGACGGCTGGCTGGCGCTGACCGACCTTGCCAAGACCGCCCGCCGTTTCCACGACGTGGTCAGGCCGGGAGACGACGCGGCCCACGCCACCACCATCCTTCTTCGAAAACTTGCGGGCTTTGCCGGCCTCGTGCATGAAAACATGTATCGTTTCACCGGCTGGCGGTTCCTCTCCATCGGCCGCCATCTCGAACGTGGCCTGCACATGTCCGGCCTGCTCGGCCATATGTCCGGCGCGGACGCGCCGGATGGCGCACTCGACATGCTGCTCGAAATCGGCGACAGCGTCATGACCCATCGCCGCCGCTACAATGTCGCGACGGCGCGCCTCACCATCAACGACCTGCTCGGTCTCGACCAGTACAACCCGCGCTCGATCCTTTTCCAGCTGCACGAGATCCGCAACGAGGTGGAACAGTTGCCCAATGCCAAGATCAACGGCCAGATGTCGCCCTTCCTGCGCGAGGCGACCCGCCTTTACTCCGGCCTGGCGGTGATGACGCCCGAGGCGATGGATGGGGCAGTCTATGGGCGGCTGCAACAGGATCTCGAAACCCTGTCCGATCTGCTCGGCCGGACCTATCTGCATTGAGGCTTGAAGGCGGGAACCGCAATGCTTTACGACCTCTCCCTGCATATGGGCTATGCCTATGACGCGCCAGCTTCCGCAGCGCGTCATGTCGTGCGGGTCCTGCCTTTGTCGCTGCCCGATCGCCAGAGACTGATCGCCGGTGCCCTCACAGTGACGCCTGATCCCGAGGAAAAGACGAGCTTCGTCGACTTTTTCGGCCAGCAGGCGACGGCAATCTTCCTGCGTAACCCGCATGAACGGCTGGACATCCGCATGCAGGCCCGCGTGATGGTCGAAACGCCCGCTCTTACCGCCGACCTGTCGCCGACGCTCGACAGGCTTGCGGAAGAACTGTCGGCATACAGATCCATCCAGGCCGCCTCGCCGCATCACCTGACCGGAGAAAGCCCGCGCCTGCGCAGCGATCTGCGGATCGCCGCCTATGCCCGCGAGGGGGTGGAGCCCGGCCACACGGTGCGTGAGATCGCCACGACGCTCTGCGGCCGTATCCACCGCGATTTCACCTATGATCCGCAGGCGACGACAGTGGAGACCACGCCCGAGCAGGCATTCGGGCTGCGGCGCGGCGTCTGCCAGGATTTCGTGCATGTGATGATTGTCGGTCTGCGCAGCCTCGGCATTCCGGCCGGCTACGTGTCCGGTTTCCTGCGCACGATTGCGCCGCCGGGCCAGGCGCGGCTCGAAGGCGCCGACGCCATGCATGCCTGGGTGCGCATCTGGTGCGGCGAGACGACCGGCTATATCGAACTCGATCCGACCAATGATATTGCTGTCGGCAGCGATCATATCGTCGTCGGCTACGGTCGCGATTATGCCGATATCGCACCCGTTATCGGCGTCCTGAAAACATTCGGCAGCCACCGAATGGTACAGTCGGTGGACGTCGTTCCGGCGCCCTAAGCGATTCTGTGTCGTATTTTTGCAGATTCGGTAAAATCCCGCGCAAACCCTTAATCCTCTGTCCATCCCTTTGCCGCTATGCACGCTATAGGGGTGCTAATGTGATTGGGGATCACGATGGGGTTTTCGGCATATCTCGCGCGGCTGATCCGTGACCGCGGCGGCAATTTCGGCATCATCACGGCCGCCATCATTCCGGTGGTGGTCGCCACAGCCGGGCTTGCCATTGACGCGGCGCGGGCGCTGGAGATCCGCTCCGGGATGCAGATAGCCGCAGACGCCGCGGCCCTGGCGGCGGCGACCTCGCTGTCGAACCGCAAGGATTACACCGAAGCCAAGGCGCGCGATTTCGCCAGCACCTATTACGCCACCCAGATCGTCCAGATGAGCAAGACCGGAACCGAAACCGACGACGAGCTTGCCGCCCTTGTCGCAGCCATCAAGAGCGCAACGACCACGACGATCGTGACCACGGCCAACGGCGCCAACGGCAAGACCTACGACGTCTCCGTAAGCTCAAGCTACGTCATGCCGGTCAACACGATGACGGCGATCGTCGCCGGCCCCTCGATCACGCTGGCCACCAAGGCCTCGACCCGCAGCGCCACCGAAAGCCAGAGCGCTTTTTCCATGTATCTTGTCCTCGATCAGTCCGGGTCGATGAAGAACGATACCGACACGCTGGAGTGTGTGGCGCGCGACAAGCAGGGCAAATGCACGGGCTATGGCTATGTGAAGAAGATCGACGCCCTGAAATCGGCGGTCGGAGGCTTGCTCGCCGTCATCAACGAAGCCGATCCGGACAAGAAATATGCCCGCACCGGCGCGGTCTCCTACAATCAAAAGATGCAGACGGCCTCACCCATGGGCTGGGGTACGAGCGCCGTCGCCACTTATGCCGCAGCGCTCAAGGCCGACGGTTCGACCAATTCCGGCGAAGCCACGCAACTGGCCTATGATACGCTCGCCCCGACCGGCATCGGCTCGGAAAACGACGTCCACTACAAGAAGAACGGCCAGATACCGAGCAAGTTCATCATCCTGATGACCGATGGCGAAAACAATGTCGGCAATGCCGACGGCGTGACCAAGGCTGCCTGCGACCGGGCCAGAAACAACACCCCCAACAAGATCACCGTTTATTCCGTCGCCTTCATGGCGCCGACGGCCGGCCAGAACCTTCTTAAATATTGCGCCACGACATCAGCCCATTACTTCGATGCCAAAAACTCCGCCGAACTGGCTGCTGCCTTTCGGTCCATCGGCGAAGCCGCAGCCAAGGGGATCACGCGATTGACCCAGTAGCCTGACGGTCTGCGCCTTGCTCCGATCAGGGGCCCAAGAGCGCGACGATATAGATCGATGCTGACGAGAGACCGGAAACTGTCCTAAATGAGGGCGGTTTTTCCGAAAACCGCGGCATGGCTAAAATGCGCTGGAATAATTTAGCGGGCTGTCTACGCATCGTCGCTAAACCGCCGTCCATTGGGGTTCCACTGGATTGGGTTGGGGCAATGAGACTTTCGCTTCCTTTGACGCGGTTCTTGAAAGACCGCGGCGGTAATTTCGGCATCATGACGGCCATCCTGACACCGCTGGCGCTTGGCGCCGGCGGCATGGCCATCGACATCACGCAGGCGATCCAGGTCAAGGGCGAGTTGCAGGCACTTGCGGATTCGGCATCGCTTGCTGCGGCACGCGCCATGTCGGAAGGCGGCAAATCGCCGGCCGAAGCCCGGGAACTGGCCGAGAAGCTCTATGCCGCCCAGATGGTCAACTATCTGAAGACCGGCAACGAAACCGATGCGGAAATCGACGCCATGATCGCCCAGCAGCGGGCAGCGCTGCGCGTATCGATCAGCGAAACCAATACCGGCACCCGCGCCAAGAGCTATTCCATCTCGGTCGGCACGACCTACCAGATGCCCGTCAACGCAATGACCGGTCTTCTTACCGGCAATACGATGACGCTTGCCGCATCGAGCACGGCCGTCAGCGCCACGGAATCCACCAATGGCATCTCGATGTATCTGGCGCTCGACCGTTCCGGTTCGATGTCGTGGGTGACGAGCACCAAGGACACGACGCGCAACAAGTGCGACAACTACACCAAGGCGAAATGGCCCAACGTCGCCTCCACCCAGCCCTGCTACATCAGCAAGATCGCGGCCCTGAAGACGGCGGCCAATGCCATGTTCGCCGCGCTCAACAAGGCCGATCCCAAAACCACGCTCGTGCGCGTCGGTGCCTCCGCCTATACCCATGAAACCTTTGCGGTTTCGCCCATCGCATGGGGAACGACGGCTGCCGCCAAATATGTGTCGGCCATTCCGGCGGTTCCCGAGGGCGGCACCGATGCCAACAGCTCGATGACGGCTGCGATCAATGCGCTGAAAAGCAGCCATGCCACCGAAAACAACAGGACGAAGGCGACTGAAGAAAACCTTCAGAAGGAAAAGGGTAACGGCTCCGTCAGCCGCTATATCGTGCTGATGACCGATGGCGAAATGACCGGCAACAGCGCCAATTTCAACAACAGTCTCGACAAGTCGGTCCGCACCAAATGCGAGACGGCCAAGAAGGACGGGATCCAGATCTTCACCGTCGCCTTCATGGCGCCCGACACCGGCAAATCGCTCCTGAGCTACTGCGCCAGCGCCAGCGACTACTATTACGAGCCGGAGGACATGGAAGATCTGGTCAAGGCTTTCGGCGAAATCGCCGAAAAGGCCGCCAAGGCGACGACACGCCTGACCAACTGATCCGTCGCGATCACCGCTCATACCGATGACAAGCCCTCGCTGCGCCGCAGCGGGGGCTTTGTTATTTCTGCCGAATTTCCATTTTCGGCCTTGTCGAATGACGGTTCGCGCCGATATTGCCAGTCCATCACAAGAATGCATAAACTGTGGCTTAATGCATGCCAGGCGACTGAATCGGACGACCTCCCCATCCGCTCCTCCAGCAAAGTTGGCGATCACATGAGCAATACCTTTTCACCCAACGACCTCCCGAATCCCGCCCCGCGCTCGTCGCGCCCGGAAATCATGGCCGAGGAGATCATCGAACGCCTCACCTATCGCATCGGTAAGGACGTGCGGGTGGCCAAGCCGCATGACTGGCTGACCGCGACCATTCTCGTGGTGCGCGATCGGATCATCGACCGCTGGATGGAATCGACGCGCCAGGCCTACAGCACCGGCCAGAAGCGGGTCTATTATCTGTCACTGGAATTCCTGATCGGCCGGCTGATGCGCGATGCCGTTTCCAATCTCGGCCTGATGGCGGAAATCCGCGATGCGCTTTCCTCGCTCGGTGTCGATATCTCGGTGATCGCCGGTCTCGAGCCGGACGCCGCGCTCGGCAATGGCGGTCTTGGCCGCCTGGCAGCCTGTTTCATGGAAAGCATGGCGACGGTGGAAATTCCCGCCTATGGCTATGGCATCCGTTACGTGCACGGCCTGTTCCGCCAGCAGATGGCCGATGGCTGGCAGGTGGAGCTGCCCGAGACCTGGCTTGCCCACGGCAATCCGTGGGAATTCGAACGCCGCGAAAGCTCCTACGAAATCGGTTTCAGCGGCTCTGTCGAAACCGTTGGCGGTTACGACGATGTGCCGCGCTACGTCTGGAAGCCGGCCGAGCGCGTCATTGCCATGGCCTATGACACGCCGGTGGTCGGCTGGCGCGGCAAACGCGTCAACACGCTGCGCCTGTGGTCGGCCCAGCCGATCGATCCGATCCTGCTCGACGCCTTCAATGCCGGCGACCATATCGGCGCGCTGCGCGAGAGCAACAAGGCGGAAGCGCTGACCCGCGTGCTCTATCCGGCAGACGCCAACCCGGCGGGCCAGGAACTGCGCCTGCGCCAGGAATATTTCTTCTCGTCCGCCTCGCTGCAGGACATCCTGCGCCGCCACCTGCAGCAATATCCGGACTTCACCACTCTGCATGAGAAAGTCTCGATCCAGCTCAACGACACGCATCCGGCGATTTCGATCGGCGAGTTGATGCGCCTGCTCTGCGACGTGCACGGCATGGAATTCGAGGAAGCCTGGGAAATCACCCGCCACACCTTCTCCTATACCAACCACACGTTGCTGCCGGAGGCACTGGAGAGCTGGCCGGTGCCGCTGTTCGAACGGCTCCTGCCGCGTCACATGCAGCTTGTCTATGCCATCAATGCCAAGATCCTTTTGGAAGCCCGCAAGGAAAAGAATTTCGGCGACGCGCAGATCCGCTCCATTTCGCTGATCGACGAAAGCGGCGATCGGCGCGTGCGTATGGGCAATCTCGCCTTTATCGGTTCGCATTCGGTCAACGGTGTCTCTGCGCTGCATACCGACCTGATGAAGGAAACGGTGTTTGCCGACCTGCACACGCTCTATCCGACCCGCATCAACAACAAGACCAACGGCATCACGCCGCGTCGATGGCTGATGCAGTGCAATCCCGGCCTCACCGCCCTAATCCGCGAAGCGATCGGCGACAAGTTCCTCGACGATACGGAAGCGCTGGTGGAGCTCGACAAGTTTGCCGACGACAAGGCGTTCCAGGAAAAATTCGCCGCGGTCAAACGCGCCAACAAGGTTGCGCTCGCCAATCTCGTCGGCAGCCGCATGGGCATCCGTCTCGATCCGTCGGCAATGTTCGACATCCAGATCAAGCGCATCCACGAATACAAGCGCCAGCTCTTGAACATCGTCGAGGCAGTTGCCCTCTACGACCAGATCCGCTCACATCCCGAACTCGACTGGGTCCCGCGCGTAAAACTGTTCGCGGGCAAGGCGGCGCCGAGCTATCACAACGCCAAGCTCATCATCAAGCTGGCCAATGACGTGGCACGCGTCATCAACAACGATCCGGCGGTGCGCGGCCTTCTCAAAGTGGTCTTCGTGCCCAATTACAATGTCACGCTGGCCGAGACAATGGTTCCGGCTGCTGATCTTTCGGAACAGATCTCGACGGCCGGCATGGAAGCGTCGGGCACCGGCAACATGAAATTTGCGCTGAACGGCGCACTCACCATCGGCACGCTCGACGGCGCCAATGTCGAGATGCGCGAACATGTCGGCGCTGACAATATCGTCATCTTCGGCATGACGGCGGAAGAGGTTTCGAACCTGCGCGCAAGCGAATACAATCCGCGCGAAGTCATCGAAGGCTCGCGCGAACTGTCGCAGGCGCTGGCTGCCATTTCCTCCGGCGTGTTCTCGCCGGACGATCGCAACCGCTTCACCGGCCTGATGGACGGCATCTACAACAATGACTGGTTCCTCGTGGCTGCGGATTTCGACGCCTATGCGAAGGCCCAGCGCGACGTCGACCATATCTGGACCGACCAGCCGTCCTGGTATTCCAAAACAATCCGCAACACGGCCCGAATGGGCTGGTTCTCGTCCGATCGCACCATTCGCCAATATGCGACGGACATCTGGAGAGCCATATGACGAAATCGCCCACACAGCGCGGCGACAGGCAGGCTCAGGATGAGACGGGAATTGCTACCGACGGTGGCGCTTCCGGCAAGACCGCTGCGACCGGCGACAGCAGGGCTCCGGGCGCAATCCCGCCGTCCGAGATCGACGCCATCATCAACGGCAAGCATGGCAATCCCTTTGCTGTGCTTGGCCCGCACCAAATCGGCGAGGCCTTTATCGTCCGTTGTTTCATCCCCGGCGCCGAGGAGGTCATAGCGCTGACCCTCGACGGCAGGGAGCTTAGTCCCTTGCAGCGTCGCCACGAGGCCGGCTATTTCGAAGGCATGGTGCCGGTCACCGGCCTGCAGCCGCTGCGCTACCGCGCCGCGCGTGGCGATGTCGAATGGGCCGTCACCGACCCCTATTCCTTCGGTCCGGTGCTCGGGCCGATGGACGATTATCTCCTGCGTGAAGGCTCGCATCTGCGCCTCTTCGACAAGATGGGTGCGCATCCGCTGAAACACGAGGGCGTCGAAGGGTTTCATTTCGCCGTCTGGGCGCCGAATGCGCGGCGTGTCTCGGTTGTCGGCGAGTTCAACAACTGGGACGGCCGCCGCCATGTCATGCGGCTTCGGCAGGACACCGGCATCTGGGAAATCTTTGCCCCAGATGTGCGCGCCGGCGCCGCCTACAAATACGAAATTGTCGGTGCCGATGGCACGATTTTGCCGCTGAAAGCCGACCCCTATGCCCGCCGCGCCGAAATGCGGCCAAACACGGCTTCCGTCACCACGCCGGAACTCGCTCAGGTCTGGGATGACGCCGCCCACCGCGAGCACTGGGAAAAAGCCGATCATCGCCGCCAGCCGATCTCGATCTACGAGGTCCATGCCGGCTCCTGGCAGCGTCACAACGACGGTTCGTTCCTCACCTGGGACGAGCTTGCCGCCCGGCTGATCCCCTATTGCACCGACATGGGCTTTACCCATATCGAATTCCTGCCCATTACCGAACATCCCTATGATCCGTCCTGGGGTTATCAGACCACCGGGCTCTACGCCCCCTCCGCCCGTTTCGGCGAACCGGAAGGCTTTGCCCGTTTCGTCAACGGCGCCCACAAGGTTGGCCTCGGCGTCATCCTCGACTGGGTGCCGGCGCATTTCCCGACCGACGCGCACGGGCTTCGCCATTTCGACGGCACCGCCCTTTACGAACATGCCGATCCGCGTCAGGGCTATCACCCCGACTGGAACACCGCGATCTACAATTTCGGCCGCGTCGAGGTTCTCTCCTACCTCATCAACAACGCGCTCTACTGGTCGGAAAAATTCCACCTCGACGGTTTGCGCGTCGATGCCGTCGCCTCCATGCTCTATCTCGATTATTCCCGCCGCCACGGCGAATGGGTGCCGAACGAATATGGCGGCCGCGAAAATCTCGAATCCGTGCGTTTCCTGCAAAAGATGAATTCGCTGTCCTATGGCGCCCATCCCGGCATGATGACGATCGCCGAAGAAAGTACCTCATGGCCGAAGGTATCGGCTCCCGTACACGAGGGCGGGCTTGGTTTCGGCTTCAAGTGGAACATGGGTTTCATGCACGACACGCTGTCCTATATGGGCCGCGATCCGGTGCACCGGAAATTCCACCACAACGAGATTACCTTCGGCCTCGTCTACGCCTTTTCCGAGAACTTCGTGCTGCCGATCAGCCATGACGAAGTGGTCCATGGCAAGGGTTCGATGATCGCCAAGATGGCCGGTGACGACTGGCAGAAATTTGCCAATCTGCGCGCCTATTACGGCCTGATGTGGGGCTATCCCGGCAAGAAACTGCTGTTCATGGGCCAGGAATTTGCCCAGTGGAGCGAATGGAGCGAGGAGCGCGGGCTCGACTGGAACCTCTTGCAATACCACATGCACGAGGGCATGCGCCGCCTCATCCGCGATCTGAACTTCTGCTACCGCTCGAAACCGGCGCTGCATGCGCGCGATTGCGAGGGCGAAGGGTTCCGCTGGCTGATCGCCGATGACGACGACAATTCCGTCTATGCGTGGCTGCGCATGTCGCCGGGAGAAAAGCCTGTGGCGGTCATTTGCAATTTCACGCCGGCCTATCGCGAAAACTACCGAATTCCCTTGCCGAATGCCGGTCGCTGGCGCGAAATACTCAATACCGATGCCGAGATCTATGGCGGCAGCGGCAAGGGCAATGGCGGACGCGTGCAGGCGGTGGATGCCGGGGGAAGCATTTCGGCCGTGGTGACATTGCCGCCATTGGCGACGATCATGCTGGAACTGGAATAACCGTACGCAAACGTCGGAATTTGGGGAGGATGAAATGACCACGAAACGCGTTCAACCGCTCGCGCGCGACGCCATGGCCTATGTTCTGGCCGGCGGCCGCGGCAGCCGATTGAAGGAACTGACCGACCGCCGCGCCAAGCCCGCCGTCTATTTCGGTGGCAAGGCACGGATCATCGATTTCGCGCTCTCCAATGCGCTGAATTCCGGTATCCGCCGCATCGGCGTCGCGACACAATACAAGGCCCATTCGCTGATCCGCCACATGCAGCGTGGCTGGGACTTTTTCCGCCCCGAGCGTAACGAGAGTTTCGACATCCTGCCGGCCTCGCAGCGCGTTTCGGAAACGCAGTGGTACGAAGGCACGGCGGACGCCGTGTTCCAGAACATCGACATCATCGAGGCCTATTCGGTCGAATACATGGTCATCTTGGCGGGCGACCATGTCTACAAGATGGATTACGAGCTGATGCTGCAGCAGCACGTCGATTCCGGTGCCGACGTCACCGTCGGCTGCCTGGAAGTGCCGCGCATGGAAGCGACCGCCTTCGGTGTCATGCATGTCAACGAGCGCGACGAGATCATCGATTTCGTTGAAAAACCGGCCGATCCGCCAAGCATTCCGGGTGACCCGGAGCATGCTCTGGCCTCGATGGGCATCTACGTCTTCCACACCAAGTTCCTGATCGAGGCGCTGAAACGCGACGCCGCCGATCCCAATTCCGCCCGCGATTTCGGCAAGGATATCATCCCCTACATTGTCGCCAACGGCAAAGCCGTCGCCCACCGTTTCGCCAGTTCCTGCGTGCGCTCCGATTTCGAGCGCGAGCCCTATTGGCGCGATGTCGGCACGATCGATGCCTATTGGCAGGCGAATGTGGACCTCACCGCCGTCATTCCCACGCTCGATATCTACGACAAGTCCTGGCCGATCTGGACCTATCAGGAAGTCACGCCGCCGGCGAAATTCGTGCATGACGACGAGGACCGTCGCGGCTCGGCCATATCCTCGGTCGTGTCGGGCGACTGCATCATTTCCGGCTCGTCGCTGAACCGCAGCCTGTTGTTCACAGGCGTGCGCGCCAATTCCTATTCGCGCCTCGACGGCGCCGTAATCCTGCCGAATGTGCGCATCGGCCGGCATGCCCAGCTTCGCAATGTCGTCATCGATGCCGGTGTAACCATTCCTGAAGGACTGGTGGTCGGCGAGGATCCCGAACTCGACGCGAAACGGTTCCGGCACAGCGAAGGCGGGATCTGCCTGATCACCCAGAAGATGATCGACAAGCTCGATATCTGACACGCGCGAGGTTGGACTGAAAACATGCAGGTTCTGGCCGTTGCATCGGAACTCTACCCGCTGGTGAAAACCGGCGGGCTTGCCGATGTCGCCGGCGCATTGCCGCTTGCCTTGAAACACTATCGCGTTTCCACCAAAACGCTGATCCCCGGTTATCCGGCCGTAATCGGCAAGCTGCGCGACGTTACCATCCGCCTGCATTTCGACGATCTTCTGGGCGCCTCCGCCGATATCATCGAAACCCATATCGACGGTCTCGATCTTCTCATCCTCGACGCCCCGGAACTGTTCGACCGCTCCGGCGGCCCCTATGCCGACGCGACCGGCGCCGACCATGCCGACAACTGGCGTCGTTTAGCCGCCCTGTCGCTGGCGGCGGCGCGCATCGCGGCCGGCGAGATGGACGGCTGGCGGCCGGATCTGGTCCATGTGCATGACTGGCAGGCGGGTCTGGTGCCGGCCTATATGCGCTACAGTGAGGCACCGGAACTGCCGAGCCTGATCACCATCCACAACATCGCCTTCCAGGGCCGTTTCGATGCGGGCATCCTGCCCCATATCGGCCTGCCGGCGCATGCCTATGCGATCGACGGCATCGAGTTCTACGGCGGCATCAGCTACCTCAAGGCCGGGCTGCAGACGAGCTGGGCGATCAACACCGTCAGCCCCACTTATGCCGAGGAAATCCTCACACCGGAATTCGGTATGGGCTTCGAGGGACTGCTCGCAGCCCGCGCCGAACACCTGTCCGGCATCGTCAACGGCATCGATACCGATGTCTGGGATCCGCGCGCCGATGCTGCCCTTCCCACCCATTACAGCGCCGCGACGCTGAAAGCCCGCAGCGCAAACAAGCGCGTCGTCGAGCAGCGTTTCGGCCTCGATGAAGGCGATGGCCCGCTGTTGTGCGTCGTGTCGCGCCTCACCCTGCAAAAGGGCATGGACGTGCTGGCCGATCTCGCCGACGAGATCGTCGGCATGGGTGCTCGCCTTGCCGTGCTCGGCACCGGCGATCCATCGCTGGAAGCCGAACTTGTCGCCGCAGCCGGCCGCCATCCCGGCCGCATCGCCATCAACCGCGGTTACGACGAACCGCTGTCGCATCTGATGCAGGCCGGCAGCGATGCCATCCTCATTCCATCCCGTTTCGAACCCTGCGGACTGACCCAGCTTTACGGCCTGCGCTACGGCTGCGTGCCCGTGGTCAGCCGCACCGGCGGTCTCAACGATACCGTCATCGACGCCAACCCGGCCGCCCTGTCGGCCGGCGCGGCAACCGGCGTCTCTTTCAACGCCGTTACCATCGACAACCTTCGCCGTGCCCTGAAACGCACTGTCGGCCTCTACCGGAACCCGAAAATCTGGTCAGGCATGCAGAAGCAGGGCATGAAATCGGATGTCTCCTGGGACAGGAGCGCCGGCCTTTATGCCGGTCTCTATGCCCAACTCATTGCAAATAAGGGATGACCATGTTCAAGACCGTCACCACCACGCCGTACAAGGACCAGAAACCGGGCACGTCGGGCCTGCGCAAGAAGGTCCCTGTTTTCCAGCAGGAAAACTACGCCGAGAACTTCATCCAAGCGATCTTCGACAGTCTCGAAGGGTTTGAAGGCAAGACGCTGGTGATCGGCGGCGATGGCCGATATTACAACCGCGAGGTCATCCAGAAGGCGCTGAAAATGGCAGCCGCCGCGGGCTTCGGCAAGGTCATGGTCGGCCAGGGCGGCATTCTGTCGACGCCCGCCGCCTCCAACCTCATCCGCAAATACGAGGCGTTCGGCGGCATCATCCTGTCGGCCAGCCATAATCCCGGCGGCCCGACCGAAGACTTTGGCATCAAGTACAATATCGGCAATGGCGGCCCGGCGCCTGAAAAGATCACCGACGCCATCTTTGCCCGCACGCAGGTCATCGACGCCTACAAGATCGCTGACGTCGCCGATATCGATCTCGATGCGATCGGCACGTTCGATCTCGCCGGCATGACGGTGGAAGTGGTCGATCCGGTCGCCGATTATGTCGCGCTGATGGAGGAACTGTTCGATTTCCCGGCCATCAAGGCTTACATTGCCGACGGCTTCAAGGTCGTGATCGATTCGATGGGCGCCGTCACCGGCCCCTATGCGAAGGAGATTCTTGAAAACCGCCTGGGCGCGCCGGCCGGTTCGGTGCGCAATTCCACCCCGCTGCCGGATTTCGGCGGCCACCACCCGGACCCGAACCTCGTTCACGCCAAGGAACTCTATGACGACGTCATGAGCCCCGAAGGCCCTGATTTCGGCGCCGCTTCCGACGGCGACGGCGACCGCAACATGGTGGTCGGCAAGAACATGTTCGTCACCCCTTCCGACAGCCTTGCGATCATCGCCGCCAATGCGACGCTGGCGCCCGGTTACGCCAAGGGCATCGCCGGCATTGCCCGTTCCATGCCGACCAGTGCCGCCGCCGACCGTGTGGCGGAAAAACTGGGCATCGGCATGTACGAGACCCCGACCGGCTGGAAATTCTTCGGCAACCTCTTGGACGCCGGCAAGGCGACGATCTGCGGCGAGGAAAGCTTCGGCACCGGATCCGACCATGTGCGCGAAAAGGATGGTTTGTGGGCCGTGCTCTTCTGGCTGAACATTCTGGCCGTGCGCAAGGAAAGCGCCTACGACATCGTCACCAAGCATTGGGCCGAATATGGTCGTAACTACTATTCGCGTCACGATTACGAAGAAGTCGACAGCGACGCCGCCAACGGCATGATTTCGGCGCTGCGCGAAAAGCTCTCCACCCTGCCTGGCCAGACATTCGGTTCGCTGAAAGTCGCGGCGGCCGACGACTTTGCCTATAACGATCCGGTCGATGGCTCGGTGTCGAAGAACCAGGGCGTGCGCGTCCTGTTCGAAGGCGGCAGCCGCGTGGTCTTCCGCCTGTCGGGCACCGGTACCTCGGGCGCCACCATCCGCCTCTACGTCGAACGTTACGAGCCGGACGCATCCCGCCACGCCATCGAAACGCAGGAGGCGCTGGCCGACCTGATCGCTGTCGCAGACGAGATTTCCGAGCTGAAAAAGCGTTCGGGCCGTGATGCCCCGACGGTCATCACCTGATCTGGCATCCAAAACAAGGGCAAACAGTGACGACGAGAACGGCATCCTGCGGCTGCGGCCAGCTTCGCATCACGGTGAATGGCGAGCCGCTTGCCGTTGGCGTCTGCCATTGTTTCGCCTGCCAGAGCCGCACCGGCAGCGTTTTTGCTGCCCTTGCCGCCTTCGCACCACCCTATGCTGTCAGCGGCGAAGCGCGTGAATATGTGAGAACGGGCGATCATGGCGCCCGTTTTCGTTTCCGTTTCTGCCCCGTCTGCGGCAGCAATCTCTTCCAGACCGAGGATGGGGCGGACGATCATTCCGTCGCGGTCGCAGTCGGCTGCTTCACTGATCCCGGCTTCCCGCCGCCGCGCGATTCCATCTATGACTGCCGCCGGCACTCGTGGGTCACCCTGCCGGCCGGTGTGAATATCCACGAGAGGGACCCGGCATGAAGCTTGGCGCGACCCTTTCCGAGACCGGCGCTACCTTCGCCATCTGGTCTTCAACCGCCAAGAAACTCGCGCTCTGCCTCTTTGATGCAGAGGGCAAAACCGAAACTGCCCGTCATGCGCTGACCCGTGACAAAGACGATATCCACCACATCACCCTCCCCGGCATCACCCCCGGCCAACGGTACGGATTTCGCGCTCAAGGCACATACGATCCCGATCGCGGCCTGTGGTTCGATCCTTCCAAACTGCTGGTCGATCCTTACGCCCGCGAACTCGACCGCCCCTTCCGTCACGATGTCCGGCTGATGCGGTTTGGCGAGGACACGGCCGATATCGTGCCCAAGACCATCGTCACAGCGCAGACCAAAACCGCTGTCACCGCACCCAAAACCAAGCCGGGCGGTTTCATCTACGAAGTCGCGGTTCGCCCCTTCACCATGCTGCATCCGGACGTGCCTGAAGCCCAGCGCGGCACCATCGCGGCACTCGCTCATCCCTCGATCATCGCCCATCTGAAAAAGATCGGCGTCGACGCCATCGAACTCATGCCGATCACCGCCTGGATCGATGAACGTCATCTGCCGCCGCTCGGCCTCACCAATGGCTGGGGTTACAACCCCATCGCCCTCATGGCGCTCGATCCGCGCCTCTGCCCCGGCGGCATGATGGAACTGCGCGAGACGGTAGCGAAACTGCACGAGGCCGGCATCGGCACGATTCTCGATCTCGTCTTCAACCATACCGGCGAAAGCGACCGCTACGGCGCGACGCTTTCCATGCGCGGCATCGACAATCTTTCCTATTACCGTCACCTGCCGGATGCGCCCGACGTTCTGGTCAACGATACCGGCACCGGCAATACCGTGGCCTGCGATCACCCCGTGGTGCGACGCCTGATCATCGACACGCTGCGCCATTTCGTTCTGGAAGCCGGTATCGACGGTTTCCGTTTCGACCTCGCCCCCGTTATCGGCCGCAGCGCCAGCGGTTTCGTCCGCGATGGCGGCACGCTGTCAGCCATCCTCGCAGACGATGTGCTGGCTGACCGCGTCATGATCGCCGAGCCCTGGGATATCGGTCCGGGCGGCTATCAGCTTGGCAATTTTCCAGCGCCTTTCCTGGAGTGGAACGACCGTGCCCGCGATGGCCTGCGTCGCTACTGGCGCGGCGACCCGGGCCTGACCGGCACGCTGGCAGGCGCGCTTGCGGGCACATCCAGCCTGTTTTCAGCCCATGGCCTCATCGAAACCCGCAGCGTCAATTTCCTGGCCGCCCATGACGGTTTCACGCTGATGGATCTCGTCTCCCACCAACACAAGCACAATGAAGCGAACGGCGAGAACAACCGAGACGGTCACAACGACAACCTGTCCTGGAACAACGGCGTTGAAGGCGCGAGCGACGACCCGACGGTTATCGAAAACCGCCGCCGCGACGTCATTGCGCTTCTTTCCACGCTGTTTGTCTCCCGCGGCACGGTAATGCTCACGGCAGGCGACGAAGGCGGGCGTTCCCAGAGGGGCAACAACAATGCCTATTGCCAGGACAATGCCATTACCTGGCTCGACTGGCATAGGCTCGACCCCGCCATCATTGCCCATACGGCATTTCTGGCTGATTTCAGGAAGCGGTTCCCGGCCTTTGCGGACACCACTTTTCTCACCGGCCGAGGCGATGTCGAATGGCTGTCAGCAAGCGGCGAGACGATGACCGTCGAAGATTGGGAACGCGCCGACGCCGCTCCGCTGACCATGGTCCTTTCCACCCCCGACCACAGGAGCGGACGCGAGGTTCGCGTCGCCATCCTGTTCAACCGCAGCCACGATCCTGTCCCGGCGCGTTTGCCGGGCGACAACTGGCAGACGCTGGCCTCTGACGACGCAATCGGTACAATCATGCTCCCGCCACGCTCCGTCAGCTTCTGCATCGAGATCTGACCGGAGCCGTTTTTCAATCCGTTCGCGGCAAGTCTCACTCCGGGAATGTTTCGAACAGCCTGACATGACCTGTCGATCATCAATATCCGTTCGAGAGAGGCCGATATGCCGCGTGAGATTTCGCTAAGCGACGTCAAGGATCTGGTCGGGACCGAAATCGGTGTTTCGAACTGGATAACCGTCGACCAGAAAATGATCGACACGTTTGCGGATGCCACCGACGACCATCAGTTCATTCACGTGGACCCGGAACGCGCCGCAGCCGAAAGCCCGTTCGGCGGCACGATCGCCCATGGCTTTCTCACCCTGTCGCTGCTGTCGGCCATGAATTACGAAAGCCTGCCCGTCATTCGCGAACAGACGATGGGCCTCAATTACGGTTTCGACCACATCCGGTTCGGCTCGCCGGTCAAGACCGGCTGCCGCATCCGCGGACATTTCGTGCTCAAGGAAGCGCGTTTCCGCGGCGCCGCCATGCTGATGACCACCTATGATATCTCGATCGAGATCGAGAACGAGAAGAAGCCGGCGCTGACGGGTTCCTGGACGACGATCGTGCAATTCGACCCCAAGGACCGACCCGAGGACGCATAGACGCAAGAGTTTCGTCCAGCAGTGGCAATTTCCTGATGATTGTCACGCCTTTGATGCTAGGCTGGAGACATTCATCCCCGCTCTCGGAGGCCGCATGTTTCCTCTCTCGCATATGATGAAATCCTTTATCCGCAAGGGCAAACTCACCGTCATCGATGCCGACGGCAAACGCCACGTCTTTTCCGGCACGCCGGGCCTCGAGGTCACCATGCGGCTGACCGACCCGAAACTCTACAAGAGCCTCGTCTTCAATCCCGAACTCGCCGCTGGCGAAGCCTATATGGACGGCACGATGCGGTTCGAGGACGGCTCGACGCTGAAGGACTTTCTCACCCTGTTTTCGGTAAACCGGCTGTCGCTCGGCTCCTATCCGCTGCAAAAGGTGCTGCGGGCGATCAAGATGCGGTTCCGCAAGCGCCAGCAATCCAACCGCAAGGGTCAGGCCCAGCAGAACGTTGCTCATCACTACGATCTCGGCAATGCATTCTACAGGCTCTTCCTCGATGACAACATGCTCTATTCCTGCGCCTATTTTCGCGAGGAAGGCGAAACGCTGGAACAGGCGCAGCGCAACAAGCTGCGGCTGCTGGCGGCAAAGCTTGGCCTCAAACCGGGCATGAAAGTGCTCGATATCGGCTGCGGCTGGGGGGATCTGGCGCTCTATCTCGCTAGCCTTGAAGACGTTCAGGTTCTGGGCGTGACGCTGTCGAAAGAACAGCAGGCGCTCGCCACTGAACGTGCGCAGAAGGCCGGATTGGCTGACCGCGTCACGTTCGAGCTTCGGGATTACCGCGACGTCACCGATAAATTCGACCGTATCGTTTCGGTCGGCATGTTCGAACATGTCGGCGTGCATCACTACGACGAGTTTTTCGCGAAGATCAACACGCTGATGCCGGATGACGGCGTCATGGTTCTGCATTCGATCGGCCATATGAGCCCGCCCGGCATGGCCAGCCCGTGGCTGCGCAAATACATTTTTCCGGGAGCCTATTCCCCCGCCCTCTCGGAAGTGTTCGAAGTCGTCGAGCAGAACAGCCTGTGGGTGACCGATCTGGAATTCCTGCGCGTCCATTACGCCACGACGCTCGCTCATTGGAACGAAAGGTTTCAGGCAAACCGCGACAAGGTGATCGAACTTTACGACGAGCGGTTCGCCCGTATGTGGGAATTTTATCTGATCAGCGCCGAAATGATGTTCCGCACCGGCAGCCAGCTGGTGTTTCACATGCAGCTGTCACGCAAGCGCGATGCCGCGCCGATCGTGCGCGATTACATTACCGACCGGCAGCGCGCGTATATCGAACGGGAAAAGCAGCTGAACCTGTCGATCTGACCGAGGGAGGGCGAATAACGGCTAGCGGCGCCCTCAGAACGCCGCATCCCTCGCGCCTTCGGCGAGAAGCCCAAAGGCATAATCCGAAAACGACCGCCACACTTCCACCCGGAACGCATCTTCCGCCGTCCGCAGCAGCACGATCTCCACCTTGCCAAAGATGGTGCGCGAGCAGGCCCCGACAGGAAACGCATTCAGCGACAGGTCCTGCGGGCAACCGGTATTGATGGCGGTCGCTGCACCGGGCCCGGACACCAGGATCGCCGTGTTGCGGTGGGAAACATCGGTTGCCGAATGCGGCACCGTCGCCTTGGCCGCGGAGGCGGTGAGGCCAGTGCCGATCTCGCCCATATCGTCCGCGATCACCAGCCATTCATCCGGCCCCAGCCACAGGGCGGTTCGGCCGTCGGCGCAGGTCGATGTTTTCGGCTTGGTCGGCAGATCCACACCGAGCGCCGCCGACATGGCGACAATATCGGCCGCCGCCAGACGCAGCGAAATGCGCTCGGCCGGTGCTGCCGGTTCAAGCCGCACGACGGACGAGCCGCCATGCACGCCGGACAGTGGAAGGGTTCTGGTTGCGGCTTCAATACCAAGATCAGCCATTGATGCGGCCTCCTTCCTTGTCGACGAACACGACATCGGTCACTTCGACGGCGATGACCTTGTCTCTCATCGGCACGTAAAGCGTTTCACCAATCCGGGCCCGACCACCGGCGACAAGAGCCATGGCGATCGAGCGGCCGAAATTTTGCGACCAGTAGGACGAGGTGACGTGCCCCAGCATGGTCATCGGTTTCGGCTGGTCCGGATCGGCGACGATCTGGCCGCCTTCTTCCAGAACCTCGTTCGGATCCGTCGTCAGCAGGCCGACCAGTTGCTTGCGGCCCTCGCGCACGAGGTCGGGGCGTTTCAGGCCCCGGATGCCGACGAAATCTGTCTTCTTCCTGGAAACCGCCCAGCCATAACCGGCATCGTCCGGGGTAACCGTGCCATCGGTATCCTGGCCAACGATAAGATAGCCCTTTTCGGCGCGAAGCACGTGCATGGTCTCGGTGCCGTAAAGGCAGGCGCCCAAACTCTGCGCCCTTTCCCATATCGCCTTCCAAACCGCCGGACCGAAATCCGCCGGCACGTTGACTTCGAAACCGACTTCACCCGTGAAGGAGACGCGGAACAGACGTGCGGGCACGCCCATGACCGTGCATTCGGCAACCGACATATGCGGGAACGCCTCATTGGAAATGTCGAGCCCTTCGACAAACGGGGCGATGATGTCGCGCGCCTGCGGCCCCTGAACGGCAATCACCGCCCATTGCTCGGTGGTCGAGGTCAGCCATACTCTCAGATGCGGAAATTCCGTCTGCAGATAGTCTTCCATATGCTGCAAGACGCGCGGCGCACCGCCGGTCGTGGTGGTTACATGGAAACGATCCTCGGCCAGACGCCCGACAACACCGTCGTCATAAATGAAACCGTCCTCGCGGGTCATGATGCCGTAGCGGCACTTGCCGGGTCTGAGTGTGTCCCATGCGTTGGTGTAGAGGAGGTTCAGGAATTGAGCCGCATCCGGGCCCACCACCTCGATCTTGCCCAGCGTCGAGGCATCGAACACGCCGCCGACCTCACGTACCGTTTTGCATTCGCGGTTGACGGCGGCTGCCATGTCCTCGCCGCGTCTTGGAAAATACCAGGCCCGCTTCCAGTTGCCGACATCCTCGAAGGCTGCGCCTTCGGCCGCTTCAAGATCGTGCATCGGCGTCCTGCGGGCCGGATCGAACAGGTTTGCGCGCGAATGGCCCACCAGCGTGCCGTAAGTCACCGGCGTATAGGGGGCGCGGAAGGTCGTCAGCCCCACCTGCGGGATTGGCCGTCCGAGCATTTCCGAGGCGATGGCAAGGCCATGCATGTTGGAAAGCTTGCCCTGATCCGACGCCATGCCGTTGGTGGTGAAGCGCTTGATATGCTCGATCGAATGCATGCCTTCGCGCACCGCGAGGCGGATGTCCTTGGCGGTCACGTCATGCTGAAAATCCACGAAGGCCTTCACCACCGTATCGGGCCCCGCGCCTTCAGCGGCACCGATCATGCCGCCGGTCCATTCGTAGAGATTGGAGCCGGCAAAGGCGATGGCATCGGTGCTGTCAGCCCCCTTCTCTCCGGCCATTTCGGCCCCGGCGGCAAGCGCCTCGCCGATCAGAGCCGACAGGTCGTCGGTGCCGTTGCAGGCGCCGACCGAAATGCAATCCTGCGCGTAGACATCCGGCAGAAAGCGGTCATTCTCCGCATCGAATCGCAGCTTTCCGCGCGATTGCGAAAACAGATGCACGGACGGAGTCCAGCCCGCCGAGACGAGCAGCGCATCGACCTTCATTTTGCGGCTATTCTTCTCGCCGTTGCGGGCAACGGTGATGGAGGAGACGCGGTGACGGCCGGCCGTGTCGAGCACGCAATGGCCGGTAAGAACCTCGAGCCCAAGCGAACGGGCTTGCGCCAGCACCGCCTCGCCGGGCTGCGTGCGGATATCGACGATGGCGACCACCGAAACACCGGCACGCTTCAGATCGAAGGCGGCCTCGTAGGCACTGTCATGTGCGGTATAGACCGCGACCGCGCGACCGACGGCCACGCCGTGATGGTTGAGAAAGGTCCGCGCCGCCGAAGCCAGCATGATGCCGGGACGATCGTTATTGGCAAACACCATATGGCGTTCGATCGAGCCGGTGGCGAGGATGACCTTTTTCGCCCGCACCTGCCACAGCCGTTCGCGCGGCAGATCGCGGGACGGCAGCGCCATATGGTCGGTGACGCGCTCCACAAGGCCCAGGAAATTGTGGTTGTAATAGCCGAACACGGTGGTGCGGTTGAGCACCGTCACGTTGGGCATCGCCTTCAGTTTTTGCGCCGTGGCCTGCGCCCAGTCATAGCCGTTTTGCCCGTTGATCGCGGTCGATGTGTCGAAATGCAGCGCACCGCCCACTTCCGGCTGTTCATCGACCAGAATGACCTTGGCGCCGGTCGCAGCCGCAGACAGCGCTGCCGTCAGCCCGGCCACGCCGGCACCGGCGATCAGCACGTCGCAATGGGCGTAGCGGCTGGCGTAATGATCCGGATCGGCTTCCTTCGGCGCTTCGCCAAGACCGGCGGCGCGACGGATGATCGGCTCGTACAGCTTATGCCAGGCTTCCCTCGGCCACATGAAGGTCTTGTAGTAGAAACCAGCGGCAAAAAACGGCGACAGAAGATCGTTGAAGGCGCCGATATCGTGTTTCAGCGACGGCCAGCGGTTCTGCGAGGCGATCCTGGCGCCGTCAAAAACTTCCTGAACGGTGGCGCGCACGTTCGGCTGACGGCGGGCGGCGTCGCGCGAGACGTCGAGCAGCGCATTCGGCTCCTCCGGTCCGGCAGACAGGATGCCGCGCGGGCGATGATACTTGAACGAACGGCCGAGAAGATGCACGCCATGCGCCAGAAGCGCCGAGGCCACCGTATCGCCCTCGAGCGCCGTATAGGTCTTGCCGTCGAAGGTGAAACGGGCGGTGCGCGCGGGCGTCAGGCGACCGGCACCCTTGATGCGGAATGCACCGCTGTTGGAGGAAGCGCTCATCGTGCGTCTCCTTCGGTCGCTTCCCACGTCTCGACGGTCTTTTCCTCGGCGATCGCTTCAGCTTCTGCGGCAGCCGGGATCGGTTGTTTCGGAAGGCCGGCCTTGTAGGTCATCAGGAACCGGTCGCTCACAGTGTCCCGCGCCGCGTTGAAGAAGCGACCGCAGCCATGGATATGCCGCCACCGTTCGTAGGTGAGGCCCTTCTCGTTGTTGCGCAGGAAAAAGTATTCGGCAAATTCCTCGTCCGAAATTGCGGCGATGTTTTCCGGCCGGGCGATATGCGCCTCGCCGGCCCAGCGGAATTCCAGCTCGGAGCGGGTTTCCTCGCAATAGGGGCAGTGGATCAAAAGCATCTGGTCTTCCCCTATATGGTCAATGCGCGACGGCGGCGGCGGCCGCTTCGTCGATCAGACGTCCGGTGCGGAAACGGTCGAGCGTCAGGCCGGTGGCCAGACGATGCGGTTCGCCACGCGCGATCAGATGCGCGAACAGGTTGGCGGAACCCGGCGTTGCCTTGAAACCGCCTGTGCCCCAGCCACAGTTCACGAAAAGGCCGGGAACCGGTGTCACGCCCTGGATCGGCGAGCGGTCGGGCGTATTGTCGGTAATGCCACCCCATTGGCGCATCATCTTCACGCGGCGGAAGATCGGGAAGAGTTCGCAGATGGCATCCAGCGTATGGGTGATGATCTGCAAGCCACCGGTCTGGCTGTAGGAATTGTACTGGTCGGTGCCGGCGCCGATCACCAGCTCGCCCTTGTCGGACTGCGAGATATAGGCATGCACGGTGTTGGACATCACCACGCAGGGAAAGATCGGTTTCAGCGGTTCCGACACCAGCGCCTGCAACGGGTTGCTGTGGAGAGGCACGCGCACACCCGCCATCTCCATAACCACAGAGGAATGGCCCGCAGCGGAGACCCCGATCTTCTTGGCGCCGATAAAGCCCCTGGAGGTTTCGACACCCTGCACTTCGCCGCCCGGTCCGCGACGGATGCCGGTAACTTCGCAATTCTGGATGATATGCACGCCGCGATCGGCGGCGGCACGGGCATAACCCCAGGCGACCGCATCGTGACGGGCGGTGCCGCCGCGTCGTTGCAGGGCAGCGCCATTGATCGGGTAACGGGCCGTCTGCGAAATATCGAGCACCGGCACGAAGGCCTTGGCCTGTTCCGGCGTCAGCCATTCGTTGTCGATGCCGTAAAGCCGGTTGGCGTTGATATGCCGCTTGAACGACTGCCGGTCGTGGATGTTGTGCGACAGCATCATTACGCCGCGCGGCGAATACATGGTATTGTAGTTGAGATCCTGGCTGAGACCTTCCCACAGTTTCAGGGAATGCTCGTAGATGTCCATGCTCTCTTCATAGAGATAGTTGGAGCGGATGATGGTGGTATTGCGGCCGGTATTGCCGCCGCCGAGCCAGCCCTTTTCGATCACCGCGATATTGGTGATGCCATGTTCCTTGGCGAGGTAATAGGCGGCACCCAGTCCATGGCCGCCGGCACCGACGATAACGACATCGTAGGCGGAACGCGGCTCCGGGGAGGTCCATTGCTGCTCCCAGCCCTTGTGGGCCCGCATTGCCTCGCGGGCAATGGCGAAAACCGAATATCTGCGCATCTGGCCTCTCTTCCTTGGCGGGACCCGGGACTGCCCCGAATGGGTAGAACCATAGCCATCGCAAATCAATAAGCGTCGCAATGGCCACATTGCGACGCGGGAGAGGATTGTTTCGACAAGCGATGCGAAAGCTTCCACGAGCGCGGAAACGCCAGCCGGCTTTCGCTCACTTCACAACCGTATTGGTTGTCGTTGTTGTGGTGACGTTCGATCCGCTCGCCTGGGCGACAACCGGAGCAGGTTTGACGACTTGAGCTTTCTTGGCCGCTCCCCCTGCGGCAGCCGTTCGGGGTTTGGACGCAAGCCCGCGTGTTGCGACGTCTTTCAACAATTGCGAGCAGAATGTCCGTGTCAGCAGCAGATTGGACTGGTGGGCAGAGCGGGTCGTGTCATAGCTGCTTATGCAGCCGACCGTCATCGCGGACAGCGCCGCCTGCGGACCGGAGACTTCGATATTGGCTGCCGCTGCATCCTTGCCGACGAGGGCAACCAGCAGATTTCCGTATTGGCTGAGGATGATGGAATAGGCATCCTGCCCGATGACGCCGTTGGCGTAATTCTGACAGGCGGTATAAAGACCATCACGAAGCGCCAGCACGCCCGCCTCACGGCCTTCCCCCTCCGACCCCGTTTCCGTCTTGTCGATGTTGACTTCGAGGCTGCGCGCGCCCGCCGCCGTCGGCGTACTCTGCTTCAGTCCGGATTTATTGCCGAAAGCAATAAGGTAGTCGGGACTTGGCTCGGTACACACGATCGGATGGCCACGCCTCACGCGCTCGGTGACGAGGCGGATATTTCCCGTCGTCACTATGCCTTTGCTGTGACCGAATTCAACATGCGATACCTCGCTATTGGCGGAGTTGCATCCCACCAATCCGACAGCCAAAGACATCGCGACAAGTATCTCCAACATAGTTCGCCCCTCCACCGGCATTGCCGGATCCGTTTCAAGCACAATTGAAAACGCATGCAGTTCGGGAGGCGCCCCCGCGCAGTTTCAATCTGCACGAGGGTTCATTAAAATGCAATCGCTAGTTATATTTCGGCGGATTACACCCAGAGATACTTATAGCGACTGGCACAGACGCAAAAATCGACGCCCGTCAGCCGCGCAGCAGGACCTTGCCCTTGCGCCCCGAGCCGCCGGCGGCCGCAGCTGCCTTTGCGACATCGGCAAGATCGAAGACCTCCGAAACGGACAGTGACACGTTGCCGGCCGCAACCGCCTCGACGATTTCGCCGATCATCGCCTTCATCCTGTCGGGGGCGATCTGCGGGGCGATCTTGGCCAGCCAGAAACCTTTGACCACGGCCTGCTTGAACACCATGTCGCTTGCCGAAAGCTGCATCGGCTTGCCCGACATCAAGCCGAAGGAGACCACCTGCCCACCTTCACCGAGCGTGGACAACAGATCGCCGGAGGCCGGACCGCCAACCCCATCGACGCCGGCGCGGATCGGCGCACCACCGGCGAGCTTCGCGACCGCCTCGCGCCAGTCTTCCTGCGCGGTGGAAACCACGTTTTCGATACCGAGTTCGGCCATCTCCTTCACGGCTTCGTCGCGACGCACCAGATTGACGACGTTGACGCCCCGACGGCGAGCAAACATCGCAAGCGCTGTCCCAACGGCGCCATTGGCGGCGTTCTGGATGATCCAGTCGCCCTTTTCCACACCAATGAAATCCAGAAGGACCAGGGCGCTGAGCGGCATCGAGACCAGCTGCGCCGCGGCGCTGTCGGGGATCTGGTCCGGCAGCGGAACGACAGAGGATGCCTGGGCGAGATAGTGGTCCGACCACGTTCCCTTGCCCGATGCCGCCACCCGCTGGCCGATCTTGAGGTGACTGACGCCATCGCCCAGCGCATCGACAATGCCGGTCGCTTCGGTGCCGGCCACAGCCGGCAGATCCGGCTTCGTCCCATATTCGCCCCGGATCGTCAGCAGGTCATGATTGTGGATCGATGCCATCACCATGCGAATACGCACCTCGCCAGGGCCCGGCTGCGGAACCGGTGCCTCCTGAATCGCCAGGACCTCGGCCGGATCGCCGTAACGGGAATAAACAGTGGTGCGCATCTGTGGTCTCCATTCGTTGTTGGCCGACGATCGTCACACGTCGGGCTGAGATAAAATCCCTCTTCCTGACGGATATAGAGGACCGGCCGGCGGTTTTAACCGGGTTTTGCCGGGCATTTTTGCCGGTCCCGGCGCTATCGCGCTGGACTTTCCCCCGTCTCTCTGTTATCTGCACCCACCAATCGCACGGCTTACCCCGGGCGGACGCATTGTTTTGGCCTTGAATCCAAGGGGATCGGGCTACCAACCAGAACCAAAGGATCGGGATTTCACGTGCAGGTACTAGTCCGCGACAACAACGTTGATCAGGCTCTCCGCGCTCTCAAGAAGAAGCTGCAGCGCGAAGGCGTTTTCCGCGAAATGAAGATGCGCGAAAGCTACGAAAAGCCTTCTGAAAAGCGCGCTCGCGAAAAGGCTGAAGCTGTTCGTCGCGTTCGCAAGCTGGCTCGCAAGCGCATGCAGCGCGAAGGCCTGCTGCCGCAGACCCCGCGCCCGGCACGTCCGGCTCGCTGATCTGTCGTCTTTTCGACGTTTTCTCATGCTTAAGAGCGGCGGCGACCTGACGGACGCCGTCGCTTTTTGATTTCGTCTGGATAATCCCGGGACTGATCTCCGGCCGATATCCCTGCTTATATGAGGACAAGCGCCTGATGGCTGCCATGACTGCCGCTGATTCCATTTCGCATGGTGTTTCGCATTCCCAAGGCCGTCGCCGCAGCGGCATCGCTCCCGTTGCCCTCCTTCTTCTCGCTGCCAGCGCCTTGACGGCCTGCCAGTCGAGCGTGACCTCGATGGATACGATCCGCGTCGATCGCGCCCAGGGCTCGGAGCAGAACATCGCGTCCCTGACATCGGTCATCAATGCCAACCCGCAGGACCCCGAGGGCTATAACGTCCGCGGCTCCGCGTACGGCCGCGCCGGCGATTTCCGCCGCGCGCTTGACGATTTCAACCGTGCCCTGCAGCTGAACCCGCAATTCTACCAGGCCTATGCCAATCGCGCGCTGGTCTATCGCAACATGGGCAAGCCGGTGGAAGCCGCCAACGATTACAACGCCGCCCTGCAGATCAATCCGAGTTACGATGCCGCCTATATCGGCCGCGGCAATATCTATCGCCAGGCCGGCCGTTCCAATGAAGCCTTCAACGACTTCTCCCGCGCCATCCAGCTCGAGACGACGGACGGTCGCGCCTATCATGGCCGTGGCCTCATTCTGCAAAGCCGTGGCCAGCACGCCCAGGCGATCGAGGATTTCTCCAAGGCGATCTCGATGTCGTCGACATCAGCCGAACCATATAACGGCCGCGGCGTTTCCTACGTGGCGCTCAACGACGACGAAAACGCCTTTGCGGATTTCAATCACGCGATCGAGCTTGACGACAAGCTTGCGGAATCCTGGGCCAACCAGGCGCTGGTCTACGAGCGTCGGGGCGACAAGGCGCGCGCCGCGAAATCCTATTCGCATGCTGCTCGTCTCGACCCGAACTACAAGCCGGCCAAGGACGGCCTGGCGCGCACCCGCGGCGGCGCCTGATCGGCCGACGTTCAATTTTTGGCATGAGGCTTCACGGCCCCGCACAGGCGGGGCCGAATTCGTTTGGCGCGACCGTCGCCGTTATCGCAGGAGGAAAACGCCGGCGGCGTTGAGAACGATGAAGACGAACGCGGCGCCGATGAGGCCGGCGCTCGTGAAGAAGCCCGTGGCCATGGCCAGCAGCAGGACGACGATTACCATCACGGACCATTTGGTGCCGTTGAGGAAGAAATCATAGGTCTTTTCGTGCTCGCGGTAATCCATCGGCGCGCCGGTTTCGACCGGTGCGTTATCGTGATGTTCCATGCCCACTCCTCCAAGACAAGCCGGACGACCGGTCGTTGCTGCGGTGCCCGGTTCGATCATTCATTTGTCCGATGCAAGGCGAACTCCTGTCAAGAGCGGCGTATGCGCCCGTTGGCCCTCTGCGGTGTGTCCTTGCCGCCGCAGCAACGAAAGTTGCATAAGCACCGTCTTTCAATTTGATGATCGTTTTGTTACATCGCCAGAAGAGGAAAAGGATGGAGGAGGAGTCCATCCGGGGGGACGAATGGCGATACTGCTTCGGATCAGCAGCCTGGTCGACAGGCTGAGCGAAATTCTTGGGAAATTCTCGGGCTATCTGGTTTTGCTGTGCTGCCTCGTCAGCGCCGGCAATGCGCTCATTCGCTATACGTTCAACATCAGTTCGAACGGCTGGCTGGAAATCCAGTGGTACATGTTCGCCTTCATCGTGCTTATGGGCGCGGCCCATACGCTGCGCCTGAACGAGCATGTGCGCGTCGACCTCGTCTACGGCGCGGTATCGGAACGCAAGCGGCTGTGGATCGACGTGATCGGCCTCGTCGTCTTCCTGATCCCGGCCTGCACCTATCTCGCCTGGATCTGCTTTCCGTTCTTCTGGCTGTCATGGGTTCAGGGTGAAGTCTCTTCCAATGCGGGCGGGCTGATCCGCTGGCCGGTCAAGCTGATCATCTTTTCCGGTTTCGCTCTGCTCGTGCTTCAGGGTCTGTCGGAACTGTTCAAGCGCATTGCCGCGCTGATGGGGCTGGCCGCCGTCGACACGACCTACGAAAAACCGCTGCAATAAGGCATCCCGGGAGAGAGACCATGTTCGCTTACGGTGTAATGCCGCCCCTCATGTTCGTCGGCATGATCATATTCATGCTCTACGGTTTTCCCGTCGCCTTTTCACTTGCGGCAGTCGGTCTGTTCTTCGGCGTGCTGGGGGTTTTCACCGGCCATTTCGAGCAGGTCTTCCTGCAGGCCCTGCCCTTCCGCGTGTTCGGCATCGTCTCCAACGACCTGTTGCTGGCCATCCCTTTCTTCACCTTCATGGGGGCGATCCTCGAGCGATGCGGGCTGGCGGAAGACCTGCTGGAAGGCACTGGCAAATTGTTCGGTGCCGTTCCGGGCGGCCTTGCCTATGCGGTCATCGTGGTCGGCGCCATTCTTGGCGCCATTACCGGCACGGTCGCTGCCTCTGTCATCACCATGGGCGTGATCTCGCTGCCGATCATGCTGAAATATGGCTATAACCCGCGCCTTGCCACCGGCGTTATCGCCGCCTCCGGCACGATCACCCAGGTCATCCCGCCCTCGCTGGTGCTGATCGTTCTGGCCGACCAGCTCGGTCGTTCGGTCGGCGACATGTATCTGGGGGCAATCGGCCCTTCGATCCTGCAGGTCACCATCTTCCTGCTGTTCATTCTGGCGCTCTCCATCCTCCGGCCCAAGGATGTCCCCGCCCTGCCCCCCGAGGCCCGCGGCGAGATGAATGCCGCGCTGATCATGCGCGTGCTCTGGGGCATGATCCCCTCGATCGTTCTGATCTTCCTCGTGCTCGGCACGATCTTTCTCGGCCTTGCCACGCCGACGGAAGCCGGCGCGCTTGGCGTCGTCGGCGCCATGGGGATTGCCGCCCTGCATGGCCGCCTGACCTGGGACCTGACCCGCCAGGGCATGCACACGACCATGCAGATCACCTCCATGGTGGTCTTCATTCTCGTCGGCGCCACATGTTTCAGCCTGGTCTTCCAGGGCATGAACGGCGGCCTGTGGATCGAGCATCTGCTGTCTCACGTCCCCGGCGGGGCGCTGGGCTTTCTGATCTTCGTCAATATTTTCATCTTCTTTCTCGCCTTCTTCCTCGATTTCTTCGAGATCGCCTTCATCGTCATTCCGATGCTGGTGCCGGTCGCCAACGCGCTCGGCATCGACCTGATCTGGTTCGGCGTTCTGATCTGCATCAACATGCAGACGAGCTTCATGCATCCGCCCTTCGGCTTCGCGCTGTTCTACCTGCGCTCGATCGCGCCGAAATCTGTAAGGACCAAGGATATCTATCTCGGCGCCATCCCATGGCTCGGGATGCAGCTGATCCTGGTGGCCGTGGTGATCTTCTGGCCGGAATCGGTCACCTACTGGATCGACAAGGCGCCGGAAGTGGATCTCGACACGATCAAGATCGAGGTGCCCGGCTTCGGCAACGGCGGCGGCAACCAGATGCCCAATTTCGGCCTGCCGCCGATGGATGGCGCACCGGCGCAACCCGGCGGATTGCCGGGCCCGGGCTTGCCAGGAATGCCGAACCTGGGCGAGCCACCGAAAATAAACCCGTAAGGGTTGCTATTGTCGGCAACGACATCGGAGGGTATATTGACGGAGTGAGGGCAGAGTTGGAGCTCTGCCCTCATTTACTAGCTAATGAGGAAGTTGATCCGGAACGAGACCGACCAGCCTGTCCGGGTCTTCCTAAAATGCAGTGTAATGCTTAGTGGTAACCACATCGGCACTACCTCCGGTTCGAGAGCAAGGCTTATGCCTAAGTCGGTGAAGCCCGTCTTCACCGATGCTCCGGCTGGCCTCGGAGCGTTCTGCTTCTGCTCTCCAACATCCACACCGTATTGCAGGGCGTTCAAAACGCAACCGACAACACGCATAACTTGCATTGCAGGTCGTAAAAAATGCCCCGAACCTTGCGGCCGGGGCATGACCACGTCGGCGGCAATATCCGATCAGAGTTTGCCGCTGCGCTGCTGGATCATCATGAACGTGTCGAACGTGTATTCCGACAGTTGCAGCCAGAGATAGGCTTCCTTCTTATAGGCCACCTGATCCTCGTAGATCTTCTTGAAATCGGCATTTGTCGCCGAGATTTCCTTGTAGACCTCGAGCGATGCGTTGTAGCAGGCTTCGAGCACTTCCTGGCTGAACGGCCGCAAAGTCGTTCCCTGCGCTGCGATCTGCTTGATCGCGGTCGGGTTTTTCAGATCGTATTTCGCCATCATGTTGGTATTGGCGAAGGCGCAGGCATCGGTCAGCGCTGCTTGGTAGGCTTTCGGCAGGCTCTTCCATTTTTCCAGATTGACCAGCGAATGGATCGCCAGACCGCCTTCCCAGAAGGCCGGGTAATAGTAGTATTTGGCAACCTTGTAGAAACCGAGCTTGTGATCGTCATAGGGGCCGATCCATTCCGCGGCGTCGATCGTGCCTTTTTCCAGCGCAGGGTAGATGTCGCCGCCGGCGATCTGCTGCGGCACCGCGCCGAGCTTTTCGAGAACCTGGCCGGCCAAGCCGGCAATGCGCATCTTCACGCCCTTGAAATCGTCCACCGTATTGATTTCCTTGCGGAACCAGCCGCCCATCTGCGCGCCGGTATTGCCCGCCAGCAGGCCGTAAACGTTATGCTTGGCGAAAAATTCGTTCATCAGCGTGTTGCCATTGCCCTGATAGAACCAGGCATTGGTGAGACGTGCATTGAGACCGAAGGGGATGGCGCTGCCGATCGCAAAGGTCGGGTCCTTGCCGACGAAATAGTAGGCGCAGGTATGGGCCATTTCCACGGTGCCGTTGGTCACGGCATCGAGAGCCTGCAGGCCGGGCACGATTTCGCCCGCCGCAAACGGCTGGATGGTGAATTTGCCGTCGGTGGCCTCGGCCACGTGTTTCACCACATCATCGGCACCGCCGTAGATCGTATCCAGCGATTTCGGAAACGACGATGTCAGACGCCAGTTGACCTTGGGATTTTCCTGCGCGATGGCAGGCGCCGCAAGAAGACCTGCGGCGGCAGCACCCGTGCCCGTTACAGCCGCTTTCCTGAAAAATGTACGACGATCCATGTTCACCTCCCGTTGGCTCATGCGTCGAATCGACCAATGGCTGCGGAATTCTCCCGTTTCCGCTGCCACGGGCGAGACAACCATGACGTTTGAACGCTGGCAAGCGCGCGACCATGATTTTGACGCTTCGAACGCGAGGGGCCCTATGAGACTTTCGTCGTAAACGCCGGCCAGCGGCGCCTTGGCCGGCGTGCACATCCGTCAAAGACCCGGTGGCGATGCCGCGCCCGCGACATCGCTCCTTGACTTCCGTCCGTCGGCAAAGCCAAAAAGGCGCATTCCATGCAGCCTTTCGGAGCCTCCCGCATGCCCAAGCCGATCGTCGCCATTCCCGCCGACATCAAGGAGATCGAAGGCGCGCTTTGGCATGCCACGCCCAATCAATATGCAAGGGCGGCGCTCGATGTCGCAGCGGCCATGCCGATCATCGTGCCCGCCTTCGAGGATGGCAACGATATCGACACGCTGCTTGACCGCGTCGACGGCGTGCTGATCTCGGGCGCGGCCAGCAACGTCCATCCATCGCGTTACGGCCGGCAGGCGACGGACGCGGACGGCCTCTTCGATCTGGCCCGCGACGCCACCTCACTGGAACTGATCCGCCGGTCGATCGACCGCGGCATTCCGCTCCTTGCCATCTGCCGTGGCATCCAGGAACTGAATGTTGCGCTGGGCGGCACGCTTGCCAGCGAGATACAAGAGGCTGAGGGCATGTGGGACCACCGCAAGCCCGAGGGCGATCGCGACGTGATGTATTCGATCCGTCAGCCGGTCTTCGTCAGGGAAGGGTCCTGTATCGCAGCCTATCTCGGCACCGCCGGCGAAATTCAGGTCAATTCGCTGCACCGGCAGGCCATCGCCAGAACCGCCCCGGCGCTTCAGGTCGAGGCGACGGCCGCAGACGGCACGATCGAGGCCGTTTCCGTCATTGGCGCCAAGAACTTCGCCGTCGGCGTACAGTGGCATCCGGAATACTGGGCCGCCACGGACAGGCCTTCACGGCATCTGTTCGAGGCGTTCGGCGAGGCGGTGCGGACCTATGCAGCGCAGAAAGATCAGGCCCGCCCCTCTTACGACCGCGCCACCGGCTGATCCTGCGGCCCGGTAAGGCAAGGTCCGCCGCCGGTCAGTCGAGAACCTCATTTCTTGACCGGCGTTTCCGGCACCGGGGAGATGACCGTCTTGTCAGTGAACCAGCCGATCAGATTGTCCACAACCAGATCGGCCATCGCGTTACGGGTCGGCACCGAGGCGGAGGCGACATGCGGCAGCAACGAGACGTTGTCGAGATCGAGGAAAGCCGAAGCCGTTGTCGGCTCCTCATAGAACACGTCGAGACCGGCCGCGGCGATCGTGCCGCTGCGCAGCGCAGCTTCCAACGCCGCTTCATCGACGCTCGAACCGCGCCCGACATTGATGAATACGCCGTTCGGACCGAGAGCGGACAGGATCTCGGCATTGATGATCTTGTGCGTTGCGGCCGTGCCCGGCACGATGCAGATCAGCGTGTCGACCGCCTGCGCCATTTCCCGCAACGATGAATAATGGGTGTAGGATACGTCGCTGCGCGGCGTGCGCGTATGATAGCTGACCTTCAGCTTGAAGGCTTCCAGGCGGTGCGCGATCTCCAGCCCGATGCGGCCGAGACCGAGCAGGCCGACATGGCGCCCCTTCAGCGACAGCGGCGAAAGCGCAAACGCCCCCTCCGATTTCCAGCGGCCGTCGCGCAGCCATGCCTCGGCCCGCGGCAGGCGCCGCACCGTGTTGAGCAGAAGACCGATCGTGGTATCGGCCACCTCGTCGTTCAGCACATCCGGCGTATGCGTGACGATAATGCCTTTGGTTGCCGCATGGTCCGCATCGACGCCATCGTAGCCGACACCGAAATTCGAGACGATCTCGAGATTGGGCAGCGCGTCCATCCAGGCTCTCTGCAAGGTCCCGCTCACGGCAACGCCGCGCACTTTCGCGCGTGTGGCTTCGTCCAGTTCCAGTTCGCCGCCCTGCTCCGGCACCCGGACGATGTCGAAATCGCGTTCCAGCCGCTCCAGCACGCGCGGATGAATGCGGCCGGGAATGAGGACGGTGACGGATTTGTCGGTCATGCTGTTCTTCCTGTGCTGGTTCGATGAAAGGCAAAAGATGTCAGCGCGGCCGGTGCGGCCCCGTGGACTGGCGAATGCGCATTTCCGGCTTGATCAGGTGGATGCCATCCGGCTCGTGGCTCCCGGCCAGGCGATCGAGCAGCGCGCGCGCCGCCAGCCGCCCGACTTCCGCCTGCTGGTTGGAAACCGTGGTCAGCGCCGGCAGCGCGATCGAGGCCTGTTCGAGATCGTCATAGCCGGTGACCGAGATATCCTGCCCGACCACGAGACCGGCACGGGCAATGCCGTTCATCAGGCCGATGGCGACAAGATCGTTCCAGCAGACGGCGGCGGTCGGCTTTTGCGGCAGCGACAGGAAATTCACCGCTGCCTCGAAACCGCCCTGCATCGAGCGCGGGCCCGGAATACGCAGGTCCGGATCGACCTCGATACCAGCCTTGCGCAGCGCGTTGACATAGCCATGATACCGGTCGCGGCCGGTCGACGTCTGGTCGGTGCCGCCGATCATGGCGATCGACCGATGGCCAAGCCCGATCAGATGGTTGGTGGCCAGAGAAATGCCGTAGCTGTCATCACCGCGATAGGTCGGCAATGCCGTGCCTTCCAGCGAACGCGCGACCAGAATGAGCGGCATGCCGTTGGTTTCCGCAAGCCGGACATCCTCGATCGGCGTTCCGATCGCCGGCGACATGATGACGCCGTCTCCGCCGAGCTGCAGCAGCGTCTCGATGAAATTGCGCTGCTTTTCGACCGAATCGTAATGGTTGGAAAGGATGAAGGTCTGGCGGTTGCGGTCGAGTTCGGTCTCGATGGCTTTCAGGATTTCGCCGTAGAACGGGTTCATGATGTCATGCACCACGACGCCGATAATGCCGGAGCGCGACGTGCGCAGGCTGGCAGCTCTGCGGTTGTAGATATAGCCCAGCGCGCGCGCCTGTTCCTTGATCTTTTCCCGGGTATCGGCCGCGACGAGCGGGCTGTCACGCAGGGCCAGGGAAATCGTGGCGGTAGAAAGCCCGAGGCTTTCGGCAATGGTCGACAGTTTTATCTTTTGGGCCACATGTCCTCCGGGGCTTAAGCGCACCAGACAGGAGGCGCAATCAGGAATTAAATTCTTAAAACAGTTTAATTCCCATTCGCAAGAGTTGAAATCCGTTTCGTGACAGCCGGGTCATTCCTCACGCGGCTGCAGGTTTTCGTCGACCGTGCGCAGAAGCTTGATCAACGTCTTGACGTCCTTGTCGGAAAGGCCCTTTGCCGCGCGTTCGCCGCAACCGGCGGCGGAGCGCCTGATCTGTTCGACGCTTTCGCGGCCAAGATCGGTCAGATGCACCTTGGCGAGCCGCCCGTCCCTGTCGTCGGCACGGCGCTGCAGAAAACCCTGTGCCTCCATGCGACCGATCGTGCGGGTCATGGTGGGCGCCTTGACCCCGAGCTTTTCGGCCAGATGTCCGGGCGTCAACCCGTCCTCGTCGGCAAGCAGCGTGATGACGCCGTCCTGCCCGGCATAAAGCCCGCTTTCCGACAACATGTGGCTGAGCGCCGTGCGCATCGAGCGCGCCGCCTGGGTGATCGCGGGAGCGATGTCGACAGCCTCATAGGCGCCCTTCTTCTTCGGCGGCTTGGTCTTCTTGTCCGTCTTCTTCTTGCTCATTCGCCTGATCCACCCTGCTTTTCCGACCCGCCCGAAGCTTGGCAGCTTGGCCCTCTCTCGCCGGACTTTGCCACGGCGATGGCTTGCCGATATAGGAAGCTCATCCATAGCGAAAGCCGGGAACCATCGCCAGATGTCCAGTATCCAGTCTTCCCCCGCCCGTCCTCCAGCACCCCGCTTTGCCGAAAACGATCCGGGGCTTTCGGCAGAGGCGCGGCGCGACTGGATCGCCGTCCTGCCGCTCGGCGCCCATGAACAGCACGGCCCGCATTTGCCCTTCGAAACCGATGCGCTGATTGCTGAAGGTCTAGTGGAGCGTGTCATCCTAAAATTGCCGCAAGACCTGCCGGTGACCTTTCTGCCGGTCGAACCGGTTGGTTATTCCATAGAGCACATGGATGTGACGGGCACAAAAACGCTCGCCTATGCGCAGGCGATCGACCGGTGGCTCGGCATTGCCCAGGATCTGCACAAACAAGGCATCCGCAAATTCGTGATGCTGAACGCCCATGGCGGCAATTCTCCGCTTCTCACCATCGTGGCAACGGAAGCGCGCATACGCTTCGACATGCTGGCGGTGGCGACAAGCTGGACCCGTTTCGGCCAGCCGGACGGCTGGATTGCGCCCGCTGACAAGGCGATCGATATCCATGGCGGCGATATCGAAACCTCGGTCATGCTGGCTCTGTGGCCGGACAAGGTGAACATGGCAAAGGCGGAAAAGTTCGCCTCGCGGCAGGCCGAGTTTATCCGTGATTACAGGCACCTGCGCGCCTACGGACCACATGCCTTTGGGTGGAAGATGAGTGACCTCAACGCACAGGGCGCGGCCGGCGACGCGAGGGCCGCCACCGCCGAACGCGGTGAGCATCTGGTGGCGCATGCGGTGACCGGGATCATCGAGTTGCTGGAGGATGTGGCGCGGTTTGACCCCTCCGTTTTAATGTAGTCGCCAACGGTCCGATATGAGAGAATGCAGCATTTCCCTGAGGTCAGACCGATGACGCTGAATATTAGCAGTGAAAAAGCAGATGCTCTTGCGCAGGAACTGGCAAGGATAGATGGAACTTCTGTCACCCAGGCAGTTATTGTCGCCCTGCAGGAAGCTTTGAACCGGCGGAACTTTCACGAGAGGCCGACAGAAACCGCCCGCCGGATTCTGCAGGAACACGGCCTGTCGTTCAAACACGGCCGTAGACCGGTCCCGCCGAGTGCCTACCACGACCTCGACCACGACATGGGCAAAAGCTGATGTTTATCGACGCCTGCGCTGTCATCTGGATAATGGCAGGTGAAGATACCGCTGCGGATTATGAAGAGGCTTTGTCAGCGGCTTCCTCGTCATACATATCGCCACTCGCCGCCTGGGAAGCAATCATCGTTCTGGCACGCGCCGATCAGTTGGATTGCAGCTACGAACAATCAGCCGACGTTGTCTTCGAATGGCTGGACGCGCGCGGGATAGAAATAAGGGAGTCCGGCCTTCCGCGCGAATTGCTGAGATATGCCGTTAAGGTGGCTGGAAAACACGGCATCGGAAAACGTCATCTTAGTAATTTCGATTGCTTCCACTACGCCTACGCCAAAACGACCCAGAGACCGCTCTTGACGATGGACAAATTGCTGCGGGTAACCGATGCGGAGGTTCTTCCATGAAAACCCACTCGGATCACCCCACCGTCATCTTATAACATTAAACCCTTTGAACTCCTCCCGGCTTGCTCTTATATGGGGCGGACCGGATGTCCGGGTCCCAAAATTCCGCGCGATCAGCGCCCCAAAATCTCTCGAGGTTTCCATGACCGAAGCAGCCACCGCTAAGCCCGTTCCCGTTACCGTGCTGACCGGCTATCTCGGCGCCGGCAAGACGACGCTCCTCAACCGCATTCTCTCCGAAAGCCACGGCAAGAAATACGCCGTCATCGTCAACGAATTCGGCGAGATCGGCATCGATAACGACCTGATCGTCGAGTCGGACGAAGAAATCTACGAAATGAACAATGGCTGCGTCTGCTGCACCGTGCGCGGCGACCTGATCCGCGTCGTGGAAGGCCTGATGCGCCGCCCCGGCCGTTTCGACGGCATCATCGTCGAGACCACCGGCCTTGCCGATCCTGTCCCGGTTGCGCAGACCTTCTTCATGGATGACGACGTTCGCTCCAAGACCGAACTCGACGCGGTCGTGGCTCTCGTCGACGCCAAGCATCTGCCGCTGCGCCTGAAGGATTCGCGCGAAGCCGAAGACCAGATCGCCTTTGCCGATGTCGTCATCATCAACAAAACCGATCTCGTCACGGCGGAAGAACTGTCCGTAATTGAAGAAATCGTGCGCGCCATCAACCCGACAGCCCGCACCCACAAGACCAACCGTTCGCGCGTCGATCTGAGCGCCGTCCTCAACCAGGGCGCTTTCAACCTCGAGCGCGCGCTGGAAAACGATCCGCATTTCCTCGAGCATGGCCATGAGGATCATGTCTGCGGCCCGGATTGCGATCATGACCATGATCATGGGCACCATCATCATCACGATCACGATCATGGGCACGACCACACCTGCGGTCCAGATTGCGGCCACGATCATCACCACCATGACCACGGCCATCACCACCACCATTCGCAGGGCGCGGTTGCGGCGATCCACGACCTGACGGTCAAGTCGATCTCGTTGCGCGGCGGCGAGATGAACCCGGAGCGCTTCTTCCCCTGGATCCAGAAGATCACGCAGACGGAAGGCCCCAACATTCTGCGCCTCAAGGGCATCATCGCCTTCAAGGGTGACGAGGAGCGTTATGTCGTCCAGGGCGTGCACATGATCGTGGAAGGCGATCACCAGCGCCCGTGGAAGGATGGCGAAAAGCGCGAAAGCCGCCTCGTCTTCATCGGCCGCAATCTCGATTTCGCCAAGATCGAGCAAAGCTTCCTCGCCTGCCAGGCGACGGAAAAGACACCGGCCTGATTACCCGGATCGACCAAGCGGTCATCGACGAAATCCATGCATGAAAGAACGAAATACTGATGCCGACCGTTGCACCGCTTGATCTTGAAGGCCATGTCGTCGGGGTTCACTTCCTCGGCGACACTCCATTCTTCGCCACCGCGAGCGGCACGATCCACCGCCTTGATGGCGGCGAAAAGGTCGAGGAAGCCCACCAGGGGCTGATCACCTTCGTGCGCGATCCGTTCAGCAACACGCTGCTGACGGGCGGCGAGGACGGCAAGGTTCTGCGCATTGCGCCGGATGGTTCGACGACGCTGGTGGCCGAAGCGCCGCGCAAATGGATCAATGTCGTGGCCGGCGGCCCGCAGAAGGCGGTGGCCTACGCCTATGGCAAGTCCAGCTTCGTCACGCTCGCCGATGGCACGACCAAGGAATTTACCGAGGAACGCAGCGTCGAGGCGATTGCCTTTGCACCGAAAGGCATGCGCATCGCGGCCGCCCGGTATAACGGCGTGTCCATGCACTGGGTCGGCACCAATGCGCCGGCGCAGGATCTGGAATGGAAAGGTGCCCATACCGGCGTCACCTTCTCGCCGGATGGCCGTTTCCTCGTCACCATGATGGTCGAAAACGCCCTGCACGGCTGGAAGCTCGACGGCAAGGCTGGGGACGCCCGCCACATGCGCATGACCGGCTATCCGGCCAAGGTGAAATCACTGTCGTGGTCGCCCAAGGGCAAATGGCTCGCATCATCCGGTGCGCCGGCTGCCATCGTCTGGCCGTTTGCCGGCAAGGACGGCCCGATGGGCAAGGCACCGCAGGAACTCGGCACGCGTGCCAACATCATGGTCACGCAGGTAGCCTTTCACCCGGCAGAGGAAGTGCTGGCGATCGGCTTCATCGACGGCATGATTCTCGGCGTGCGGCTGGCTGATGGCAAGGAAGCGCTGCTGCGCCGTCCCGGCAAGGGCGGCATTACCGGCTTCAGCTGGAGTGCCGACGGCAAGCGCCTCGCCTTCGCGTCCGAGGCCGGCGATTGCGGCGTGGTGGACATCTCGGCCTGATCCCTTCCGTGGTCAGGGGTGCGACATCCGAAAGACTGCCTAAGCGGCCTGCAACGGCTCGTCGAACACGTCGACACCGTCACGGCCATCGCGCTTGCGCCGGTAGAGCGCCTGATCTGCCTTGTGCAGAATAGCCTGCAGCGTTTCTGCCTCGGCCTTGTGTCCGGTCGCAACGCCGATGCTGAGCGTCGGTCGGGGGCTTGTGCCCGTGACCAGGTCCACCACTGCGGCACGGAAGGCCTCGCGGATCGCCTGTGCCATGGCGGCCGCCTCCGCCAATGTCCGACCCGGCAGGACGACGACGAATTCGTCGCCGCCATAGCGTGCGATCAGGTCATCAGCGCCCGTTGCTCCTGTCGCCGCCGAGGCGAAGGCACCAAGAACGTCGTCGCCTGTGGCATGACCCAGACTGTCGTTCAGCTGCTTGAAATTATCGACATCGATCAAAAGCACCGCGATCGGCTGCTTCGGCAGCGCGCTGAAGGCACGGCTCATGCCGGCCCGGTTGAGAACGCCGGTCAGCGGGTCGTGATAGGCCGCATTGGCAAGCTGTATCTGCGTCCGCTCGGTCGCCATCATCATGATCACCATGCAGCGCAGCGTCAGAAGCAGCATGGCGACGAGCCCGAGCGTGGCATGCAATTGATCGCCGTTATGGAACAAGGGACCACCGCCGAGACTGCCCCACCAGCCCATCATCGCACGCGCACCATACAGCGTGGCCGTCAGGGCAAACAGCCCTGAAGCCAGCTCGGCTGAATAAAGCCGCTCCTCGCGCGCCATCCGCCGCGCCTCCCAGGCCACCGCCATGTCGAACAGCGCGCAGATTGCCGAGCAGAACACGATGCGGGGCATGGATTGCGAGGGATCGGTAAAGATCAGGAAATAGGGCAGGCTGGGCAGGCCTGCCATCAGCAGCACGATGCAGGGACTGGTCTTGCGCCCTGCAAATTCGCGGATCGCCACCGGCAGCAACGCGCTGCCGACAATGGTCATCATGTTGCCGACCGAGATGGACAGGATGTCGGGAGCGATCTCGCGCAGCACGATTAGAAAGGAAGCGAGCCCCAGCAGGATATTGTTGGCGCTCCACCATGCCAGCCAGCGGCCGAAGCGGCGGGTCAGAAACGCGGCGGCCTGCACCGTGCCCATGATCACACAGGCCAGTCCCGTCATCGCGTAGATCGTACGTAGATCGAATTCCATTCCGTCACCCCAGCTTCCGGCCGCAAAGTGTAGGCAACCTGTCCTTTACAAAAGATGACACTAACTCGCTTAATGCGAGCAATTATCGATTGTCCCGCAATATTGCGGTCACGGCATCAACCGGTCATAAGGCGCGCAGCGGCGGATTTTGCCTGTGGAGTGAAACGATGATCCCCTGGAAAGTGCTCGATACGGCTAAGGTGCCGGGTGGACGCGACGAATTGCGTCTGAAACAGCGCGGCACGGAATTTTCCATCATGCTTGGCGCCAACGAGCTGATGAACAGCCGGCTGAGCGGTTCGGAAGAGGCGCTGGCAAAGCTCTCCTGGGAAAAGATCATAGGCCGCAAGGCGCCAAAAATGCTGATCGGCGGGCTCGGCATGGGCTTTACGCTGCGCGCCGCTCTCGCACAGCTGCCGCAGGATGCGCAGATTACCGTGGCCGAACTGGTGCCGGCCGTCGTCGCCTGGGCCCGCGGCCCGATGGCAGATGTCTATGGCGACTGCCTGTCGGATCCTCACGTCACCATTCGTGAAGGCGACGTCGCGGACTTCATCAATGGACACGCCAAGGCATGGGATGCCATCCTTCTCGATGTCGACAATGGTCCCGAAGCGCTGACGCGCGACGAGAATGACCAGATCTACGCGTCGCGCGGCCTGCGTGCCGCCAAGGCAGCGCTCACGCCCGGCGGCGTGCTTGCGGTCTGGTCATCGGCGCCCGATCCGAAATTCACCCGCCGTCTGCAGGGCTCGGGCTTTACCGTCGAGGAAGCGCGGGTGAAAGCAAACGGCCGTGGCAAGGGCAGCGGTGCGCGCCATATGATCTGGCTGGCCACCGCCTGATTTCAGGCGGACTGAACGGCGCCGATGATATTGCCCAGCAGGGCATGCAGATCGTCGCGGTAACCGCTGCGCGCCGAAGGGCCGTTGTCGCTCGAGGTCATCGCCACCGTCATCTGCAGCGATGGCACGACATAGATCATCTGGCCGCCATAGCCCCAGCCGAACCAGACGCCGTGACCACCGATCATGCGGTTGAACCAGCCATAGCCGTAACCGTCACCGGAGAAGCGCGAGTTTGTCCTCACCTGCCAGGACGCGGCGATCCACTCAGCCGGCACCACCTGCCGCCCCTCAGCCGTCTTGCCGCCATTGCGGTAAAGTTCGCCAAAAGCCAGCAGCGAGCGCGCCGTCATGGCCATCTGGTTGCCGCCGAGATAGATGCCCTGCGGATCGCGCTCCCACGCACCAATGCGGAAATCATCCACGGCTGAGAACCATTCCCGCGCCAGTTCCAGCGTCGATTTGCGCCCGACCCGCGTCAGGATGGCGGAAAGAAGATGCGTCGAGGCTGTGGAATAGAGCATGTCGCCGCCCGGTTCTCCGTCGAAAGGCTCCGACAGGGCGAAACGCACCCAGTTGCCGCTGGAGACCCAGCGCCCGTAATTCGGACCCGACATGCGCGCCAGACCCGACTGCATGGACAGGAGGTTGCCGATGGTGATGTCGTTCAGCCGCGGATCGGGATCGGTCGGCAGGGCCGATTTCAGGATCGGTGCGATCTTCTGCCCCGGACCCTCCAGCAGCTTCCTGCCGATGGCAATGCCAACCATCGCCGATATGATCGATTTCGAAGCCGACTTGATATTGGTCGAACCTGTGAGCGCATGGCCATTATAGGCGCGTTCGCCGAGAGATCGGCCCTCCCGTTTCACCAGCACGACCTTGAGCGGCGTCAGGCTCGACGCGGCATCGAGCACCGCCTTGAGATCGGGACCGGCAGCAGGGCGGGTCTGGGCGAGGCTGCGGGAGGCGGCAAGCGCCAGCGGCAGAGCAATGAGTGCGGTACGGCGATTGAGCATGATACCCCAACTAGTGCGCCGGGCTCGGCGCGCCCATGCCGGAATGCCTCGTTTCACACCATGGTGAAACGGCGTGAGCGACCGTTCACAACAAAGCCTTGGCCCGCCATTGTGCCGCGACAAACTCTTCCACGGAGCAGTGCCATGCCCCCAAAGCACCGGCAAGCGCCCCCGCATCAAAGACAGGTGTCGCAACCTTTGCTGCGCCCTGCCGTTTAGAATGCTTGATCAACCGGGATCGCGATCATGCTGATGTTCGGAAGAATGCTGGCCATGGCAATGGCTTTGCTTGGCGGAATCGTCTTTTCGCAGGCGCCGGAATTCGCACAGCAATACCGGCAGCGCATCGGCGGCGCGCTCGACGAATTGCGCGCCGTGATCGCCCGCTTCGACAGCGAAGCCGACCGCAACGGCCTCGATCGCGAGCGGGCGCTGGGCATCTATTCCGCATCGCCCGAACGGTTCCTGCGTTCGCAGGGCGATTCCATGCGCCATACGTTCAGCCGCTATGAGAACCTGGAACAGCAAAGCCGGGAACTGCAGGAGGCCTCGCAGCTCGCAAAACCACTCATCCTTTTCAGCCGTCCCGATGCCGATATCTTCGCCAATGCCTGGCGAGACTACGTGCCGGGTGTCCCCGTCAGCGTCGCCGGACTGATCTGGGGTGGAGTAGGCCTGATCCTCGGCTGGCTGGCCGCCGCGCTGTTCGGTGCCGCCTCGCTGCGCGCACGCCGTCCCCGCCGCCGCCGGCACGTGGCTGCAAGTCATTCAACGGGTGGCGATGTTGAAGCCCTGCCCCACGCCCGACCCGCGGCCGATCAGGATCGCGATGTGGAGACCATCGAGGCGAAGTCAGACCTTCGGAAACCGGCCGGCAGTGAACACCGGCCAATCGATCTGCGACAAGCCTGACGAGAGAAACAACGTCAGCGAAACCTCGTGCATGCCGGTTGCTTAGGTAGCGATGAGCACCGGAGCGCGACCGACAGCCTTCAGCAGACGCGAAAAGACCCGCCTTCCCTCACGGGAACGCGGGCCGGCAAATCCTCAGACTGATCGCATTGCGGCACGCCTCGCGCTCAGGCCAGCTTGCGTCCACTCGCCACGATCATGCCAGCGGCATCCTCCAGCCAGCTGGCCTTGAGTTCCAGGCCCAAAAAGCGTGCGCGGTCGCAGGGGCCGGGCATGACGAGATGCCGGGTCTTGTCGGCAGAAAAGCCGAACTTCTGGTAATAGGGAGCGTCCCCGACCAGAATGATGGCGCCGTGGCCACGGCGCGTGGCTTCCGAAATGGCGGCGCGCATCAACGCAGCGCCAATGCCCTTGCCCTCGCGGGCCGGATCGACGGCAAGCGGGCCGAGCAGCAGCGCATCGACCGGCACGCCGTCGGCGGCAACGCCGGCTTCGATGTTCCACAAGCGAACGGTGCCGATGACATGGCCGGACGCGTCACGCGCAACCAACGCCAGGCCTTCGGCCGGCAAGCGATTGTTGCGGATCTTTTCGGACGACTTCTTGCGGCGATCCGCACCCATGGCGCGATCGAGCAGATTTTCGCGAGCCACGACATCGGCCGCATTTTCGGCGGAGATCGTGAAGGATTTGGCTTTCGGCGCGAGGAATGCGCGTACAGAATCAAGAACAGCGGCCATCTTGGCCTCCCGTTACTCAAAACCGTTTCAAACGGCGTCGTCGGATCATTGTGGAGGTGCGGCTCCCGTCTGGAGGACCGGGAACCGCGAATTTATCAGATCACGTAGGCCTTGAGCGGATCAAAGCCGTTGAAGGCCACCGCCGAATAGGTCGTCGTGTAGGCGCCGGTGCCTTCGATCAGAACTTCGTCGCCGATCGTCAGCGTGAGCGGCAGCGGATACATGTTCTTCTCGTACATGACATCGGCCGAATCGCAGGTCGGGCCGGCCAGAACGCAGGGCTCCATCTCGTCCTGATCGCGCGTGGTGCGGATCGGATAACGGATCGCCTCGTCCATGGTTTCGGCAAGACCGCCGAACTTGCCGATGTCGAGGAAGACCCAGCGATGGTTGTCATTGTCCGACTTGCGCGAAACGAGAACGACTTCCGCCTTGATGACGCCCGCATTGCCGACCATGCCGCGACCCGGCTCGATGATCGTCTTCGGCAGGTTGTTGCCAAAATGCTTGCGCAGCGAAGCGTTGATCGCCTGGCCGTATTCCTCGGCCTTCGGGATGTCGCGCAGGTACTTGGTCGGGAAGCCGCCGCCCATGTTGACCATCTGCAGGACGATGCCCTGCTTGGCCAGTTGGGAGAAGACGCGCTTGGCATCGGCGAGCGCCGAATCCCAGGCATCGACCTTGGTCATCTGCGAACCGACGTGGAACGACACACCGTAGCTTTCGAGACCCAGCTGGTGCGCGTAGACGAGAACGTCGACGGCCATCTGCGGCACGCAGCCGAACTTGCGCGACAGCGGCCATTCGGCGCCCTCACCGTCGGTCAGAACACGGCAGAACACCTTGGCACCGGGCGCGGCACGAGCGATCTTTTCGACTTCCTCGTGGCTGTCGACGGCAAACAGGCCAACGCCGAGCGCGTGGGCGCGCGCAACGTCGCGTTCCTTCTTGATCGTGTTGCCGAAGGAAAGGCGGTCAGCGGTAGCGCCGGCGGCAAGGGCCATCTGGATTTCGGCAACCGAAGCGCAATCGAAGCTCGAGCCCATGGAGGCGAGCAGTTCCAGGATCTTCGGTTCCGGGTTTGCCTTGACGGCATAGTAGATCGAGCTGTCCGGCAGTGCGTGGCGGAAAGCCTTGAAATTGTCGCGCACGACGTCGAGGTCGACAACGAGGCAGGGGCCTTCCGGACGCTCGGTACGGAGGAAGTCGAGGATACGTGCAGTCATCGTTCAAACCCTCTGGAGCACCACGCTCCGGCAAGAGGACAAAGGACGTAATGAGTATGCGCCAACAACGGTTTTTGGAGACACCGCCGCCTAGCACGCTCAAACGCGCGATCGATGGACCAACGCCCTGCCAAGAGCTTTGATCCGCTTTGTCTGCCATTGATTGGAGGGTTGTCCCTACCGCACTTTTGGCAATTCAGGTGTGCCTCTACAGAATTGCATGCTGATGGAAAGCATGCAGAGACTTAAAAGGCCCGCACCGTCGTTGCTTCAGATGTCCTCGCATTTCCCGGTTGGCCGGAATAGCGACTGGAGGGGTTAGTTCCAGGTACCTTACCGATGACCTCACCTTAGAGATAGATCTCAATTCGAGGGTCGGCGGACACCCATGGGCACGTGCGACTTTGGGCAAGGCGGGAGATAAGAATATTCGCGGTCATAATCAAGCGGTTTTTTCGGACAGGAAAAAATAATCCGAGAACACTCTCGAGGTTGAATTTGCGGTGCGACATGCTCGGTATTAAATTAGGCGGTGAGGAGTCCGCAGGAGAGGTCGAATGCCATCTGTCCGGAACCAGCAAAGAGCTCATGAAACGGAAGTCGCGGATGCCTTGCGGCCGGAAATTCGCGCCGCATTGCCTGATGTGAGCGATCCAGAGGTCAAGGCGCGGATAGCCAAGGCAATCGCGGCCATGGACCCTGACGTCGAGGCCGAATCATTGCGTTGGATCGAGTCGGTATCGTTGTTTGACAACGAGGACCGCGACCTCGAATGAAGCGTCGCCGTTTCGGGGGATTACGGCAAACCTCGCCCCACCGTCGTCATTACCAATGATATTCTGCTCGCTCGCGAATATGGCGGCATCGCGGTTTGCCAGTTCACATCGACAATGGATTTACAGGCAGATTTTTGCATTACTATCGAGCCTTCCGACCAGAACGGGCTGAAGGCTCGATCCGACCTTATGATCGACAAACCCGTCGCGGTATCCCGCCTTCGGATTGGCTCCATCATCGGTCATTTAAGCCATTCAGATATTAAGAGATTAGACGTGGCGCTCGCCTTTGCGCTTGGCTTATAAGTCAAGCCCAGAAGCTGGAGTAACCATGGACACACTCACCCGCATGCGCGCCTTCATCGACGTTGTCGAAGCGGAAGGCTTTTCCGCCGCTGCCCGCCGCACCGGCCGCTCCAAGGCCCTTCTGTCGAAATACGTGCGCGAACTCGAAGACGATCTCGGTGCGCTTCTTCTCAACCGCACCACCCGCCAGTTCTCGCTGACCGAGGCCGGCCATACCTATTTCCGCACTGCCGCAGACATTTTGAAAGAGATCGACAATCTCGCCGATCTCGTGCGCGAGAACAATGCCGATCTCAAGGGCCGCATCCGCGTGTCGGTGCCGCGCACCTTCATCGATGCCCCGGTCGGCCAGTCGCTGATCGATTTCGCTGCCGCCAATCCGGAAATCGCGCTGGAAATTGTCGCCGAGGATCGCTTTGTCGATCTGATCGAGGAAAGTTTCGATCTCGCCATCCGCATCACCCGGCTGGAGGATTCAGGCCTCATCGCCCGCAAACTCTCCGATTTCCGCGTCTATGCCGTGGCGACGCCGGATTTCGTCGCCCGCTTCGGTCCGTTCGACCATCCGCAGGACCTGACGGGAAAACCCTTCATCGTCGACACCAATACCCGTTCGCACAACAATATCCGTTTTCAGGATCCCAACGGCGGCGCCCTTTCGGTGCCGGTCGCCGGCCCGATCGAGGTCAACAGTCCGCAGGCGACGTTGCGCGCGGCGCAAGCGGGCCTCGGCGTCGCCATCGTGCCGGATTTCATCGTCCTGCCCTTTATCCAGTCCGGCGAACTGGTGACGCTGTTCGACGACTATATCGTCAAGGACCGGGGCATCTATGCGGTTTACCCGCATAGGCGCTATCTGCCGGCAAAGGTGCGCAGTTTCGTGGACTTTTTGACCGCGTGGTTTCGCAAGACCCAAGTCTGACGGTGAGTGCATGCATTTCGAGGCAATAACGGCACTGTCATCAGGGAGCCGAAATTCCGTCTTATTTGCGGGTCACTGCACCTCGCATCATTTGGGCAAAGAAACCGAAGCATGAAGTTTTTCAGATCGATCATCGCTGCCGCAGCACTCTGTGCCATGCCCCTGCCCGCGCTTGCCCATCCGCATATCTTTCTCGATGCGCGGTTGGAAGTGGTCGCAAGCGATGACGGTCATCTGGCCGAGTTACGCAATGTCTGGCGGTTCGACGAGGTGTTCTCCTCCAGCGTGCTCCTCGATTTCGACAGGAATTCCGACCTGAAGCTCGACAATGAGGAACTGGCGGAACTGGGCGAGACGATGCGTGCCTCGATGGAGGATTTCCATTATTTCACCACGATCTCCGTCGACGGCAAGGACGTGCCCGTGGCAGAGCCGGGCATCATCCACGTTTCCTGGCAGCACGGCCAGATTCTCGTCATCTTCGCCGTCAAGCCGGCAAGGCCGGTACCGCTTAAAGGCAAGCTTGCCTTCGGTATCTACGATCCCTCGATGTACACCGCAGTCAATTTTCCAACCGATAACGACCTGAAGGTGGAAGGCAAGGGTTTCGCCGCCTGCACGCATACCGTGGTTCGCCCCGATCCGGACGAAGTCATCGCCTCCAACAAGGATACGCTGACCGACGCCTTTTTCAACGATCCGACCGGCACCGACATGACCAAGCTTTTCGCGACGCGCATGGAGGTGACATGCTGAGCCCGCGCCGTTTCACGCCCATTCTTCGCGTTCTCCTCCTTCCCGGCCTCGTTTTTGCCAGCCTTGCCCTGGCCACCACAGCTTATGCCCAGTCACCGCTCGGCGTCGGCTCGGCCGAGCCCAGCTTTTCCCTGGGCGGTCCGCTGGCGCCCTATTTCCAGTGGATCAACACCTATCAGCAGAGTTTCTATCGCGCCTTGACCGGTGCGCTCAAAGCCATGCGCGAAGACCCTTTCGCCTTGGCAAGCCTGATCGGCCTGTCCTTTGCCTATGGCATCTTCCACGCCGCCGGACCCGGCCACGGCAAGGCGGTTATCTCCTCCTATATGATCGCCAACGAAACCGCGCTCAAACGCGGCATGGTGATCTCCTTCCTCTCGGCACTGCTGCAGGGCGTCGCCGCCATCCTTCTGGTCATCATCGCCTATTTCGCGCTGCGCGGCACCGGCATCACGCTGACCCGCGCCACATGGGCGATGGAGGCGGCGAGCTTTGCCATGATCGCGCTGTTCGGCTGCTGGCTGCTTGTGCGCAAAATCGGGTCGCTGCGCCGGCCGGCGGCGCTGAATGGACTTGCCATGGCGGCCCCGACCGGGCCGACCGGCCTGCGTTTCGAAGCTGTCGAGGTGCATGATCATTCCGACCTCGAACACGGCAATGTCTGCGCCGATTGCGGTCAGATGCACATGCCGGATGCCGCCGCCATGGGTGGACGCAATTTCAGCCTGCAGGAGGCATGGTCGGCCATTCTGGCCGTCGGCATGCGCCCCTGTTCCGGCGCCATTCTGGTGATGACGTTCTCGCTTTTGAACGGGCTTTATGTCGGCGGTGCGCTGTCGGTGCTCGCCATGTCGATCGGCACCGCAATCACCGTCTCCATCCTCGCGACGCTCGCCGTCACGGCCAAGGATGTCGCGGTCCGTTTCGCCGGTGCAGGCTCCGCTCGCGCGCAGAAAATCACGCTTGGTGTCGAGATCGTCGCAGCGCTCTTCCTCGTGCTGATGGGCCTGTCGCTGCTGGGCGCTTCGCTGCAGGCGTGATTACCGGCCGTCACGCCGCCGCTGATAGCGCGCCCGCGCCCAGAAAATCCAGAAGAAGCCGAGGATCAGCAGCGCGCCGACGATCACCGCCAGAACCGGTGAATAGGCGCCGATCCACAGAACCAGCGGTGGCAGGAAATAAAGAACGAGAATGGCGCCGCCGAGAATGACGGCGGCGGCAAGCGCCTGCGATTTCGCTTCAGGCGTCATGCGTCAGGTGTCCCGGCAATCTCGGCGCGCAAATCCTCCAGCCTGCGCTTTTGATTTCCGTCCGCGTCAAAATTGTCCGGCGCAAGCCAGGCCTCGAAAGCCTTGCCGATCACCGGCCATTCGCTGTCGATCATCGAAAACCACGCGGTATCGCGGTTCTGCCCCCGTGAAATCAGGTGCTGGCGGAAAATGCCTTCGAAGGTGAAACCGTACCGTTTGGCCGTGGTCTTGCTCGGTTCGTTGTCATTGTGGCATTTCCACTCGTAACGGCGATAATCGAGATCCTCGAACACGTGTTTCGCCATCAGGTAATGCAGTTCTGTCGACATCGGCGAACGTTTCATTGCCGGTCCGTGCGCGACCGAGCCGACCTCGACGACCCCGTTTTTCGGATCCGGCCGCATATAGCTCGCCATGCCCATTACCGCGCGGCTGGCGTTTTCGCGTGCGATCAGCGTCACGAAACCGGATGCGTCGCGCACATGGTCGAGCCAGGCGCCAAAAGCTTCCGGCGTGTCGTAATGGTCGTTGGGGAAATAGCGGATGAGGTCATTGATGCCGGCAGCACCGCCAAGCGCCTCCCATAGCGCGGCAAGATGTCTTGCGCGCTCATAGGGTTCGAGCGTGACGAAACGGCCCGTAAGGGTGACGGGCGCGGGAGCGGCGGGACGGTAGGTGGAAAGATCGCGCATGAAAGCCTCGGCTGTGAACGAAGGGAGGCTATGCGGGGCACAGGCGAAAGGCAACAGGCCGGCCCGCGCATGAATGCGCGAGCTGGGATATCTTCGGGACGGACCGGTTCAGGCGTCGAGCTTGGCGGCCGAAACGGTCGCATCGATATGATCGACCAACGCATCCGGCAGGTTCAGACGACCGGCGAGCAGATCGAGATAGCCGCGCTCGGCGCGGGTATCCGGATCGATGGTAAGGCGGGTTGCGGTGTAAAGCTCCACCTTCTGCTCTTCCGTGCGGGCCGCGGCCACCAGATCGTCGATATCGACCGGATTGGCGAGCTCGTCTCGGATGAAGGCTTCCGCCTCCGAACCGAGATCGACCTCGTGCACCTTTTCCATGATATTGGCGCGCTCGGCCGCGTCGATATGGCCGTCGGCCTTGGCGGCGGCGATCATGGCGCGGATCAGCGTCAGCGCAAAATCGTTGGAAAGCTGGGGCGATTGCAGGCTGAACGCCGAATCAGGCGGCGGCAGGGCAATCGGCGCGTTGCTGGCAGGCGTCGGCTGCGGCGCGGCGTCCGGTGCCTTACCGGACTGGTAGTTTTTGTAGGCGAGATAGCCGAGCCCGGCCACGGCCGCGATGCCGCCGATCGTCGCCACATTGCCGGCCAGCTTGCGGCCGGTCTTGGTGCCGAGAATGGCAGCGGCGATGCCGGCAGATTTGAGCGGATTGTTCCTGGCGACATCGCCGAACTGGCCGGCCCGATCGCGCACGCTTCCCGAAAGACCGGGCACCTGCGAACCGAGGAACTGGTCTAGAAGCTTCTTGGCGTCGAACATCTCATTCTCCTGATCGCGAAACAATGACCCGGAGATAGGAATGCGGCAGACGAAATCAAACGGATGACGGAAATGTCATGAGGCGGTCCTCGCAACGGACCGCTTCATGACCGCGCTCAAAATATTCCGTTCAGGCCTTCAGGGCGAAGGCTTCCGAGGCAAGCTTGGTGATGCCGGCCCAGTCGCCGGCGGCAATCATCTCCTTCGGAGCGACCCAGGACCCGCCGACGCACACGACATTCGGCAGCGCCAGATAATCCCTGGCGTTCTTCAACGAAATGCCGCCGGTCGGGCAGAACATCATGCCCGCGAGCGGCGATGACCAGGCTTTGAGCATGGCAGCGCCGCCGGCCTGTTCGGCGGGGAAAAATTTCATCACCTCGTAGCCGGCTTCACGCAGCGTCATCACCTCGCTCGGCGTCGCCGTGCCCGGAAGCAGGGGCACCTCCGAATCGGCCGCAGCGGCCAGCACGCCCGGCGCGACGCCCGGCGATACGATGAAAGTCGAGCCGGCCTTGACGGCGGCTTCGTAATCCTTCGAACTCAGGATGGTGCCAGCCCCGACATTGGCGCCTTCGACCTCGGCTGCAACCGCCCGGATGGCATCGAGGGCCGCAGGGGTGCGCAGGGTAATTTCGATGGCCCGCAGGCCACCGGCAACCAGGGCTTTTGCGAGATCCACCGCAGACTTCGCGTCGTCCACGATCAGCACCGGAACGACCGGCTGCAACTTGAGGATGGAAAGGACTTTCTCGGTCTTGCCGCTCATCATGATATCCATATCAAACGATTGAAGTCGCGCCTGGAATACTCTCCAGACCCTGCGATGTCGAGGAAAAATGAAGCCGCGACATCACGCGGGGCTGGTCGAAACCCATGCCTTGCCATAGGTTTGCCCCTAACAACGGAGCGCGCATGGCCAAGGAAATAGAACGCAAGTTTCTGGTGGCGGATGATGGCTGGAAAGCCGCAGCCGGCAAGACCCAAAGCTTTCTGCAGGCCTATATCGCCACCGGCGACGATCGCTCCATCCGCGTGCGCATTATCGACGGCGCGCAGGCCCGCCTGACGATCAAGCTCGGCCGCGACCTTTTTGTGCGCGACGAATTCGAATACGACATTCCGCTTGCCGACGCCGAGGAGCTGATGCGGGGCGCGATCGGCATTGTCCTTGAAAAGACCCGTCACCGGGTGGACTATCGCGGCTTCACCTTCGAAATCGACGAATTCGCCGGCTTCTACCATGGGCTGGTGGTCGCCGAGGTGGAAATGCAGTCGACCGATGACAGGCCGGATCTTCCCGAATGGCTCGGCCGGGAAGTGACCGGCGACAAGCGCTACTCCAACATGGCGATGGCGATCGATGAAACCCTGAGCACGGAGTTGGGCCATGGCTTATCGAATCCGCCCTTGTGAGCCTTTCACCAAAGAGGTGCGGCGGGTTGCCGAAAGCCAGCTCAGGCGGGCGATCGACCTGTTGCGGGATCAGCCGGACGGCCAGCACAAGGCCGTGCACGACGCGCGCAAGCGCTTCAAGCGGGTGCGTGCGCTCTATCGTCTGCTCGGCTCCGATGCCAGGCATTTCCGAAAGCAGGAAAATGCCCGCATCCGCGATGTCGCCAAGACCCTGTCCACGGCGCGCGATGCCACAGCGCTCATCGAAACCACCGAATATCTGGTCGGGGATGCGGCCTCGCCCGAGGAGATCGCAGCGCTCACTTTCGCGTCGAACGCGCTGATCGAGCGACGTGACCGGATCGTTGCCGCAGAAACCGATCTTGCGCAAAAGATCGCGTCTGCCATCGACCAGTCCGGCGAGGCGATCGAGGCATTGGAGGCGCTGACGCTGACCGACGATCCGAAAAAGACGGCAAAGCGTCTCTCTCGGGCGTGGCGCAAGCGGCGCAAGGCTTCGGCCGAGGCCCTGGCCGCCTGTCACGCGCAGCCCGAGGCGGATGTGTTTCACGAATTGCGCAAGGCCGGCCAGACCTACTGGATGCATCTGTCGCTGATGCGCGATCTGTGGCCTTCCGCCATGGCCGCCAAGCATGACGATGCAAAGACACTGGTCGAGATTCTCGGTCATGAGCATGATCTTTCGGTGCTGACGCAACTGATCAACGAGGAGGCGGACCTGTTCGGCGACGGCGATACGCTGGCGCGGCTGCTGGGCGCCGTCATCGCCAAGCAGCAAAAGCTGCGCGAGCAGGCGCTGACGCTCGCCGACACGGTGTTTGCCGAGGATATCGACGAGGAGAGCCGGGCGATTGCGCTGCTGTGGAAAGCGGCCGCGGAAGGCTGATCGCCGGATGCTGCGGGCGCCGCCTTCCCGGCCGCAAGCCTTCGTCATTTCATGATCCGGTGATCGCCGGTGGCTGCCCGTCCCTCGTTCTTTGCCGGCGTTGCCCTCCACGCGCTCCAGCCCTCCCCCCTGCTGGCGGTCATGCGTGCGTGTGTCTGCGGGCCGTTTCGACGTCCATGTCCAGAAATACCGATCCGTGCACGCCCGCCGGGCGTAGCGCAGATAGGCCGTTGCGCTTACTGGGCCAAAATTGTATTTCCAGCGCCATGACCGACAATCAGACCCTCGCGCGCCCGCAAGCCACAGGCGCATTTCTTGTGGCTGCCCTTTACCATTTCGCCCGCTTCGAACGTTTCGAAGGCGTGCAAAAGCCGCTGCAAGCCTTTTGCGATGAAAACGGCATCAAGGGCACGCTGCTTCTCGCGCGCGAGGGCATCAACGGCACGGTGGCCGGCACCGATGGGGCAATCGCAAAACTGCTCGCTCACCTGCGCGCCATGCCGGAATTTGCGAGCCTTGAGCACAAGGAAAGCCGGGCGTCGAAAATGCCCTTCGTGCGCATGAAGGTGAAGCTCAAGAAAGAGATCGTCACCATGGGCGTCGAGGATATCGATCCCAACCGCATCGTCGGCACTTATGTCGATCCGAAGGACTGGAATGCGCTGATCTCCGATCCGGAAACTATCGTGATCGACACGCGCAACGACTACGAGACGGCGATCGGCATTTTCAAAGGCGCAGTCGACCCGAATACCAAGACGTTCCGCGAATTCCCTGACTGGGTGCGCAACAATGCCGGCCTGCACAACAAGCCGAAGATTGCCATGTACTGCACCGGGGGCATCCGATGCGAGAAGGCGACCGCCTTCATGAAGCAGGAGGGTTTCGAGGAAGTCTATCACCTCAAGGGCGGCATCCTGAAATATCTCGAGGAAGTGCCGGAAGAGGAAAGCCTGTGGGAAGGCGCCTGTTTCGTGTTCGACGAGCGCGTCTCGGTCGAACACGGGCTGAAGGAAGGCAATCACAAGCTCTGCCATGCCTGCCGTAACCCGATCACCGCCGAAGAAGTCACCTCGGAAAAATACGAGGAAGGCGTGTCCTGCTCCAACTGCTATGACAGCCGCTCGGAAGAAGACCGCCTGCGTTACCGCCAGCGCCAGCTGCAGATCGCGCTTGCCAAGAAGCGCGGGCACAAACACATCGGCGGCTGATGAAGAACACGCGCCGGATATGCCCCGATATCCGCGACGCTTGCCCGATCTTGGTGTTGGTACAAAAACGTACTAACATATGAACCATGGGCACGGTTTGAATGGGATCCGGAAAAGGCAGAGGCCAATCTCCGCAAGCACCGGGTGAGCTTCCCGTTGGCTACCCGTGTCTTCGCCGATCCATTCGCCATGACAGACCAGGACCGCATCGAGGGCGGGGAATTTCGATGGCAAACAGTGGGCCTCGTGGAAGGTGTTCTGCTGTTGCTGGTGGCGCACACCCTGTGGGACGATGAGGATGGTGTTGAAGTGATCCGCATCATCTCGGCGCGTCGGGCCGAACCGAAAGAGAGAAGGCGCTATGAGCAAAACCGTTCGCCATGAGGTTGACCTGAGCAACCTGCCGCCTCTCACCGAGGCGCAAAAGGCCGAGATCGAGTCTCTGGCGGCAATGCCGGACGATGAGATCGATACTGGCGACATTCCCGAACTGGATGAAGCATTCTGGAAAAACGCCGTGCAGGGCCGGTTCTACAAACCGACAAAGACCGCGACCACTGTTCGGGTAGATTCGGATGTACTGGCTTGGCTCAAGGGACAGGGCAAAGGTTACCAGACCCGACTGAATGCGATTCTGCGCCGTGCTATGTTGGCCGATCTTGACCAGCACAAGTGATCGGCCGCGTCGCGCGCCTATTCTATTGCTTGGAAGAACCGGTCACTTTCTGAGCGATCAAAACACCCGCCGCCGCCGCACTGAAAATACAAAAAGCCTGCAGATACCGATCGCCAACAACGAATGCAGTCAGGAAAAAATCACCACAGTCCAAGCTCATGAGCGTCAGCGCCAACGCGCCAATATTCAGAGCAAAAAACGCCAGCACCTCTGCATCTGATATTGATCTGTTCCAGCGGAACAGCCGCCAGAGAACGGACGGACCGATCATAAACGAAAAGAGCATTGCGACTTCGTCATCACCACCGGATGACAGCAGCTCACCGCATTGAAAAGGTGTCTCGGTAGACCCGGCAAAAAAGCCGGAATACGCAGAAAAACCCGATGCAGATGCGACAGCGGTGACCGTTAAGAGACAGAAGACCAGTGAGACGATGGCATTTCTTCCCCTACCGGCAGACATCAGCTCACGACCCTTTGCTCCATCACCATGCGCCCGATCGCATCCGCGGACATCGGTCGGCCGAACAGGTAGCCCTGTAGCTCGTCGCAGCCGCTCAGCCGCAAAATCCTGGCCTGGTCCTCGGTCTCCACGCCTTCCGCCGTCACCGGAATGTCGAGCGCGCGCGCCAGCGCGACCGTCGCCTGCAACAGATCCACCGCGCTGCCGCCCTCCGCCACCGTCGCCACCAGCGACTGGTCGATCTTCATGCGGTCGAAACCGAACTGGCGCAGATAGCCGACGCTGGAGAAGCCGGAGCCAAAATCGTCGAGCGCGATCTTGACGCCGATAGCCTTCAGACTGGCGATCGCGGCAAGCGCGCGGCCCGGATTGCGGATGAAATAGCTCTCCGTCATTTCCAGCGTGATCCGGCCGGGATCGATCCCAAGATCGCTGAAAGCCCGCGCGACCTGCCCGGCAAAGGCCGGGTCGCGGAACTGGCCGGGCGAAATGTTGACGGCAAGGCGCAGGCCCGGCCATTGCCGGACCGCCCGGCAGGCGGTGCGCAGCACGGAGAGACCGAGTTGATCGATCATGCCGGTCCGTTCGGCAATGCCGATGAACACTTCGGGGCTGACGGCGCCATGCCCCGGCCGGTCCCAGCGCGCCAGCGCCTCGACCGACACCATCCGTCCGTCGCGCGCGTCGACGACCGGCTGGTAGACCACGCCGATCTCGCTGGTTTCGATGGCGCGTCGCAGGTCGATCTCCAGCTGGTTGCGCGCTTCACGTTCGGTATCCATGGCCGGGTCGTAGACGGTCCAGCGACCGCGCCCGTCTTCCTTCGAACGATACATCGCCATGTCCGCGCGGCGCAGCAGTTCCTCGCCCGAAACCGTGCCGCGCGCCGACACCGCCACGCCGATACTGCACCCGACGACGGCGACGCGCTCGCCGATGACGAACGGCTCGCCGAAAAAACCAAGGATCCGCTCGCATAGTTCCGCAGTCTTCCGCGCCTGGCTGCGAGTGTTCAGGGCAATGGCGAATTCGTCACCGCCGACGCGCGCGATCGTCGCCGGACCGGAAATCAGCGTCTTCAGGCCGGCCGCCACGCCGCGTATCAGGTTGTCGCCGGTGGCGTGGCCATAGGCGTCGTTGACTTCCTTGAACCCGTCGAGGTCGAGATAGAGCAGCAGCACGTCGTCCTGACCGGACCCGGCTTGAGACACAAGCCGTCCGAGATCGGAAAAAAGACCGAAGCGATTTGCAAGCCCGCTCAGCGGATCGAGACGCGACAGGTCCAGCGCGGCCGTTTCTTCCGCCTTGATCTGGCGCAGCAGGCGCGATCCGCTGACGAACAGCAGAATGAAATAGATCGCCACCATGGCAATCGCGCCAAGAACGAGCGGCTGCACCTGCGCCAGGCTGGCGCGCCCCGGCAGACGCGAACTCCAGCTGAGCACACCGATCGCCTCGCCCCGCACGTCGCGGATTGCGACATGGTTTGCCGGCCGTTCGCCCGCGCTTCTCAGCGTAAGGCCATCGACAACATAGGTCCGGGCCATGGCCTTGATATGCGGATCGCTCAGATGCCGCGCCAGCACGAGGTAACGGCGCTCGCCCGGCTCCTTCTCAATCGTGCCATTCTTTTGGCGAACGAGACCAATGCCGATCGCCGCAATGCCTCGTGCGGTGGAGATGAAGGCGCTTGCCTCGGGGGTCGAACCGGGCGCGGCATGGCGCACGCTGTCGAACAGTTTCGCAAAGGAGGCATCAAAGAAGCGATCGACGGACCAGTCCGCCGGCTGCCCGGCATCGTACACCATCAGCGCACGCCCTTCGGCATCGAGCAAGACGGAGGCATCGAACAGGTTGCTGTTGGCGGTCATCTCGCCGAAATTGGCCACTACCCAGTCCATGCCGTCAGCGTCATAGACATGGCGGGCGGCATCGTCCCAGGCGGCATAATCGTTGAGCGTGGCACCGAGATGATCCCGGAACGTCTGCAGCGCACCGATCGTCGTCTCGCGCGAGCGTTCGTCGTCCAGCCGGTCGGCATGCGCGCCGACGCGGTCGAGCGCGGTCAGCACCATGCTGGTGACGATCACCATCACCGCTGCAAAGATGACCAGCAGCGAGCGCACCAGCGAACGGCGCTGCGCGGCAGAAGACGGCTTTTGACGCGATGACAGGACCCGCATGTTTTCCCCCGAACCCGGAATGCGTTGCCGGACTCACATTTTGTTTATCGCGGTGAAATCGCAGGCGCAAACCCTCGCCAATGAAAAAGGCGGCCCGGAATGACCGGACCGCCGCGATTGCAGTGGATGAAACGCGAGACAATTACCAGGAAGCGATGATCGCGCCCTTGTATTCCTCATCGATAAACTTGCGAATGCTGTCGTCATGGTAGGCTTCTACCAGTGTCTTGGCCCAGGAAGCATCCTTGTCGGCCGTGCGCACAACGATGATGTTTGCGTAAGGCGACTCGTCTCCTTCGATTGCGATGGAATCCTTGCGCGGGTTGAGGCCGGCTTCCATGGCATAGTTGGTGTTGATGACGGCGGCATCGACGTCATCGAGCGAGCGCGGCAGCTGGGCGGCGTCGATCTCGGCGAACTCGATCTTCTTCGGGTTCTCGATGATATCGGCCGGGGTTACCTTGATGCCGGCATCCGGCTTGAACTTGATCAGGCCCTTGGCGGCCAGAACCAGCAGGGCGCGCCCGCCATTGGTCGGGTCGTTCGGGATGGCGACGGTCGAACCTTCCTTCAGTTCGTCGAGGCTCTTCACCTTCTTGGAATAGACGCCCATCGGGGTGGTGATGGTCTTGCCGATGCTGACGAGATCGAACTTGCGGTCGGCGATCTGGTTGTCGAGATAGGGCTGGTGCTGGAACGAGTTGGCCTGGATGTCGCCGTCGTTCAGCGCCTGGTTCGGCACGACATAGTCGGAGAACTCGACGATATCGATGTTGAGACCCTTGGTCTTGGCGACCTCGGCGACCTTTTCCATGATCTTGGCATGTTCGCCGGCCGAGACGCCGACTTTGATATCTTCGGCAAGGGCGGAGCCGGCGGCGAAGGCCGCAAGCGTTGCGGCAAGGATGAGCTTCTTCATTCGGTGTTCCTCACGGTTTTTGCTTGGTTTCATGGCACCGCACCGTATGACGGGGCGGCGCAATCGGTTGCGCTTACCAGGTCGGCGTGATCGCGCCCTTGAACTTTTCCTCGATAAAGGCCTTCACCTCGGGGCTGTGATAGCTCTCGACGAAGGTCTTCACCCAGTCGGCCTGGCTGTCCTTGGCGCGCACGGCGATGATGCCGACATAAGGCGCCTTGGTGCTTTCCTGGAAAATGCCGTCCGACTTCGGGTTCAAACCGGCGGCAAGCGCGTAATTGGTGGTGATGGCGGCCAGATCGACATCGTCGAGCGAACGCGGCAGCTGGGCGGCATCGAGTTCGAGAATGTTCAGCTTCTTCGGGTTGTCGGTAATGTCGGCAACCGATGCCTTGACGCCGACGCCGTCCTTGAGCGTGATCAGTTTCTGGTCGGCCAGAAGCAGCAGGGCGCGGGCGCCATTGCTCGGATCGTTGGGGATCGAAACGGACGCGCCCTCCTTCAGCTCGGAGAGCGCCTTGATCTTCTTGGAGTAACCCGCCATCGGGAAATTGACGGACTGGGCGACGCTGACGAGATCGAGCCCGCGCTCCTTCACCTGGTTGTCCAGATAGGGCTGATGCTGGAAGGAGTTGATGTCGATATCGCCATCCGATAGCGCCTGGTTCGGCACGACATAGTCGGAGAACTCGATGATATCGAGATCAAGACCCTTCTTTGCTGCGACTTCCTTGACCTTTTCGACCAGCTGCGCATGCGGGCCGGGTGTCACGCCGACCTTCTTCGTTTCGGCGAGTGCCGCACCGGTGGAAAACAGGACGGCAAGCGTTGCCGCGACAATCAGTTGTCTCATGATCTTACCCCTCTAAAAACAGTCAGTTCTTGCGATTGCGCTTGTCGAAACTGCGAGCCAGTGCGTCGCCGGCGCTCTGTACGAGCTGGACGAGCACGATCAGCACGATGACGACGGCGAGCATCATTTCCGGCATGAAACGCTGATAACCGTAACGGATGCCGAGATCGCCCAGACCACCGCCGCCGACAGCGCCGACCATGGCGGAATACCCGATCAGGCTGACCATGGTCATGGTGAGTGCGGCCATCAGGGCCGGACGCGCTTCGGCGAGCAGAACCTTGAAGACGATCTGCATCGGGGTCGCCCCCATGGCACGCGCTGCCTCGATCAGGCCCTTGTCGATCTCGCGGATCGCCGCTTCCACCAGACGGGCGAAAAACGGAATGGTCGCGATGGTCAGGGGCACGATCGCCGCGTTGGTGCCGATCGAGGTGCCGGTGACGAACCGGGTGAACGGAATGATCGCCACGACCATGATGATGAAAGGCGTCGAGCGGGCGGCGTTGACGATCAGGCCGATGATGCGGTTGACCATCGGCGCCGGGAACAGTTCACCCCTGCCGCTGGTGGCGAGGAAAATGCCGATCGGAAGGCCGATCAGAGAGCCGAGCAGGCCAGAGATCGCCACCATCTGGCCGGTCTGGCCAAGCGATTTGAGGATAAGGCTGATCATCATCTCAAGCGACATAACCGAGAACCTCCGTGGTCAGGCCGGTTTTGGCATAGAATTTTTCCGCGCGAGCGACGACTTGGGGGTCGGCCGAATAGGAGACGACCAGCGAACCAAAAGGCTCGCCGCCGATCTCCTCGATACCGCCGGCCAGAATGTTGACGTCGGAGCCAAGCTCGGCAACCAGACGGCCAGTCAGCGGCTTGAAGGCGGTTTCGCCGAAGAACACCAGACGAACCAGAACGCGGTCGCCAACAGACGGAACCTGCTTGATGCTGTTGCGCAGCCATTCCGGCAGGTTGAGCGCAGACGCCAGAAGCGTGCGCGTCGTCTCATGGCTCGGGTTGGCGTAAACGTCGAATGTGCGGCCGGCTTCGACGATACGGCCGGCATCGATCACTGCCACATGGCTGGCAATGGTTTTCACCACTTCCATCTCGTGGGTGATGAGGAGAACCGTCAGGTTCAGTTCGGCATTGATGCGCTTGAGAAGTTCGAGGATCGACTGCGTGGTTTCCGGGTCGAGCGCCGAGGTGGCTTCGTCGGAGAGCAGCAGTTTTGGATCGGTCGCAAGCGCCCGGGCAATGCCGACGCGCTGCTTCTGGCCGCCGGACAGTTCCGAGGGATAACGGTTCGCCTTGTCACCGAGACCGACGAGATCGAGCAGCGGCCCGACCTTGGCCCTGATCGTTGCCTTGTCGACACCGGCGATTTCCAGCGGCAGTGCCACGTTGTCGAAAGCGGTGCGCGATGAAAGCAGGTTGAAGTGCTGGAAGATCATGCCGATCTGGCGGCGCAGGCCACGCAGACCATCCTCGCCAAGCCCGCCGACCTCGATGCCATCAACGATCACCTTACCGGTCGTTGCCTTTTCCAGCCCGTTGACGAGGCGGATCAGCGTGGATTTTCCAGCACCGGAGCGGCCGATAATACCGGTGATGGCGCCGCGTGCGACGGTGAGATCGATATCGGCAAGCGCGGTAAAGCCGCCTTCGCCAGCGGGGCCGTAACGCTTTCCGACGCCTTCGAAGGCAACCATCGGCACCGGATGCGTCGTGACCGCCTGATCGGCCTCCGGCGCGGTGCGGGTTACCGCTTGTTGGATTGTCATAGTCTACTCTCGGGTGTTGGTCTTCTTGAACTGGCGGCTCTATAACCGCTTAATGGCGTTTTAGCCAATCAGCGGCACATTCGAAGACAAACACGGGAGGCAAGCATTTTCTGACGGCTTTCGGTATGCGCGGTTGCAGCAGAGAGTTCTGTCTCTTCTGACGAAGACTTATGCGGCCCTCGCCGACAACTGCACAGGGATGGTTTTCCGTTTGTGCGATGCGGCAGGAAATAATCTTCTCTCTTCTAGGCGGGATCCTGCTCCCCTGACGAAGAGAAAGCCGAAGCCAGCGCGCTATACCAGTTTCCGCTCTTCTTGATCGTCCGCTGCTGGGTCTCGTAGTCGACATAGACGAGGCCGAAGCGCATGCGATAGCCTTCCGCCCATTCGAAATTGTCCATCAGGCTCCACGCGAAATAGCCCTTGATCGGATAACCGGCCTTTACCAGATCGGCGACGACCGCCAGATGGTCGGCATAGTATTCGAGACGCATGTCGTCCTCGACCTTGCCGTCGACAAGTTCCGTATTGTCGCAGGCGCCGTTTTCGGTGACATAGCAGACCGGAAGGTCGTAACGCCGGTAGAGATCCTCGATGAGGGATGCCATGGCCGGCGCATGAATTTCCCAGCCGATATCGGTGATCCGGTCGCTGACGAATGGTGCCGGCCGCATCGCGGGGAATGTGGCATCCTCGTTCGGATCGGCAAGCACGCGCATGGGCGTGTAATAATTCAGCCCCCACCAGTCGAGTTTTTGCGAGATGACCGCAAGATCCCCCTCCTCGACCGGCGGCATGCGATCGCCCAGCGCGGCGACCAGCGACGGCGGATATTCGCCACGGAAGACCGGGTCGAAAAACGCGCCATTGTGGAAGTCGAAGGCGCGCTCGGCCGCAGCCCTGTCTTCGGGTTCCTGCGTGCCGGGAATGACCGAATGCGCGTTGAGCACCAACCCGGCCGGCACGTTCGGCGCGGCATCGCGGATGGTCTCGATCCCGAGGCCATGGGCGAGATTGGTGTAATGCATGGCAGCGAGTGCCGCTTCCATGCTGCGCTCGCCCGGCGCATGCACGCCGTACAAATGCGACAGCCAGACGGAGCACCAGGGCTCGTTGAAGGTCGCGACCGAATCGAGCCGGTCGCCGAGCCTTGCCATCACCACCTGGGCGTAACGCTGGAAGGCATAGGCCGTCGAGCGCGCCGTCCAGCCGCCATCACCCATCAGCGCCAGGGGCAGGTCCCAATGATAGAGCGTCGCATAGGCCTTGATGCCGCGCGCCTTCATGCCGTCGAGAAGGCGATCGTAGAAATCCAGCCCGGCTTCGTTGATGCGGCCGGTGCCATCGGGAATGATGCGCGGCCAGGCAATAGAAAAGCGATAGGCTTCGACGCCCATCTCCTTGATGAGATCGAGATCCTGTTCGAAGCGGTGGTAGTGATCGCAGGCAATATCGCCGTTGTGGCGGGCATGGACGCGACCCGGCATGTTGCAAAAGGCGTCCCAGATCGAGGCCTTTCGCCCGCCCTCCTTCGTCGCACCCTCAATCTGGAAGGCGGCCGTTGCGACGCCGAACAGGAAGTCCGCGGGAAATTGCCGGGCAAGATGCAGGGGGTCGGTCATGAGAACACGCCTCTGTTCTGGTTATGAGGATGCCGGGCTGGTTTAGCCAAGCCGAACGCGCTTGTACAGCGCGCCTTGTACAGCATGCGCATGGCACGGGGGCGTATGGCCGCTGCCCTCCCTGCTCCGTCAGCCCCTTCTCGGGCGATCCTGGTCGCGGAGGAGAAATTGATGTTCGCCAAAGCCCGTGGTTGGCGACGAAAACGGCACGATCATTTGAACATGCGCAAAGTTTGTTCGCCATTAAATGCAAATGCAGTAATTTCAACCATAACGACCTTGCACATCCCCCGACCGAGGCGTAGGGCCGCAGTGTCACATTGTCCTGCGCTAAAATGACGCGTCAGTTTCCTGACCCGCCGCGTGGGGCATCTCACGCGGACGAAGGAGCAAGACATGAGAGACGTTCCGGGGCTGCCGTCTCGCCGAACCTTTTTGAAGGCATCGGCGGCAAGCGCAGCCATCGCGGGTATCGCAGCGGTTCCCGCAAAAGCCGAACAGAAGCCAGAACCGGTGGCTCTGACCGAATACAAGCCGGACTGTCTCAAGCCCACGGAGTGGGCTTTCGTGATGGCAGCGGTAGCAAGATTGATCCCCTCGGACGGGGAAGGCCCAGGCGCGATCGAGGCGCGTGTTCCGGTCTTCATCGACAAGCAGCTCGCCGGCGATTACGGCAAGGCAGCCGACTGGTACATGCAGGGCCCGCACGATGCTGCGGCAAGCCCGCTGCGCGGCTGGCAGACCCCGCTCAACCCGCTGCAGATCTACCAGCAGGCCATCCCGGTCTTTGACGACTGGTGCAAGACCACCCACGGCAAGATCTTTGCCGAACTGGATGCGGAAACTCAGGACAAGGCGCTGACCTCGCTCCAGAAGGACGAGATGAAGATTGCGCCGGAACTGCGCGAATTCTTCACGATCCTGCTCGCCAACACCAAGGAAGGTTACTTTGCCGACCCGATGTATGGCGGCAATCACGGCATGCAGGCCTGGACCTATATCGGTTTCCCCGGCGCCCGCGGCGCCTACAAGGAATGGGTCCTGAAGCACAACGTCAAATACCCGCTCGGCCCCGTTTCCATTTCCGGCGAAAGGGCCTGAGATCATGGCACGCACAGAAAAGAAAAAAGACGTCGTCATTGTCGGTCTCGGCTGGACCGGCTCCATCCTCGGCATGGAACTGGCGCAGGACGGTCTAGAAATCGTCGCGCTTGAGCGCGGCCACGATCAGAATACGGTTCCGAACTTCCAGTATCCGAACATGATCGACGAGCTGAAATACGGCGTCCGCCTCGGCATGATGCAGAAGCCGCACAACTCGACCGTCACCATCCGCCGCGACGTCAACGAAACCGCCCTGCCTTACCGCAGCCTCGGCTCGTTCCTGCCCGGCATCGGTGTGGGCGGCGCCGGCACCCATTGGAACGGCCTGAACTGGCGTCCGCAGCTGTCGGAATACCGTCTGCGCTCCTATGTGGAAGAGCGCTGGGGCGCCGGCATCATTCCGGAAGACATGCATCTTCAGGACTATCCGGTCACCTACGAGGAACTGGAGCCCTTCTTCGATCGCTTCGAGCATGTTGCCGGCATTTCCGGCATGGCCGGAAACATCAAGGGCAAGATCGTCGAGGGCGGCAACCCGTTCGAGGCGCCGCGTTCGCGCGAATACCCGATGCCGGCCATGCCGACCACCTGGGACGGCGCGAAGTTTGCCGAAGCTGCCAAGGCTGCCGGCTGTCATCCATTCCCGAGCCCGGGCGGCATCGCCTCGCAGGCCTATGTGAACGAGTACGGCATGCAGATGGGGCCGTGCAACCACTGTGGTTTCTGCGAGCGTTACGGCTGCTACAACTATTCGAAATCCTCGCCGCAGACGGCCATCCTCGATGCCCTGAAGCGCAAGCCGAACTTCGAATACCGCACCGAATCCGACGTTCTGCGGGTCGAAATGGCGCCGGACGGCAAGACAGCCACCGGCGTCACCTATTATGACTACAAGACCGGCGAGGAAGTGTTCCAGCCGGCCGATCTGGTCATTCTGGCCGCCTACCAGCTGCACAACGTGCATCTGATGCTGCTGTCGGGCATCGGCAAGCCTTATGATCCGGTAACGGGCGAAGGCACGACCGGCCGTAACTATGCCTACCAGATGAACGGCGGCTACACGCTGTTCTTCAAGGACGAGCATTTCAACCCGTTCATCGGCACCGGCGCGAACGGCATGTCGATCGACGACTTCGGCATGGACAATATCGATTTCGGTCGCGAAGGCTTTATCGGTGGTGCCTATTGGCGTTCCGGTCAGACCAACGGTCAGCCGATCCGCTCCATGTCGCTTCCCGCAGGCACTCCCACCTGGGGGTCGAAGTGGAAGCAGGCAGTGGGCGAATGGTACGGCCATTCCATGAACATCGGTTCGCACGGTTCGCACATGTCCTATCGTGGCAACTTCCTCGACCTCGATCCGACCTACAAGGATCCGCTTGGCCGTCCGTTGATGCGCATGACCTTCAACTGGAATCCGAACGACATCCGCATGACGCAGTTCATGAAGTCGAAGATGGAACCGATCGCCAAATCGATGAACCCGACCTCGATGCAGGAAGGCTTCAAGAAGGAAGGCGCGATGTACGACGTGCGTCCTTACCAGACGACGCACAATGTCGGCGGCTCCGTCATGGGCGCCGACCCGAAGACCTCTGCGGTCAACCGTTATCTGCAGGCCTGGGACAAGCACAACATCTTCGTGATGGGCGCCGGCGCCTTCCCGCAGAACACCCAGTACAACCCGACCGGCATGGTCGGCGGTCTCGCCTATTGGGCCGCCCATGCCATCCGCACGGATTACCTGCGTAATCCGCGTCCGCTGGTTTGAGGAGAACATCGATGAAAACATTCATTCACGTTCTCGGCGTCCTCGTCGTCCTGGGCGTCATCGCCCTTCTCGCCTTCATCTTCGTGCCGGTACAGCGTACCGGCCCGGTCACCCAGCTCGCGGCGGATTTCAAGCCTGCCGAAGGCCATGGTGAATACGTCATGCGCGCCGGCGACTGCATGGCATGCCATACCACTGAAGGCGGCAAGCCTTTTGCGGGTGGCCGTGCCATCCAGAGCCCGATGGGCACGATCTGGACCACCAACATCACCCCCGACAAGGAAACCGGCATCGGCAACTGGTCGCTCGACGATTTTCGCGCGGCGCTTTACGATGGCGTGACCCCGAACGGTACGCATCTCTATCCGGCCATGCCCTACGAGAACTACCGCAAGATGTCGGAGGAGGATGTCGTTGCGCTTTACGACTACTTCATGCACGAGGTCGAACCGGTTTCCAACAAGGTCGAGGAAACCAAACTCTCCTTCCCCTTCAACATGCGCTTCGGTCTGCGCGCCTGGAACTGGCTGGCAGCCAGCTATGAGGCCGGTTTCAAACCGGAAGAAGGTCAGGACGAGCAGTTCAACCGCGGCAAGTATCTTGTCGAAGGCGCCGGCCACTGCGCCGCCTGCCACAGCCCGCGCAACCTGTTCATGGCGCAGGACGGTATCGACAGCACGTCGAAGGCCTTCCTGAGCGGCGGCGAAATCGACGGTTACACCGCGCCTGACCTGCGTGGTCCGGCAAGCGGCCCGCAGACCTGGACGACCGAAGAGACCGCCGCCTATCTCGCGACGGCGCGTAACGCCCACTCGACCGCGACCGGCGAAATGATGCTCGTCGTGCGCGACTCGACCCAGTACCTGACGCAGGAGGACAATCTGGCGATTGCCACCTACCTGAAGAAGATCGGGACCCCGCCGGCAGGTAACGCATCGGCCGCGCCGGCAACCCCGGTGGCGACGGAGACGGAAAAGATGCTGACGGAAGCCAAGCCGGATATCCCGCTCGGGCCCCGCCTTTATCTCGACAACTGCAGCGGTTGCCACTTCGTCAACGGCAAGGGCGCCGGCGAAACCTTCCCGGCACTCGACGGCAACTCGCTGGTCGCGGCGAAATCGTCCAAGGGATTGATCAGCGTCATTCTGCACGGCGCCGAACTGCCCTCCACGCCTGACCGCCCGATGAAGCTGCGAATGCAGGGCTACGACAACCGTCTCTCCGACGAGGAGATCGCGGCGCTCGCCACCTTCCTGCGCGAAGGCTGGACGAACAAGGCGCCTGCCGTTTCGGCGGCCGATGTGAAGGCCGTTCGCGACCTCGCCGAACACTAAAGACTGGCCTACCCCGCTGCTTAAAGCGCAGCGGGGTAGGCCTCTGTACCGACAGGTACGGCCGCAATTGAACATGTCCAAACGCCTACTCAGGATTTCATTAGATCTTTGAAAATTAAGACATTTACGCGCATGAAAAAATGATAGGCTGTAGCGATTTCGATCACAAATAAGAGAAATTTGCGCTTGCGCCGCACAAGATAAAAATGCAGCCGCTCATATAAGTAATTTATTTATAGTCTTGACCGCCAAATCACCCCGTAATTGAGGAATGACTGGCGTGATACTTCGTTTCCCCAAAAATCTTGTTCAGGCGGGGCTCTACATAGAGGCCGTCGAGTGCCCGAGCGCGGAGTTTCCCCGCCGCCGGTTCATGCTCGAATCCGAGGAAGACCTGAAATCCATTCTGCTGTCATCCGCCATCGACGTGCTTGTCAGCCAGCAGAAAAGCCGGGTCGATGTCGCAGCCCTGCTTGAACGGGCGCCTGCGGGCTATTTCAAGCCGGCGCCATCGAGCGAACCGATGCGGCTTGAGACCAGTGCCGCGCTCGAAGGTGCCATGGACGCGATGCGCCAGGGTCTCGAAGCCATGGTCGACGGCAATATAGACATGGCGCATATTACCGAGGCCGCCATTGCCGCCCGGCGCGGTGTGGAGAAAGCGCCTGAACTTTTCGTCGAGATGAGCCGGCTGAAGGCCAAGCACAAGGCGACCTATCTCCATTCCGTGGTCGTGGCCGGCCTGATGGCGCAGCTCGCCGTGCTTCTCGACTATGACGATGCCATGGTCGAGGAAATCGGTCGCGCCGGCATCCTGCACGATATCGGCAAGCTGCTGATCCCCAACGCCATCCTCAACAAGCCGGGCAAGCTCAACGCCGTCGAATGGCGGATGATCCGCAGCCATCCGGAAATCGGCTATCGCCACATGAAGGATATCGGCGGCGTTTCCGACCTCATCCTCGATGTCTGCCGCCTGCATCATGAGGCGCTTGACGGAAGCGGGTATCCGCTGGGTCTGAAGGACGAGCAGATCAGCCCGATCATTCGCATCTGCACCGTCTGCGATGTGTTCGACGCGCTGACCAGCGCGCGCGCCTACAAGAAGGCATGGACGACGGCCGATGCGCTGACCTGGATGTATGACCAGCCGCATCTGTTCGACCGCAAGCTCATCCTGCGGCTCGGTTCGATGTTCCGCTAATTAGGTCCAGCGGCCACCGGCTACGGCGATCGGGTCACAGAGTGACCCAGACGCCGTTCTTTCTGGACGATTCCACGCAGGCCTCGACAAAGGCGACACCCTTCACGCCGTCATCGACCGAGGGATAGAGAACGGCCGGATCGAGTTCGCTGCCACTCTTCTTGGCATGGATGGCAAGCGCTGCCTCCGAATAGATCGTCGCAAAGGCTTCGAGATAGCCTTCCGGATGTCCGCCCGGGATGCGCGAAACGCGCGCAGCCGCCGCGCCCGCGCCCGCACCGTTGCGGGTGATGAGCCGCTTTGGCTCGCCGAACGGCGTGTACCACAGCAGGTTCGGGTTTTCCTGTGACCATTCCAGACCGCCCTTGTCGCCATAGACACGCAGCTTCAAGGCGTTCTCGTTGCCGGGCGCCACCTGGCTGCACCACAGCATGCCCTTGGCAGGCCGTTCGCCTTCCTCTGCCGCAAACCGCAGCATCACATGGGCATTGTCGTCCAGTCTGCGGCCCGGCACGAAACTGTCGAGATCGGCAGCGAGGCTTTCGAGCGTCAGCCCGGTGACAAAACAGGCAAGATTGTAGGCATGTGTGCCGATATCGCCGGTCGAACCGCCGACGCCCGATTGCGCCGGGTCGGTGCGCCACACGGCCTGTTTCGCGCCGGTCTCTTCGGCGGCCTCCGTCAGCCAGTCCTGCGCATATTCCACATTCACCACACGCAGCCTGCCGAGATCGCCATTGGCGATCATTTCGCGCGCCTGCCGCACCATCGGATAGCCGGTATAGTTATGGGTGAGGATGAACAGCGCATCGCTTTCATCGGCAAGCGTCTTCAGCTTTTTCGCATCCGCCAGATTGGATGTCAGCGGCTTGTCGCAGATGACATGGATGCCGCGCTCCAAAAACGCACGCGCCGCTTCGAAATGCACATGGTTGGGTGTGACGATCGACACTGCCTCGATCCCGTCTTCGCGGCCCGCTTCCGTTTCGGCCATGTCCCGGTAGGACCCGTAGGTGCGGACCGGATCGAGCCCCAGTTCCCGGCCCGAAACGGCCGCCTTGTCCGGCGTCGATGACAGCGCGCCGGCAACCAGTTCGAACCGGTCGTCCAGACGGGCCGCCATGCGATGCACCGCGCCGATGAAAGCACCCGATCCGCCGCCGACCATGCCGAGCCGAATGCGCGGCTGCCGAGCCGCTTCCTGTTTGCCTTCGATTGCCATGATGTCCCTCTTAAAGCCCCAGCATCCGCCGGTTGGCCGCCTCATCCGTGCCGGCACCGGCAAAGTCATCGAACGCGTGTTCGGTGACACGGATGATATGCGCCTTGACGAATTCAGCCCCTTCGCGCGCCCCGTCTTCCGGGTGTTTCAGTGCGCATTCCCACTCGACCACGGCCCAGCCATCGAAATCGTTGGCGGCCATCTTGGAGAAGATCGCACCAAAATCCACCTGACCGTCACCTGGCGAGCGGAAACGGCCGGCGCGGTTCACCCAGCTTTGGAAACCGCCATAGACGCCCTGCCGGCCGGTCGGATTGAATTCCGCGTCCTTGACGTGGAACATCTTGATCCGGTCCTTGTAGATGTCGATATTGTCGAGATAATCCAGGCATTGCAGCACGTAATGCGACGGATCGTAGAGCATGTTGGCGCGCGGATGGTTTTTGACCCGCTCGAGGAACATCTCGAACGTGACCCCGTCATGCAGGTCTTCGCTGGGGTGGATTTCATAAGCGACGTCCACGCCGTTGTCCTCGGCATGGTCGAGGATCGGCGTCCAGCGTCTTGCCAGTTCGTCGAAGGCGGCCTCGACCAGGCCTGCCGGGCGCTGCGGGAACGGATAGAGATAGGGCCAGACCAGCGCGCCGGAAAAGGTTGCATGTGCCTTGATGCCGAGATTCCTTGAAGCGCTGATGCCCATTTTGACTTGTTCTACCGCCCATTCCTGCCGGGCTTTCGGGTTGCCCCGGACCTCGGGTGCGGCAAAACCGTCGAACACTTCGTCATAGGCCGGATGCACGGCGACGAGCTGGCCCTGGAGATGGGTGGAAAGCTCGGTGATCTCGACGCCATTGCTCCGCGCCACGCCGGCAAGCTCATCGCAATAATCCTTGGAGGTCGCAGCCTTTTTCAAGTCGATCAGCTGGCCTGCCCAGGTCGGCACCTGCACGCCGAGATAACCCTTGTCGGCCGCCCATTTGGTAATGCCGTCCCATGAATTGAACGGTGCCGCATCGCCGGCAAACTGACCGAGAAAGATGCCCGGGCCCTTGATCGTCTTCATCAAAAATACCTCGCTAAACCATGTGCAACAGGAATGAGCGCGCAGGGAAGATCCATGCGCGCTCGAAAAACGCCGATCAGAACGGTGAGTCGGCGAAATAGAAACCTTCGGCGTTGTCCTTGGTCACCAGCGTCGCATCGAGGATGTAATTGCCGCTGACCGGGACCTGATCGTAGAAACCGCCCGCCGTGAGCTGCATGGCGGTGGCCACCATGGCCGGCGGGTAAAGCACGTTGACGGGCGTCATCTTGTCGCCATCCATGACGCGCTTGATCATGTCCTTGGAACCGGCACCGCCGACGACATATTTGATATCGCTGCGCTTGGCCTGCTCGATGGCTTCCAGCACGCCGACCGCCATATCGTCATCCTGGCACCAGACCACGTCGATCTTCGGATATTTGGTGAGATAGTCCTGCATCACGCGGAATGCGTCGTCGCGGCTCCAGTTGCCGTACTGGCGATCCAGCACCTTGACCTTCGAGCCTTCGATACCCTTGTCGAAACCGTCCTGACGCTGCTGATCGATGGGGATCGGCAGGCCGCGAATGATGACGACTTCGGCTTCGGGCGTCGTCTCGGCAATGTATTTGCCGGCGACTTCACCGAGCGCCGGATTGTTGCCGGCCACGTAGAGATCGCGGATGGTATTGTCGTTTACGGAAGGCGCACGGTCGACCAGCGCCACGAACTTGCCGTCGTCCTTGACTTGCTGGATGGCCGAGACGAGCTGGTCCGGATCGGTCGGCAGGATCACCAGCGCATCGATGCCCTGCACGGCCAGATCCTGCACGGCATTGGCCTGGCTGGCCGGATCGGCCGATGTTTTCACGATGACGTTGAGCCCCTTGTGCTCTTCCATCAGCAGCTTGGCGACGCGTTCGGCATGGAACACGACGCCTGCCGTCCAGCCGTGGTCGGCGGCCGGAATGGATACGCCGATCGTCACCTTCTTTGCTTCCTGCGCCCAGCCGAGCGTGGGTGCCATCACCACCGATGCGGCAAGTGCTGCCGCGGCAATCCCAAAAGTTCTTCTACGCATGTTCTCTCTCCCAAGATACGGGGTCTCTCCTCCCGACCGGACCCGCCCCAGATGGCCCGACGTATTCTTTAAAAACCCTATTTCCGCATCAGCGTGCGCTGCACCAGCATGGCGATGATGATGATCGCCCCCTGGATGGCGCCGATCAGATATTCGCTGACGAAGTTGGACAAGAGCATGATGTTGCCGACGATTTCCAGAATGAAGGCGCCGCAGATCGTGCCCCAGACGCGGCCGACGCCGCCGCGCAGCGCGGTGCCGCCGACCACGACGGCGGTGATCGCCTGCAATTCCCAAAGAATGCCCGTGGTCGCCGAGGTCGAGCCGAGGCGCGGCACATAGATGATGACGGCAACGGCGACGCACAGGCCCTGAATGACATAGGCGATCGTGCGCACCTTCTGCACCGAAATGCCGGAATAGCGCGCCACGTCCTCGTTCGAGCCGACGGCAATCACATGCCGGCCGTAGCGGGTGCGATAGAGCACGAAGGCGGCGATCGCGGCGGTGACGAAGATGACGATGATCGGGATCGGCACCCCGAACACGTCGCCAAAATAGACCGGCCGATAGAGCTGCTGTAGTTCACGGTCGCGCACCGTGATCGATCCACCTTGGCTGAGCCACGTCGTCAGGCCACGATAGATGCCCATCATGCCGAGCGTGGCGATGAACGGCTCGATCCGGCCGACCGTGGTGATCAGCCCATTGGTAAGGCCGCAGGCGGCGCCAAGGATCAGCGCCAGCAGCATGGCGGCGATCAGCATCAGCATCGGATCGGCAACGGCGCCGGAATTCATGAACAGGATCATCAGGCTGGCGACGAAGGCCACCATCGAGCCGACGGACAGGTCAAGCCCGCCGGACGAGATCACATAGGTCGCGCCCAGCGCGATGATGGCGATGAAGGCGCTGCGGGTGATGACATTGGTGAGATTGGCGAGCGAGACAAAATTCGGATTGGCGAAATAGCCGAGCACCAGAAGCAGCGCCAGCGCCACGAAGGGCGCGATCGCGGCCATGTCCCAATCCTTCGACGTTTTCGGCGTCTTGGCCGTATCCGTGCCGACCGCGCTCATGCCGCCTCCCCTGCGCCTGCATTCACGCCCGTGGCAAGCTGCACGATATCGTTTTCGGTCATTCGGTCCCCTTCCACCTCGCCGACGATTTTTCCCGCGCGCATGACATGGATGCGATCGCAGATGCCGATCAGTTCCGGCATTTCGGAAGAGACGACGATGATCGAGCGCCCTTGCCCGGCCAGAGCGGCAATGAATTTGTAGATCTGTTCCTTGTTGCCGATATCGATGCCGCGTGTCGGTTCATCGATGATGACGACCTGCGGATCGAGCAGCATCATTTTGGCAAGCAGCAGTTTCTGCTGGTTGCCGCCGGACAGCTGCCCGGCAAGAATGATTTTCGTGCCGGTGCGGATATCGAAATCCTCGATCGCCTTGTCGAGCGCGTCGCTTTCTTGTCTGCGATCGATCTGAAACCCGCGGATGAACTTTCCAAGCGAAGCGAGTGTCAGGTTGGTGCGCAGGTCCTTCGTCAGCAGCAAGCCCTTGCCCTTGCGGTCCTCGGAAAGGTAGGCGATGCCGGCTTTGAGGCTGGAATGGACATCGGTAAAGGCCACTGTTTGGCCGCGAAAGGTCACCTTGCCGCTGGCTGGACGAAGCCCTACCAGACCTTCCATCAACTCGGTGCGGCCGGCACCGATCAGCCCGGCAAAACCCAAAATTTCACCCTTGCGCAGGCTGAAGGACGCGCCCTGCGCATAACCCGGCACACCGAAATCCTCGACATTCAGCACGGTCTCGCGCGCCTGCGCCGCATGCCGGTCGGGATAGAGTTTTGCCACATCACGCCCCACCATCAACCGCGCCATGTCGGCCGGCTGGAGCTCGGATGTTTCATGCGAAGCCACCAGGCGGCCATCGCGCAGAACGGTGACGCGGTCGGCAATCTCCTTCACCTCCGGCAGGCGATGGGAAATATAGAGTACGCCGACGCCCTTGCCGCGAATGTCTCGAATGACCTTGAGGAGCGCCTCGGTCTCATGCGGGGTCAGCGAAGCGGTCGGCTCGTCGAAAATGACGACCCGGTGCGGCACCAGAAGCACGCGCGCGATCTGCACCAGTTGCCGCTGTGCGATGGACAGGCGCGAGACGATGGCGTTGGGATCGAGGTCGGCGCCAAGATCGCGGATTGCTTTGGCCGCGCCTTCGTTCATCATCCTGTCGTCAAGAGCGATGCCCTTGCCGAGTTCACGGCCGAGATAGATGTTCTGGGCGACCGTCAGGTCCGGCGCCAGCAGGATTTCCTGATGCACCAGCACGATGCCGTGGCTTTCGGCATCGACGGGCCCGGAAAAGCTTACCGGCTTGCCATCGATGCGCAGCTCGCCGCGCGTCGGCGCGTGGTTGCCGGCAAGGATCTTCATAAGCGTCGATTTGCCGGCACCATTTTCACCGATAATGGCATGGACCTCGCCGGCCCGGACGGTGAGGGCGATATCCTTCAGGACCTCGACGATCCCGAATGTCTTGGAAAGTCCCGCACCTTCCAGAAGCGGCGCGGCATGTTGGATCGAAGGCTCAGGCGCAGAAACGCTCATGGGCCGGCCACCGATGGTATGGACGTCGACAGGTTTCCAACTGGAAACACAAACCGAACGCCAGCCTCCTCGCAAGCGGTCGAATGCATTGAATTTCCTCCCAATCAGGGAGGCTAGCGAAGATTGTGAGGTACGTAAAGCAGCATTTGCTGAATGTGGCTCAACCAAATGTGAGCCAGAAAAACGACTGCTTATCAACAATCGCAGAGTGCATTGCGCGTTGACTAATTAGATATTTCTAATATAAATTGTATTTGACAGAAAACGCAGTCGGGGCCTGGCGCGGCGGACCTTCACGAGGAGGCGCCGGGCTTCCGGCGCGTGCAGAGGTCTCGCGTGCCAAACGACATTGCCGACGTCCGGTTGGCAGAAAACCGCCTCCATCGCCGTCATCCTCGAGCCTGCCCCGAGGATGACGACCTGATCGCTGGCGGGCCGGGGCCTCTATCAGGCCCAGCCCGCTCTCTCATACGTCAAACGTAGCGGTTGACGACGTTTTCCAGAAGTTCCTGACGACCGGACTTCGGTTCGGGATTGATGTTTTCCCGCTCCACTCTGGCGGCGATATCTTCCAGCGTGTATTCGCCGCGCAGCATCTTCTGCGCTTCCTCGCCGTCCCACTTTGCGTAACGCTCGGAAAGTGGTTTCGACAGGGCACCGTCCTCCAGCATCTTCGCCGCGGCTTTCAAACCGCGCGCACAGGAATCCATGCCGCCGATATGGCCGATCAGCAGATCTTCCGGATCGATCGACTGGCGGCGCAGTTTTGCGTCGAAATTGGTGCCGCCGGTGGTGAACCCGCCCGCCAGCAGAACCTGATAATAGGCAAGCGCCATTTCCGGCACATTGTTGGGGAACTGGTCGGTATCCCAGCCGGACTGATAGTCGTTGCGGTTCATGTCGATGGAGCCGAAAATGCCATGGGCATTGGCCAGCGCCAGCTCATGCTCGAACGTGTGACCGGCAAGGATCGCATGGCCCTGTTCGATATTCATCTTCACCTCGTTTTCGAGGCCGTACTTTTTCAGGAAACCATAAACCGTCGCGACGTCGTAATCATACTGATGCTTGGTCGGCTCCTGCGGTTTCGGCTCGACGAGGATGGCGCCCTTGAAACCAATCTTGTGCTTGTAATCGACCACCATGTGCAGCATGCGTGCCATCTGGTCGAATTCACGCGACAGGTCGGTATTGAGCAGGGTCTCGTAGCCTTCGCGGCCACCCCACAGAACATAGTTCTCGCCGCCCAGCTTCATCGTCGCATCCATGCAGGTCTTGATGGTTGCGGCCGAATAGGCAAACACGTCCGGGTCCGGATTGGTGGAGGCGCCGGCCATGAAGCGGCGATGGGAGAACAGGTTCGCCGTACCCCACAGCAGCTTGACGCCGGTCTCTTCATGCTTCTGCGCGAAATAATCGACGATTTCTTCAAGGTTGCGCGTGTTTTCGGCAAAGGTTTTGCCTTCGGGCCGCACGTCCGCATCGTGGAAGCAGTAATAGGGTGCGCCGAGCAGCGAAAACATCTCGAAGGCGATATCTGCCTTCAGCTTGGCCTTTTCCATTTCGCCGTCATACCACGGGCGATCGAAAGTACGGCCCCCGAACGGATCGCTGCCCTCCCAGGCAAACGAATGCCAGTAGGCAATGGCGAAGCGCAGATGATCCTCCATCCGCTTGCCGGCGACGATCTCGTCCGGATTGTAGAAACGATAGGCCAGCGGATTGCTGCTGTCCGGGCCTTCAAACTTGACCTTCTGGATATCGCCGAAAAAGCCGGTTTTCATGTGGGGGGTCTCCTCTCGTAATGTTTTTCTCAATCTAGACCGAGCGCATGAGGTACGTAAATCATAAAATGATGTACGTACCTCAAATTTTTTTGGAGGGCTGCGCCTCACTGTTCCGGCCGGAGTGAAGACCGGTCACACTCCGCCTGCGTGATCGGTCTTCGATTTCGGCGGCTGTCAGCCCGCCAGCGCCCGGATGGCCGGATAGGCGGCACGGTAGCGGTTATAGGCGGTCTCGTAGGCGCCGGTCAGATCGGCGACGGGATCGATGCTGCGCTCGGTTTGCGGCGCGGTGCAGACGGCAATCGGATCGGCGCCGGTTGCGGCGATCAGGCCAAGACGCGCGGCGCCGAAAGCCGCTCCGAAATCGCCATCGGCCGGAATATCCACCGGCACGCCAAGCGACGTCGCAATCGAGGCCAGCCAGTAACGCGAGCGCGAACCGCCGCCGATGGCGGTCACACGCTCTATCTGCGTGCCCGCCGATTTCAGCGCCTCGAGATTGTCACGGATCGCGAAGGTGACGCCTTCCAGCACGGCCTGTGTCAGCACTGCACGGCTGGATTCATGCTCCAGCCCGACGAAGGCGCCGCGAATGACGGCATCGTTATGCGGCGTGCGCTCGCCGGAAAGATAGGGCAGGAAAGTCACGCCCGATGGTACCTTCAATGTGTCACCCAGTTCGGCCACCAGATCGCCGGCGGGCTTGCCGCTGACCTTCGCATGCCAGTTGAGCGCGTCGGCGGCCGACAGGATGACGCCCATCTGGTGCCATGTTTTGGGCAGGGCGTGGCAAAAGGCATGAACGGCGCTTTCCGGCTTGGGGAGATAACTGTCGGTCGCCGCAAACAGCACGCCCGATGTGCCGAGCGAGACGAAGGCAGCGCCGTGGCTGACGGTGCCCATGCCGATCGCCGAAGCGGCGTTGTCCCCCGCCCCACCGGCCACGACCACACCTTCGGACATGCCCCATTCCGAAAGCAGTTCGGCGCGCAGTCTGCCGGCCTGTTCGGTGCCCTCGACCAGCGACGGCATCTGTTCTTCGGAAAGATCGGTCGCAGCCAGCAGATCCGCCGACCATTTGCGCGCACCCGTGTCGAGCCACGACGTACCGGCGCTGTCAGACATTTCGGAAATGTGTTCGCCGGTCAGCCACAGGCGCAGGTAATCCTTGGGCAGCAGAACCTTGGCAACCCTGGCAAAGATCTCGGGCTCGTTGTTCTTCACCCATGCCAGTTTTGGCGCGGTAAAGCCGGGGAAGACGATATTGCCGGTCAGCTTGCGGAAAATCGGGTTGGCGTCGAGGCTGGCGGCTTCCTTGTGGGACCGCGTGTCGTTCCACAGGATGCAGGGGCGCAGAACCTTGTCATCGGCATCAAGCAGCGTCGCACCGTGCATCTGACCGGACAGGCCGATGCCCTTCACCGCCGCCAGCTCCTTGGAGAACTTTTGCTTCAGCCCGGCAACGGCTTCCTTGGTCGCGCGCACCCAATGCGCCGGGTCCTGTTCCGACCAGCCGGGATGTGGGCGCGAGACATCGAGGGCGCCATTGGCCGAACCGATAATCTTCTGATCGCCGTCGATAAGCAGCGCCTTGACGCCGGACGTGCCCAGATCGAGACCGAGATACATGCTGTTTCCTTTCCTCCCGCCACCTTCAGGGCAGGTTATCCTTCAAGAATATGTCGATGCGAATACGTTCCTGCGCGGCAATGACCGGCAGCCCATCCGCCTTGGCCTTCAGGACGCGAATGGCGCTGCGCACCTCATGCCCGGCATCCTGGTTGAGAACGGCATCGATCGTGCCGGCCCGCAGCGCAGCACTGCTTAGCTCAGTCAGCTCATGCAGGATCACCACCGGCGGCGGCGATACCGGCTCGTCTTCAAGCACCCGCAGCAGGCCGCTATTGCCGGCACCCAGACTGTAGATGCCGCAGATGTCGGAATGCCGACGCAGCGTCTCGCCGATCAGCCGTTCCACAAGCGCCGGATCATCCCTGCCTTCAACCGCCGGCAACAGCACCAGATGCGGGAAATCGCTTGCCATCGCCTGGGCAAAACCGTCCAGACGCTGGCGATGGTCGCGCACCATCAGGGAGCCCGCCAGCGGCACGATCTTGCCTGGGCGGGCCCCAAGGAAACGCCCCATCAGCGTTGCCGCCGTACGGCCGGCGGCGATATTGTCGATGCCGGCGTAGTGATCGCGGAGCGACTGGCTGAGATCGGAGACCAGCGTCACCATCGCAATGCCGGCGGCTGCAACGCGGCTGGCCGCCTCGCGCACATCCGGCGCATCGACGGCAACGAAGGCAACGCCTGCGGCATCGCCGGCGGCCACCTTGTCGAGCGCCGCCACCAGCGCGGCACTTTCCAGCGCCGGCACGTCGATCACCTCTATACGGGTTCGCTCGATGCCCGAGCGGGCAATCGCCTCCTCCACCTCCCGGCGCAGGCCAGCCATGAACGGGTTCTCGTTGACCGGCAGAATGAAGACGAAAGGATAGATACGGCTCTTGGCCAGATTGGCGGCGGCGACATCGCGCACGTAACCGAGCGTCGCGATCGCGTCCTCGACCCGCAGACGCGTGCCTTCGCGCACACCCGGCCTGGCATTGAGCACGCGGTCGACGGTGGCAAGGCTGACGCCGGCACGTCTGGCAATGTCATGGACGGTCGGCTTCATGCGCACTCCTCCGCCCGTGTGGTAGCGAAAAAGCTGAGGTACGTAAATCAGATTTTTGCGCGGCCCGATAGGGAGAATGCAAAACGGGGCCGCTGGTGACAGCGACCCCGAGTGGCGCGGTGGATTCCTCTTAAAATCAATGGCCGCCGCCACCGCCGCCGCCTTGTGGCGGTGCAGGCTTGGAAATGGCGGCAACGCCCAAGATCATCAGACCGAACAATACGGTAAGGATCATGAACACGTCGCTGAACGACATGACGACGGCCTGCTTGGTCACCAGCTGCACCATCTGGCGGATGGCGCCGGTAGCCCCGTCAAGTCCATAGGAATTGAGGTTGGCGGCCATGCTGTCGAGCTGGTTGACGGCAGCCTGATTGCCCCAATCGAGGTTTTCGCGCAGCCGCTCGTAATGCACATCCTGACGGTTGGACAACAACGTGCTGATGATGGCGAGACCGACGGCGCCGCCAAGGTTACGCGTCAGGTTGAACAGGCCGGATGCGCCGCGGATACGCGCCGGCGGCAGCGTGCCGAGCGCGATATTGTTGATCGGCACCATGCACATCATCAATCCGAAACCGCGCAGGATCTGCGGGATGAACAGCTCGTAGAAATCCCAGTCGGCGGTAATCCCGGTCATGATATAGGTGCCGGCCGCAAAGCTGATGAAGCCGAGCACCATCATCGCGCGCAGATCCATCTTGGTCGACAGCTTGCCCGCAATCGGTGCGGTGACGAACATGGCAAGACCGGACACGAACATCGTCTCGCCGATCATCAGGCTGTCATACCCACGGATGCGGCCGAGATAGACCGGATAGATATAGGTGAGGCCATAAAGCCCGATGCCCATGACGAAGGAGAAGATCGAGCCGAAGGCAAAGTTGCGGTTGGCGAAGGCGGTCAGATCCACCACCGGGAATTCCGAGGTAAAGGCCCGGTAGAAGAACACGATGGCGCCAAGTCCCGATGCAATTGCGCCGATGACGATCATGTGGTCGTTGAACCAGTCGTTGGAATTGCCTTCTTCCAGCACATATTCCAGCGCGCCGAGAAAAATGCCCATGGCCGCCAGACCGGTCCAGTCGAACTTCTTGAGAAGCGGCAGTTCCGGCTTGTCGAAGTCGATGAAATTCCAGGTGACGATCGACACGATGATGCCCGGAATGATGTTGACCAGGAACAGCCAGTGCCACGAAAAGGCGTGGGACAGATAACCGCCGACTGTAGGACCGATCGTCGGGGCGAGCGTGGCGATCAGGCCGATGATCGGCGAGACGATGGCGCGTTTCGACGGCGGGAAGATCGTGAAGGCGGCCGCGAAGACGGACGGGATCATGCCGCCACCGATAAAGCCCTGGATGGCGCGGTAGACGATCATCTGGTCGATATTCGACGCCGTGGCGCAGAGCGCGCTGGCGACGGTGAAACCGGCCGCCGAGAAGGCAAACAGATACCGCGTCGACACGATGCGCGCCAAGGTACCGGACAGCGGGATCATGATGACTTCCGCGATCAGGTAGGATGTCTGTACCCAGCCGATCTCGTCCGAACCGGCGGACAGGCCGGCCTGGATTTCCGACAGCGATGCCGAAACGATCTGGATGTCGAGGATTGACATGAACATGCCGAGCACCATGGCGAAGAAAGCGATCAGCTTTCTTCGGTCCATGGGGGCATCCGCTGCCATGGCAGCAGGCGCCGATCCTGCCGCCGATCCTGCCGTTGTCGTTGCGCTCCCAGCCATGGGACCACCTCCGCCCTTGATCAGGGCCGTTAGATCCGAGCCGGGTTAGTTCTGCGGAGCGGTGCGCGTGTCGACATCGACGACGACGCTCAAGCCTGCGCGCAAGCGACCGCTATCCAACGCTTCCTGCGGCAGGGCGATCCTGACCGGCACGCGCTGGATGATCTTGGTGAAATTGCCCGTCGCGTTTTCCGGCGGAAGCAGCGAGAAGACCGAGCCGGAAGCCGGCGAGATCGATTCCACCGTACCGGTGATCGTGTCGTCGCTATAGGCGTCGACATGCACGCCGACCTTGGATCCCGGCTGCAGATGCTGGATCTGCGTTTCCTTGAAATTGGCGTCGATATAAAGCTGGCGCGTTGGCACCAGCGCCATCAGCCGCTGACCGGAGGAAACGAGATCGCCCTCCTGCACCGAACGATTGCCGACGACACCGTCATAGGGCGCCTTCAGGATGGTGAAGGAAAGATCGCGGGCAGCCTTGTCACGCCGCAGTTCCAGCGTGCGGATCTGGCCTTCGGCCTCTTTTTTCTGGGCTTCCAGAATTGTGATATTCGCCTTGGCGCTGGCAATGCTGGCCTGACCGCCGACAAGGTTGGCCTTGGCCTGATCGAGCGCGATATTGGCCTGATCGAGGTCTGCGGCGGTGCCGGCCGACTTCGACTGCAGTTCCGTCTGGCGCTTCTGGGTGATTTCTGCACCACGAACGGCAGCCTGCAGCGCAACCTGCTGCGCCTCAGCCTGCTCGACGCTGGCATTGCCGGCGGCGATCTGGGCATCGATGCGGGTCAACGACAGTTTCTGCGTTTCGATTGCGGCATTCGCCTGATCGAGGGCGTTCTGATAATCGCCATTGTCGAGCGTGACGAGCGTGTCGCCGGCCTTCACCTGCTGGTTGGCAATGACATTCACCTTCGACACGAAGGCGGTTACCTTCGGCGTGATCGTGGCGATATCGCCTTCGATATAGGCATCATCGGTCGAGACCAGGAAACGGCCGTTCGTCCACCATTCATAGCCGTACCATGCGCCGCCGGCGACAAGTGCGAGCACGACGATCGGCAGCACCACGCCACGCTTCTTTGTCTTCGGCTCGGCCTTCTGCTCGGTGGTTGCCGCAGCCGTCGCCGTCGGGGCAGTCGGTGCGCTGGCCGGCGCTTCTGTGCGGGCTTCGGCCTTGTCGTCCTCGACAGGTTCGAGCTTGACGGCGCGGGCAGCGCCGGAATTTTGTGATGCGTTCATGGTATCGACCATCGACAGAGGGAGAGCAAGCACCAATCGAACCGATCGGTTTAATCGGGCTTGACTTAGAGCGTTGCAAAACACATATCAAGTGCCAATCGAACCAAACGGTTCGAATTAAGAAAAAAGGTAACATGGACGCCTCGAAGACATCGTCGACAACCGAGACTTCTTCGCCCGCCGGTCGCTTTGCCGCCGGCGCGGATCCGGTAAAACGCGAGCAGATCGTCGATGGTGCCAAACGGGTTTTCATGCAAAAAGGTTTCGACGCCGCCAGCATGAACGACATCACCCGAGAGGCCGGCGTGTCGAAAGGCACGATCTACGTCTATTTCGACAACAAGGAAGACCTGTTCATCGCAATGGTCGAGCGCGAGCGTGCCGCCTTTCTGGCATCGCTGCGCACGGTGCTTAATGACAATGACGACGTCGAGACGGGCCTGCGCGCGTTCGGGATCAAATTCCTCGAACACCTGACCGACGAAAAGATCGTCAATGCGATGCGCATCGTGCTTGGCGTGCGCGAGCGCATGCCGGACCTTTGCGCCCGCTTCTTTCGCGGCCCGCAGAACCTGCGCGGCGTGCTTCAGGATTTCCTGACCCGCCATGTCGAGGCTGGCACGCTCGTCATCGACGACATCGATCTTGCCTCCGGGCAGTTCCTGGATCTTGCCAGCGGCAGCTTTTTCAAGTTCCGGCTGTTCGGCACCATGCCGGAAGCGCCGCCGCGTCCGCAGATCGAGCGTGTCATCCATGGCGCAATTCAGGTCTTCATGGCCGCCTATGGCGCAAAAAAAGCAGACCCGCCCTCGGAATAAAAACCGGGCGGCATGCGTATATCCGAAACGTGCGCTTGTTTATCGAAAACCGGCGGCAATATATCCGGTCCATAAGTCCGACGTTTCAGGAGAACGCTACCCCATGCAGGACATCATGATGCTCATCCAGGACCCTACAGCCTGGGTCGCGCTCGTCACCCTTGTCGTCATGGAGGTGGTGCTCGGCATCGACAACCTCATCTTCATCTCGATCCTGACTAACAAGCTGCCGCCGGAACACCGTGACAAGGCCCGCAAGATCGGCATCGGCCTCGCGCTCATCATGCGCCTCGGCCTGCTCGGCACCGTCGCCTGGATCGTCCAGCTCACCAATCCGGTCTTCGAGGCATTTGGCCATCCCTTCTCGTGGAAGGACATGATCCTCATCGCCGGTGGCCTGTTCCTGCTCTACAAGGCGACCAAGGAAATCCACCACAATGTCGATCCGGTCGATCACAAGGAAGACATGGTCGGCGGCGCCGACAAGGTCGTACAGATGACGTTCTCGGCTGCCATCATCCAGATCCTCATCCTCGATCTGGTGTTTTCGATCGACAGCATCATCACGGCCGTCGGCATGACCCCCCACCTGCCGATCATGATCATCGCCGTGATTGCCGCCGTCACCGTCATGCTTCTGGCCGCAAACCCGCTCGCCAACTTCATCGAGAAGAACCCGACCATCGTCATGCTGGCGCTCGGCTTCCTGCTGATGATCGGCGCGACGCTGATCGCGGAAGGTTTTGGCGTGCATGTGCCCAAGGGCTACATCTATGCCGCCATGGCCTTTTCCGCCCTGGTCGAGATCTTGAACATGGTCTCGCGCAACGCCAAGCGGAAGAAGAAGAGCGGCGAACAGACACTGCATTGAGGCAGGTTTGCAAAGCTTCAAACAAGAAGGGCGCACCGTGGCGCCCTCTTTCGTTGACATATTGCCGGATAATACAAAACTTTGTATATTCGTCCTCTTTCCCGGAAGCGCCACGGCGCGAGGTCGGCTACCAGTTGGACAAGGTTCAGAACGGACTGAATCCATCCGACCGGAAGCCCATGCACACAGTCGGAAAGGGCGTCTGTGAAATCCGGGTTCGAGACGAGACCGGCGCGTTCAGAGTGCTCTGTGTCGCCAAATTTGCGGCGGCCATTTATGTGCTTCACTGTTTTCAGAAAAAGACACAAAAAACCGGCAGGGCAGACCTGGACATTGCAGCGAAACGTTTTGGCGATCTGCTGAAGGAACGAGACCGATGAGCAATGAAACTTTCGCAAACATCTGGGACGCCATCGAACAGGATCCTGCCGAAGCCGAAAACATGAAGCTTCGGTCACATCTGATGATGTCACTTGAGCAACATATCCGCTCCAAAAATTGGACGCAGGCAGAGGCAGCGCGGCTGCTGAGGGTAACTCAGCCGCGCATTTCCGATCTCCTGAATGGCAAGATAAACCTTTTTTCCCTCGACACGCTTGTCAACATGCTCGTGGCAGCCGGCCTGCGTGTCGCGATGCGGGTGAGCGAAGCGGCGTGAAACCTCCGAACAGACCCTCTTTAGAGGGTAAGCAGACGCTCTACATCGCCCCTTTCATTGCGGAATCAGGTTGATTTCCAGTTTTGATCCGGTCGCCTGAGCATAACGCCGCAAAGTAGAAAGCGAAGGCGAAACGCCGCCGCCTTCCAGCCGGGCGATGGCAGATTGCGTCGTCCCGATGCGTCTAGCAAGCTCCGCCTGCGATAGATTTGCATTGCTGCGCGCACGAACCAGCGCCTCAATCAGGCTAAACTCGGCGTCCGCCTTTTCGTATTCCGCACGAAACTCCGGGTTTGCCATCAGCTTCTTCTTAAGTTCAACTATCCGGGTCATGGCTTCACCTCATTCATTCGTTGCCTGGCAATTGCGAGAGCGCGTGGTGGCGTCTTCTGCGTTTTCTTGACGAACACATGTAGGACTACAACTTTTCGCCCCGTAAGCGTCACGTAAATACCGCGGGCAATTCCCTCTGACGCCTTGGCACGCAACTCCCAAAGTTTGCCCTCAAGATGCTTCACATGTGGCTCTCGCAGATTGTCCAGACCAACACTCTCAATTGCTTCGATAAGTCGGATCAGCCGAGCCTGAAGACGGGGTGGCAAAGCCTCGATTTCGGGGTCAGCGTCCTCGTGTGTTTCGACCACCTATCTCATCTACGCTATATAGCACCTCCGCTATAATTTCTCAAGTGGCAGCAAACTTCATCCCTTCGCCAGTTCCTGCTCCAGCGCCGACACCAGCCGGCTGTCGAGCGGCTCCACGTCGGGCGCGAAACGAGCGACAACCTTGCCATCGCGGCCGATCAGGAATTTTTCGAAATTCCAGACGATGTCGCCGCCATCCTTCAGTTCCAGCCCCATCGCGCGCAGTCGCTCTTTCATAGGCCCGTCGCCCGTGGTCGGCAGCACGACCGAGGTCAGCGCCTTGTAGAGCGGATGCTGATCCCTGCCCTTTACCGAGATTTTTGAAAAGATCGGAAATTTCACGTCATAGGTGGACCGGCAGAACTCGACGATCTCAGCGTCTGTGCCCGGCTCCTGGTCCTTGAAATTGTTGGCCGGGAATGCAGCGATGACAAAACCCTCATCCCGCTTCTGTTCATAGAGCTGCTCCAGCCCGTCATACTGCTGGGTCAGTCCACATCGCGACGCGACATTGACCACCAGCATGACCTTGCCCCGGTATTCGGAAAGGGCTGTCTCACGCCCATCGGCAAGGGTTACGGGAATGGACAGAATATCGGTCATGGAAAATCTCCTGATGGGGCCAACCGGCGTGCGCACTCTAATCGGCCACTTGCCTTTGTCCAGCGGCGATGAAATCTTCTGCGCCCGCGTCCGCCGTTTGAAACAATCGGTGCGCTCGAGCATTAATGCGCCACATCTCAAGCAACGCCTTGCATCGCCCGGAGCCGCATGACCACCCAGCAGATCCTCGCCTTTGCCGTCATCGCCGCCATGATGACGGTGTTCATCTGGGATCGCTTCCGTTACGACGTGGTCGCCTGCTGCGCGCTGGTGCTTGCCGTGGCGCTTGGCGTGGTTCCGGTGGACCGCGCCTTTTCCGGCTTTTCCGACGACATCGTCATCATCGTCGGCAGCGCCCTCGTGGTTTCGGCCGGGGTGGCGCGCTCGGGCATCGTCGACACCGCCATCAAGAAATTCTTTCCCAATCTCAACACCCTGCATACGCAGCTGGCGCTGCTGATGATCGTGGTCGCGGTACTCTCGGCCTTCATCAAGAATATCGGGGCTTTGGCGATCATGATGCCGGTCGCCTTTCAGTTCGCCAAGAAATCCGGCGCCTCGCCCTCCAAATATCTCATGCCGATGGCATTTTCCGCCCTGCTCGGCGGGTTGATGACGCAGATCGGCACCTCGCCCAATATCGTCGTGTCACGCATTCGCGAGGAGATCACCGGCACCGCCTTCACCATGTTCGATTTCACCCCGATGGGTGTCATCCTTGCCATTGTCGGCATCACCTTTCTCCTGTTCTTCCACTGGCTGGTGCCGAGCCGCACCAAGCAGCACAATTCGCTTGAGGAAGCCGTCGAGATCAGCAACTACACGTCCGAAGTGACGGTCGGCCCGCAGTCGACCGTGCTGGAGCGGCCGATCAGCGAACTTCTCAAGCTGGGCGACGGCGAGGTCATCGCCGTTGCGGTCCTGCGCGGGCCCTCGCGGCGTACCCCACTACCGGACCTGGTGTTGCGGGAAAACGACGTGGTGCTGCTCGAAGGCCCCTCGGCAGCGCTCGACCGCGTCGTGTCGGCGGGCAAGCTGCAGCTTTCCGGCAAGCCCCTCGATGGCAAGGGAAAGGCCGATGCCGACATCATCTCGATCGAGGCCATTATCAGCCAGGAATCTCCCCTGCGCGGCCTGTCGGCCAAGGAACTGGCGCTCTCCTATACGCGCGGCGTCAATTTGCTGGCGATCAGCCGTCATGGTGAAAGGCTGAAGCAGCGGCTCGGCAGCCTCACGCTGATGGCGGGCGACGTGCTGGTGCTGCAGGGCAGCCGCAAGATCATGCCCGGCATCATGCAGGATTTTGCGCTACTGCCGTTGGCCCAGCGTGAGGTCTTGCTCGGCACGCGGCGACGCGCGGTCATTCCGCTGATCATCCTGGCGCTGGCCATGGCGGCCACGGCACTCGGCCTTGCACCGGTACCGGTCGCCTTCTTCGCCGCCGCACTCGGCATGGTCGTCTTCCGCGCCATTCCGCTTGCCGACATCTACAAATCGGTGGACGGCCCGATCCTCGTCATGCTCGCCGCACTGATTCCGGTGTCTGACAGCCTGCGCACGACCGGCGGCAGCGAGCTGATTGCCGGCTGGCTCGGCAATGCCGCCGCCATGCTGCCCGCCTGGGGGGCGCTGGCACTGATCCTCATCACCGCCATGGCGGTCACGCCCTTTCTCAACAATGCCGCCACCGTGCTGGTCATGGGACCGATCGCCGCCAGTTTTGCCACCAATCTGGGCTTCAAGCCGGAAGCCTTCCTGATGGCGGTGGCGATCGGCGCCGGCTGCGATTTCCTCACCCCCGTCGGGCACCAGTGCAACACGCTGGTCTTCGGCCCCGGCGGCTACAAGTTTTCCGACTATCCACGCCTCGGCTTGCCGCTCTCCTTGCTGATCATCATCGTCAGCATACCGGCGCTGCTTTACATCTGGCCCGTCGGCTAGGCGCTGCCGCCCCCAAAAACCTTGACGCTGCCGGCTGAATATGGCCTAAGCCTGCACCAATCCCTATTCCCGGAACAGGCTTGGCGCCGCCCGAACTCTGCGGGCAGCGCGCCGTCAAGAAGAGCAGCATCATGATCCATCCGACCCCGCGCGTCCGCATCGCTCCATCGCCGACAGGCGAACCCCATGTCGGCACCGCCTATATCGCGCTTTTCAACTACCTCTTTGCCAAGAAGCATGGCGGCGAGTTCATCCTGCGTATCGAGGACACCGACGCCACCCGCTCGACCCTCGAATTCGAGGAGCGTGTGCTCGACGCCCTGAAATGGACCGGCCTGAAATGGGCGGAAGGCCCGGATGTCGGCGGCCCCTACGGTCCCTACCGCCAGTCCGAGCGCAAGGACATGTACCAGCCCTACGCGCAGGACCTCCTGGACAAGGGCCATGCCTTCCGCTGCTTCTGCACGCCCGAGCGGCTGGAGCAGATGCGCGAAGGCCAGCGCGCTGCCGGCAAGCCGCCGAAGTATGATGGTCTGTGCCTGCGCTACAGCGCAGAGGAAGTGACCGCCAAGATGGCAGCCGGCGAAGGCTCCGTCATCCGCATGAAAATCCCGACCGAAGGATCGTGCGATTTTACCGACGGCGTTTACGGCGATGTGTCGATCCCGTGGGATTCGGTGGACATGCAGGTGCTTATCAAGGGCGACGGCATGCCGACCTATCACATGGCCAACGTCATCGACGACCACCTGATGAAGATCACCCATGTCGCGCGCGGCGAAGAGTGGCTGGCATCGGTACCGAAGCACATCCTGCTGTACCGTTATTTCGGCTGGGAAGCGCCGGTATGGATGCACCTGTCGCTGATGCGCAATGCCGACAAGTCAAAACTGTCGAAGCGCAAGAACCCGACATCGATCAGCTATTACTCCGCGCTGGGCTACCTGCCGGAAGCGCTGATGAACTTCCTCGGCCTGTTTTTCGTGCAGATCGCCGAAGGCGAAGAGCTGCTGACGATGGAAGAGCTGACCGAAAAGTTTGACCCGGAAGCACTGTCCAAGGCCGGCGCGATCTTCGACCTGCAGAAGCTGGACTGGCTGAACGGCCGCTGGCTGCGCGAAAAGCTTTCGCCGGAAGAGTTCGTTGCCCGCACGCTCGAATGGGCGATGGAAAATTCCCGCCTGACCGAAGGCTTGAAGCACTCGCAGAGCCGCGTGTCGAAACTCGGCGACCTGCCGAACCTTGCCGGTTTCCTGCTCGCCGCCGACGTCAACCTGACGCCTGCCTCGTTTGCGGGCCTGAAGACGTCTCCGGAAGACACGCTTCTCATCATCAACACCGTTCAGGCCGACATCGAAAAGATGATCGAGTGGAACGTGGAAGCGATCGACGCCGAACTGCGCGCCGTTGCCGACAAGCTGGAGAAGAAACTCCGCGTCGTGACGCCGCCGCTCTTCATCGCCATGTCCGGCTCGCAACGCTCGCTGCCGCTGTTCGACAGTATGGCAATCCTCGGCCGCTCGGTGGTACGCCAGCGTTTGAAGATTGCCGCAACGGTCGTCGCCTCGATGGTGGGCGACGGAAAGTAATCGCCCTTGTGGCGCTTTGCGCTGACGCCGCTCCGCTCTCCGACGTCATCCTTGGGCTTGACCCGAGGATCTGCCAGGGCAGTGACGGATGAGGCGCGGCAGCCTGGCGAAATGTGATTAGATCCTCGGGTCAGGCCCGAGGATGGCGGATGCGGAGAGGTTTCGTCCCTACGGCACCAGAATGCACCGGTAACCCCAACGAACACAGCCCCTAAAGGCGAAACACGATGACCGACACCAAGACCGAAACCGCCCTCTCCTCCGACGCCACCGAAGTGCGCGCGCAAAAACTCGCAAAGCTGCGCGAAACCATCGGCGATGTCTATCCGGCGCATTTCCACCGCACGATGACCAATGCCGAGCTGGCGGCGAAATACGCGGAGCTCCCCGACGACACCGAAACGGAAGATACCGTCACCGTCGCCGGCCGCGTCTATTCCTCGCGCAACTCGGGCATGTTCATGGACATCCATGACGCGTCCGGCAAGATCCAGATCTTTTCCCACAAGGACGTTACCCCGGAAGACGCCCGCAACATGCTGGCGATGATCGACCTCGGCGACATCATCGGCGTCACCGGCACCGTGCGCCGCACCAAGCGTGGCGAGTTGTCGATCAACGCCAAAGAAATCACCATGCTCACCAAGTCGCTTCTCCCCATGCCGGAGAAGTGGAACGGCATTGCCGATGTCGAGATCCGCTACCGTAAGCGCCACCTCGACATCATGAGCAATGAGGAATCCAAGCTGCGCTTCCAGCAGCGTTCGAAGATCGTGTCTGGCATCCGTCATTTCATGGAAAACGACGGCTTCATGGAAGTCGAGACGCCGATGCTGCATTCCGTCTATGGCGGCGCGACGGCCGATCCGTTCAAGACCCACCACAACACGCTGAAGCAGGACATGTATCTGCGCATCGCGCCGGAACTGTTCTTGAAGCGCACGCTGGTCTCCGGCCTCACCGACAAGGTGTTCGAGATCAATCGCAATTTCCGCAACGAAGGCGTCTCCACCCGGCACAATCCTGAATTCACCATGATGGAATGCTATTGGGCCTACGCGGACTATGAGGACATCATGGACCTCGTGGAGCGCCTGTTCGCCGAGCTGGCAACAAAAATCCACGGCTCGACCGAGTTCATGTACGGCGACAAGGAAATGTCCTTCAAGGGCCCGTTCAAGCGCGTGCCCATGCCCGACGCCGTCAAGGAAGTCACCGGCATCGATTTCCTCGCTATGAAGACCGACGAGGAAGCCCGCACCGCTGCAAAAGCTGCCGGTTTCGAAGTCGAAAAGGACTGGACCTGGGGCGAGTGCCTGGCCTTCATCTTCGAGGAAAAGGTCGAGGGCACGCTGATCCAGCCGTCTCACGTCACGCATTTCCCAAAGGACATTTCGCCCTTCGCCAAGGAAGTGCCGGGCGAGCCGCGCCTCGTCGAGCGTTTCGAGACCTATTGCAACGCCTGGGAACTGGGCAATGCGTTTTCCGAACTCAACGACCCGGAAGAACAGCGCAAGCGCATGGTCGAGCAGCTGGAACAGGCTCACGCCCGCGGCGAGAAGGACAAGCAGCTGGACGACGAGTTCCTCGACGCGATCGACCAGGGCATGCCGCCGGCAGGTGGCCTCGGCATCGGCGTCGATCGCCTGACCATGCTCCTGACCAACGCGCCTTCCATCCGCGACGTCATCCTCTTCCCCGCCCGCAAGGCCAAGGCGGATTGAGGTTCCTAGAAGGCGCGTATCCGACGGATGCACGCCGACCAGATCAAACGATAATGGCGCCGCTTCATCAGCGGCGCCATTTGTTTATCAAGCACCGCTTTCGATGGGGACGTCATCCTCGGCACGGTGCCGAGGATCCAAGCACGTCAATACTATCAAGCCATGGCAGATCCTCGGGAAAAGCCCGAGGATGACGGTGGAGAATTGATGATCTCTTCAATGACCTGACGGAGAAGGTTCCGTCACCGGCGGATGATCGCCCGCCGCAGCCGTCGTGTGTTCATCGATAGCCGGCGTTTCATCTTTCTTTTCGCCAAAGAACAGGCCGGTAATCGAGGCGAGGAAACCCTGGTCCTGCGGCGTCGAGGCAACCACCTCACCGCCATCAGGTGACCCATGTCCTTCGGCGGACGGTGCATCGTGACCTTCGGCAGGTTCCGCATCATGGCTTTGCGCCGGTGCTTCACCATGACCTTCACCGTGATTTCCAGCAGCTTCATCCCCGCCATGGCCGGTATCGGCGCTCTTGCCATGACCAGACGGGGCGGCGCCATGACCACCTTCCGCACCGGCAACGACCGGCTCGACGCAATCGGAAAATTCGGTCAGGCTCGCGGCCATGCCGTCGATATCCTCGTAAGGCAGGTCGACGCGCATGCCGTAATACTGGCCCGTCGCATCGGCACTGCCATCGAGGTAGAAAGCGGAGAGCGGATGGTTCATCACGCCGTCCGGCACTTTCGAAGGATCCGGCGTATAGATGACCTGCGCGCCGATGGCACGGCCGCGCATGGCGGCCCGGTCGGTCGGTCCGGCCTTGTCCAGAATGGCGACCTGAACGAGATCCGCCTTTTCCGACTTCTGAACAGACTTGGCGACCCGCACCGCCGTGCGCAGGCGCGCAATGCCGTCGCCCGGATCGGCAACGACATATTTGCGCACCCAGTATTGATGATCGCGCTTGATCTTCACCGTCTGCAGCGTCGAACAGGACAGCCCGTTGAGACTTGCGGAAGAGGAACCGAGCAATCCGGCGTGGCTGGCGTAAAGCGCGGCCGCACCGCTGCCACCGCCGAGAACGACGATGCCACCGAGGATCAGGGCAAGCTTTCGCGATAGCCGGATCTTGATGCCTTTCACGTACCAAGCCCCGGCATGGTCTACCCCAATTACTCAACAACACATCTAGAATACTGAGCCGATACTCACTCATTCCTATTGAGGAAACTTTAATCCGCTAATGTTTTCCACGCGAAAATACGCGTGTTTTCCACCGCATCCGTGCCAGATCGATCCAGGTTGAACCTTTTTTCGACGCCTAGCTGCGTTTCCGATTTCGACGAGGGCAATCGCTTCCCCGTGCAGAACAGGTGCCCGGTCAAACCTGCCTTGTTGCTAATCATTCGCAATAGCATTGACAGCGAAGAAATCCGCACTAGTCTATAATGCGAATGACTTGCAACAACAGAAACGGTTCCATGTCCCTTTTGAGAATTGCATGCCTCGTCGCCGGTATCCTTGCCCTTCCTTTCACCGCGCAGGCGCAAGAAAAGCCCAAGGTCGTCACCACCTTCACCATCATCGCCGACATCGCGAAGAATGTCGCCGGCGATGCCGCGACCGTCGAGAGCATCACCAAGCCCGGTGCCGAGATCCACAATTACCAGCCGACGCCGCGCGACCTGTTGCGGGCCCGTGACGCCGATCTGGTTTTGCGCAACGGTCTCAATCTTGAACTCTGGTTCGAACGGTTCTTGAAAAACCTCGGCGACGTGCCGAGCGTCACTGTATCGGACGGCATCACCCCAATGCCGATTGCCGGCGGCGCGTATCAGGGCAAGCCCAATCCGCATGCCTGGATGTCGCCGGACAATGCTCTCATCTACGTCGAGAACATTCGTAAGGGTCTGGCACAGATCGATCCGGCCAATGCCGCGGTCTATGCGGCCAATGCCAGGGCCTATAGCGACAAGATCCGCGCCCAGACCCAGCCGATCCGCGATGAACTGCAAAAGCTGCCGGAGAACCACCGCTGGCTGGTGACAAGCGAAGGCGCCTTTTCCTATCTCGCCCGCGATTTCGGCCTGCAGGAACTCTATCTCTGGCCGGTCAATGCCGACAGCCAGGGCACGCCGCAGCAGGTGCGCGCCGTGATCGATGCCATGCGCCAGCATCAGGTCAAGGTGATCTTTTCGGAAAGCACGGTCTCCGACAAGCCGGCACGGCAGGTCGCATCGGAGACCGGCGCGGCCTATGGCGGCGTTCTGTACGTGGATTCGCTTAGTGAAGCAGACGGCCCGGTGCCGACCTATCTGGATCTGCTGCGCGTCACGTCCGGAACCATCGCGAAAGGTCTCGCACGATGATGATGGGCAGCGTCAAGCCGGCGACATCCGGCATCCGCCTCGACAATGTCAGCGTTGCCTATCGCAACGGCCACACTGCGCTCAAACAGGCCAGTTTCGAGGTGCCGAGAGGAACGATTACCGCTCTTGTCGGCGTCAACGGCGCCGGCAAGTCCACCCTCTTCAAGGCGATCATGGGGTTCGTGCCGCTGGCCGAGGGCGCCGTGGAAATTCTCGGGCTTCCTGCCCGCGCGGCGTTGAAAAAGAACCTCGTCGCCTATGTTCCGCAGTCGGAAGAGGTCGATTGGGATTTCCCCGTCCTTGTCGAGGATGTGGTGATGATGGGCCGCTACGGGCACATGAATTTTCTGCGCATCCCGTCGCGCCGCGACCACGAGATGGTCACGCAGGCTCTTGAACGGGTGAACATGGCGGACTACCGCAAGCGCCAGATCGGCGAGCTTTCCGGCGGCCAGCGCAAGCGTGTGTTCCTCGCTCGCGCGCTCGCCCAGGAAGGGCAGGTCATCCTGCTCGACGAACCGTTTACCGGCGTCGACGTGACCACCGAGGAGCAGATCATCGAACTGCTCCGCGCGCTGCGCGACGAGGGCCGCGTCATGCTGGTCTCCACCCACAATCTCGGCAGCGTCCCGGATTTTTGCGACCGTACCGTTTTCGTGAAGGGCACGGTGCTCGCCTACGGAAGGACGGAGGACACGTTCAACGAAGCCAATCTGGAAAAGGCTTTTGGCGGCGTGCTGCGTCACTTCATTCTTGGCGGCCGCGACCTGCATGACGACGAGGACCCGCGCCACGTCAAGGTCTTCACCGATGACGAACGGCCCTACGTCACCTATGGCCACGGCCGACAAAAGCAGACGGAGGCCGAAAATGCTCCAGACGCTTCTTGAACCCTTTACCTACGGCTACATGGTCAACGCCATTTGGGTTTCGACCCTCGTTGGCGGCGTCTGTGGCTTCCTCTCCGCCTATCTGATGTTGAAAGGCTGGTCGCTGATCGGCGATGCCTTGTCCCATTCCATCGTGCCCGGCGTTGCCGGCGCCTTCATGCTCGGCCTGCCCTTTTCCATCGGCGCATTCCTGTCCGGCGGTCTGGCGGCGCTCGCCATGCTCTTTCTCAACCAGCGCACGCGGCTGAAGGAAGACGCCATTATCGGCCTGATCTTCACCTCGTTCTTCGGGCTTGGCCTGTTCATGGTGTCGCTGTCTCCCACCTCGGTCGATATCCAGACCATCGTGCTCGGCAATGTTCTGGCCATTTCGCCCGGCGATACGCTGCAACTCGTCATCATCGGCACGGTCAGCCTCGCGGTTCTTGCCTTGAAGTGGAAGGACCTGATGGTCGCCTTTTTCGACGAGAACCATGCCCGCACGATCGGCCTTAAGCCTGATCTCCTGAAAGTGATGTTCTTCGCGCTGCTTGCCGCCTCCACCGTCGCCGCCATGCAGACCGTCGGGGCCTTTCTCGTCGTAGCCATGGTCGTCACCCCCGGCGCCACCGCCTATCTGCTGACCGACCGCTTCAGCCGCGTGATCCTGATGGGTCTCGGCATCGGCGCCGCCACCAGCTTTGTCGGCGCCTACCTCTCCTACTTCCTCGATGGCGCCACCGGCGGCATCATCGTGGTGCTGCAGACGGCGATCTTCCTCATAGCCTTCGTGTTTGCCCCCAAACACGGCATGCTCGCCGCGCGCCGCCGGCTGAAAGCATCCCTCGAAGACGCCACCCTGGCGCCGGCGACCCCGGAGACTGCACGATGAGCGACACGATCGACCTTCTGCTCTTTCCCTTCCAGATCGATTTCATGCGCACTGCCTTTGCCGTGACGCTGATGATCGCGCTGCCCATGGCCATCCTTTCCTGCTTTCTGGTGCTGAAAGGCTGGTCGCTGATGGGCGATGCCGTGAGCCATGCCGTACTACCAGGCGTGGTGATCGCTTATATGCTCGCCATCCCGTTTTCCATCGGCGCCTTCGCCGCCGGCATGATCTGCGCGCTGACGACCGGTTTTCTCAAGGAAAACAGCCGTATCAAGGAGGACACGGTGCTCGGCATCGTCTTTTCCGGCATGTTCGGATTGGGCCTGGTTCTTTATGTCAACGTCCAGGCTGACGTGCATCTCGACCATATCCTGTTCGGCGACATGCTCGGCATCCTGCCCTCTGACCTGATCGAAACAACGCTGATCGCCGTGGCCTCGACCATCTTCCTCCTGATCTTCCGCAAGGATCTGCTCGTCCACGCCTTTGACGAACAGCACGCGAAAGCCATCGGCCTGCCGACCCGGATCCTGCATTACGGTCTGCTGACCGTGCTGTCGCTCACCGTGGTCGGCGCCCTGAAGGCGATCGGCATCATCCTGTCGGTCGCGCTTCTCGTCGCCCCCGGCGCCATCGCCTTCCTGCTGACGCGCCGGTTCACGGCGATGATGCTGACGGCCGTCGCGGTGGCGCTCGGCTGTTCGCTCGGCGGCATTTACCTCGCTTTCTTCCTCGATAGCGCCCCTGCCCCGACAATCGTGCTCCTGATGACGACGGTGTTCATTCTGGCATTTGTGAAGACGGTGGTAACGGCGAAAAGAGTGCCAGCTACCTGAACGCAGAAAGACCCGCCAATGGCGGGCCTTTCGCAATTCAGTTTTGCCACTTCCGTCATCCTTGGGCTTGTCCCAAGGATCTAATCACGCTGCCACAAAATCAGCGTAGCAGATGCTCGGGACGGGCCCGAGCATGACGACCATGAACGTTTTTACGCAGCAGCCAGCTGCAGCTCTTTCTTCACCAGATCGCGCAGGGCGTGCAGGTCCTTGGCGAACAGGCGGATACCGTCGGACAGCTTTTCGGTTGCCATCTGGTCTTCGTTGAGCATCCAGCGGAACGTCTTTTCGTCCATCCTGATCGGATCGACGGCCTCAAACTTTTCGGGCGACAGCTTGCGCTCCAGCGTGCCTTCGGCCTTGTCGAGCTCGTCGAGCAGGTTCGGCGCGATCGTCAGGCGGTCACAACCGGCCAGCGCTTCGATTTCGCCGATATTACGGAACGAGGCGCCCATGACGATCGTCGAAATGCCGTTCGCCTTGTAATAGTTGTAGATCGAACGCACCGAGACCACGCCCGGATCGGTTTCCGACGTGTAGTCCTGGCCGGACGCCTTCTTGTGCCAGTCGAGAATACGGCCCACGAAGGGCGAGATCAGGAACGCCTTGGCATCGGCGCAGGCGACGGCCTGAGCGTGCGAAAACAGAAGCGTCAGGTTGCAGTCGATGCCCTCGGTCTGCAGCACTTCGGCGGCCTTGATGCCTTCCCAGGTGGAGGCGAGCTTGATGAGAATGCGTTCGCGCTCGATGCCGCGCGCCTTGTAGGCGGCGATGATCTCATGCGCCTTCTTGATCGAACCCTCGGTATCGAAGGAGAGGTCGGCATCGACCTCGGTCGAAACGCGACCCGGAACGATGGCGGCAAGCGCCGCACCAACGTCGATGGCCAGACGGTCGGCGACGGCAACCGCGATCGCATCATCATTGCCGCCCTGGCTGCGGCCCCAGGCCACGGCTTCCTTCACCTTGTCTGCAAAGATCGAGGTACCGATTGCCTTCAGCACGATCGACGGGTTGGTGGTGCAATCCACCGGTTTGAGGCGGGCAACGGCTTCGATGTCACCGGTATCGGCGACAACGGTGGTCATGGCGCGCAGCTGCTCTAGTTTCGATGTCATCCGGAAAATCCTCGCTTTTGAAAACCCGGCGCCTCCAAGAGGCGCTTTCGATCCCTGGACAGTCACGGTGATAACAGCCGGGGCGCGGCGACAAGTCAAGACATTTGTCTTCTTGAATTGACATATGTTCCATCCATGACGATATCATGGCATAGGCAAGAGATAGTGCGCCTGCGGGCAAATGCGAGGATGGCTTGGTCAAACTCAGACGCGATACCCATACCGCCGCCTCGGACAACGGATCGCAGCGGCTGCGCGCCGCCTGGCTCTACTACAATCAGGGGCTGACCCAGAAGGATGTCGCCGAGCGCCTCGGCGTCAGCCGCTCCACCGTGATCCGCATGCTCGACGAGGCGATGAAACGCTCTGAAGTGCAGATCTGGATCAGTGAGGGCGTCGATACCTGTCTGGAACTCGCGACCCGGCTGGAACGCGCCTATGGGCTGGACGAGGCGGTCGTCGTGCCGGCGCCGAAAGACGATGGCGCCGAGGCGCTGGCCGGTGCCGTCGGCCTTGCGCTGGGGCAGTTTCTTTCCGAAGTTGTGCAGAACGACATGACCATCGGCGTCGGCTGGGGCCGTACGATGACGGCCTCGCTGTCGAGTTTTCGGCCGCCGCGGCGGGAAAACTGCAAGGTGGTGTCACTGCTGGGTGGACTTGTCGCGGTCCAGAAGACCAATCCGCTCGATTTCACATGGCGGTTTGCCGGCCAGCTCGGCGCGGAATGTTTCATGTTTCTTGCGCCGCTCCTGGTCGACAGCGTTGCCACGAAGCGGGCGCTGATCGAAAAATGTGGTCTCGATGCCGTCTACGATCTGGCCGAGGACCTCGATCTTGCGATCGTCAGCTGCGGCGATATCGGCCCGCATTCGACCTCGCTGTCGGAAGGCTTCATCTCCAAGGCCGAACTCGACCGGCTGATCGCGGCCGGCTGCGTCTGCGACACGATGTTCAACTTTCTCGACGCGGACGGCAACTCGGTGGATCACAAGCTCAACGAGCGGGTCATGTCGGTCGACCTCGATACGCTGAAGAAGGCAAAGCACATCGTGCTTTCTTCCGGCGGCGCGCACCGCGCCACGGCGATCCGTGCCACGATCCGCCGTGTCGGCTGCAACACGCTGATCACCGACGAAGCGGCGGCAACGGAATTGTTGGCGTTGGCGGAAGATAGCTAGATGTCGTCAGGCCACAAGCGGGCACCATGCTGAACGAACAGCACTTCGACGCGATTGTTCTTCACGCAATAAGCAACGATGTAAGGCGTGCCGGCTACAACGAGTTCACGCGTGCCCGGTATATCGCCGGTCCTGCCCGTGAAAGGATGGTTGGAGAGAAGAGTGGCCGTTTGGTGTGAATGTCGCGGACGACCTTCGAAGCGGCACGCGGATTTCGCTCCGCAATATAGTCACCGATCGCCTCAAGTTCATTGAGGTAGCGCCGCTACCAATATCCGTACGGCTAGGCGAACTTGTCATATTTGCCAAGGACACCGATAATTTCGGTATCCGCCGCAAAATTTCCCGCGTCAGCATCCTGAATTCCAGCTTGAACGCCCGCAACCCATTTTTCTTGCCACGCGAGAGAGCGTCCGTTCGTAAGCGCGTCTTCGACGATCTGCGCACGCGTCAGATGCATCCGTTCGGCCAACCGATCGATCCGTTGCGACATGTCCTCAGAAAGCTCAACGCTACTTTTCATGGCCGGGATTTTGGCACGGCTGCCGGAACTCTGCGAAGGAAAACACGCCGTACAATCCTTTTGCGTCACCGGTTTCGGAACTATGCCATCCGCCCTTTCACCCATAAGGCACATCAGAAACGGAAAGAACGCCAAGCTGGCAGGATGCTTATGGCATCCCGCCCGTTCAGGTATCAGGCCTGCCCGGCTTCCCAACCGAGGATCGCGCGCTTGCGGGTCAGACCCCAATGATACCCGGTAAGTGCGCCGCTCTTGCCCACCGCCCGGTGGCAGGGCACCACGAAGGAGATCGGGTTGGCGCCGATCGCCGCACCCACCGCGCGGTTGGCAGTCGGCTGGCCGATATCGCAGGCTACGTGTGAGTAGGTCACCGCCTTGCCGAACGGGATTTTCAAAAGGCTGCGCCAGACCTTGACCTGGAAATCGGTCCCGATCAGCACGACCTGCAACGGCCGCTCCGCCGCCCATCGCGTGCGGTCGAAGATACGGGTGATATAATCGGCCGTTCCATCCGCATCCTCCACATAAGCCGCGTTCGGCCAGCGCCGCGTCATGTCGTCGAGACAGGCCTGCTGGTGCTCGAAGCCGTCTGCGAAGGCGAGACCGGCAAGGCCGCGATCGGTCGCCATGACCAGCGCCCGCCCGAACGGCGAGGCGTGAAAACCGTAACGGATCGTCAGCCCGCCGCCCTTCGCCTTCCACTCGCCTGGCGACATCGCCTCGTGATTGACGAAGAGATCGTGCAGGCGACCCGGCCCGGACAGACCCAGCTCATAGGAGGTTTCCAGAAGCGGCAGATTTTCGGCGCCGAGCAGCCGCTTGGCGTGATCGAGCGTTACCGCCTGAAGAAACGCCTTGGGCGAAAGGCCTGCCCAGCGCGTGAAGACCTTCTGCAACTGCGTGGGGGAATGACCGAGTTCTGCGGCAATGGCGTCGAGCGAGGGTTGGGCGCGATAATCGAGCGTAATCAGCTCGATCACCCGGCGCACCATGTCGTAATCGGACCCTTCCGGCGTCACGTCGAGCGCCTGGCTTTCGATCTTTGCGGGGATGTCCGTGGGAGCAGCGTTCCCGGCAACCGTCTTCATGGCAAGGGCGTTCATCGGCGTCTCTCCTTTGCCCCAAGATGGCCGCCCGCGGCGCTTCCTACCACCCGTTTCTCGCTACTACGCGCGATTATCCGCTAGATTCGACGCGTCACGCTGGCAAGCGCGCCGCGAAAGGCGCTGGCAAAGCTTTCGCGATCCTCCGGGTTGAGCAGCGAGCCGACATCCGTTCGCCGGCCCTTACCCGTCACATACATGGCCGTGATCCCGAATTCCTCGTGACGGGAGACCCCGAAGCGCGCCCAGAACGGGTTGAAGCGATGTTCGACGGCGCGGCCCGCCGGCGAAATCTTGCGGATCGACACCAGGCTGCGCGTCACCGTGACTTGCTCGCGCGCCCGGCCGGAACGGTAGTTCAGCCGCAGAGCAGCGTAGAGAGCGAGAAAATCGAGCCCGAAAAACACGCCCACAGGCCAGGCGCCGGTGATGAGGAAGAACAGGCCGTATAGCACGCAGACAGCGCCCGAGAGGGCCAGAAGCACGCGAAACCCGCGCGGCCCGAGCGAACGATGTGCGGTCAGTTCGGCCGCGAAAACCGGTCTGTCTTCGGAGGCATCCACGTTGCTTTTCTCCGGGTCGAATGGCACAGACAAGCATGGCCATTTCCAAGCTCAAATCCAGCACCCAAACCCCGAAAAAGTCAAATCCCGACGCCGCGACCCGCCGTCGCAAGGCCTTGCCCCGCTCTGCCTATTCGAAGGAGGAGCGGATCGAAATGTTTCGCCGCTTCGCCGTCCAGCGGCCGGAGCCGAAGGGCGAACTGGAGCATGTAAACCCGTTCACGCTGGTGGTGGCGGTGGCGCTATCGGCGCAGGCGACCGATGCCGGGGTCAACAAGGCGACGCGCGCCCTGTTCAAGATTGCGGACACGCCGGAAAAGATGCTGGCCCTGGGTGAAGATGGGGTGATTGCCCATATCAAGACGATCGGGCTTTATCGCAACAAGGCGAAAAACGTCATCGCGCTCTGTCGCATGCTCACCGACCAGTTCGGCGGCGAGGTTCCGAAGACCCGCGAGGAACTCGTCATGCTGCCCGGCGTCGGTCGCAAGACGGCGAATGTGGTAATGTCCATGGCTTTCGGCGTGGCGACCATGGCCGTCGACACCCATGTGTTCCGCATCGCCAACCGCATAAAGCTGGCGCCCGGCAAGACGCCCGACGATGTCGAAGACAATTTGATGCGGGTGATCCCGCAACCCTATCTCTATCATGCGCATCACTGGCTGATCCTGCACGGACGCTATACCTGCAAGGCGCGCCGCCCCGAATGCGAACGCTGCGTGATCGCCGACATCTGCAAATACCCCGCCAAGAGCAACGACATTCCAGCACCGCTCGTCGAACTCCCGCCGCAAGTGGTGGGCGAGGTCGTGGCGCAGGATATCGAAGAAAACGCCGCACGATAGAAGTCGGGCGGCGCCAACCTACCCGGCAAATGCCGGATCGCGCTTTGACAGTGCCTTGTGCAGATGCACCATCAGGCCTGCGGCAAACAGCGGCGTCAGAAGGTTGACGAAGGGGATTGCCAGAAAACCCGCGATCAGCATGCCGGCCAGGAACACGGTGGACGAATGTTTGGCGCGAAACGCTCTGGCTTCCCTGACCGGGCGAAACCGCATGGCGGCGAATTCGAAGAATTCGCGGCCGAGCAGATAGCCGTTGACGAGGAAGAAGGCGATCAGATTGACGCCGGGAATGAACAGCATCAGCAGCGCGATGATATTGCCGACGATCACGACGCCGAGAAACTGGATCGAACCGACGATCGCCTGGCCGAGCGGCAATTCCCGGCCCGGCGGATCGGCGGGGTAATCGCGCTTTTCGATCACCTCGGCGATATCATCGAGAAACAGGCCGGCAATCAGCGCCGTCACCGGAGCGATCAGAAGCGCCAGCGCAAGGGCAAGGCCGATCCCGAACAGGATGCCCGCAATCAGCGCCAGGATGCCGCCGAAATCCGGCATGGAGGGCAGGAAGGCTGCGAACCATGGCCATACATAGGTCAGCAACACCTCGCGAAGAGCAAACCACAGGCCGCTTAGGATCAGCAGCGTCAGCCCCAATGTCTTTATGAAGGCGGCCCGCGTTTCGGGCGCAGGAAGGTTGACGAGCGAGCGGCGGGCTGCGTCGAGGATCATCGGCGTCTCCATATTGCCCTTCAGGCGGGTCTGCGGGGATGTAGGTTGGTCTTGGAGGAACAGCAAGACGAACGGGATGGTTTAGGCGATATCCGCGTGGCGCTTCGGTATCACTGTCTCCAGCGCGTCACGCGGAAAATGCGTCGCCAGATGATCGATGAACTTGCGCACCGCCGGCGGCAGGCCGTGCCGGGTCGTGAAGACCACATGCACGATGCCGCGCCGCCCGCGCCATGCAGGAAGAACACGCGTCAGGCTTCCGTTCTGCAACGCCTGCCGGCAAGTGTGATCCGGCAGGAGACCGATACCAAGCCCGGCGATCGCCGCGGCGCGAACGGCGGCGAAATCCGCACAGCCCATGCGCGGCGTGTGGCGCAGGACATGCGCGCGGCCGTCACCCGTTTCCAGTTGCCATTCCACCTCGTTTGCCTCGTCACTGCTTGCCAGGGTCGGCAGGGATGCAAGCTGAGAGACATCACCGATGCGGCTCGCCAGTTGCGGGCTTGCCACAAGGATGCGGACCGAGTGGCCAAGCAGCGCATGGTGAGCGAGGCATCGCTATCCAGCAAGACGCGAACCCGCAGCGCCACATCGATACGCTCTTCGATGAGATCGACGGCCCGGTCAGTGGCGACCAGTTGCAGCCGTACTTTCGGGTATCGTTCGAGAAAGCTGGTCATCAGCCCGGAGATCGGCTCGACCATGCCTGTCGGGCAACTGAAGCGGACAATTCCGTGCGGTTCCGACTGCGCTTCGGCCACCAGTGCTTCTGCATGCTCTGCTTCCGCCAGCATGGCCCTGCAGCGCTGGTAAAACACCTGACCGACATCGGTCACGCGGAAACGGCGGCTGGAGCGCTCGATCAGCCGCAGGCCGAGACGCGTCTCGAGCGCCGCGATGCGGCGGCTCAGCTTGGATTTCGGCTCCCGCAGGGCGCGGCCTGCGGCGGCAAAGCCGCCATGCTTCGCCACCTCGGCAAAATAGGCGAGATCATTCAGGTCGCTGCGCATCATCGTTCTCCTGACGGAACGATGAGTAGCACATTTGCCGACTTTCGCCAGCGGCGTTGCGGTAGCATCTCTATGGGGCGGTCAATGAGCCGCCAACCTCATGGAGACAAAACAATGAGCAAGCGTTTTGACAACAAGGTCGTCATCGTCACCGGCGGCACAAGCGGCATCGGTCTTGCCAGTGCCAAGGCCTTTGCGGACGAAGGCGCTTCGGTGTTCATCACCGGCCGCCGCAAGGAAACGCTCGATGCGGCGCTGAAGGCGATCGGCGGCCGCGTCACCGGCGTGCAGGGCGACATGAGCAAGCTTGCCGATATCGACAGGCTGTATGATGCCGTCCAGCAAGACCACAGCCATATCGACGTCGTGTTCGCCAATGCCGGCGGCGGCGAATTCGCAGCGCTCGGCTCCATTACCGAGGCGCACTACCAGACCACGTTCGACACCAATGTCAAAGGCGTGCTCTTCACCGTCCAGAAAGCCCTGCCGCTGCTGCGGGACGGTGGCTCGATCGTGCTGACCTCCTCGACCACCAGTATTTCCGGCACGCCGGCCTTCAGCGTCTACTCGGCGACCAAGGCCGCCATCCGCAATTTTGCCCGCAACTGGATTCTCGACCTCAAGGATCGCCATATTCGCGTCAACGCCGTCAGCCCCGGCGTCACCGACACGGCCGGCCTCAATGAGCTGTTCGGTGGCGGCGAGCAGGCCAATGGCACCAAGGATTATCTCGCCGGACTGATCCCCGCGGGCCGTGTCGCCCAACCGGAAGAGATCGCCAAGGCCGTGCTGTTCCTCGCTTCGGACGATGCAAGTTTCGTCAACGGCGTCGAGCTGTTCGTCGATGGTGGTCAGGTCCAGATCTGACAACAGGCCATCGCGATGACGGACCCGACCCTTCAAGGAGACCGGGCATGCCTTACAATCTGTCCACCCTTTTGACACGCAACCTGTTCGACGTGTTCGGCGAGGGCGATGACGCCCGCCGCAGGGCGGCAGTCGAAGACATCTTTGTCGAGGATGCCGTATTCCACGAGCCGAACGGCGTCCATCATGGCCGGGAGGATATCGCGCGCATTGCCGGGCGTATCCGCTCGTTCCATCCGGATTACCGCTAATACGGTATTGCGGCCGCCGGAAGAGCTTCACGATACGGGCGCATACAATGGGTGTCGGGCCGCCCCGGGGAACCGGCAGCCTATGCCGGGACCGACATCGTCATTGCCCGCGACGGCAGGATAGCCGCGGTCTATCTGTTCTTCGACCGGGCACCCGCACAGGAAGAAGCGTGACGGGCACGACACCGTTACACGATCCACCGACCTCCACGCGAAACCATTGCGTGGAGGTTTGCGTGATCCGGGCATGGAGGCGACGAAGAAGCGCCAAGCGCCAGTGTCAAAGCTGCGCTTCGATCGCGGTCTTATCGAGCACGGAGCGCACATCGACGATCCGTCCCGCCTCGACACGATAAAAGACATTCTCGGCGAACCGGATACGCCGGCCATTCACCGCGAGATCGAGAAACTGACCCTTCGGCGAACAGTCGAAGGCCAGCCGGCTGGCAATATGGGGCGGTTCGCAGACGAGGAGTTCGACCCTGAACCACAGGTCGGGGATCCGCTCGAAATCGTCCATCAGCATGTCGCGATAGCCGGTGAGGCCAAGCGGACGGCCGTTGTGATGCACATCGTCGCCGACGAAGCGGCCGAGATCGTCGAAGGCCCTGGCGTTCAGGCAGTCGATATAAGCGCGGTAAAGGTCGGCAAGCTCATGCGGCGTCATCGTCCAGTCTCCGCAATTCCTCGCGATGGCGGACCATGGCGAGGAAACGCCGATAATCGCGATCATAGGCTTTCGTGCGGATGGGATCAGGCGCATGTTCCACCCAACCCTGGTCCATGGCACCGGCTGCAGCCTGCAGCGTTTCGTGCAATCCGCCGGCCACCGAAGCCGCCATGGCCGTACCGAGAAGGACCGCGTCACGGGCCTGGGGTACCACGACCCTGCGGCCGGTCACGTCGGCATAGAGTTCCAGAAGCAGCGGGTTCTGCACGTGACCGCCGGTAATGTGCAGGGTCTCGAACCGGTAGCCGTATTGCGCGAGCGCCTCAAGGATATGGCGAACGCCGAGGGCGATCGATACACAGGTGCGCCAGTAGACGCGGCACAGACCATCGAACGACGCATCGAGCGTCAGGCCGGACATGACGCCGGTGGCGCGCGGGTCTGCAAGCGGCGAGCGATTGCCGTGGAAATCGGGCAGGATGTGAAGATCGGGCGCAAGGTTGCTGCCTTCCTCGGCGCGCAACAGGCCGATGCGGGCAACGACTGCCGCATGCAGGTCGAGCGTCGGCTCGCCGCCCGCCGCGTGCATGCGCACGATATGGTCCAGCAGCGCGCCAGTGGCCGACTGACCGCCTTCGACCAGCCAGTGACCGGGCAGCAGCGCTTCAAAATACGGTCCCCACAGGCTCTTGCCGGGCTTCGCCTCGCCGTTGATGGCGACGATGCAGCTTGAAGTGCCGGCGATCAGCGCCACGCTCTGCGCCAGGGCATCGCCCGCGGCTGCCCTGCCGAGCGCGCCGAGTGCGCCGGCATAGGCATCGATCATGCCGGATGTGACGACGCAGGCCGTATCGAGACCGAGATCGTCCGCCGCCTGTTTCGTCAGGTGTCCGATCACACCGCCGACCGGCACCGTCTCCTCGCTCAGGCCGGCGCGTTGCAGCAGGTCTTCAAGACCGGCCTGCGCTAGAAAATCGGTCTGCCAGCCCGTTTTTGCGTGGGAAAGATAATTCCATTTGGCGGTCAGCGTGCAGCGCGACCGGCTGGCGAGGCCCGTTGCCTTCCAGGTCAGAAAATCAGCAAGATCGAAAATGAAACCGGCCTTCACCCAGGTCGCCTGGTGGTGCCGCTTCAGCCACATCAGTTTGGGCATCTGCATTTCCGGCGACAAGGTTTCGCCGGAATATTTCAAAACCGGGTGGCCGGAGGCATTGAGCACTTCCGCCTCGTCGATGGCCCGGTGATCGAGCCAGACGATCGTGTCGAACCGGGTTTCGCCACGCGGGGAAACCGGCAGCGGCCGGCCCTCCCCGTCCCGCACGACCAGGGAACACGTCGCGTCGAAACCGAGTGCGGCCACCTCGCCGGCGGCAACGCCCGCCTCGCCCAGCGCTGCCCGCACGGCACCGCAACAGGCAGTCCAGATGTTTTCGGAATCATGTTCGGCGTGGTTTTCGCGAGGGCGGATCATCTCGATCGACTGCTGGGCACGGGCCAGCATGCGCCCGTCGCGCGAAAACACGGCCGCGCGTGCGCTCGTGGTGCCGACATCCACCGCGACGATGTGTTCACGCATGCTTATCGATTTCCTGCCCTAGCCCTCAGTGCCGCAGCCGGTCACAACGAACGGCCGACGGCGGGTCCCTTGCGACCATCCTGAAATTTTTCGACAAGGTGGAGCAAATCGGGCATGGCGTCAAATACGGCGTCGGGCTGAAGCGCCTCGATCCGTTCACGATAGCCTGAAACATGGGTATGGGAGCCGCCGGTAAAGGCAAGCGCCGTCATGCCGGCGCGGTGCGCGGCCTCGATGCCGGCCGGGCTGTCCTCGACCACGATACAGTCGGCAGGATCATATCCCATCCGCTCGGCTGCAAGCAGAAACAGGTCGGGTGCGGGCTTGCCGTTTTCGACCATGGAGGCGGAAAAGATATGCGGTTCGAACTTGTCGATGAGCCCGGTCAGGGTCAGCGACAGGCGGATGCGCTCCGGCTGGCTGGAGGATGCGACACAGAAGGCGCCGCCGAGGCGGTCGACCGTATCGGCAATGCCCTTGATCGCCTGCAATTCGCTGCGGAACCGCTCGTAGAGATCGACACGCAGACCTTCGAGAAATTCCGGCCCCGTGTGAAATCCGTATTCCTCGTCCATGACCTGGGTCATGGTGGCGAGGCTGCGGCCGAGGAAACGGCTATAGGCTTCCTCCTCGGCCATATCGATGCCGTGGCGATTGAGTGCTGCGACGAGAACACGCACCGAAACCGGTTCGCTGTCCACAAGGACCCCGTCACAATCGAAAATCACCAGCGGCCGGTCATTCATGGCTGATGCCCTTACTTGACCAGTTCGTCAGCGAGATAGAGTTCCAGCGTTTTCGCCGTCCCCTGTTCCCACAGCGTGTTCAGCGCATGCGCGAAACGCTTGCGGAACAACTCGTTCTTCGACACTTCGCCAAAGATCTCGTCGAAGACAAGGAAGGCATCCGGATCGTCCTTGGCCTTGATGGCGGCGGCCTGCAGCTTTTCGGCGCTGGCATCGTTGAAGACGATCTTGCGACCCGAATCCGACGTGCCGGCGAAATAACGGCACCACAGGGCGGAGACCAGCGACAGGCCGATGATATCGTCACCCTTGGCCAGACGATCACGCGTCGAAGGCAGGATGAACTTTGGCTGGCGATTGGAGCCATCCTGCGCCAGACGCGGAATGGTGTCGCCGATTTTCGGGTTGAGGAAACGGCGCTCGATCAGGTCGAAATACTCATCGAGATTGGTATTGGGCACCGGCGGAACGATCGGGATGATCTCTTCCTTCTCCAGCTTGGCGAGGAAAGCGCGGATCAGCGGGTGTTCCATCGCCTCATGCACGAAGTGGATGTCGAGCAACTCGCCCGGATAGGCGATCGTCGCATGGCCGCCATTGAGGATGCGGATCTTCATCAGCTCGTAAGGGGCAACATCCGGCACGAACTGCACGCCGACCTCTTCCAGAGCGGGACGGCCGAGCGGGAACTTGTCTTCCATCACCCACTGCTTGAACTCTTCGCAGAATACCGGCCAATTGTCGTCGATGTTGAAGTCGTTCTTGAGAATGTCGATTTCGCGCTGGCCGGTGGCCGGCGTGATGCGGTCGACCATCGAGTTCGGGAAAGCGACGTTTTCATGGATCCAGTGGGCGAAATCGGCATCCGACATCTTTGCCAGACCGATCACCGTGCCTTCGGTCACCTCGCCATTGCCCGGAATGTTGTCGCAGGACATGATGGTGAAGGGCGCGATACCGCGTTCCTTGCGAACCTTGAGGCCGGCGAGAATGAGGCCGAACACCGTCTTCGGTGCCGTCGGGTTGTTGGCATCCTCGACCATGGCCGGATGCGCCGGATTGAAGTGGCCGGCAGCGTCGATGAAATAGCCGCCCTCGGTGATCGTCATCGAGACGATGCGCGTGGCCGGGTCGGCCAGCTTTTCGATCAGCGCCGCAGTCTCGCCCGGCGCGATGATGTCGATCATCGGGGCGGTGACGCGGGCGCCGGTCTTGTTGTTGTCCTGCTCGACAACCGTGGTCAGGAAGTCCTGTGCCTTCAGCTTGTCGCGCATGGCGGCGTCGGACGGCATGACGCCGGCACCGGTGATCGCCCAGTCATGGCCCTTGCCCGTGTTGAACAGGTCGTCGAGATAGATCGCCTGATGGGCCCGGTGAAAATTGCCGACGCCAAAATGCACGATGCCGTGCGAAAGCGCTTTGGGATCGTAAGCAGGAATGGCCGCGGTTGCCTTGGCCTGATCCAGCGTTGCCAGCGAAAGTTTTACGGTCATGTCTCGGTCCTCGAAGGTCCTAGAATATGAAATAGATGCGTGATCGCCCCAAACGGGCGGTCAGCGAGAGCCTCAGCTCATCCAGTTGCCGCCATCGACATTGTAGGTCTGGGCGACGACGTAATCGGCATCGCGGCTGGCGAGGAACACGGCCATGCCGGTCAGGTCTTCCGCCGTGCCCATGCGGCCGAACGGGACGGACTCGCCGACCAGCTTCTTCTTTTCGCCAAGCGGGCGGTTTTCGTGCTTGGCAAACAGCGCATCGACGCCGTCCCAGTGTTCGCCATCGACGACGCCGGGGGCGATCGCATTGACGTTGATGCCATGCTTGATCAGGTCGAGACCGGCCGACTGGGTAAAGCTGATGATCGCCGCCTTGGTGGCGCAGTAGACTGCCACGAGCGCTTCGCCACGACGGCCGGCCTGGCTGGCCATGTTGATGATCTTGCCACCCTGCCCACGCGCAATCATCGACTTTGCGACCGCCTGCAGCATGAACAGCGAACCGGCGACATTGATCGAAAACAGCGTGTCGTAGCTTTTGCGAGTGATCTCGACGATCGGTGCCAGATCGAACAGCGCCGCATTGTTGATCAGGATATCGACGCCGCCGGTCTTTTCCTCGACGGTGCGGATGGCGGCATCGATGGACGCCTGATCGGTGACGTCGAGCTGGACCGCATAGGCCTTTGGCCCGATTTCCTTCGCGGTCTGCTCGGCGCGTTCGATATTGATGTCGGCGATGGCCACGGTTGCGCCTTCGCGCACATAGGCTTCCGCAAACGCCCGGCCGATGCCGCGCGCCGATCCGGTGATGATTGCCGACTTGCCTTCCAGTCTACCTGTCACAGTCTTTTTCCTTGATATGACAATCGTATTCTCAGCCCGCGATGCGCAGGCCCTTGTCGTCGAAACGGTGCAGCCTCGTTTCATCCGGCGTCAGGTAGACGGTGTCACCGTGATGGGCGCCGAATTCTCCGCTGGCACGCGCCGTCATCTTGCCGATGCCATCGACATCGAGATGCAGGAACGTGTCGGCGCCGAGATGTTCGGCAACCGAAACCGTGCCCTTCCAGGTGCCGCTTTCCTTGGACAGCGTCAGGTGTTCGGGGCGGATACCGGCGGTCTTGGCGCCCTTCGACTGCGCGTATTCGCCTTCGATGAGGTTCATACGCGGCGAACCGATAAAGCCGGCGACAAACAGGTTGCGCGGCGTGTTGTAGAGCTCCATCGGCGAACCGACCTGCTCGATATTGCCGCGATTGAGAACGACGATCTTGTCGGCCATGGTCATGGCTTCGATCTGGTCATGGGTGACGTAGATCATCGTCGTTTTCAGCTGGTTGTGCAGGTCGCTGATTTCCAGACGCATCGTGCCGCGCAAAGCCGCATCAAGGTTGGACAAAGGTTCGTCGAACAGGAAGGCCGACGGTTCGCGAACAATGGCGCGGCCGATGGCGACACGCTGGCGCTGACCACCGGAAAGCTGGCCGGGACGGCGCTCGAGATAATCGGTGAGATTGAGGATGCGGGCGGCATCGGCAACCTTCTTGTCGATTGCCGACTGCTCCATCTTCGCCATCTTCAGCGGGAAGGCGATGTTCTTGCGCACGCTCATGTGTGGGTAGAGCGCGTAGGACTGGAACACCATGGCAAGGCCACGCGCGGCGGGTGCCGCTTCCGTCACATCCTTGCCGTCGATGGTGATCGTGCCGCCGGTGACATCTTCGAGACCGGCGATCAGGCGCAGCAGCGTGGACTTGCCGCTGCCCGACGGGCCGACGAAGACGACGAATTCGCCATCGGTGATTTCCAGATCGACGGATGGAATGACCTTGGCCTCGCCAAAGTGTTTCTGGACGTTTTTGAGAGTAATGCTGCCCATGAGACCAATTCCTTACTTAACCGCGCCAAACGTGAGGCCGCGAACGAGTTGCTTCTGGCTGAACCAGCCGAGGATGAGGATCGGCGCAATCGCCATGGTGGAAGCCGCCGAAAGCTTTGCCCAGAACAACCCTTGAGGCGACGAGAACGAGGCGATGAAGGCCGTCAGCGGTGCCGCGTTGGTGGTCGACAGCTGGATGGTCCAGAAGGCTTCGTTCCAGGCAAGGATGATGTTGAGGAGAAGCGTCGAGGCAATGCCCGGCACCGCCATCGGCGTCAGCACGTAGACGATTTCCTTCCACAGATTGGCGCCATCCATACGGGCCGCTTCCAGGATCTCACCCGGAATTTCGCGGAAGTAGGTGTAGAGCATCCACACCACGATCGGCAGGTTGATCAGCGTCAGCATGATCGTCAGACCGATACGGGTATCGAGCAGGCCAAAATTGCGGAACAGGATGTAGATCGGCAGAAGCACCGCGACCGCCGGCATCATCTTGGTGGAGAGCATCCACATCAGGATGTCCTTGGTGCGCTTGGTCGGTGCAAACGCCATCGCCCAGGCCGCCGGAATGGCGAAGATCAGGGCGAGGATGGTCGAACCGATCGACAGGATCACCGAGTTCATGAACGGCTTGAAGTAATCGCGCTGCGTCTGCACCGTGATGTAGTTCTCGAACGTGCCCGACGGGATCAGGCTGAACCCGTCGATCGCTTCCGGCTCCGTCTTGAAGCTGGTGATGACCGCGTAGAGGATCGGGAAAAAGATCACCAGCGCCACGACCCATGCGATGACGGTCCAGACGATCTTGCTTTGCGTTGTAACTTTGCGAGCCATGATCGTCTCTCCTTACTTGTCGAGGTTCTTGCCGACGGCGCGCATCAGGAAGAAGGCGACGATATTGGCGAGAACGACCGCGATGATACCGCCCGCCGCACCTCCGCCGACGTCATAACCGAGACGCGCGGTGCGGTAGATCAGGAAGGTCAGGTTAGTGGACGCATAGCCCGGGCCGCCATTGGTGGTGACCAGGATTTCCGCATAGATGCCGAGCAGGAAGATCGTCTGGATCAGGATGACGACCGTGATGGCCCGGGAAAGATGCGGCAGCGTCAGGTAGATGAAGCGGTTGACGAAATTGGCGCCGTCCATTTCGGCGGCTTCCTTCTGCTCGCCGTCAAGCGACTGCAGTGCCGTCAAAAGAATGAGCGTTGCGAATGGCAGCCACTGCCATGCCACGATGACGATGATCGAAAACAGCGGATATTGCGCAAACCAGTCGACCGGCTGCAGCCCGAGGAAGCGGGCGATATCGGCCAGCACCCCGTAGGACGGGTGCATGATCATGTTCTTCCAGATCAGCGCCGCCACCGGCGGCATGACGAAGAAGGGCGAAATCACCAGAATGCGCACGATGCCCTGGCCGAAAATCGGTTGGTCGAGCAGAAGACCGATGGCGATGCCGCCGATCACGGTGATGGCCAGCACGCCGACAACCAGGATCAGCGTGTTCCAGATCGCCGTGAAGAAGGCCGGATCGGTGTAGAAATACTGGTAGTTGAAGAAACCACCGAAACTGACGTTCTGGGGCGTCAGCAGATTGTAGTTCTGGAACGAATAATACAGCGTCATCGACAGCGGTATGACCATCCAGACGAGGAGTGCAATGACGGAGGGCGCCATCATCAGCCGCGCCAACGTCTTGGTATTCTGCGTTGCCATTTCAGCGACCCTCCCGGAATGCCCATGCGTTGCGCCCCAGCGGGAGGCGCTCGCATGGTTTCATCTTGTTGTTATGGCTTTGAGCCCTTCATGCCGCGGGCGACGGGTGCGGCTGCCCGTATGACAGGCAGCCGCGGTCCTTGGGAGGACTTTACTTGATGTAACCGGCGCGGGTCATGTCGCGGGTTGCCGTTGCCTGAGCGGCGGCAAGCGCGTCGTCGACCGTGGACTGGCCGGCGATTACAGCCGAGAACAGCTGCCCGACCGTGGTGCCGAGAGCCTGGAATTCAGGGATCGCGACGAACTGGCCGCCGGTGTAAGGAACCGGCTTGACGGTCGGCTTGGTGATGTCGGCAGCGTCCATCGCGGCAAGCGTCGGAGCAGCGAACGGAGCAGCCTTGGTGTATTCCTCGTTCTTGTAGAGCGAGGTGCGCGTGCCCGGAGGAACGTTTGCCCAGCCTTCCTTGGAAGCGACGAGCGCCGTGTATTCCTTGCTGGTTGCCCAGGAGATGAACTTCTGCGCCGTTTCAGCCTTCTTGGAGGAGGCCGGAACGGCAAGGTTCCACGACCACAGCCACTTGCCGTGGTTGTCTACGCCTTCCTTGTTCGGGAAGATGGCGTAACCGACCTTGTCGGCAACCTTCGAGTCCTTCGGGTTCGATACGAAGGATGCGGCGACGGTGGCGTCGATCCACATGCCGCACTTGCCCTGCTGGAACAGCGTCAGGTTTTCGTTGAAGCCGTTCGAGGACGCGCCGGACGGGCCGGCATCCTTCATCAGGTCGGCGTAGAACTGCAGCGCGGCCTTCCATTCCGGCTGATCGAACTGCGGCTTCCACTGCTCATCGAACCAGCGACCGCCGAACGAGTTGTTCAGAGCCGAAACGAAGGCCATGTTTTCGCCCCAGCCGGCCTTGCCGCGAAGGCACATGCCCGACACATCGGCGCCGCGATCGGTGATCTTGCGGGCAGCATCGGCGATGAATTCCCAGGTCGGCGTTTCCGGCATTTTCAGGCCGGCTTTGTCGAACAGGTCCTTGCGGTACATGATCATGGCGGATTCGCCGTAGAACGGTGCCGCATAAAGCTTGCCGTCCATCGACAGGCCCCCGCGGATCGCCGGCAGCAGGTCGTCCATGTCGTAACTGTCGCCGAGACCGTCGAGCGGCAGCAGCCAGTTCTGCTTTGCCCAGATCGGAACTTCGTAATTGCCGATGGTGACGATGTCGTACTGGCCACCGCCGGCAGCGATATCGGTCGTTACGCGTTCGCGCAGGACGTTTTCTTCAAGCGTTACCCACTCGACCTGAATGTCCGGGTTCGCCTTGGTGAACTCCGACGTCAGGGCCTGCATACGGACCATGTCGCCATTGTTGACGGTTGCGATGGTGAGGGTTTCGGCAGAGGCCATGCCGGCAAACGCCAGCGCCGAGCATGCGCCCAGCAGAACGGTCTTCAATGTCATATCTTCCTCCCGAGAAGATTAAATGCGAGCATTCGCTTTGCTCGTGGGCAATTACCTATCAACGCAGGACAGAAGTCAATGCGGATTCGTCGCTGCACTGCGATTAAAACGTTTTAAGTGGTTGAATTACCTAAAAGAAATTTTTGCTCACAGGGAGAGCAACTGCTCAGCGGCATTTTCGTCGGTGATCAATCCGTTGATAAGACGACCCTTCAGCGCCGCAGCCATAGCCGGAATCTTGCGGCGTCCCTGGGCGATGCCCAGGACCGAACAGGTGTCGCGAGAGGGAATGGGCACGGAGGCCACCCGCCCGTTGATCGGATCGTCCAGCAGCTTTCCGTCATGATCGAAGAACCAGCCACAGATCTCCCCTGCAGCGCCGCCTTCGACCAGCGCCTGCATTTCCTCGCGCGCGAGAAAACCGTCAAGGCAGAGCGGACCGTCCGGCCCGAGCTCGCCAATGCCAACGAAGGTAACATCGGCCATCGCGCCGAGCCCGATCGTGGAGCGCACCAGTGCCTGATCGTGCAGCGTCTCACGCTCCTCGATGGAACTGCACATGACGGGAAGCGGCATCGGGAAATGCCGCGCCTTGATGGCATCGGCCATGGAAAAGATGACGTTGTAATAGGCGGCAGATCCGTCTGGCCCAATATTGCCGGTGAGCGACACGATGCGGTGCTGCGGGCATTCCATCGGCGGCAACTGATCGACGGCTGCCTTCAACGTGCGGCCCGTGCCGATGGCAACGATGATCGGGTCCGCCCGCTTCAGCCAGCGCTCGATCTCGGCGGCCGCAGCCTCGGCAATGCCGACCGTGGTGGAAACGGCGGCAGGATCGCTCGGCACGATCTCGATATAGTTGAGGTCGTATTTGGTCTTGAGCGCTTCGGCCAGTTCCAGGCAGGCGGCGATCGGATGGTCGAGCCGCACCTTGATGAGCCGCTCGGCGACGGCCAGCGATACCAGCCGCTGCGCGGATTGCCGGGAGATGCCCATGGAGGACGCAATCTCATCCTGCGTGCGCCCCGCGACGTAATAAAGCCAGCCGGCGCGCGCCGCGTCATCGAGCCGTCCCTGCGTATCCGACCGTTTTGCCATGACAGAAATTCTCCTCGTGGATTTGCTGACATGTTTTGCCGGGACCTGTCAAACGATCAGCAAGGCCAAAAGCCGGCAACGGTTTCACCGCTCCGTGTCAGGAACACGTGGCGAATGTCGCAAGACCGGCGCCCAACCATCGACGCGCGGCGCGAATGTGCGCGGCACCCGCCGTGTCTCTTCATGTTCGGTTCCCGGTCAGGCTTGCTGGCACATTGTCGTCAGGCCCACGAAGGATTGAGCACGACCCACGAACTGATGAAAAGCGCCAAAAATGAACTGGCCCGGTTTCCGTTGGAAACCGAGCCAGATCGTCTCTTCGAGGGGGATGAAGAGTTTTACCTGGAAGCTTGAAGGGCGGGGGACGGGGGCGCTTCCAGATGTATGGATAACGGCACTCCCCGCTATTGGTTCCGAAAAATTTTGGGAAAAATACCAAAGGGTCATTTTTATCGCCTGATCCTACGAGCGAGCGCCCGCGCTATTCGGCGGCGTCGAGCGGAAAGGTCAGGCTATAGGTAATTTCCTGGTCCGAAATTCCGTAATGCGCCTGCCCATTGACCGAAGCTGGCACGACGCGCTCGAGAACGGTGCTGCCGAAATGGCCCTTCCAGTTCTCGTCTCCGACGAGGTTATGGAGCGTGCCCGGATCGAGCTTTTCCAGCCACAAGACTTCCAGACTGTCGTGACCATCAACGACGACGCGGTTGCAGGTCACCGAGATCGCTCGGCGGCTGGTCAGGAGCGATCCGTGGCTGACGGCATTGACGATCAGTTCATGCAGCGCCAGGCCGATATGCAGCGATGCGTTCGGCGTCAACAACACATCGTCGCCCTTGATGTCGACGAGATGGGCATTCTCCGGCAGATATTTCTGGGTCTGCTGCTCCACCAGCTCACGGAAATAGGCACCGCGCCAGCTCGAATCGGTGATCAGGTCCTGGCTCTGCGACAGCGAATACAGCCGTCCGCGGAACTTGTTGAGGAACATGTCCAGGGTGCCGGAATAGCGGGCGGTCTGCAGGGCAATGCTCTGGATGATGGCCAGCAGGTTCTTCGAGCGGTGACTGACTTCGCGCAGGAGCGCCCGCAACAGCCGCTCGCGATGCCGCTCTTCCGACCGGTCGACAATGGTGGTGACCAGATGCATGTCGCCATCGGTCAGGCTGACGGCCTGCACCCGGAACTCGAACACATCCTCGGATCCGACCGCGACCTCGATATGCGCCTTGTCGCCCGGCTTGCGCACCGCATCCTTGATCGCCGAGAGCTTGTCGGCAATCTCCTCCCCGAACAGGCTGCTGTCGGTGGGCGAGGTCCCCTTGGACAGACGCCAGGCCGAGGGCAGATGCGTTACGAACAGATACTCGCGCGCCGCATTCTGAATGATGATGCTGGCGCCAAGATCCAAGAGTGCCGGCATAAAGAAACCGTGGAGCTTGTCGTCACTCTCTCCGGCCTGCTGCCATGTCAGCTGATGCGGCAACGGCATCACCCCGCCTGCTTATCTGGATTGGAGAAACACCAAAGGCCGGGAACCGGCATGTGGCTGATCAAGGTCATTTCTTATAGATAGTCACGTTCGCCTGAACAACCCGAGCACCAGCGAAATAACCAGCAGAATGAGGAAAAGGAAGAACAGGATCTGGGCAAACCCGGCGGCCGTTCCAGCCACTCCTCCGAACCCGAGAGCGCCTGCGATCAGCGCAATCACGAGAAACACCAGAGCGTAGTACAACATGGCGAATTCCTTCCGATATCACGCGAAAGAACGTCGCCATGTCGTGTTTGTTCCTGATCTGTCTCGATATCCGGCTGCTCAGGCTGCCGCCTTGACCGCCTCGTTGAAGAACAGCGCCTGACTGATCAGCGCCTTCACCATGTCGGGGTTGAACGGCTTGGTAACGAGGAAGGCCGGCTCGGGGCGCTCACCGGTGAGGAGGCGTTCCGGGAAAGCAGTGATGAAGATCACCGGCACGTTCGACGTGCGCAGAATCTCGTTGACGGCGTCGATGCCTGAGCTGCCGTCGGCGAGCTGGATATCGGCGAGAACCATCTTCGGCTGCGACGTCTGGAACAGGGAGACGGCTTCCTTGTGGGTACGTGCGACGCCGGTGACCCGGTGGCCGAGATCCTGGACCATCTGTTCGATATCGAGCGCGATCAGCGGCTCGTCCTCGATGATCATGATGTCGGTTGCGACCTGACGCGAAATTTCGCGCGACGCCTCGTCGAGAAGCTGGGTCGCTTCCTCCGTGCTGACGTCGAGAATTTCGGCGGTTTCTTCGATGGTGAAACCTTCGACCGAAATCAGCAGGAAGGCATGACGCGCCTTCGAGGGCAGCGCCGAAAGATTGGCCACGGCGCGCTGTTCCCAGGCGAAGGGCGAATCGATCGGACGGATTTCGATGGAGGTGGAACCAAAGATCGCAACGAAAAGTTTATACAGCGAGACGCGATCCTTCGATGTTTCGGGAAAGATCGAAATATCGGCAATCAAGGCTTCGAGGACCGCGGCTACATAAGCGTCACCGGATGTCTGCGACCCTGTGACGGCACGGGCGTATCGACGCAGATAAGGAAGGTGAGACGCAACGCGCGTGGTGAGTGACATAAATAAATTCTCCCCTGAGCCCAGTGGGCAACTAACTGGCTGGAAACGGTCGGCGACAAAAAAAGTTCCGAGCGACCCGGAACTTTTTTGGTCGCCGCGCATTCTGCTGGGAACGATATCGCAACAGGCTGCCCGCGTGATGAGTGAACAAGATAGCAGAAAAAAAGAAAAAACAATGACGACAGCACAAGCGAAAGATTTCAAGCCCGGCGCGATGCTTCCGAACGCCGCGATTTCGCGCAAGCTGCGCGATTTCTACGATGCCGTACAGGAAGAAGGGATTCCCGACCGTTTTCTCGACCTTCTCGAGCGCCTTGAACAGGCTGAAAAAAACGCGAAATCGGCGGATGTAAAATGACTGAGCAGGAACTTGCCGACCGTGCGTTCAAGCGCGACCTCCTTGCATCCCTGCCCAACCTTCGTGCCTTTGCCGTGTCCCTGACGGGGCGCCACGACAAGGCCGACGATCTGGTCCAGGACACGATCATGAAGGCGTGGGCGAACCAGACCAGCTTTACCGCCGGCACCAACATGCGGGCCTGGCTTTTCACCATTCTGCGCAACGAATTCTACAGCCAGATGCGCAAACGCGGCCGCGAGGTGCAGGACAGCGACGGCCTGTTTTCCGAACGCTTTTCCGTACACCCGGAACAGTATGGCCGGCTCGATCTGCAGGATTTCCGCAAGGCGCTGGACAAGCTGCCGGACGATCAGCGCGAAGCGATCGTTTTGGTGGGAGCTGCGGGCTTTGCCTATGAGGAAGCGGCAGAGATCTGCGGCTGTGCCGTCGGCACGATCAAGAGCCGCGTCAGCCGTGCCCGCACCCGGTTGCAGGAACTGCTGGGCGTTTCCGGTGAAGGCGATTTTGGCCCCGATCCGGGTGATGCCGCGATTACCGCCCGCGCTTTCGGCAGCTGAGCCGCTCCATCACGCTTGAGAAGACGAAACGTCGCGATCGAAAGTCGCGGCGTTTTTTATGGCCGCGATCAGGGCCTGGTCGTTGAACGGCTTGAGCACCACCGGCACATCTGGCCAGGGCGCAAACCCATTCGAATAGCTGTGGGACAGGCTGGAAAGCACGACCTTGGCACCATGGGCGCCAATCCGCCGGGCTGCATCGGCCGCATCGCCCTGGATTACCCTTATATCGATAAGGATGACATCATAGCGGCGTTGATCGAGAATAGCGGGGTATTCTCGCGGCATGGCGATATCAACGCGACATGCGAGCGCATCGGTCAGCACCTGCTCGGCATCAAGAGCTACCAGATATTCCGGGTCGATGATGAGAACGAGCAATGGGCAGGCATCCTGAATGGCGATTCGGTTCGAACCCATCAGTCGTCTAATCACCCCGGATCGGCGGGTCTTTAACAAATGATACAGCCGCCGTGCGTCGTCCCCTCGCCGACGGGGTTAAAGCCGGGGCGTCAGCAACGCGAAACGGGACGCGGCACTCAAGCCGCGTCCCGTTTCTTCAGTCGAACCGTCCGCGAAGGAGGTATATCAGGCATCCTCGCCCGTGTGAGATCCGCCGGTGAACGTACGGCCGAGCACCATGGCCAGCCCGCCGGCGATCGCGACGGCAGCAAGCGGTCGCGAGCGGATCACCATCGGCAGTGCGGTGATGGCCGCCGTCACCATCATTGCCTTGCCGCTATTGGCGGCCGCGGCCTGGCGCTTGCGCTTTTCTTCGGCGCGGTTGGCCAGCATCACTGCGGCGAAGAAGATCAGCGCCACGATGAAGGCCGCGAAGGCGACCACCGCCGCAGCCACGGCGGGATGCATCATCGTTGCCAGATAGATGCCGAATGCCGTCACGCCCGCGGCATAGGCCGTCAGCATAAAAAATCCGGCGATCGCATAAAGCACCGCATTGCGCCGCAGCCGCTTGGTGAAAGCGTGAATATCAACGGCAAGCAGCGAAGCCACGATCGGGGCCAGCCCCCCCATGGTCAGCGCCGCGCCAAAAGAGCGAAGAGGAAGCCGACACCGGCGGCGATGCCGACCGATTGCAGCGGCTTGGCGCGGATCTGGCGCTCGAGATCCTTTTCCAGCGACAGGGCCTGTTCGCGTGCCGCTTCGACCATGTTGAGCGACGCGTCGGTGGCGTCCTCCTTGGCCTTTCTCACCCGGCGCCCGACATCCTCGGCCTTCTGGGAACCGGCGGCGGCAACGGTGCGGGCGAGAACGGCAATATCCTCGCGCAACTGCGACAGCTGCAGTTCGATCTCCTGCTTATAGACCGCCGAAGCAGCCTCGTCGGGGAGTTCCTGGGTGGGGTTTACGGGCGCCATGTCAATCTCCTTTGACGATTTTCGTACAGCCGGATTCTATCGCAATCGAGAACGGGACAGGTCACACCAGCACGGGAGGCTGCCCGAAAACAGGCCGAAAATCCCCAAGCCGATCGCCACAAACGCGTGCCTCACAGAGGCATGGGTTTCCCGTCTTCGGTCACGCGGTCAACGTCGAAAAGGTTTTTTTGTTCCCGACCTTGCGATAAAAGCGAAACCGATGGCAGGGCAGGCGGTTGCGGCCATTCGCGCACCCCGCCCGTTAAGGTCTCGAAAGCCTTTGCAAGCCGCAGCACCGTCAGGTCGGCAAAGCGCGGGCCGACGATCTGCAGGCCGATCGGCATGCCGGTTCTGGAAAAGCCGCAATGGATCGACGCCGCAGGCTGTTCGCCCATGTTCCATGGCAGCGTGAAGCCGATATGTTCGAACGGCCTTGCCGGATCATTGGTCGGCGACGCCCATTCGGCCGGATAGGCGATGACCGGACTGGTCGGGGAAAGCACTGCGTCGAGAGTGGAGAAAAGATTGGCGCAGGCCCGGCGCATGTCGATCGTCCGGTTGAAGCCGCGCACCGCCTCGACACCCGAAACATGCGCGCCACCCTGCGCCCATTCGAAAATATAGGGCAGGATCAGGCGCTGCCGTTCCACTGCAAGCGCCTCAATATCCGCCCAGAGGCGCGCCCGCCAGAACAGGTCGAGCCCATCGAGCATGGCGCGCGTCATCACCGGCGCGACCGGGACGATCGTGGCGCCCGCCTGCTCGAAACGGGCGGCGGCGCGGGTCACCGCATCGACGATTTCGGGATCCGCGGCAAGCCCGACGCCGGCATCGAGCATCAGGCCGATCCGCATGCCTTTCACCTCCACATCCAGATCGAGCCAGTCGCGGCTCTCCGGCGGCAGGGCGGTCGCGTCGCGCCAGTCGGGCCGCGACAGCACCGCCATTGAAAAGGCCGCGTCCTCGACGGTGCGCGTCATCGGACCAGCACAGCGACCGGGATAATAGGGATCGATCGGAACGCGCCCGTTGCTTGGCTTGAAGCCGAAGAGCCCGGTCCACCCTGCCGGGAGGCGGATCGAACCGCCGATATCGGTACCGATATGCAATGGCCCGAAACCGGCCGCCGCGGCCGCCGCGGCGCCGGCGCTGGAACCGCCGGGGTTCTGGCTTAAGTCCCACGGGTTGCGGCTGAGCGGGTGGAAGCTCGAAAGACCGGAAGATAGCATGCCGTAATCCGGGCAGGTGGTCTTGGCAAAGATCACCGCACCCTCTTCCTTCAGACGCGCCGCAACCGGCGCATCTGCCGCCGCCGGCACCAGATCCGCCGCCGCACTCCCCTGCGGCACCGGCTGGCCGCGGGTGGCGATCAGCTCCTTCAGCGTCACCGGAATGCCGTCGAGCGCGCCCAGAGGCTCTCCCCTCGCACAGCGTTCGGTCGAGGCTTGCGCCTGCGCCCTCGCATGCGCCGGATCATAGAGGTAAAGCGCCTGCACATGCGGTTCGAAGGCTTCGATCCGTCTTTCCACCGCAAGCCAGTATTCCATGGGCGAAAGGCGCTTGTCGGCGAAAAGCCCTCGCAATTCGCGAATGGTCAGTGTCAGGAGATCGGTCTTCACAAAATCGGCCATGGCCATGATCCTCGCTCCGGATGACGTAGTCTGCGTGTGCGCTAGCCCCGCTCGCGCGGATCGAGAAGGTCGCGCAATCCGTCGCCCAGCATGTTGAAGCCGAGCACGGCGAGCGCAATGGCCAGGCCGGGCAGAAGCGCCAGCCAGGGAGCTTGTCCAAGATAGGTCTGCGCATCAGCCAGCATACGCCCCCAGGTCGGCGCCGGCGGCGGCATGCCGAGACCGAGAAAGCTCAAGCCCGCCTCGGTCAGAATGGCCAGCCCGATCTGGATGGTCACCTGCACGATGATCTGGTTGGCGATATTGGGCAGAACATGCACGAGGGTGATCCGGCTACGCGAACGGCCGATGCCGATCGCTGCCATGACATAATCGCGCGTCCAGATCTGCAAGGCCGCGCCAAAGGTCAGGCGGGCAAAGACCGGCACCATGAACGTGGCGATCGCCAGGATGGCCGTGAACCGCCCTGCCCCGATAAAAGCGCCAAGCATCATCGCCGACAGGATCGGCGGCAGCGCGAAGACGATATCGCACAGGCGCATGACGATGGTCTCCGTCCAGCCGCGCCGGGCGGCGACGATGACACCGGTAGCCGTGCCAATCGCCGCGCCGACGCCGACCGCCGCCAGGGCCGTCGACAGCGAATTCCACGCGCCGACCATCAGCATCGATGCCATGTCACGGCCGAACTGGTCGGTGCCAAGCAGGCCGGCCGCGAAAGGGGGTTTGAGTTTGAGCAGGATCTGCATCTTGGCGGGCGGCGCCGGCGTCCAGACCAACGACAGGAGCGCAATCGCGACCAGCGCCAGCGTGATGACGAGCCCGACCAGAAAGACGGGACGGCGCAAAATTGTCGCGGTGATGGAGGCCATTCCTGCGGTCATCGTGCCTGCGTCCTCAACCGCGGATCGATCACCAGATAGGCAAGATCGACCAGAAAATTCATGAGGATGACGAGCGCGGCAAAAAACAGAACGACATTCTGCATGACGATGACATCCCGCTGGGACAGCGCCTGATAGGCGAGCCGGCCGAGGCCCGGCAGGTTGAAGACATTTTCGACCAGAACAGCGCCGGCCACCAAAAAGGTGAACTGCAGACCGAGCATGGTGACGACCGGGATCAGCGCATTCGGCACCGCATGCCGCCAAACCGCGGCCCTCTCGCTCAGCCCCTTGGCGCGGGCGGTGCGTACGAAATCCTCGTTCATCACGTCCAGAACCGCGGTGCGCGCGACCCGCGTCAGGACGCCGGCCTGCGCGAGCGCCAGCGACAGCGCCGGCAGCACGAGCGCCGTCAGCGCCTTTCCTATTCCCGCTTGCCAGCCGGGAAAGCCGCCGGCCGGCAACCAGCCGAGGTTTGAGGAAAACAGCAGGATCAGCAGCAGCCCGACCCAGAAGCCGGGCATGGCAATGCCGGCATAGGAGAACAGGCCGATCAGAATATCAAGCGGCCCGTTGCGATGGCGCGCAGCGGTGACGCCGAGCGGCACGGCGATCGCCACCGATATGAGCACCGCGAGCAGAGCCAGAGGCAGGGTAACGGCGAGCCGTTCCAGGATCAGGCCGGCCACCGGCACGCTATAGGTATAGGAACTGCCGAGATCACCCCGCGCCACGCCCGCAAGCCAGGCGAGGTAACGAACCGGCCATGGCTGATCGAGGCCCATCTGTTTCTGCAGGGCCGCCAGCGTATCCGGGCTGGCAGAGGTGCCGAGCATGATCGCTGCCGGATCGCCGGGCAGCAGGTTCATGACGGCGAAGATCATGAGCGATACGGCAAGAAGCGTGACGATCAGGCTGAAAAGGCGGCGGGCGACGAGCGTGATCATGGGATGAGAACGCCTCCGTCGATTTCGATGCCACTGTCGCGCATCCCGAGGGTGTCAGCTGCGCAGCGCCTGCGGGCGGAAGAAACTTGCTGCAAATTCACCGTGGGACCGAGGCAGCCACCGGGCAGCCTCCCCTGCCCCGCCTGCAGCAGGATGATCGCTTCGGGAGGAACATCGCCTTGCGGCCAGCCGAGCCCATGCCCCGCAAAGGACGGGCAATCCCGTGGCGACGTCTTTCCAGATGCAGCTCGCGGGCGCGCCGCCGGCCGCAAGCCCGATACGGCTCGCCGATCGCATGCGGGACGCAGGCCCCGTGCAGGTCGCAGGTGCCATGCCCGTTTCGGCCTCCACGCAGGTTCCAGAGCGTCGGCCAGCCCCAGCCACTCCCCTTGCCGCCATTCCAAGGGCGCGAACAAGTCCCCTTGCGGCCATCCCGAAGGCGCGAAGAAGACGCGCAAGACGGTCCCGGCTGGCTGGCGGGGAAATCTTGTCATGCCACTCCTGTCATCTGTCACTCGGCCCAATGCACATCCGTCAGCACATTCGAAGGGATCGGCTCGTTCTCCCACAAACCCTTCAACTTGCCGTCCCAGACACCCAGTTTCGGCATCACGAACAGGAACAGCGACGGCACGTCCTCGGCCAGGATCTTCTGCGCCTCGCCGTAGAGCCTGGCCTGCTCGGCCGGATCGGCCGTTTCCTGTACCTTGGCCAGCACGTCGTTGAAGGCCGGGTTCCTGTAATTGAAGTAGTACGGATCGCGCGCATAGATATCGAGATCCATCGGCTCGGCATGGGCGACGATGGTCATCTCGTAATTGGCGGCCTTCAGCACATCGGACACCCATTTTGCCGGGAATTCGGTGGTCTCGATATTCATCGTCACGCCGATTTCGGCAAACATGGCCTGCAGGACCTGGGCGCTGCGCTGCGCATAGGCCATTTGCGGTGCCTTGATGGTGAAGGTCAGGCCGTTCGCATAGCCGGCTTCGGCCAAAAGCGCCTTGGCCTTTTCGACATCGTAAGGCCAGGTGCCGGTGAGATCGACATAACCCGGATCGTTCGGGGTGTAATGGCTGCCAATCGCGGTGCCGAGGCCCGACCACGCACCTTCGATGACGGTGGCGCGATCCACCGCCATCATCAGCGCCTGGCGCACCCGCTTGTCGGAAAACGGCTTGGTGGCATTGTTCATGCCGGCAACGACCTTCAGTTCGGTATTGCCGATCACCGTCACCAGACGGGCATCGCCTTTGAAACTCTCCATCAGTTCCGGCGCGCCGAATTCGGGGAACCCATCCACATCCCCAGCCTTGAGGGCAGCGGCCTGCGCCTGAGGATCGCCGATGAAGCGGAAGGACGCCCTGTCGATTTTGACGGCCACCTCCTTGTTCCAGTAGTCGGCGTTCCTGGCGAGTTCGACCTGCGACCCCTTGGCCCAGTTGACGAATTTGAATGGGCCGGTGCCAACCGGCGTCACCTTGTTGTTGTCGGCGGTATTGGGCGCCACCATCACGGAAGCCGGCCAGCCAAGCCAGTAGAGAAGGCTGCCGGTCGGCTGGTTCAGCTTGAGCACCAGCGTCGCCGCATCCGGCGTCTCGATCGTGGCGATGGTGGAGAAGTAGCGTTTTTGCGGATTGACGCTGTCGGCGCCGCGGGCGCGCTCAAGCGTGAATTTTGCGGTCGCGCTGTCGAAGGCCGTGCCATCATGAAATTTGACGCCATCCCGCAACTTGAACGTATAGGTCAGGCCATCCGGCGATACGTCCCAGCTTGTCGCCAGAAGCGGTACGACCTTGCCGGCCCGGTCAATCGTCGTCAGCCCCTCGAACACGTTCTGCCACGTCACCTGCCCGATCATCACCTGCGCGCCGATAGTTGGATCAAGCCCACCCGGTTCCACCGCCATGCCGAGCGTCACCGAGCTTTTCGCAGCCTGTGCGCTGCCCTGCCCCACAACCATGGCAGCCGTTGCCACCATCAGGCCAACGGCCGCCCGGCGGGTGATGAAATTGCATGCGGAAGCAATGGAAGAAATCGTCCTGGCCATTCGTGTTCCCCATTTGGCAGCGCTTGCGCCCCGCGATCGGACGGTGGCTTGTCATTGACCAGAAACCGCCATTTCGCAACTGCACACACAATGCGGATTGTGACACTTCCGTGCAACCCACTAAAAACAGCAGGGACAGATGCGTCAGCCGCGGCGAAATCCTTCGCTGGCCACTAGAAGCCGGCGCGTGTAATCCGCAGAAAAGGCGCGTTTCTCCAACGCTTCCACCGGCACGGTCTCAACGATCCGCCCGTCTTTCATCACCGCCACCCGTTCGCACATGTGGCTGATGACGCCAAGATCATGGCTGACCATGACAAAGGTCAGGTCTCTATCCTTGCGCGCCTGTTCCAATAGGTTGAGGATTTCCGCCTGGATCGAGGCATCGAGCGCCGAGGTTGGTTCATCCAAGAGCAGGATCTTTGGCTCGAGGATCAGTGCGCGGGCAATGGCGATACGCTGGCGCTGGCCGCCGGAAAGCTGGTGCGAATAGCGGAAGCGGAAGCCGGCGCCCAGGCCCACTTCATCCAGCGCACGGGCAATACGGGCATCGATATTGTCGAAACCGTGGATGACCAGCGGTTCAAGCAGCAGCCGGTCCACGGTCTGGCGCGGATGCAGCGAGCCATAAGGATCCTGAAACACCATCTGTACGGTGCGGTAAAATTCCTTGTCCCGGCTGCCGCTCAGGTAAGTGCGGCCATCAACGCTGAGCGTCCCCTCTTCGAACCGGTTGAGACCGGCCACAGCCCGCAACAACGTCGATTTGCCCGAACCGGATTCACCGACGATACCAAAAGACTCGCCCGTGGCGACATCAACGCTCACCTTGTCGAGCGCCACATATTCATCAAACGTCACGACCATGTCGCGGACGGAAAGTGCGGTTTTTTCTGTCATTTTGCCCATCTTCACGCCGACCACTCCGACTTGCGCTCCAGAACCGGCAGCGGATGCCGGTCGGCGCCGATGGTCGGCAGGCAGTTAAGCAGGCCTTGCGTATAAGGATGTTTCGCCTGCGCCAGATCGGCCGACGGCAGTTCCTCGACGATGCGGCCCGCATACATGACGATGACGCGGTCGCAGAAGGACGAGACCAGCCGAAGGTCATGACTGATGAAGACCAGCCCCATGCCGCGCTCGGCCACCAGCTTGTCGAGGATGGAGAGCACATCGAGCTGCACGGTCACATCGAGCGCCGAGGTCGGCTCGTCGGCAATCAGCATTTCCGGACCGCAGATCAGCATCATGGCGATCATCACCCGCTGGCCCATGCCGCCGGAAACCTCGTTCGGATAGAGGCCGAACACACGCTCGGGATCGCGGATCTGCACCGCCTCCAGCATTTTCAACGCCCGATCTCTGGCCTCGGACCGGCTGAGCTTTTCATGCGCGAGCAGCGTTTCGATGATCTGCTTGCCGATGGTCATCACCGGGTTCAGCGAATACTTTGGGTCCTGCAGGATCATGCCGATGCGTTTACCGCGCAGGTCCCGCCGCTGCTTTGGTGCCGCCTTGAGCAGGTCGATGCCGTCGAATTCCAGTTTCGAGGCCGTGATTTTGGCATGACCCGGCGTCAGGCCCATGATGGCGCGGCCGGTCTGGGATTTGCCCGACCCGCTTTCACCGACAATGCCGAGACGTTCACGGCCAAGGGTGAAGGAGACGCCGCGCACGGCCTGCACTTCGCCGGTACGGGTGGGAAAGGTGACGCGCAGGTCATCGACGGTGAGAAGCGGCGCACTCATTGGCCGGCCTCCTTCGGATCGAGGGCATCGCGCAGACCATCCCCCAAAAGGTTGAAGCCGAGGCTGACGACGAGAATGGCAAAACCCGGCATGGCCGCCACCCACCACTGGTCGAGAATGAAACGGCGACCCGAGGCGATCATCGCCCCCCATTCCGGCAGCGGCGGCTGTGCGCCAAGACCGAGGAAACCGAGACCGGCGGCCGTCAGGATGATACCGGCCATGTCCAGCGTCACGCGCACGATCAGCGACGACAGGCAAAGCGGCATGACATGGCGTAGCACGATGCGGAAGGGCGAAGCGCCCATCAGTTTGACGGCCGAAATGAATTCCGAATTGCGAAAGGTCAGCGTTTCGGCCCGGGCGATGCGCGCATAAGGCGGCCAGGAGGTGATGGCGATGGCGAGAATGGCGTTTTCAATGCCGGGACCGAGAGCGGCCACCAGCGCCAATGCCAGAACCAGTTTTGGAAAGGCAAGAAAGATATCGGTGATGCGCATTAGGATGGCATCGATCCAGCCGCCGGCATAACCGGAGACGGTGCCGACGATAAGCCCGATCGGTGCGGCGATGACCGCGACCAGTACGATCACCATCAGGGTCAGCCGCGAACCGTGGATTAGACGGGAGAGAATGTCGCGGCCCTGGTCATCGGTGCCGAGCCAGTAACCGGCCGTGCCGGGCGGCAGAAGACGGGCGTTTCTCAGATCGCCCTGTACCGGATTATACGGTGCCAGAACATCAGCAAAGGCGGCGACCAGAAGCAGCAAAATGATGATGCCGAGACCGACCAGCGCCAGCCGGTTTTCGGAAAACCGCCGCCAGATCACATAGGCGCGGCCAAGCCGTGCCTGATGGCGAGAGGTCGGGCGGTCGGAAAGCAGCCATTCGCGGCTATAGGGTTTGAAAGTCTGTTCCACGACGCTCATCGGCTGCGTGTCCTTGGATCAAGCGTGCGGTACAGAAGGTCGGACAGGAGGTTGATGGCGATGAAGACGGAGCCGACGATGATCGTTCCGCCCAAAACCGCGTTCATGTCCGCATTCTGCAGCGAATTGGTGATGTAGAGGCCAAGCCCTGGCCAGGAGAAGATCGTTTCGGTGAGCACCGAACCTTCCAGCAGGCCGGCATAGGAAAGTGCGATCACGGTAATCAACGGCACGGCGGCATTGCGCAATGCGTGGAACCAGATGATGCGTGTTTCCGAGAGCCCCTTGGCGCGGGCCGCGACGATATATTCCTGCTGCAGTTCGTTGAGCATGAACGAGCGCGTCATGCGGCTGATATAGGCGAGCGAAAAATACCCGAGCAGCGCGCCGGGCAGGATGATGTGGCGGAACGCATCCCAAAACACGTCCCACTGGCCCTGAACCAGACTGTCGAACAGGAAGAAGCCGGTGATCGGCGTAAACGTGTATTCGTAGACGATATCGAGACGGCCGGGATAGGCAACCCAGCGCAGCTTTGCGTAAAACAACAGCAGCGCGAGAAGGCCGAGCCAGAAGATCGGCACGGAATAACCGATCAGCCCGACGACGCGAACGATCTGGTCGGCAATGGAACCACGTTTGACGGCCGCGAGCACGCCAAGCGGAATGCCGATCAGCGCACCAAACAGCGTGCCGATCGTCGCCAGTTCCATCGTTGCCGGGAAGACGCGGCGGATATCCTCCATGACGGGGTTTGTGGTGAGGACGGAGGTGCCAAAGTTGCCGGTCAGCGCATCGCGAACGTAGAAATAGAATTGCTGGTAGAGCGGCAGGTTCAACCCCAGCTGCTCGCGCACGCGTTCCACCACATGCGCCGGCGCGCGGTCGCCGACAATGGCGAGCGCCGGATCGATGGGGATGACGCGGCCGATGAAAAAGGTGACGGCCAGAAGGCCGAGGAAAGTCGTGACGACAGTCACCAGAAAACGGAGAACCGCCTTGCCGGTGGAGGAGGAACGGCTGCGCTTGCGCCGTGTCGCTGCCGTCGTATCGGTGAGAGTCAAGAAGATCTCCTTAAGTCGAAAGACAAGGGCGCCTCACTCTCGACGTCATCCTCGGGCTTGTCCCGAGGATCTGCTCACGCTTCAAACAATGATACGCTGCAGATGCTCGGGACAAGCCCGAGCATGACGACGGTTGAGCAACAAGGGGCCGCAGCCTAAGCCGCAATCAGTCCTTCGAGACCGTATAGACAAAGTTCGTATCGAAACTCGGGCCAAGCTTGTAGTTCTTCAGCTTCGAGGAATAGCCCGCCACTTCCGTCTGCTGGAAGATGATCACGAACGGGCTCACCGCCGCCACCTTCTTCTGCAGGTCCTCATAGATGGCGGCGCGTTTGGCCGCGTCCTTTTCCAGAAGTGCGCCCTTGCCAGCGTCCGACAGTTCCTTCGGTACATCCCAGGCATTGCGCCAGGCCAGCGTCTTGTTCTTGCCCTCGTCGGAATTGTCCGGGTTGACGGTAAAGGTCTCGGCATTCGAGTTCGGATCGAAATAGTCCGAACCCCACTGACCGATATAGATGTCGTGCGTGCGGGCGCGGAACTTTGTCAGCGTCTGCTTGCCATCGCCGGGGATGATTTCCAGCTTGATGCCGGCCTGCGCCAGCGTCTGCTGCACGCTTTCGGCAATGCCGGTCACCGGCTGGGTGTTGCGCACATCCATGGTGACGGTGAAACCGTCCTTCAGGCCCGCCTTTTCCAGCAGTTCCTTGGCCTTGGCGACGTCGAGTTTGTAGGGCTTTTCATCGCTGGCGCCGAGCTGGCCTTTGGGCAGGAAAGTCTGGTGGATCTCGCCGATGCCCTTGATCAGCGTGGCGCCGATCGCATCGTAATCGACCAGATATTTCATCGCCTCGATCACTTCCGGCTTGGCGAGGTTCTTGTTCTTCTGGTTGAGGCTGAAATAGTAGATCGTGCCCTTCGGCGCCGATGTTGACGACAGCCCTTCCTTGCCTTCGATGGCCGTCAGGTCGTTCGGCTCGAGATTGCGGGCGACATCGATATCGCCGTTCTCCAGCGCCAGGCGCTGGCCCGAACTTTCCTTCATGTGGCGATAGATGACCCGCTTCAGCTTCGGCTTTTCACCGTAATAGTTCGGGTTGGCCTCCATGATGACGGCTTCATTGGCGCGCCATGCGAGAACCTTGAACGGGCCGGAACCGGCATAACCGGTCTTCATCCATTCATTGCCGAAATCGGTGTCGTATTTGTATTCCGCGCTCGGCGTCATGGCCTTGGCATGTTCCATCACCATCTTCTTGTCGACCACGGAGGCGACGGTGGCGGTGAGAACGTTAAGCACGAAGCTCGGCGCATAGGCCTTGTCGACCGTGAAGGTAAAGGTCGTGGCGTCGGTGGCCTTGGCCTTTTCGGTCACGTTATCGCCGGTCAGGCCGAACTGGGTGAGCAGGAAGGCCGGCGACTTGTCGAGTTTTACGGCGCGCTCGAAGGAAAACGCGACATCTTCAGCCGTCAGGGGATTGCCGGAGGCAAACTTCAGGTCGGGCTTCAGCTTGAACGTATAGGTCATGCCGTCATCGGAAATGGTCCAGCTTTCCGCCAGATCGCCGACCACCTTGGACGTGTCGGCAGGATCGAGACCGACCAGCTTGCTGTAGCTGTTGGCGGTCACTTCGGCTGTCGAAAGCTCGAACGCCTCGCCCGGATCGATGGTGATGATGTCGTCGATGGCAAAACCTTCGACCAGCGTATCGGCCGGCGTCGCGGCAAAGGCGTTTGGCGCAGCCAGCGTGATCAGCGCGAGTGCCGCGCCTGCGGAAAGAATGCGAATGCGTCTATTGAAAGAGTTCATCATGGTGGTCGTTCCCGTTGTTTTGTTGCCCGTTATTGTCGTTATTTCTGTCGTCCCGGCGGTCGTTGCCGCCTTCGTATCGCCTCGGCCTTCAGGCCTGTTCGTGCCAGGCCTCCCCCAGCACGCGCAGCCAGTTCTCCCGGCATAATTTAGCAATATCTTCAGAAGCGTAGCCCGCGTCCCCAAGGGCCGCAACCAGTTTCTGGTTGCCGGCCGCATCCTGGATATCGGCAGGAACGGTCGCACCGTCGAAGTCGGATCCGAGCGCCACGCAGTCGATCCCCATGCGCTCCACCATGTAATCGATATGGCGGATCATGTCGGACAGCGGTGTCGCGGCGTCATCGCGCCCATCCGGCCGCAGCATGGTGACGGCATAGTTGAGGCCGACAAGCCCGCGGCTTTCCCTGATCGCATCCATCTGCTTATCGGTGAGATTGCGTGCGACCTGCGTCAGCGCATGCGCGTTGGAATGGCTGGCGATCAGCGGCTGATCCGTTGTCTTCGCCACGTCCCAAAAACCCTTCTCGGTGATGTGGGCGAGATCGATCAGGATGCCGAGCCTGTTGCAAGCCTTGACCAGCTCGAAGCCGAGATCGGTCAGGCCCGGCCCGGTATCCGGCGACATCGGATAGGCAAACGGCACGCCGTGGCCAAAGATGTTGTGGCGGCTCCAGACGGGGCCGAGCGACCGCAGGCCGGCCGCATAAAACACATCCAGTTCGGCCAGATCGGCGCTCAACGCCTCGCAGCCTTCCATATGCAGCACGGCGGCAAACACGCCTTCCGCCATGGCTTTGCGGATATCGGCCGTCGAGCGGCACAGGCGCCACGCACCAGCCCGATCGAGACGCAGCGCGATCGAGGCCTTTTCCATGGCGATGTTCAGGGAAGGCAGGTAGTCGAGCGGCGCGGCCAGCGGCGTTTCGTAATGTCCGCTTTCATCGGGCTCCTTCAGCACCAGATCGCCGGATGGAATGTAGATGGCGCAGATGCCGCCGGCGAGACCCCCGGTCCTGGCGCGCGGCGCATCGATATGGCCCTCGGCTGTGCCTTTCAGAAATTCGGAGATGGGATCACCGCCCCCTTTCATGGTCCTCCACAGCCGGAGAAGCACGTCATTATGGCCGTCGAACACCAGTTCCATGAATTTTCCAGATCTCTGCTGCGATGCGAAGCGCTGATCCTATTCAGAACTCCACACACTCGGCAAGCAGGAAAAAATCATCTTATTTGGTCCAGTGCCCGTCATCCGACTTGCTGAGCAGAGGCGTTTTGAACACGCCGACAATATGGTCGCGCCATTTGGGATCGATATCGGCGATCGTGTCGCGCCAGCGTTCCGATTGCAGCATGGCGGCGCCGATCACCACAGGCTCGATGCCGATCGCCTGCATCAACGACAGGCCAGCGAGGATAGACGAACCGCTGGAAATCACATCATCGATCAGCGCGATACGGCTACCACGCAAAAGCGGCAGCATGCGCGGATCGGCGTAGAGCCGCTTGGAATATTCCGGCGTGGTGATCGACGACATCGGCACAGACAATTCCTCGTCGTACCAGAATTTTCGCGAGGTCCCGAGCGGCACGTAGCGGCCATGGCCGAGACGGCGGGCGACGGCCGCAGCCAGCGTCAGGCCCAGCGTCGGCAGGCCAACGACGATCTCCGGATCGAAAGGTCTCAGCTTGGCCGCCAGCGCATCCGCCAATGCATCCTGCACGGCAAAACTCGCCTGATTGATGATCAGCGAGGCCAGCGCGTTTTCACCGTTCGACAGATGCCGGATCGGCAGCATGATCTGCCGACCATCCTCCAGCATGGCGGGATAGAACGTATCGAACGGGCCTGCCGGATCAAACGTGTCGGCGGGATAGATCTCCTGCCAGAAATCGTGCGGCTGCATTCGGCTCTCCATGAAGCGAAAACGGGTCAGGCGAAATAGGGTTCGTCGCGATAACGGCCGATCTCTTCGACCAGCCATGCGCGGAACATGGCAACGGGGCGGGAATCGGTCTTGGCGACGGGTGCGACCGCATAATACGCGCTGGGGCTGCGCACCTGGTGCGGAAAGGCCTGAACGATCTCGCCATTGCGCAATTCGGATTCGATCAGGAACAGCGGCATCAACGCCACACCGAGCCCGGCGATGCAGGCCTGCGCCACGCTCGAAAACTGCTCGAACCGCATGCCCTGCGATGGCGCGTCACGCAGGCCCAGGCTCTGGAACCAATGGGTCCAGGCGCCCGGTCGCGATGCCATGTGCAAGAGCGGCAACGCCCCCAGATCCTCCGCGCGCGCAATCGGATGAGCCTCCATGAAGGCCGCGCTTGCGACCGGTGCCACCATTTCGTCCATCAGAAAGGTGCATTCCGCCCCGGGCCAGTCGGCCAAGCCGATATGGATCGCCATATCGATACCGTCCTTCTCGAAATCGAAGATGCCGATACGGGTGGCGAAGTTGAGCGTAATCTCCGGACGCCGCGCGACAAAGCGCGGAATGCGCGGCATGAGCCAGCGGGTGCCGAAGGTTGGCAGGATGGCGAGATTGAGCTGATCGTTATGCGTTTTGGTCATGGCCTTCAGCGAGGCCGAGCGGATCAGCGAGAGCGCATTTCCGATCGATTTGGCGTAATCCACGCCCGCCGCCGTCAGGCCGACGCCGCGGCTGGTACGCTCGAACAGCATCACGCCCAACTGGTCTTCAAGCCCGGAAATCTGGCGACTGACAGCCCCTTGTGTCAGCGACAGCTCGTCGGCGGCGCCGGAAAAACTGCCGAGCCGCGCCACCGCATCGAAGGCGGCCAGCGCACCGGTCGAAGGCAGCAATCGGCGGCTCGCGGTGATCATGGTCCATTCCTATACATCATGGCGGCTTGAGTAAACAACGCTTGCCGATCCAAGGCGCTTGGCGACAATGGGACCAGAACGATACCAGAGGCATGACCGTTGAGCACCCGCACCGCATTTTCCTGGCAAGACCCGTTTCTGCTGGACGAGCAGATCAGCGAAGACGAGCGGATGATCCGCGACACGGCTGCCGCTTTCGCGAAGTCGGAACTGCTGCCCCGCGTGGAAAAGGCCTATCTCGACGAAACCACGGACAAGGGCCTTTTCAGGCTGATGGGCCAGACCGGGCTTTTGGGCGTCACCCTGCCGGAAGAGTTCGGCGCCGCCAATGCCTCCTATGTGGCTTACGGCCTCGTGGCCCGGGAGATCGAGCGCATCGACAGTGGCTATCGCTCGATGATGAGCGTGCAGTCCTCGCTCGTCATCTACCCGATCTTTGCCTACGGCTCCGACGAGCAGAAGCAGAAATATCTCCCCGGCCTCGTCTCCGGCGATCTGATCGGCTGTTTCGGCCTGACCGAGCCGGATGCCGGTTCCGACCCCGGCGGCATGAAGACCCGCGCCGAAAAGATCGAGGGCGGTTATCGCCTGCGCGGCGCCAAGACATGGATTTCCAATGCTCCGATCGCCGACGTGTTCGTCGTTTGGGCCAAGTCGGAAGCGCACAATAACGAGATCCGCGGTTTCGTTCTGGAAAAGGGCATGAAGGGCCTGTCGGCGCCGAAAATCGGCGGGAAACTGTCGCTGCGCGCGTCCATCACCGGTGAGATCGTCATGGACGGTGTTGAAGTGGGCGAAGATGCGCTTCTGCCGAATGTGTCGGGCCTCAAAGGCCCGTTCGGCTGCCTCAACCGCGCCCGCTACGGCATTTCCTGGGGCGTGATGGGCGCCGCGGAAGACTGCTGGTTCCGCGCCCGTCAATACGGTCTCGATAGAAAGCAGTTCGGCAAGCCGTTGGCCGGCATGCAGCTTTACCAGAAGAAGCTGGCCGACATGCAGACGGAAATCGCGATTGGCCTGCAGGGTTCATTGCGCGTCGGACAATTGCTGGATGCCGAGAAGATGGCGCCGGAAATGATCTCGATCGTCAAGCGCAACAATTGCGGCAAGGCGCTCGACATTGCCCGCGCCTCCCGCGACATGCATGGCGGCAACGGCATCCAGATCGAATACCATGTCATGCGCCACGCCCAAAACCTCGAAACGGTCAACACCTATGAGGGTACGCATGACGTCCATGCGCTGATCCTCGGGCGCGCCCAGACAGGCCTTCAGGCCTTTTTCTAAGCACGAGCGCTCCGCGCGAATTGCCAGCCAGGCTCGGGCGCTCCGCCTGGCTCGGCCCATTTAGTATTACTTTTTGCCGGCACCGTTGATTGTGGCTGGCATCTATCCTACGTCAGGACCGCTATTGCCTGCGCCGGCGCCCGCCGGCCCCGCTCCATGCTTCCGAAAAAGAAAGTGGACACCATGACTACCTATCCCGACGTCAAGCTTTTCATTGCCGGCGAATGGCGCGATGCCATCGCGGGTGAGACCATCGACGTGACCGACCCGGCGACCGACGACGTGATCGGCAAGATCGCGCATGCTCGGCATGCGGATCTCGATCTGGCGCTGGAAGCGGCCGACAAGGGATTTAAGATCTGGCGTGAAACCTCGGCTTTCGAACGCTCTAAAATGATGCGCAAGGCGGCCGACAACCTGCGTGAACGCGCAGACGCGATCGCCTACATGATGACCCGCGAACAGGGCAAGCCGCTTGCTCAGTCCAAGATGGAAATCATGGGCGCCGCCGATACGATCGACTGGTTCGCCGAAGAAGCCCGCCGCACCTATGGCCAGATCATCCCGGCGCGCTTCGCCGGTGTTTCGCAGATGGCGATCAAGCTGCCGGTCGGCCCGGTTGCCGCCTTCACGCCGTGGAATTTCCCGATCAACCAGATCGTCCGCAAGCTTTCGGCAGCACTTGCCGCCGGCTGCTCGATCATCGTCAAGGCACCGGAAGAAACGCCGGCTTCGCCCGCCGAACTGATCCGCGCCTTTGCCGATGCCGGCGTTCCGGCCGGCGTCATTGGTCTGGTTTACGGCGTGCCGGCCGAAGTGTCGGAATATCTCATTCCGCATCCGGTCATCCGCAAGATTTCCTTCACCGGCTCGACGCCGATCGGAAAGCATCTCGCCTCGCTTGCCGGCAAGCACATGAAGCGCGCCACGATGGAACTGGGCGGCCACGCCCCGGTGATGATCTTCGACGATGCCGATCTCGACAAGGCGATCGAGATCACCGCCATGTCGAAATTCCGCAATGCCGGCCAGGTCTGCGTCGCGCCGACCCGCTTCCTTATCCAGGATGGCGTCGCCGACAGGTTCCTCGAAGGTTTCGTGAAGGCTGCCGAAGCCATCAAGGTCGGCAACGGTCTGGAGGCCGACACGGTCATGGGGCCGCTTGCCAACGAGCGCCGCATCCCGGCCATGGAAGAACTGATCCAGGACGCCGTCGCCAACGGCGCGGAACTGAAGACCGGCGGCAAGCGCATCGGCAACAAGGGCAATTTCTTCGAGCCGACCGTTCTTGCCAACGTGCCGACTTCAGCAAAGATCATGAACGACGAGCCGTTCGGCCCCGTCGCCATCGTCAACCGGTTCTCGACTTTCGAGGATGCGATCGAAGAAGCCAACCGCCTGCCTTTCGGCCTCGCCTCCTATGCCTTTACCGGCTCGGTCAAGACGGCACACGAACTCGGCCGTCAGGTGGAAGCCGGCATGCTGACCATCAACCACAATGGCCTTGCTTTGCCGGAAGTACCCTTCGGCGGCATCAAGGATTCGGGCTATGGCACGGAAGGCGGTTCGGAAGCGGTTCAGGCCTATCTTGAGACAAAATATGTCAGCCAGATGAGCTGATCACCAGCTTCATTGGAATGGCGGAACGGCCGGAGTGAAAACTCCGGCCGTTTCGTTTCTGGGACTGTGTGTCCGGGCGGAGTGGAATATGAAAAACAAAGATTGAACATTTTTGAGATAGAGACTGCGCGCCTGCCTCACTCTCGACGTCACCCTTGGGCCTGTCCCGAGGGTCTGCTGAGCGCCATTGTCTGGCGTGGTTAGATCCTAGGGACAAGCCCTAGGATGACGTAGGAGAGGCTAGCACCAACACCTCAAAAGGAGCGCCCGGAAACGTCATGACCAAAACCGCGCCCGATGCAGCTCCCCTTCTCAAGGAAATTTTCAACCGCGCCCGCCTCGAGCATTTTGCCAACGAGACCACCGCGATCCATCCGGGTTTCGACGGCGAACGGTTTCTGACACTGGCATCGGACGGTTTGGACAACCTCAGCATCATGCAACGTCTGAGGCAGATCGCGGTCTCCTTTCACGCCACCCTGCCCGGTCCCTATGAGAAAAACATCGAGATCATCTGGGCGCTGGCACCGCGCATCAACCACGGTTTTGCCTCCATCACGCTGCCCGAATATGTGGCGCTTTACGGCCACGATGATTTCGACCTTTCCATGCGGGCGCTGGCTTATTTTACCCGCTTCGGCTCATCGGAATTCGCCATCCGCCATTTTCTGCAAAAGGATCAGGCCCGCACACTCGAGGTCATGGAAACATGGTCCAGAGACGACAACGAACATGTGCGCCGTCTCGCCTCGGAAGGTTGCCGCCCGCGCCTGCCATGGTCGTTTCAGCTGAAACCGCTGATCGCCGATCCCTCGCCCGTTGCAAAAATCCTCGAAAACCTGCGCAGCGACCCGGCGCATTACGTGCGCAAATCCGTCGCCAACCATCTGAACGATATCACCAAGGATCACCCGGACTGGGTGCTGCAAAAGATTGCCGGTTGGGATCAGACAAATGCCCATAGCGCCTGGATCATCCGGCAGGCCTTGCGCACGCTGATCAAGAAGGGCGACGCGCGGGCGCTGCATGTGCTGGGCGCCGGACACAAGGCAGAGGTGAAGGTGAACAACTTTTCGGTGACGCCGTCAGAACTTAAACTTGGCGGCGCGGTAAAAATTGCCGCGCAATTGATCTCGACCGCCACGTCGCCGCAAAAGCTCGTGGTCGATTACGCCGTGCATTACGTGAAAAAAGCAGGTGGCACCTCGAATAAGGTGTTCAAATGGAAAGAGATCACGCTGGATGCCGGCGTCGATCTAGAGCTTTCCATCAGCCGTGCCATCCGCGATTTCACCACGCGTGTGCATTATCCCGGCCGGCACGCAGTGGAACTGATCGTCAATGGCGAGGTGCTGGCGGAAGGCGCGTTCGAGATCCTCGCCTAGACGGCAAACACCTTCGCCCTTCTCAGCGTCACGAACCCCGCCTCCCCGGCCTTCACCACCCGCTCCGGCTCCACATCGAATTCCAGCGCCTCGCCCGCCGCCGTCGTTGCCAGCACACGGCGACCATCGGCACGGTCGAGCACGCGCGAAATCGTCGCGGCAATGCCCGGTCCGGCGTGAGACCAGTCGAGATCGGTCGGGCGCGCGTAAATCTCGCCCTTGCCATCCGCCACGTCTGCGGCCTCCACGGAGACATTCCCGGCATAAGCCCGCCCATCGCGCACGTCTGCCGCGATAACATTGGCATCGCCCAAAAATTTCATCACGAAGGCGGATTGCGGATCGCGGCACACTTCCTGCGGCGTGCCCTGCTGCACGATCTGGCCGTCCTTCAGGATCACCACCCGGTCGGCAAGGTCGAGCGCTTCTTCCTGGTCATGGGTGACAAAAAGCGTGGTGATGCCGAGTTCCGAATGGATTTCGCGCAGCCAGCGACGCAAGTCACGCCGCACATTGGCATCGAGCGCGCCAAAAGGTTCGTCGAGAAGCAGCACCTTGGGATCGACGGCAAGGGCACGGGCAAGCGCCACGCGCTGCCGCTGACCGCCGGAGATCTGGGCCGGAAAACGATCGCCAAGCCCTTCGAGGCGCACCAGCCGCAGCAGATCGGTGACGCGGGCGGCGATGGCTGCCTTGTCGCGCTTCACCTTCGACACCTTCATGCCAAAGGCGATGTTGTCCGCCACGGTCATATGCGGAAACAGCGCGTAATGCTGAAACACGAAACCGACGCCGCGATCGCGCACCGGAATGTCGGTCGCATCCTGATCGCCGAAATGGATGTGGCCGCCATCGGCATATTCGAGTCCCGCCACCATGCGCAGGATCGTGGTCTTTCCCGAGCCGGAGGGACCGAGCAGCGCCACCAGTTCGCCACTTTCGATATCGAGCGACACGTCTTTTACGGCGCGGAAGGTCTCGAAGGTTTTGACGACGTTTTCGAGGCGGATCTTCATGCGGTTTTCTCTGACCTGTTGACGGTTTTGCGGACGCGGCCCGCACCCTGGCGCTCGAGCAAAACCTTGGCGATGATGGTGAAGACGGCAAGCAATGCCAGGATGGAGGCAGACGCAAACGCGCCCGCCGCCTGATAATCGTGATAGAGCAGTTCGATATGCAAAGGCAGCGTATTGGTCTGGCCGCGGATATTGCCGGAAACGACCGACACCGCGCCAAATTCGCCCATCACGCGCGCATTGCAGAGAATGACGCCGTAAAGCAGCGCCCATTTTACATTGGGTAGCGTCACCGACAGGAAGGTTCGGAAACCGGAAGCGCCGAGCGAGGTTGCTGCCTCTTCCAGATCACGCCCCTGCGCCTGCATGAGCGGGATCAGTTCGCGCGCCACAAAGGGGGCTGTCACAAACATCGAGGCGATGATGATGCCGGGAATGGCAAACAGGATTTTGATGTCCCAGGCATCCAGCAGCGGTCCAAACAGGCCCTGCAGGCCGTAGACGAACAGATAGGCGACACCGGCCACGATTGGCGATACGGAAAACGGGATTTCGATCAGAACCAGCAGAAACCGCTTGCCCCAGAAATCGAATTTGGTGATGGCCCATGCCGCCGCGATGCCGAAGGCGGTGTTGACCGGCACCGCGATCAGCGCCGCGAGCACGGTCAACCCGATCGCATGCAGCGTATCGGGATGGATGATTGTGTCGCGATAGGTGGCCCAGCCTTTCGAAAATGCCTCGACGCCGATGATGATCAGCGGCGCGACGATGACGAAAGCGACGAGAACGAGCACAATGCCGATCAGCATGCGGCGGAAGATGGGGTTGTCGCCGACACGCGGCGGCTTTTTGTGTGAGGGGAGAGAACTCATGACTTATCCCTTCACCGTGTAACGCAGTGCCCGCGCCTGCAGCCAGTTGGTCACGGCCAGCATGAAAAAGGCGGTGAGCAGCAGCACCGAGGCAATCGCGGCAGCGGCCTGATAGTCATATTCCTCCAGCCGGATGAAAATCAGAAGCGCCGTGATTTCCGTCGACATCGGCTGGTTACCGGCGATGAAGATGATCGCGCCGAATTCGCCAAGCGAGCGGGCGAAGGACAGCGATACGCCGGCCAGAAGCGCCGGTGTCAGCAGCGGCAGGATGACCTTGCGAAAGATCGTCCAGTCGGAACCGCCGAGCGATTGCGCCGCCTCTTCCAGCGCCGGGTCGAGATCTTCGAGAACCGGCTGCACCGTGCGCACGATAAAGGGCAGCGAGGTGAAACACATGGCGATCATGATGCCGAGTGGCGTATAGGCCACCCTGATGCCGGCGCTTTCCAGCACCGAACCGAACCAGCCATTATTGGCAAACAGGGCGGTGAGCGCGATGCCGGCCACTGCCGTCGGCAGCGCGAACGGCAGGTCGACCATGGCATCTACGATGCGCCGGCCGGGAAAGCGGTAGCGGGTGATGACCCAGGCGAGCGCCAGTCCGAAGAACAGGTTGAACAGCGTCGCCCCAAGCGCCGACAGCACGGTGACGCGGTAGCTCGCGACGGCGCGCGATGACGATATGATCTGCCAGTAATCGGCAGGCCCCAGGCTCGCGGCCTTGAACACGAGCGCTGCCAGCGGCAGCACCACGATCAGGCCGACATAAAACAGGGTCACGCCCAGCGATAGCGGCAGGCCGGGCAGGACATTACGGCGTCTCACGCAGTCGGTTCCTTGATTGGCAAAATCCGGCGGATGGAAATCCGCCGGTGAAAGAATGACAGGGCCGCCGCACTCTCCTCGTCATCCTCGGCCCTGTGCCGAGGATCTGCTATGCCCTCAATTTGGCGTTGGCAGATGCTCGGGACGAGCCCGAGCATGACGAAAGATTGGGCGTCTGCTCGGAAAAAGTTACCGGCTGCCGTAAAGCTTGTCGAGCGTGCCGCCGGAGGCAAAATGTTCCGACTGGATTTTCGACCAGCCGCCAAACACGTCATCGACATTGACGAGACGGATTTCAGGGAACTGGTCCTTGAACTCACCGGCGACCTTTTCATTGTGGACACGGTGACCGAACTCGGCGGCAACACGCTGGCCCTCTTCCGTATAGAGGAAATCGAGATAGGTCTTTGCCAGCGCTTCCGTGCCATGCTTCTTGGCAACCTTGTCGACCACGGCCACTGGGAATTCCGCGAGCAGGCTGACGGACGGGATGACGCTCAGGACCTTGTCCTTGCCATACTGCTTTTCGATGCCGCGGGTTTCGGCTTCAAAGGTGATCAGCACATCGCCCTGACCGCGCTCGACAAATGTCGTGGTGGCAGCGCGGCCGCCGGTGTCGAACACCGGAACATTGTCAAAGATCTTGGTGATGTAGGCGTCGATCTTTTCCGCATCGTCCTTGAACTCTTCCTTCGCCCAGGCATAGGCCGCAAGATAGGTGTAACGCGCATTGCCCGACGTCTTCGGGTTGGGGAAGACGGCGTGAACATCGTCACGGCCGAGGTCCGCCCAACCCTTGATGTTCTTCGGGTTGCCGGCGCGCACCAGGAAAGCCGGGAAGGAGTAGAAGGGCGAAGCGCTGTTCGGAAACGCCTTCTGCCAGTCTTTCGAAACAAAACCCTGCTTCACCAGAAACTCGACATCGGTCACCTGGTTGAAGGTTACCACATCGGCTTCCAGACCTTCGACGATCGAGCGCGCCTGCTTGGAGGTGCCGGCATGCGACTGGTCGATGGTGACCCCCGGATGCGTCTTCACGAAGGCCTCGTTCTCGGCCACGAAAAGCTCGCGGGCGATATCGTAGGAGGCGTTAAGGAGTTTCTGCTCCTGCGCGAAGGCCGGCTGCACGAAAAGAGCGGCGATTGCAGTGCCGAGGATCAGGAGGCGGTTCATCAAAAGTCTCCGGTGGGATTTGCTGGTGCGCAAACATAGGCGGCGACAAGGGAGCGCGCGAGAAACGCACCACTCCCGCAATTCACACAGAGAGAATTTTCGACCAACGCAAAGGCCGTTTGGCGAGGCCTGTTCCAACGTTGCGAAACAGGCCCCGAATTGCGTTATTCCGCCGCCATCGGCAGGTCGAGCTGCTGCGGCTCGTTCTGCTGATCGGACGACTTTTCCGTCTCCTTCGGCTCACGGCCGAAGAACAGCGCGTAACCGGCCGGCAGCACGAAGATGGTCAGCACGGTGGCGACCAGAATGCCGCCCATCATCGCATAGGCGAGCGGCCCCCAGAACAGACCCCAGGAGATCGGGATCAGCGCCAGAACGGCGGTCATCGCCGTCAGCATGATCGGACGGAAACGCCGCACGGCAGCGCCGACGATCGCTTCCGCCTTGTGCATGCCCGCCGCAATATCCTGGTCGATCTGGTCGATCAGGATGATCGAGTTGCGGATGATGATGCCGAGCAGTGCGATGACGCCGAGGATGGCGACGAAACCGAAAGGCGCGCCACTGATCAGCAAGGCCGCAGCAGCGCCGATAATGCCGAGCGGACCGGTGGCCAGAACCAGCATGGATTTTCCAAAATGCTGGAGCTGGACCATCAGCAGCGCCACGATGACCAGCAGCATCACCGGCACCTTGGCGGCAATCGACTGCTGGCTTTCGGCCGCATCCTCGGCACCACCCTGAATTTCCAGCCGGTAGCCGGCCGGCAATTGCGCGCGGATATCGCCAAGCTGGTTGTAGAGCTTTACCGAAAGATCGGTCGGCTCGACACTGTCGGGAACGGTCGCCTTGATGGTGATGGTCGGCAGGCGGTCACGGCGCCATTCGATGCCGTTTTCCAGAACCGGCTCGACGCGGGCGATCTGCGACACCGGCACGAAGGCGCCGCTGTCGGTCGGGATATAGACGCTTTCCACCGCCGACAGAAGCTTGCGCGTCTCCGCCGGTTCGCGGGCAACGATCGATACCGTTTCCTCGCCATCGCGGAAATCCCCGAGCGGCGCACCGGTGGTTGCTGCATAGAGCATCTGGCGCACACGCTGCGACGAGACGCCGAGCGCGCGGGCACGGTCCTGATCGATGACAAGTTTCATCGAAGGCACCTTTTCCAGCCAGTCGTCATGGACGGCGCCGAGAACCGGGTTCTGATGGAACCGCGCCTTCACCTGATCGGCAATGCGGCGAACCTCGTCGCGATCCGGGCCCTGCACACGCATCTGCACCGCCCAACCGACCGGAGGACCAAGGAAGAGGCGATCCACCTTGCCACGCACGGTCGGGAAATCATCGGCCAGCGTCTTGCGCAGTTTCACGATCAGGCGCTCGCGGGTCTCCACGTCCTTCGCCATGACCAGCAATTGCGCATAGTTTGGGTTGCGAAGCTGCTGATCGAGCGGCAGGAAGAAGCGCGGTGCGCCCTCACCGATATAGGTAGCGACAAAGGTCTTGTCGGGATCGGGCAAAATGCGCGCTTCCAGCGCCTTCGCCTGCCGTTCGGTTTCCTCGATCGACGTGCCTTCCGGCAACCACATGTCGACGAGGATTTCCGGCCGAGACGATTGCGGAAAGAAGCTTTGCGGGATGAACTGGAAGGACCACAGGCTGCCAGCAAATACGCCGAGCGTCAAAAGCAGCACGATGACGCGGTGCCTGACCGCCCAGCCCACCGAGTGCTTGAGGCCGCGGTAGAAACGTGTGTCATAGGCGTCATGGTGCGTGCCGGCATGGGCACGCTGTTTCAGCAGCATATAGCCGATCCACGGCGTGAAATAGACGGCGACGAACCACGACACGACCAGCGCGATGCCGACGACATAGAACAGCGAGCGGACATATTCGCCGGCGGTGGAATTGGCGAAACCGACCGGAATGAAACCGGCGACGGTGATCAGCGTGCCCGTCAGCATCGGAAATGCGGTGGAGGAGTAGGCGAAGGTGGCGGCTTCCAGCTTGGGCAGCCCCTCCTCCAGCTTGCGCTCCATCATCTCGACGACGATCATCGCATCATCCACCAGAAGGCCCAGTGCGATGATCAGTGCACCGAGCGAAATGCGCTGCAGCTCGATGCCAAGCGTATACATGATGGCAAGCGTTGCCGCGAGAACCAAGGGAATGGCGATGGCGATGATGATGCCGGAACGCCAGCCGATCGAGATCAGCGACACGGCGAGCACGATGACCAGCGCTTCCATCAGCGCCTGTGTGAACTCGCCGACGGCTTCCGTCACCACTTCCGGCTGATTGGAGACCTGATCCACGGAGACGCCGAGCGGCAGTGCGGCGGTGAAGCGGTGATAGGTTTCCTCGACCGACGTGCCGACATCCGTCACCTTGAAGCCGGGCGCCATCACCACGCCGACCTGCACGCCGTCGTGACCGTTGAAGCGGTATTTGCGATCATAGGGTTCGACGAGGCCTGAGGAGACGGTGGCGATATCGCCGAGACGGATGACTTGCGATCCGGTGCGCAGGCGCAGCTCGCGCACGTCTTCGGGTGTCGTGACGCCCCCCTCCACCGCGATCCGGACGGAACGACTGGAGGTCTGGATGTTCCCGGCGGGATCGACGGTGTTTTGGCCCGCAAGGGCGCTCTGGAGGTCGTTGAAGGTAAGATTGTGCTCGGCCAGAACCTTGGACGAGACGTCGATATAGATCTTTTCGGCCTGATCGCCGAGGATGACGGCCTTCTCGACGCCGGGCGTGGCCAGCAGCATGTCGCGCGCCTGAATGGCGTAGCGCTTCAGTTCGGGATAGCTGTAGCCTTCGCCGCTGATTGCATGCAGCGTGATATAGGTGTCGCCGAATTCGTCGTTGAAATAGGGGCCCAACAGCCCGTCCGGGAGATCGGTAATGTCACTGACCTTCTTGCGCACCTGATAGAAGGCATCGGCGACATCGCGGGCATTGGTATCACCCTTGATCTGCAGAGTGATGATAGAGGTTCCGGCGCGCGAATAGGACTTTACCCAGTCGAGATGCGGCGTCTCCTGCAGCTTGCGCTCGATCTTGTTGGCGACCTGATCCTGCATTTCCTCCAGCGAGGCACCCGGCCACACGGCCTGCACGACCATGACGCGGAAGGTGAAATCCGGATCTTCCTTCTGGCCCATGTTCATGATGCCGAGCGCACCGATGATGATGATCAGGCCGAACAGGAACCGGCCGATGCTCGGATGGGCGATCGCCCAGCGCGACAGGTTGAAGGGTTGATTTTCCGGCGCCCGTCCAGTGCCAGAAACGGGGCCGGTGTTGGAACCGGAAGGTGTGTGATCGGAGGACGACATGATCTCTAATCCTTTTCCCGAACCGGTTACGAACGGTCAGCGCCTTGAGGCGCGGCCTGGGTGCTGTCTTGCGCTTCTGCGGTTGCCGCGCCCGGCACCTTCACCTTCATGTCTTCCGCCATGAACTGCGTGCCGGCGGCAACGACCGTTTCGCCGGGTTTGACGCCCTCGGCAATGCGCACGCCGTCATCGGCAAAACCGGAAACGGTCACGACGCGCGAATGCACGGTGCCCTTTGCCTTGTCGACGATCCAGACGATCTTTTTGCCGTCCTTTTCCGTGACAGCGGCCAGTGGCACGGAAAAGGCCGCAACCTCACCATCGGTACGGGCCGTGACCATGCCGGTCATGCCGAGACGAAGCTTTTCGTCGTCGGGCAGGCTGACACGGACCGCAAAGGTGCGCGACTGGGTATTGGCGCTGCCGGAAACCTCGCGCACCGTGCCGTCCAGCGTCAGGTTGCGGTAGGACCAGAAGCTTGCCTTCACGGCCTTGCCCGGACGGAACTGGGCAATATCGTTTTCGGGTACCGCGATCTCGATTTCCTTCTCGCCGTCGACAGCGACGGAAATCACCGGCGCACCGGCGGAGACCACCTGCCCGGCCTCGGCGCTGACGCCGGTGACGATGCCAGTAACATCGGATTTCAGTTCCGCGTAAGCGACCTGGTTGCGCGCCTGTTCGAGCGCGGAGAGGGCGGACTGGCGGGCTGACAGCGCCTGATCGGCAGACAGCACGCTCTGTTCCAGTTCGGCCTGCGGGGCGATATTCTTCGAGGCCAGATTTTCGGCACGACGGCGGGCCAGTGCGGAAATCTCCACCTGTTTGTCCGCGGATGCCAGATCGGCCTCGGCACGGCGAACGGCAAGCTCAAGATCGACCGCATCGAGACGGGCAAGAACCGTACCGGGCTTCACGCGCTCACCGACATCGACCAGCCTTTCGGTGATCTTTCCGGCCACGCGAAAGCCGAGATCCATCTGCTTTCTGGCACGCACGGCACCGGAATAGACAAGGGAGCGGCCCTCATCGGCAGCCGCGATCTCGGCCACCTTGACGGGCCGCAGAACCTCGACGGCCTGCGGCTTCTTTTGCTCCGAACAACCGCTGAAAACCGCAATTGTGGTTGCCAGGGCAAGACCGATGGGCAATTTCAAAAACGATGACATGACCGCACTCCCCATGCGACGGAAAAATCGGCACGCGCTCCCGCTCAGGGTCAGCGCAACGCCCTGATAGCGAATTCAACAACATCTTCCGGCGTCGCCTTGCGACCTTTCGCAAGACAGTCCGCAATGATCTGAGGGTGACACAGCGCCACCGTCGCCTGCATGAAACAGTCCGAGGCGACATCGACATCCTGCGGGCGAAATTCGCCCGCCTCTATGCCCTGCGCGATCACGCCGGCGACCAGAACCCGGACGCGTTCGATATGGTCTTCGATCACCGGCCACTGCTGGGCAATGGCGATCACCACCATTTCGTGTACCTTGTTCTCATGCAGCATGGTCTCGAGCGTCATGCGGTGCTGGCCGAGCGCGTAACGGCGAAGCCGGTCATGCGCAGTTTCGCCGCCCTGCACATCCGCAACGGCCTGCGCATAGGTTTCGCCCAGCATGCGGCGGGCGAGCGCCTGGTGGATTTCCGCCTTCGAGGCGAAGAACCGATAGATATTGGCCGGCGACATCCCGAGTTCCTTGGCGATATCGGCGACATTGGTCTTGGTATAGCCGTAGTGCTTGAACAGCGCGGCAGCGGCATCGAGGATGCGCTCGGTATTCTCCGCTCTGACGTCGACCTGACCGGCAACCGCGGTGCCGGGAACCGCGTGGACGCCCGGGTCGGTCCGCGTGCCTGCAGCAGCCCGGGCGACCGTGGCCGAATGGCCGTCCGCACCCGTCCCTGCGCCCGCGTCATTCCGACCCACTTCATCGGCACCGACCGGAGTAAGGGCGTCGGCCTGACTAAGGTGGTGGCTTTCACGCATGATCGCTCCATAACGACTGACGAATTTCAATTTTCGTCAGTCGTAAGCTCATCACAGCCAGCTGTCAACGGCCCGGCAACCTTTCCGGGAAGATTATCGGATTTGGAACCAATTTCTGTTTAAGGTCGTTGCGCGGATTATCTGCGGGAGCGACGGGACGACCATGGATGTGGCAAAGGGCCATTCGGTGATGCTCACCAACGAGGGGCTGTACCAGACCCTTCTTGATTCTATCACTGATTACGCCATCTACATGCTGGATGCGGATGGCCACGTCTCCACGTGGAATTCCGGGGCCGAGCGCATCAAGGGTTACCGCGCCGACGAGATCGTTGGTCGGCATTTCTCGCTCTTCTACACCGAGGACGATCGCCTGCGCGGCGAACCGCAACGCGCCCTTTCAATTGCCCGGCGCGACGGGCGGTTTGAAAAGGAAAACTGGCGCATTCGCAGCAATGGTAGCCGCTTCTGGGCCCATGTGGTCATCGACGCCATTCATGACGACAGCGGCAATGTCGTCGGCTTTGCCAAGATTACCCGCGACAACAGCGAGCGCATGGAAGCGCAGACGGCGCTGGCCAAGGCGCGCGAGGAACTGTTCCAGGCGCAGAAGATGGAGGCGATCGGCCAGCTGACCGGCGGCGTCGCGCATGATTTCAACAATCTCCTGATGGCGATCAGGGGCAGTCTGGAAATGCTGCGCAAGCGCTTGCCGGATGACCCGACTCTGTTTCCGCTGATCGACAATGCAATCCGTGGTGCCGAACGCGGCGCAGCGCTGACCCAGCGCATGCTGGCCTTCTCGCGCCGGCAGGAACTGAACGTCGTGCCCGTTGACGTGCCAAAACTGGTGCATGGCATGCGGGATTTCCTCAAAAGTTCGCTCAGCCAGACACTGTCGATCGAAACCGCATTTGCCGGTGACCTGCCGCCTGCCCGCACCGATCCGAACCAGCTAGAAACGGCTCTCTTGAACCTCATCGTCAATGCCCGCGATGCCATGCCGAATGGTGGCACGATCAGCATTTCCGCAGCCCCACAGGACGCGGCGGCGCAAGAAAGCCGGTTGAAGCCGGGGCGATACCTGTGCATCCGCGTGACCGACGACGGTGAAGGCATGGATGCGGAAACGCTTGCCCATGCGACCACGCCCTTCTTCACCACCAAGGGCGTCGGCCGCGGCACCGGCCTTGGCCTTTCCATGGTACAGGGCCTGATCGAGCAGTCCGGCGGCGCGCTCAATATCGAAAGCAGTCCGGGAAAGGGAACGACGATCTTTCTGTGGCTGCCGGTGGCGACCGAAGGCCAGGCCAGCGCCGAACCTGAAGCGCCGACAATTGTGCCGGAGGAACCGACCCGGCCGCTCACCATTCTTGCAGTCGACGACGATCCGCTGGTCCTGATGAACACCACGCTGATGCTGGAGGATCTCGGCCACACTGTGATCGAGGCCTACAGCGCCGCCGACGCGCTGTCGGTGATCGGCCGCGGCGAAGCCTTGGATCTCGTCATCACCGATCATTCCATGCCGCAGATGACCGGGTCCGAACTGGCCCGCGAGATTTCCCGGCAGCATCCCGACCTGCCGGTGATCCTCGCCACCGGCTATGCCGAACTGCCGGCCGGCAGCGATCAGCATCTTCCCCGGCTGGCAAAACCGTTCACGCAGGCACAGCTCAAAGAGATCGTCGGCACGGTCCTGCATTGAACCAATCCGCCGGTCCTCGCGTTATGCTGGCAGCATAAAGCCAAGGAGAACGGTCATGGTGTTCAAACCGCCGATGTTCAACGATCAGGAACCGACGATCGAGGTCGAGAATCCGCCCGCCGCCGAGCTGGAAACGCGCGTCGCAGATGCGCTTGCCACCAATTTCGGGGTTGACGCCAGCGATGTCAAAGTCGTGGCCAGCGGCTCCGACATCACGCTGACGGGAACGGTTCTCGACGCCAAGGAGATCGAGCGCGCAACCGAGGTGGCAGCTTCCGTCGAGGGCGTCAGCCACGTGCGCAACATGATCCGCAGCGGCGGCTTCCTGCACTGATAAGTGCATGTCGAAACTACGGCGTCGCCCTCCTCGCGGCGGCGCCCCATTTGCGCGCGCAGTGATCAGGAAGCGACTAATTCAGCTTGTAAGCGTTATGGAACCTCGGCGTTCCAAGACCAGCGGCACATCTTTTCACGACGCTGGCCGTGAGGTTTGACGGTTCATCTGCCGCGTAAGGGCCAAGCATGGTCCAGCCCCCGTCCCAAAGTCCCGACTATCGACGTCGTCGGCATCTTCTTGCCATTTCGCCAGCCGCATTGGGGACGAAAGCCACCCTGCAAGAACCCTACAGGAAGAGCCCTACAGGAAAGAGCCGGGCTGAACCCGGCTCTCATCCTCATCGTCATGCGCTTTACCGGGGCAATGCATAGGCGATCACGTAATCCCCCGGCTTGGTCCCGATGGATCCGTGGCCACCGGCCACCATCACCACGAATTGGCGGCCGTCTTCCACCGCATAGCTCATCGGTGTTGCCTGGCCGCCGGCCGGAAGGCGGGCCTGCCACAACTGGTTGCCCGTGGTAAGGTCGTAAGCTCGCAGATAATTGTCGACTGCTGCCCCTAGGAAGGCGATGCCGCCCTTGGTGATCATCGGCCCGCCTATGCCGGGCACGCCGATCTTGAAGGGCAAGGGCAGCGGCGTCATGTCGTAGACGGTGCCGTTCTTATGCTTGTAGGCGGTCTCGCCTGTGCGCAGGTCGACGCCAGCGACATAACCCCAGGGCGGCGCCTGGCAGGGGATCTGCAGAGGCCCGAGAAAAGGACCCATCTTCACCGCGTAAGGCGCACCCTCATTGCGATTGAGCCCCTGCTCGCTGCCCTTTTCGTCCTGGCCCTTCGGCGGCACCTGATCGCGCGGCACAAGCTGTGATGTGAAGGCCAGATAGGTCGGCATGCCGAACATCACCTGCCGTTCGGGATCGACGGCAACGCCGCCCCAGTTGAACGTGCCGAAATTGCCGGGATAGATGATCGAACCCTCGAGCGACGGGGGCGTGTATCGCCCGTCGTAACGCAGCGTGTGATAGCGGATACGGCACACCATCTGGTCGAACATGGTGACGCCCCACATGTTGCGTTCTTCCAGCTTCGGCGGCTTGAAGCTCAGGCCGGAGGTCGGCTGCGTTGGTGCGGTAAAATCGCCGGTAATGGCACCGGTCGGCGCAGGCTCCTCGGTAATCGGGATGATCGGCTCCCCGCTGCGGCGGTCGAGCACATAGATGTCGCCCTGCTTGGTCGGGCCGACCAGCGCCGGTACGGTGCTGTTGTCGGGCCGCTTCAGATCGACCAGCGTCGGCTGCGCCGGCACGTCCATATCCCACAGATCGTGATGCACGAACTGCTTCACCCAGCGGTCGGCGCCGGTATTGAGATCGAGCGCCACGATGGACGACGAATATTTCTCGACATGTTCGCTGCGGCCGATGCCGAGCTGGTCGGGTACCTGGTTGCCGAGCGGGATATAGACGAGGCCAAGCGCTTCATCGACGGAAAAGACCGACCAGCTGTTGGGCGAATTGACCGTGTATTTCTGGCCTTCCGGCAAAGGCGTCGTCTGGGTCGGATTGCCGCTGTCCCAGTTCCAGATCAGCTGCCCGGAATTGACGTCGAACGCCCGGATGACGCCGGACTGTTCCTGCGTCGAATAGTTGTCGTTGACCGCTCCGCCGACGATGATCTTGTTGCCGGCAATGGCAGGCGGCGAGGTCGAGTAATAGTAACCCGCAGGATTGTAGGGCATGCCGGCTTCGAGATGGAGCGTTCCCTTGTTCGCAAAGCTCTCGCAAATCTGGCCGTTGGCGGCATCGAGCGCGATCAGGCGGGCATCCGAGGTCGGCAGATAGACGCGGGTCGCGCAGGCGCTGCCGGGTGCCGCTGCCGGATCGGCATAATAGGAGACGCCACGGCAGGTCTGGTGTTGCCGGTCCGGATTGAGGCCGGCATTGGGGTCGAATTTCCAGATCTGCTTGCCGGTCGTCGCATCCAGCGCGATCGCCCAATTGTGCGGCGTGCATAGGAACAGGCTGTTGCCAACCTTCAGCGGCGTCACCTGATAAGTGGTTTCGCCCACATCCTCCGGCAGCTTCACGTCGCCGGTCTGGAACCGCCAGACTTCCTCGAGCTTTGCGACATTTTCCGTGTTGATCTGATCGAGCGGCGAATAGCGCTGACCATAGGACGTGCGGCCATACTGATGCCATTCGCCGGGCGGCACGCTGCCGCCAAGCTCAGGCGCGGCCGCCACCGCCTCTTCCGGCAGCGCGCCGGACTGATCGTGCGGATCGAACAGCATCGAGACCAGCGCCACCAGCACGGCAATGCCGACGGAGACCGCCAGCGGCCGGACGTCCGCGCCATAGCGGAAACCGGTGGTCGGGCTGGAAAAGCCGAGCGGGCGCCGGATCCAGGGGGTCAGCAGCCACATGCCAAGGACGATGATGACGCCGCCACGTGGCCCCAGCTGCCACCAGTCGAGACCGACTTCCCACACTGCCCAGGCCAGCGAGCCGAGAATGATGACCGCATAAAGCCAAAGGGCCAGCGGCCGGCGCATGAAGAGCAGGATGGCCGTCAGCACGAAGGCAATGCCGGTGATCAGGTAATAGGCGCTGCCGCCAATCATCAGGAGATGGCCGCCGCCTGCGGCAAGCGCTATCCCGATCAGTGTAAACAAGATCGCTGTAAGAGTGATTGCCATTTCGGCCCCCTGCTGCAGACTGGCGCTGTCAAAACTCGTATCGCCTTGGAGATTGCCTTTTTCCGGCGCCCGTCAACCATCCGCGGGCAGAATTTCGCCCGCACCCCGACAGGACCGGTGGAACCGATGACGCGGCGCAATGTTGTCCCGGCAAGACAACATCCGGAAGGGCCTTACGTGACCTACGAACTCTATTACTGGGACGGCATTCCCGGCCGCGGCGAATTTGTGCGGCTGGCTCTAGAGGAAGCGCGCGCGGATTACCGCGAAATGGGCAAGGGCGAGGCTGGAACGGAGGCCATCACGGATTTTCTCGGCGACGAGGCCGGCCCCTACGCGCCCTTTGCCCCACCCTTCCTGAAACATGGTGACATTATCGTCTCGCATGTCGCCAACATTCTCGATTATCTCGGCGGCAGGCACGGGCTTGCGCCGGAAGGCGAGCAGGAGCGCCTGTTTGCACGAGGATTGCAGCTGACGCTTACGGATTTCGTCGCCGAGGCGCACGATACCCATCATCCGCTCGGCGTGGACGATTATTACGAAAACCAGAAAACGGAAGCAAAGAGGCGCTCGCAGGCGTTCATTGACAGCCGCATCCCGAAATTTCTGGGTTATTTCGAACGCGTGCTGGCCAAGAACCCATCGTCTGGCGGCTTCATCGTCGGCAGTCACCTGACCACCGTCGATCTGTCGCTCTTCCACGTTCTGGACGGTCTTCGCTACGCCTTCCCGCGCGCGACATCGAATTTCGAAAAACGCTATCCCGGTCTGATGGCCTTGCACAAGAGTGTCGGTGTGCGGCCGAACATCGCCGCTTATCTGACCTCGGAAAGGCGTCTGGATTTCAACGAGTCCGACGTGTTCCGGCATTATCCGGAACTGGACCAGGACCCGGCCTGAGCCGGGTTCCCTTGCCGCATCACCTCACTTGATGACGGCGCATGCCAGTCGATCGCCTGCCGCACCCGAAGGCTGCGTCTTGTAATCGTCCGGCTTGGCATGCACCATCAGGGCGCGCCCGACGATGCCGGCCGCGCCATCGTCAAGCGTGACGGCGGCGTTGACCACCTGCGCCCTCAGCACGCCATCCGAGCCGACATACTGGTTTGGCATATCGCCGGCATGTGGCCCGTTCGCGGCGTGATAGCCATGTTCCTTGCCATCGGGATTGAAATGCCCGCCGGCGGATTCGTGATGCGATGCGGCATCGCAAGTGCCGGTTTCATGGACGTGGAACGCCACCCATTGCGAGGCAGGCAGCCCGCTGATCTCAACCTCTATCAACACCCCCGCCGGAGTGGTCGTCAGCTTTGCCCCGCCGGCATCCTTGCCATTCGCATCGACGAATGTTGCCGTACCGGCGGCGCCGGCAGCAGCAACCTGATCGGCGGCACCCGCAAACGTGGTGCCGCAGGCGAACGCGATCGCCGCAAGAGCCGTCACGTTTCTTATCGTTCCCATGGTTTTCATGATGTTCCTCCGCTTTACCGCCGGACAATCGGTTCGCTGCCGGCATGGATCACGTCGTCAGACGTGCGTGGCCTCGTTTTCGTTGTCCTCGCCCAGTTCCAGCAGGATCTGGTGACGGGCGCGATTGAGGCGACTTTTGACAGTCCCGACCGCGCAGTCGCAGATTTCAGCCGCGGATTCGTAGCTTTCGCCGAGGATGGCGACCAGCGTCAGCACTTCGCGATAATGCGGCGGCAATTTTTCCAGCGCCCGTTGCACTTCCTTTGCACGGGCGGAAACCTCCTGCGAGGCCGCGATCGGCGTATCGCCCGAGACGTTTTCCTCCAGCCCCGGGGCTTCCCGACCCAAAACCTTGGCACGGGTATAAAACGTGTTGCGCATGATGGTGAACAACCACGATTTCAGCTTGGTCCCAGGTTCGAACTTGTCGAGATTGCCGAGCGCCTTCATCAGCGTCTCCTGCACAAGGTCGTCGGCATCCGTCGGGCTGCGGCAGAAGGTGCGGGCAAAGGCACGAAGGGCCGGAATGAGCCGGACGATATCGGCGCGCGCAGGATCACGACTAAACTGTGATTCAGACACCGGGCGCACCTCTTGTAAAACCATTGCGGATGGGAATGACGGGTGCAAACGTCCGCCCTCCGCATTTGGTTCCGCAGCGAGACGATGCTGTCGCATTCGCGCATCAGGCGTCTGCCGAATCGTTGCTGGCCCCGCCTGCATGGGTGCAATGCGCGCGCCAAGCATTGACTTGCGGCACTGTTTGGCGCTTTCGAATAGGCAAGCAAGGCGGTTTAAAGCGAAGGGCCGGGTGCTGAGAGCCGCGATGGCCGGCGCCGCCCTGCGGCAGAGGCAAGAATGACGAAAGACAGCACGCTTATTCCTGAACCGCTCGCCGAAGCCGGCAGCCGTATCGACCGCGAGGTCGCCGTTCTCCTGAGCGAGATCGAAAGGGAAGACGTGCCGGATCGTCTGCTCAAGCTGGCGCTTGACCTGCAAAAGGCCCTTCTTGGCAAGGTTGCCGAAACACCCTGATCGCCAGTCTTTGGTCGCGTCCTGCCGCGGGCCTGTCCTCTCCAGCATCCCCCGAACCGCGCGCAATCGCCGTGAAGAGACGTGTCCGAGCGGGAACAATCGGGCGGCGTGCCGGTTAATGCCGGGTCTGTGAGACACAATAATCCCGAACGACGACCCGCAATCAGGAGGATGCCAGTCATGGCTAACAAGACGTTGGAAGATCTCTTCTACGAAACCCTCAAGGACATCTACTACGCCGAGCGCCAGATCGTGAAAGCGTTGCCGAAGATGGCGCGTGGCGCTCAGGACGAAAAGCTGAAACAGGCCTTTTTGACCCACCGCGAGGAAACCGAGGGCCAGATCGACCGCCTCAAGCAGATTTTCGAGCTGATCGGAAAGCGCGCGCAGGGCAAGACCTGCGATGCGATCGAAGGCATTCTGTCCGAAGGCGAGGAAATCCTCGAAGAATTCAAGGGCACTGCTGCGCTGGATGCCGGGCTTCTTGCAGCCGCCCAGGCGGTCGAACATTACGAAATCAGCCGCTACGGCACGCTGCGCGCCTGGGCAAAGCAGCTGGGCCTCAAGGACGTGGTGACCCTGCTTGAAGAAACGCTCGCCGAGGAAACCAAGACCGACGAGACCCTGACGACGCTGGCAACGACAGCCGTCAACTCCGCAGCCCAGAAGGCCGCCTGATCGATCGGCGCGTCTTCCCGTTTTCGCTCGCGAACCGGGAAGACAGCCCCTCGCAATCATGCGCCGGGGCACTGAATTGCCTCGCCGACCCGCCCGTTGGTGCCCGCGCTTACCGTTTGCGCGGGCGCTTCAGCCAGAGGCCTCGGACAAGGTTTGTGCGAACCGGTTCACCTTGACAAAGCCCTGCCGGGCGACGGCGAGCACCTTCAGTGCCGCAAATGCGCCGTCGGCAAAGTGGTGGTCGGCTCGCATGGCGCCATGGCGCCGTCCAATCCTTGCCGGCGGAACACGGGCCTGTGCAAACGGTGCCGGTCGCGCTCGGCATGGATGTGGGCCGCTTTCAGCGCCAGGGCATAGCTTGGAAACGAGGCCGAAGGCTGCCCGTCGATCACGTATATCCAGCCGGTCGCATGCGGCAAAATATCGAAATAGTTCTGCATGTTGATCTCCTCCCGGCGGCCAAACACCGGCGCTCCGCAAAGGTTCCGGCAAAAAAAGTCGCAGCGCACAAAAAATTACCTTGCGTAACGGAACTTTTGCGCGTGTCATCTGTTGTGACAGTCGGGCAACGGAGACGTAATCATGGCGGAATCCGAACACGAATGGATCAGCAGACGTGCCTACGCGTTGTGGGAAGAGGAAGGCTATCCGACGGGCAAGGATAGCGAGCATTGGGAACGGGCACGGCAGGAATTCCTGCTGTTTGCACAGCTCGGGGAGACCAAGGGCTTGCCGAAAGGCAAGAAGCCGAAGGTCAACGGCTTAGCAGGCGACAAGGCAGCCGGCGACAAGACAGCCGATGAGAAGCCCAGCGCGGCAGGCAAGGCAGGCAAACCGAAGGCGGCCAAGGCTCCGGCGGGGGTCTCCGGCAAGGCGCAGTCTGATGAAGCCGTGTCGCTTGCGACCCCGGCGAAGACCGCGACGGCCGGGAAACCTGCGACGAAGGTGGCCAAGCCGGTCATGTCGAAGGCGATTGCAGCCGAAGCCGCACCGGTTGCCAAGACCAGATCCAAAAAGCTCGCCGCCGAATAAAACGGTTCCAGCTTTGAAGCATGCAGCGCTGCCGCGGATGTATCCGCGGCAAACGCATTGTTTTTGTCTTAAATTGACGAGTTTTGTTGTGAATCGACGGTTTCGTTTAACCTTTGCATGGGACCTTGCAGCAGAAGAGGATGCTTATGCCCATGCGGATACGGGCTTCGCCCGGACGGGCGTTCAGCCTGCACGGCACGCCGATGGGAGGCAGGCATGATGAATGCTCCTTTGACATTCGAGCAGATTGGCACAAAGTCGCTGCCGAGCACCTTGCTGACACGCAAAAGCCTGGCTCGAGACCGCCGAAAGACATTGTGCGAAGGGGAAATTCACTTGATGCGTGCCTTGTCCGTGACATCAGAAGTCTTCCCGCTGATCAAGACGGGTGGTCTGGCGGACGTAACCGGCTCACTGCCGAAAGCCCTGCGCGGTTTTGGCATCGAAACCACCACGCTCATTCCCGGTTATCCCGCCGTGATGAAGCAGATCGGTTCTGTCGGCGTTCCGCTTCTGGTGTTCGACGATCTGTTAGGGGAGCGCGCCTCGCTGCTGCACGGCAAGATCGACGATCTCGACCTGTTCGTCCTCGACATTCCCACGCTTTACGATCGTCCCGGTGGTCCCTATGTCGATCAGTTCGGCAACGACCATGCCGACAACTGGAAGCGCTTTGCCGCGCTTTCGCTCGCCGGTGCCGAGATTGCCAACGGCATTCTGCCGGGCTGGGTGCCGGACATCGTCCATACCCATGACTGGCAGTCGGCGCTGACCTCGGTCTATATGCGCGAAATGGGCTGCGCGACGCCGGTCGTGCTGACCATTCACAACCTTGCCTTCCAGGGCCAGTATGCCGCCAGCCTGCTGCCCTATATGGGCCTGCCCGCCAGCACGATGACGCAGGATTGCCTCGAATATTTCGGCGACGTCAGCTATCTCAAGGGCGGGCTGCAGACGGCCGACGCAATCACCACGGTGAGCCCGACCTATGCGCGCGAAATTCTGACGCCGCGCTTCGGAATGGGCCTCGATGGCGTTCTCAACGAACGCGTGACCATCCTGCGCGGCATCGTCAACGGCATCGATATGGACATCTGGGACCCGGCGACGGACCCCTATATTCCCCAGACTTATGACAGCACTAGCCTGCGTCGCAAGCGCGCCAACCGCAACGCCCTGCTCGACCATTTTGGCCTCGACCTCGGCGACGGTCCGATCTTTTCAGCGGTCAGCCGGCTGACCTGGCAAAAGGGCATGGACATGTTCGCCGACACCGCCGACGAGGTGATCTTCAAGGGCGGACGCATCATCGTATTCGGTCAGGGCGATCACGATATCGAACAGAGGCTGCTGGAGACGGCCGCCCGTTTTCCAGGCCGCATGGCGGTGCATATCGGCTATGCCGAGCCGACCGCCCATCTCATCCACGCCGGCTCGGACGCCATTGTCCAGCCATCGCGTTTCGAACCCTGCGGCCTGACCCAGCTCTATGCGTTGCGCTATGGCTGCGTGCCCGTCGTTTCGCGCACCGGCGGGCTTTCGGAAACCATCATCGACGCCAATGACGCCGCGATTTCCGCCCGTGTCGCCACCGGCTTCCAGTTCCATCCGGTCAATACCGAAGGACTGCGCCTGGCGCTGCGCCGCACGCTCGACGCCTACGAGGATCCCCGCAGCTGGGCGCGTCTGCAGAACCAGGGCATGAAGACAAAGTTCTCCTGGGAACGTAGCGCCGATCAGTATGCCGGCGTCTATGCCAGCCTCGTGCGCGGCACGGCCACCAGCGAAAAGGCCCGCCGTCAGGCTTACTGACGGCGTTTTTGCCCTCGCACAAGACCCTGACGACGCTTGGCCTGCCTGCCGCGGAATTCCGCGACAGGCAGCGTCGCGGGCGGGCGCCTATCAGCGCGCATGAACAGCCGAAGCAGCAGGAACAACGGCAATGCCACGATGGCGACGAAAAGGCTGCCCTCATGCACGGAGACGCGGTCAGCCCATCGCTCGACGGTTGCGGGATTGCCGATCAGACCCACCAGTAGCAGAGCAAGTCCGAGAGCGGCGGTCGCCCCGGCGACGATACCGCCGGTAAAGACAATGGACAGCGTGCCCCTCGAATCGAGAAACAATAGGGCGAGGCCGCCGGCTGCCAGAAACGCGCCGAGCGTGATCAGATCGCTGCGCAGGAAAAGCGACATCTACCTTCCCTGTTCCTGCCTCCCGTCTGCCGCGTGCTCGTCCACCCCGCATTGAGATAGCGGCCGGGCGCGGGCATATCGAACAGATCCCGCGCAAAACATCCTACAAGCGAACAACCGGCTGGCAGCCTGGCACCGTTCCTTGAGGCGCGTGCCGACAGTTGCCGGCGTCAACATAGCAATGCCGTCCCCACGCCAATGTGACCCTGCATAGCCCCATGGTTCTGGCGAGAACCACCAATAAACGGGCTCACAACTGGTTATGCCATTAGCGAGGAAGCGGTCCGCATGACCTGCCTCGTGACGTTCCTGGAAGGCGGAGCGATCGAGCCTGTGCAAATTGCCAAACGACCGGCCAACTGCCGATTTCGCATTTCCAGGGTTCGCCCTCCAGACCAAGCACAATACCGTCAGCCATTTTGGAGATCCCTAAAGGGAACAGAGGAGAACGGGAGCACGGATCTTATCCCCGTCATGAAACAAGGCGGGTCTTTCAACCCGCCTTGCGCATTCTCCAACGCTGGACATCCGGCATCAGGGGCGGCGGAAAAGCACCAGGCTGCGGCCTTCCAGCTCGAAATCCTTTTCCTTGGTGATGACTTGGCCTTTCTTTGTCAGATCGGCAGTCGTCAGTTCCAGAACCCATCCGCCCTCACCGAATTGCGGGATGCGGAACGGCACCGTGCCTTCGAACGGATTGAACAGCATCAGCACGTCGTGCCAGATACCCTCTTCTTCCTTGAGATCGCCCCGGCCGAGATAGAGACCGATCGTCGACCCCTCCTCCCATTGTTCCGCCGTCTGGAAACCGCCACCGGCATTGAACCATTTCACATCCAGTCCATCGCGCCAGTTTTCGCGGCGCAACAGCGGCTGCGTCTGGCGCAGACGGATGATCTGGCGGGTGAATTCCCGCAGCTCCTCGCAGGTCTCCGGCAGGTCGTCCCAATGGACCCAGGAAATGTCGCTGTCCTGGCAATAGCCGTTATTGTTGCCCATCTGGCTGCGGCCAAATTCGTCGCCGGCGAGCAGCATCGGCGTGCCGTGGCTGAAGAACAGAGTGGCGAGGAAATTGCGCTTCTGACGCTCGCGCACGGCATTGATGCCTTCGTCCTCCGTCGGGCCTTCCGCGCCATAATTGTAGGAGCGGTTGTCGTTGTGACCGTCGTTATTGTCCTCGCCATTCGCCTCGTTGTGCTTCTCGTTGTAGGAGACGAGGTCGTTGAGCGTAAAGCCGTCATGGGCGGTGACGAAGTTGACGCTCGCCCAGGGCCGGCGGCCGCGCTGGTCATAAAGGTCACCGGAACCGAGCAGGCGTGCAGCGAAATCGGTCGGCACGTTATCGCCCTTCCAGTATTCGCGCACGGTATCGCGATACTTGTCGTTCCATTCTGCCCAGCCCGGCGGAAAGCCGCCAACCTGGTAGCCGCCAGGGCCGATATCCCAGGGCTCGCCGATCAGTTTTGCCTTTGAAAGAACCGGGTCCTGCGTCACCGCGTCGAAGAAACCGCCGCGCTGGTCGAACCCTTCCGGCTCGCGGCCGAGAATGGTGCCGAGATCGAAACGGAAACCGTCCACATGCATGTGTTCGGTCCAGTAGCGCAGGCTGTCCATCACCATCTGCAACACGCGCGGATGCGAGGTGTTGACCGTGTTCCCGGTGCCGGTATCGTTGATGTAGTAGCGGTGCTGATCGGGCAGCGTGCGGTAATAGGAAAAGTTGTCGATACCCTTGAAGGAGAGCGTAGGTCCAAGCTCGTTGCCCTCGGCCGTGTGATTATAGACCACGTCGAGGATGACCTCGATACCGGCATCGTGGAAGGCGCGCACCATGTCACGGAAGCCGGCAATGCCGTTCGGCCCGTAATAGCGCGAGGCCGGCGCGAAGAAGCCGATCGAATTGTAGCCCCAGAAATTGTTGAGGCCCTTGTCAAGCAGATGCTGGTCCTGCGGGAATTCATGGATCGGCATCAGCTCCACCGAGGTGATGCCGAGGCTTTTGATGTAATCCACCGTTGCCTTGTGGCCCATGCCCTCAAACGTGCCGCGCAGCTTTTCCGGGATCGCCCTGTTGAGCTGGGTGAAGCCCTTCACATGGGTCTCGTAGACGATCGTCGCCGGCCAGGAAATGTTCGGCGAAACATCCTTGCCCCAATCGAAGCCGTAGGGATCAATGACCCGGCATTTCGGCATATAGGCGGCACTGTCCAGCTCGTTGAAGGTCAGATCCTTCTCTTCGGCCAGAAGATCGTAAGCGAAATGAGCCTCGTTCCACTTGAATTCGCCGACCAGTTCGCGCGCATAAGGGTCGATCAGCAGCTTGTTGGCGTTGAAGCGGTGGCCCGCCTCCGGCGCGAAGGGACCATGAACGCGATAGGCGTACAACTGGCCCGGCTTGAGGCCTGGCACATAGCCATGCCAGATTTCGTTGGTGTATTCGGGCAGGGTCAGGCGGGCGATCTCGGTGGCGCCGCTGGCGTCGAACAGGCACAGTTCGACCCGTTCGGCATGGGCGGAAAAGATCGCGAAATTCGTGCCTTCGCCATCAAAATTTGCCCCGAGCTGGGTCCATGACCCTGCCGTGATCTCGAAATTGTCTACAGTCTTGTCCATGCCGGGCCCCGAGCGTTGCGTTTCGCCGCTTCAATGACGCAAGCCCGGCTTTCGTTCCCGACGGCCACTAAAATCGGTTAGCGGTTGGTCGTGCCGGTCGGCGACGTGGTCTGGCTGTCGCCGCCGGTGCCACCCTGCGGGGTTGCGGACCGGTCTGTCGGCGCGGTGTTCTGCCCCTGGGTCGGCGGCGGCGTGCTGTCGATCGGATCCTTTTGCGTATTGTTCTGGTCGCTGCAGGCTGCCAGCATCGTTGCAATCGCTGCAATGGTCATGAGGCGGATCATGTCGCATCCCTTCCTTGTTTTGTCCGCGCACGTCTGTGCGCATCCAGCGTGACGACCCGCTCGACGGCGGCGATATCGTCAGGCGAGACGACCGGCACCGGGTCATTGGCAATCGCCTCCAGCACTTCCGGCGAAAGCGCGCCATGGCGGATGACATATTCCAGCGCTTCCCGCGTCTCCCGTTCTGCTTTCAGTTGGGCGTAGAGCGCCAGAATAAGGCGGTCGCGCACATCCGCCTTGCGGGTTTCGATATCCTGGGCAGCAATATCGGCCATCACCATCGTCTCCTTATCCGGATCTCCTATCCGGGTCGCAGAAAATGAACCCCTGGGAACAGCCATTGTTCCGCAGGGTCGATCTATCGGTCTTGTCTGCAGCCGACCAGTCGGTCTTTCCCGAAGGCAACGGTCCCCTATCTGCCTCCATTCCCGCATCGATCCATCGCGACCGAGCGACACGATTGCCGTTCAAGGCGCAAGGAGGTTCCCATGACTGCACTTTCCCCTGAAGAACTCGAGGGCCGGCTGAACGCCCACCGCGAGTTGATGATCTCCTGGCTCGCGGCAATGATGGGTGGCGAGGAAACGACCAGGGCCTTGCTGCAGCGGCTGAGCGAGGACGCCACGTTCAAGGATCATGAAGAGGATCCGGGCATTGCACCGGGCGAAGGCTTTGCGATCGAAACGGCGACGGCACGTGAAAGCCGCACCATTCTGGAGGCGGCGCGTGCTCGTATGAAGGCAGAACAGCGAACGCGCGAAACTGGTTAAGGCATCGTTCATATTTGCGGCAATGGTGTGGAACAGAACCCGTCAGGTCGCCGTTTCTTCTCCATCGAAATAGGAATGAAGAAGCATGACCCAGCAATGGTTCGAAGTCGCCAGCGTTATCCTTGCCATCGCTATGTGCGCAATGCTGGTCGTTCCGATCTGACGCCGTTCAATCTGCGAGCTGCATCGCCATCGATGCCGCTTCGTGGTGGAACGAAAGTCTTCCCTCCCGGTTAGCTCATCAGGAAAAGGCGGAAAGCCTTTTCGGGCGACGGGAGAACCAAGATGATCCAGTTCACGGAGAGACTGAAACGTCTCTTTTCCATGGCTCGGGTGCCGCGGCCGGCAAAGATTGCCGCGGGCCAGGAGCCTCATGTTGTCGTGCCGGAAGCCGTCGAGCTTCCGCTGCCACGATCCCCTCGGGAAGAAATGAGCGTCCCTGCCTCGATCAATGGACGCGATCTTTCCACGGGCCGCCTGTAACGGCGGCCCGCAGCAATTGAAGGAGAAATGCATGACCAAGATCAATTCCGCCCGCATCCTCATTCTCGCCACGGATGGCTACGAGCGGTCCGAGTTGCGCGTACCGCTCGAAGAGCTGCGAAACAAGGGCGCAGATGTGAAGGTCGCTTCGATCAAGACCGGCGAGATCAAAAGCTGGGACAAGACCGACTGGGGCGACAGCGTGACGGTCGATCTGGAAGCAGCCAATGTCAACGCCGCAGAATTCGACGCGCTCGTCCTGCCGGGCGGACAAATCAATCCGGACAAGCTGCGCGCCGATGAAAACGCCATGAAAGTGGTGCGCGATTTCGTCAAGAGCGGCAAGCCGGTTGCGGCCATCTGCCATGCGCCATGGCTGCTGATCGAGGCCGACGCCTTGAGGGGCCGCAAGGCGACCTCCTATCCGTCGATCCGCACCGACGTGCGCAATGCCGGCGCTTCGTGGAAGGACGAGGAAGTGGTGGTCGACAACGGCATCATCACCTCGCGCTCTCCGGACGATCTGCCAGCCTTTGTCGGCAAGATCGTCGAAGAGGTCGAGGAAGGCGTGCACAAGCGCGCCGCCTGACCCTCGCAGCATGTTGATTGACATGAGCGCCCGCCGATCCGGCGGGCGTTTTTTGTTTTGTATTCGTTGGATTTCCGTATCCAGGGCTCGAAACCTACAGCGCCCCGCCAGCCGTCTCATGACGGCAGGCGCGGACCTTTGCGATTGTCGCGCCTCGCCGGAGTGGTTTCCCGCCAAGGAGGCGGATCGGTAATGTTGAAACAAGGGTGAGGATGTGGATCGGTAGAGCGGCACGCTCTTTCAAGCCCTGTCAGGGCCGCGCTCGTTATGCCAAGGTTGTCGCAGCGCTGTGGCTTGCGCTTTCGACGCCCGCCCCGGCATGCCTTATTCGTCGCTCGCGGCGCTCGCGACTTTCAGAAACGCCAGCAGGCGTCGTTCGTCGACCTTCAGACCGCTATTCTGGCCTTCCACCAGTTCCGGCGTCGCCATGATCGACTGGAGAGGTGACGCATCCTCGGCGAGTGCCAGGATATGCGGATGAATGTAGCTCGAACGGCAGACGGCTGGTGTGTTCTGCAATTCCTGCGACGCGGCCGTCGTCAGCATCTTGATGCGCACGTCCTCGCCATCACAGGCCGCTTTCCACGCAGCCATGAAGGCGGCCAGGCTGCCGCCCCAGGTGCGGAAGGTTTTTGCCGAGATCGGCAGCCCGGACGCCGCCGCCAGATAGGCGTTGAGCCGGCCGCTGTCGATGCCGCGCGGCACGCCATCCTCATCCGGCCAGGAAAACAGCTGGCGACCGGGCAGGTCGGCAATGCTTTCGAGGATCCGCTGCAGGCGCGGGTGGCGAATGGTGTGGCTGACGCGCTTGCCGCCCTTGGCGGTGAATTTCAGCATCATGCTGTCATCCGAAAGAACCATATGGCGCTTGAGCAGCGTGGTCGCGCCATAGGTCTTGTTTTCCTTGGCATAGGCACGGTTGCCGACCCGCAGATGCGTGGCATCGAGAAGAGCAACGAGGGCGGCGATCACGGCCTGCGGACCGACCAGCCCTTCGGCAAGATCCCGTTTCACCTTGCGTCGGATGCGCGGCAGGGCCTCGCCGAAATCGATCATCTGGTCGTATTTCAGCTCGCTGCGGAACGATTGCCAGTCCGCGTGGTAACGATACTGTTTGCGACCGCGACTGTCGAAACCGGTGGCCTGCAGATGCCCGCTCGGATCAAGGCAGATCCAGACATTCTCATAGGCGGGCGGCAGGCCGAGCGCGCCGATGCGCAGCTTGTGCACCTTGTCCGACAGGTGCGAGCCGTCCGGCAGCTTGTAGCAGAACCCCTTGCCACGACGCAGACGCCGGATACCCGGCTCCGAATCGCTGACATAGGTCAGCCCGATCGTGGAAAGGATGGCGAGGCCTTCGCCGGGCTCTGAAACCGAAGTGGATGAATACGCGTCCATAGGCGCTGAACGGCGAGACTGGCGGCTTGGTTCCGTGCGCGCGCGATTGGTACGCTGGCGCGCAATGCCGGTGTCACCCGAGCTTCGCGGCCTCCTGCCGGCGATCCTCGGCGGTGCGTTCCAGCTGGTTGCGCGGTGCCGTCAGCGTCCAGCGGAAACCCTCGGGCAGATAGTCGACATCAGCCCGGCCGACAAAGGCGGCCGCCGCATGGCGCTTGATGATGGTCGTGCCGAAGCCGGTGGAGGACGGCGTGCGCACGGGCGGTCCGCCGCTTTCGCTCCAGACCAGTTTCAGTGTCTGCTCGCCGCTCTCCGTGGCGATATCACCCCAGGAAATCAGAACCCGGCCGTGCGGCGTCGACAGCGCCCCGTATTTCATCGAATTGGTCGTCAGTTCGTGCAGGATGAGACCGAGATTTTGTACGGCCTCGGCCTTGAGGGTGAAATCCTCGCCGCGCATGTCGACCTGCTTCAGCGTCTCATCGAAATTCGCAAGATGAATTTCGATGACGCGGCGCATCGGCACGCCGGCCCATTGCTCGCGTGCCAGAGCCTCGATCGAGCGCCCGAGCCCCTGCAGACGCGTACTGATGGCGGTCTGGAATTCCTCCATCGTGGTACCCTGGCGCGCCAGCTGGCGCATCATCGCCTGGATCAGCGTCAGGATGTTCTTGGTGCGGTGCACCAGTTCATGCAGGATCAGGTGAATGCGGTCTTCCGCCTGGCTGCGGTCGAAAGAAGCATTGGACAGCGCGATCGCGACCTGATTGGCCTCCACGATTTTCGTGTCCACCGGCGAGACGATCTCGCCGCGACCGATACGCTCGGCCATGGCGGCGATCTCCCGGATCGAAACACGCAGCTGCCGTCCGACGAGCGAGGCAAAACCGAAGCCGATGAGAAGAAGCACGAGGCTGCCGACGATCAGCGAGCGCCAGGTGCTGAGAATAGTCGCCTGCGCCGACGCGATCGGTCCCCAGACGATGACGCGCCACGCCCATTCGGGGTGAATGTAATAGCCGTACATCTGCTTCGGGGATCCGCCGACATCCTCGATCGTGCCGTTCTCTCCGCGCATCAGGAGAAGGGTATCGGCGGGAAAAGCACTGGCAATGGGCAGGTTCGAGGCACCGTTGACGGCGACGACCTTGCCGGTCTGGTCGACGACGGCTGCCGACCAGCCCGGTGGCAGCCCCTCAGTAGAGAGCACATCCTTGAGGTCGGTAACATTCTGGGTGAGGATGAGAGCCGCGCCCTCCCCCGCCATCTCCCTGGGCAACGGATGGGTAAGATTGAACACCCAGTTGCCGCTGGTCGCGCCACGGAACACGTCGGACACTTCCGTGCGTCCCGAGCGCAGCGCCGAGGCTAGGGACGGCAGGTTGCCCATCTTGCCAAGCGCCGTCTCGAAGGGGACGCGGGTGTTGAGAAGAAGCTGGCCGTCCTCGGCGACCAGCAGGGCATAGAGCGAACTGCCGCGCAGGCTGTCCTGCGTGCGCCTATGAAACGCTTCCAGTTCGCCGCGTTCGAGTTCCGGAGAATTGCCGAGCAGCGTCAGCGTCGTTGCCATGTCGCGCAGGTCGCGGTCGATGGTGCGCCCGAGAAGCTGGGCATCCTGGGCGGTTTCCGCGTTGAGAACTTCGCGTTCGCTATGCTCCAGCTGCAGCATCAGGAAAACCACGAAACCAATCAGCGGCAGGGCGATGACGGCGGCAAAGGCCGTGAGATAGGCGCCGATCGTCGCCTTGGGAAACAGGTGCGAAAACCTACCCATGCAACGCACTCAACTCTCTCGCGCCGGACGACTGTTTCGCGGCCCCCGCATTCGGCATTCCAGTTTCCCGTCCCAGGAGATTATTGTCTTCTAGCCGAGTTTGCAGTCGAAACCAAGTTCCATTCAGCGTCGGAAACAGGCGGATGCGCGCCGCGGGTTTCCCGCGATGCCAGGCGTTATAAGCTTTTCGTGCCCGGACATCGGGGAAATGGCGGTAGTGGCTACCGGGCAGATCTCGGCTTCAGCCATGCCGGGCAGTGGTTCCGACAAAACGATTCGGGCCGCCAGATGGCGGCCCGCGAGGGACAGAATTCTGCATTCCGCATTCATGCGGAGTAGTAAGTGCTTACACGACGGTCGAGCCGGTGAGGATATCGGTTGTGCCGGTGCTGACGCGCAGATTGTTCTGCACATGGGAAACGCCGGAAATGTCATCGGCAATATCTTCCGCGCGACGCTTGTCCCAGCGGCTGGAGACAGAGCCTTCGAGCGTCACCTCGGATTCCTTGACGGTAACCGAGATATTCGACGCGTCGAGCATCGGATCGTCGCTCAGCCGGTCGTTGATATCTTCCTCAATACGTGCGTCGGACCGCTTGTAGCCCTTCGGACCCTTGCCGCGATGCTCATCCATCGCCCGGCGTTCACGTGCCGCGTCATCGCCGAACCAGGATGCCACCTCGTCGCTCGCGCGGTCCACAAAGCCACGGCGGCCGTCATTGCGATCGTCGTAACCGCGATCCTGGTATCGGCCGGAGTCGGAATAAACCGGGTCCCGTTGGCGCTCGCCGAAACGGTATTCCGGCCGGTTGCGGTTGCGGTCGAAATCGCCACGGTAGGTATCGCGACCACCGGCACTGGAAGACGCACTGCTGCCATAGCGGGAATCGCTATACCCGGCATCCGACGACCGGATGTCGCGGTTCAGCCTGTTCTCGTGGGTGTTGTGCCGATCCTCATAGGAACGTTCGCCGAAGGGTTCGGTACTGAAACGATGATTGTCGCGTTCGCGCGGATAGTCGCGCTCCGAAAACCCGAATTCGCCGGTGGACGTATCGCGGTCCTGACGGTTGCGATCGTTGTTGAAACCGCCCGATGGGTTATAGCTGCCATTGGCCATTGATGTGTCTCCTCATTTGAATTGGCCTCGCATGTCCGAGACAGTGTCCGAACAGAGGATGAGGAGGATTGTTCCGAGCCTTGCGAATACGAAGGAGAGGCGTCGGCTCGCAGCGCTTCCGGGCCAACGCCGCATTGGCGATCAGAGGCGAAGGCCGGTTTGAGGATCGAAGACGACGGCCTTGTCGAGATTAAAGGCGAAACGGAAACGGTCGCCCGGCTGGCAGGAGACGTCCGCACGGGTGCGCGCGGTAAAATGCTTGCCGCCAAGGTCGGCCGTCACGAACGTGTCGGAACCGGTCGGCTCGGTCATGACCACCGGCGCTTCGATACGCGCGACGGAGCGCGCCAAGGGATCGGCAAGTCCGGTATCGGTGATCGCTTCCGGGCGCAGGCCGAGCAGAACCGTCTGGCCCTCGCTCAAAGCGCCGGCTGCCACGGTCGGCGGCACCGGAATGCCGATATTCTCGCCGCCGACCACTACGATCCGGGCGTCCGCGCCGGTACCCGCAACCTTGCCATCCAGCATGTTCATGGCCGGCGAGCCCATGAAATCGGCCACGAACAGGTTGGCGGGCAGATTGTAGATTTCCGCCGGCGTGCCGACCTGCTGCACGGTGCCTTCCTTCAACACGACGATCTTGGTCGCCAGCGTCATCGCCTCGATCTGGTCGTGGGTGACGTAGACGATGGTCGCGTGCGTGTTCTGGTGCAGCGCCTTGATCTCCGCACGCACTTCGACGCGCAGTTTTGCGTCGAGGTTGGACAGCGGTTCGTCGAAAAGGAAGACGCGGGGCTTGCGCACCAGAGCACGGCCCATGGCGACACGCTGGCGCTGGCCGCCGGAGAGCTGGCTCGGACGGCGGGTCAGCAAGTGCTCGATCTGCAGCGTCTTTGCCGCAACTCTTACCGCCGCCGCGCGCTCGTCCTTCGGCACGCCGCGCATTTCCAGTGCGAAGGCGATGTTTTCTTCCACCGTCATGTTGGGATAGAGCGCGTAGGACTGGAACACCATGGCGATATCGCGTTGCGACGGGTGCAGATCATTGACCACCTGACCGTCGATGACGATGTCGCCCGAGGTCAGCGGCAACAGGCCGGCAATGGCGTTCAATAGCGTGGACTTGCCGCAGCCGGACGGGCCGACGAGAACGAGAAAACCGCCCTTTTCCAGCTCGATATCGATGCCCTTGAGGACTTCGACACTGCCGATCTTCTTGCGCAGGTTCCTGATTTCAAGAAAGCTCATGAGTTTATCCCTTGGGATTTAGCCTTTGACTGCGCCGGCCATCAGACCGCGCACGAAATAGCGTCCGGCGACGATGTAGACGAACAGCGTCGGAAGTGCCGCGAAGACGGCGGCGGCCATGTCGACATTGTATTCCTTCACGCCGGTGGAGGAGGCAACGAGGTTGTTGAGCGCCACCGTCATCGGCGAGGAACCGCCGGACGAGAAGGACACGCCGAACAGGAAGTCGTTCCAGATATTGGTGAACTGGTAGATGACGGTGACGACGATGATCGGCCCCGAGGTCGGCAGAAGGATGCGCCAGAAGATGCGGAAGAAACCGGCACCATCCATCATCGCCGCCTTGATCAGTTCGTCCGGAAACGCCTCGTAATAGTTTCGGAAGAACAGCGTGGTGAAGCCCAACCCGTAGATCACGTGCACGAAGACGAGGCCGGTCGTGGTGTTGGCGATGCCCATCATGCCGAGCATGCGCGCCATCGGGATCAAGACCGTCTGAAACGGGATGAAGCAGGCAAACAGCATCATGCCGAAAACGATCTTGTGGCCCGGAAAGCGCCACTTGGTCAGCACGTAGCCGTTGAGCGCGCCGAGCAGTGTCGAAATGATCACCGCCGGAACCACCATTTTTATGGAGTTCCAGAAATAGCCCTTGATGCCGGTGCAGGTGACGCCGATGCAGGCTTCGCCCCATGCCTTGGTCCATGCCGCGATCGACGGCGAGGACGGCAGAGACAGCATGTCGCCGCCGCGGATCTCGTCGAGCGATTTGAGCGATGTGGTCAGCATCACATAAAGCGGCAGAAGATAGATGGCGGCGAGCAAAAGCAGCAGGCCATAGATCACCAGGCGGGCGGTTTTTGCCGAGCCGCCGCTGACGGTTTCATGGACAGCGCCGCTCATCAACGTTTCTCCCTGAGTTCCGAATAGAGATAGGGCACGATGATCGCCGTGATCCCCATGAGCATCATCACCGCACTGGCCGAACCGACAGCCATCTGGCTGCGTGTGAAGGTGTAGGAATACATGAAGGTCGAGGGCAGTTCGGTGGCATTGCCGGGGCCGCCGCCGGTGAGCGCGATGACGAGGTCATAGGACTTGATCGCCATATGCGCGAGCACGATGAAGGCCGAGAGGAAAACCGGTCGCAACATCGGGATGATGATGCGGCGATAGATCTTGGTGAGCGGCGCACCATCGATTTGCGCGGCCTTGATGATCTCGCCGTCGATGCCGCGCAGGCCGGCAAGGAACATCGCCATGACGAAACCGGACGCCTGCCAGACACCGGCAATGACGACGGTATAGATCGCCATGTCCGGGTTCACCAGCCAGTCGAATTTGAAACTTTCCCAGCCGAGATTGTGCATGGTGTTTTCAATGCCGAGGCCGGGGTTCAGAAACCATTTCCAGGCAGTCCCCGTGACCACGAAGGACAGCGCCATCGGATAAAGAAAGATCGGCCGCAAAACGCCTTCGGCGCGGATGCGCTGGTCCATCAGAATGGCAAGGCCAAGACCGATGGAAATGCAGATGCCGATATAAAGCACACCGAAAATGGCGAGGTTCTTGATCGCCATATACCAGTTCGGTTGCGACCACAGGCGCACATAGGCATCGAAACCGACCAGCTTGTAGACCGGCAGGATGCGCGAATTGGTGAAGGAGAGATAGACCGTCCACAGAATGAAACCATAGACGAACAGCAGGATCACCGCAAAGGACGGCGCCAGCACGAGTTTCGGCAGCCACCCGCGCAGCCCATCCGCGAAAGAGCGGCGCGGCGGTTCTGGCACCACGGCGGGGACCGGTTCGATTGTGGTCATGATGATCTCCGGCGGATATCGGATAGTCTCGGCAGGTTGTCGGGATGATGGGTTGCGTTGATGGTCGCGGCAAAAGCCCTTCATCCGCCTGTCGGCACCTCCTCCCCGTTCTGACGGGGAGAAGGGAGATGTGGCATCGTCCTCGTCTCAATCGAGCCTGAAAGGCGTCGGGACGTCCTTCTTTGCTGACCGACCAGTGTGGCAAGTCCCCACTCCCCGCACGGGGGGAGAGAGGGTTAGGGTGAGGGACAGACCTCGCCCTAACCCGCCAATCACTTGGCGGCGGCAACCGCTTCCGGCAGACGCTTCAAGGCCGCAGCCGTATCGATCTGGCCGTTCAGATGCTGGGTCACGACGTCAAAGATCGCTTCCTTGACGGCGCCGGGCTGGGCGTAACCATGTGCCAGCGAACCGACCAGCGTGCCGGCCTTTGCGGCTTCGGCGACATCCTTGATGCCCTTCTTGCCGCAATCGTCGAACTGGTCGCCGGGCACGTCGGTGCGGGCCGGGACGGAACCCTTGACGGTGTTGAAGGCGATCTGGAAGGCCGGATCCTCGACAGCGGATGCCAGCTTCATCTGCGCGTCGCGCTTGTCGTCACCCACATCGAACATCACGAACTGGTCGGCGTTGAAGAGCACGTTGCCCTGCGTGCCGGGGAAGCGCATGCACACGAAATCGGTGCCCGGCTTCTTGTTGGCGCGCAGCCATTCGCCCTTCGACCAATCGCCCATCTGCTGGGCGCCGGCCTTGCCTTCGATGACGAGTGCCGTCGAGAGGTTCCAGTCGCGACCGGAGAAATTCGGGTCGAAATAGGTACGCAGCTTCGACATCGTGTCGAACACCTTCTTCATCTGATCGCCCGAAAGAGCAGCCGGGTCGAGGTCGATGACCGCCTTCTTGTAGAAATCCATGCCGCCGGTCGAAAGAACGACGGATTCCCACATGGTGGCATCCTGCCATGGCTGGCCGCCATGGGCGATCGGCGTCAGGCCCTGTTCCTTGAACTTGTCGAGCAGCGCGATCAGTTCGTCGATGTTCTGGGGCTCTTTGCCGCCTGCCTTGTCGAAAGCAGCCTTGTTGAGCCACAGCCAATTGGTGGAGTGCACGTTGACCGGGGCAGCGATCCAGTGATCGTCATATTTGGAAAACGCCTGCAGCGCTTCCGGGATGACCTTCGCCCAACCCTGCTTTTCAGCCAGCTCGTCGAGATTGCCGACAACGCCCTGTTCGGCCCAGTCGCGGATATCGAAGCCGAGCATCTGCACGGCGGTCGGTGCATCACCTGAGGTGACGCGGGCACGAAGCGCGGTCATGGCCTGAACGCCGGAACCGCCGGCAACCGGCATATCCTTCCAGGAAACGCCTTCCTTGGCGAGGTTTTCCTTCAAGACGTTGAGCGCTGCGGCTTCACCGCCTGCGGTCCACCAATGCAGGACTTCGACCTCTTCGGCAGCCTTTGCCGAACCGGCAGCCAATGCAATCAATGCAGCGCCAGCAGCGAGGCTGGCGAAGTTACGCATGTTCATGATCTCTCTCCCTCAAATCCGGTCTCCTCTCCGGACATGCAGATTTATAACGATACAACCCCGGTGGGTGTCAACCCGCATTCAGCACTTTGTCAAGGCTCACGGCTTTCGACCTAAACAATTGAAAGATAAGGATAACGGTAGGAGGCCGAAATCGGAACTTGAAATATCCCTCGGCTTTTGCAACGTTTTCACGATGTCGCGCGGACCCCGGCCTGCGCGCGACATGGAGGAGGATGACAGATGTCGCCGGACGATCTCGACGAGCGCCGTGCGCGACGCGGCAAGAGGGCTGCGCATGCCGGCAAGGCGGGGGAGCCTGCATGGCTATCCACGCCCGCCAACCTGCCGGCGCCCGTGACGACTGTGACGCCGTTGAGGACGGCGGCACTCAAGCCGACATTGCGGACCATCGCGCAGATCACCGGACTGGCGGTGACCACCGTTTCGCGGGCGCTTGCCGGCGCACCGCAGATCGCGCTGGAAACCCGGCAGCGCGTGGCGCAGGTCGCCGCCGAGATCGGCTACCTGCCGGACCGTGCGGCCCAGCGCCTGCGCACCGGTCGCACCAATGTCATCAGCCTGATCCTTGACCCGCACGAGGAAATTCTCGGCTACGCGACCTCGATGATCAACGGCCTGACATCGGCATTGCGCGGCACGCCCTACCACCTCGTCATTTCGCCGCATTTTTCCGACAGTCCGCAGATCGAGCCGGTAAGCCATATCCTGCGCAACCGGCTCGCCGATGGCATCATCTTTACCCGTACCCAGCCGATGGACGACCGGGTGAAACTTCTGATGCAGAACGACTTTCCGTTCATCTGTCACGGCCGCACGGAACTGGCGACACCGCATCCCTTCGTCGATTACGACAATTTCGCCTTTGCCTACCGCGCGGCCAAGAAACTGATCGCATCCGGCTGTACCAAGCTGGCGATCGTGCTGCCGCCCGAGACCTTCACCTTCGCGCATCACATGCGCCACGGCTTCATGGCCGCCGTGCGCGAGGAAGGCGTCGATTTCGAGATTGCGGAGGGGGTGACGCTCGACAGCAAATCCGATGCGATCCGCCGGCATTTCGACGCGCGCCTGCGCGGCCCCTCGCCGCCGGACGGTTTTGTCTGTGGTGGCGAGGTTGTGGCGATGGCGATCATGGCCGCCTGCTACGACCGAGGTCTTCTGCCGGGCCGCGAAGTCGATTTCGTCGCCAAACAGACGTCGGGCCTGTTCGACCAGATCCGTCCGAGGATCGAAACGATCTACGAGGACCTGACGCAGGCCGGTCTGCTTATGGGACAATTGCTGCTGCGGCGCATTGCGGGACCGGTGACGGCTGAGGAATTGCAGCATGTGCAGAGGCTCGAAGACGCGTGAAAACCGGATCGGGGAACCCCGGTCCGGTTGCCTTTGATGACGCTGCCGTTCGATATTGTCGTCATCCTCGGCCCTGTGCTGAGGATCTAACCACCTCACCGACATCATGCCGTTGCAGATCCTCGGGACAAGCCCGAGGATGCATCGGAGGGGTTTTCGGCCTTCTCGGCGGCCTGCTAATCCTCAATCCTCTTCCTGGAACACCACTTCGCGCTTGGCCTTGACGCTCGGCAGGAAGACGATGACCAGAACCGCAGCCGCGATGAACAGCAGGCCGGCGCTGATCGGGCGGGTGACGAAGGTGGTCGCATCGCCGCGCGACAGGATCATCGCACGTCTGAGATTTTCCTCCAGCAACGGCCCCAGCACGAAGCCCAGAAGCAGTGGCGCCGGCTCGCAACGCAGTTTCACCAGCACGTAACCGATAAAGCCGAAAAACGCGACGGCATAGAGGTCGTAGACGTTGGAATTGACGCTGTAGACGCCGATCGAGCAGAAGGCCATGATGATCGGGAAGAGCACGTAATAGGGGATGGTCAGAAGCTTCACCCAAAGCCCGATCAGCGGCAGGTTGAGAATGACCAGCATCAGGTTGCCGATCCACATCGAGGCGATGATGCCCCAGAACAGAGCCGGCTGTTCGGTCGCGACATTCGGGCCGGGTACGATGCCCTGAATGATCATTGCGCCGATCATCAGCGCCATGACCGGATTGGCCGGAATGCCGAGGGTCAAAAGCGGAATGAACGAGGTCTGGGCGCCGGCATTGTTGGCGCTTTCGGGTCCAGCCACACCGGCAATCGCGCCCTGGCCGAATTCCTCCGGATTTTTCGAGACCTTCTTTTCGATCGTATAGGAGGCAAAGGCCGCAAGCACGGCACCGCCGCCCGGCAGGATGCCAAGAAGTGAGCCGACAGCGGTACCGCGCAGAACCGGCGCGATCATCGCCCGGAAATCCTCGCGGCTCGGCATCAGTCCGCTGACCTTGGACATCAGCACCGAGCGGGTGCTTTCGTTTTCGAGATTGCGCAGGATTTCCGCGATACCGAAGATCCCGACGGCGACGGCGACGAAATTGAGGCCGTCGGAATATTCCCGGATGCCCAGCGTGAAGCGCGGCGTTCCGGAATAGATGTCGGTGCCGACGAGGCCAAGCAACAGGCCGAGCGACACCATGGCCAGCGCCTTGACGACCGAGCCGTGCGCAAGCGCGATCGAGGAGACAAGCCCGACCACCATCAGCGAGAAATATTCGGCGGCGCCGAATTGCAGCGCCACGTCTGTGAGCGGCGGTGCAAATACGGCGACAAGGAAAGTCGACACCGTGCCGGCGAAGAAGGAACCGATGGCGGCGATGGCAAGTGCTGCACCCGCCCTGCCCTTGCGCGCCATCTGGTAGCCGTCGATGGCGGTGACGGCCGAAGAGGATTCGCCCGGCATGTTAATGAGAATGGCGGTGGTGGAACCGCCATATTGTGCGCCGTAATAGATGCCGGCCAGCATGATCAGCGAGGAGACCGGCTCCAGCTGGAAGGTGATCGGCAGGAGCATGGCGATGGTGGCGGTGGCGCCGATGCCGGGCAAGACCCCGATCAGCGTCCCGAGCAGCACGCCGATGAGGCAGAAGAACAGGTTTTCGATTGAGCTTGCAGTGGAAAAACCGAGCGCGAGATTGTCAAAAAGTTCCATGTGGCGCTGATCCTAATAGCTCAGCCAGGGGCCGAAAATGCGGAAAGGCAGGCCGAGGCCATAGGTGAAGACCAGGACCGAGAACACCGTGACGGCCGCAGACAGGGCAACAGCGGCAGGCGGCTTCATGCGGGTCGAGGCAAAGCAGGCCACGAAGGCGCAGATGAACAGCGATGGTGCAAAACCCAGTCCCCGCACGGTGATGCCGAACAGGATGGGAGCCGCGAGGATGAAGAGCATGCCGCGCCAGGCAATGCCGCTGATCGCCTCGTGAACCACACGCAGCGACTGCAGGAGAATGATGCCGCCGAACAGGATGAGCGCCAAGGCCAGAATGAACGGGAAATAACCCGGCCCCATGCGAAACGCCGTGCCGAGTTCCAGATCGAGTGACTGCAGGGCGAAAAAGATGCCAAGACCGACGAAGATCAGCCCGCAGATGAGATTGGTTCTATCGAATTTCAGGGAGTTCATGGTGTCTCCGATGCGTGTGGATCGGGTGGTTTTTTGATCGTCCGCCTTGGTTAGCCGTGTGCGGAAATCCACCCCTCGTTCGTCTGCCGGCACCCACCGGGGATGGGTCGCTTGCCCCGTCCGGTCCTGCGCCCCCCACTCGTGGGGAGATGGGAGAGGTGGCACCGTCCCGCCTTAACCTCTAAGGGCTGGTCTGGCACGTCCCTCTCCCCGCTTTACGGGGAGAGGCGGTGAGCACACAGTGCTCACCGGGTGAGGGGCAATCCAAAACCCATTAGAGGCAAGGGACCGACTGGCGAACCTGTCAGTCCGCGTATTGTCCCGCGGCCTTGATGACCGGTTCCCAACGGGCGATTTCACTTTCAAGCTTCGCCTTCAGCGCCGACGGCGTGCCATCTGCTTCCGGCGAAGGCAGCGTGCCAAGTTCGGCGAAACGGGTGGCGATGTTCGGATCCTTCAAGGCTACCTGCAAAGCCTTGGAGAGGCGCTCGTTGGCTTCCGCCGGCGTGCCCTTCGGCGTGTAGATGCCGTGCCAGATACCCACCTGCATGGCCGGCATGCCTTCTTCGGCAACCGTGGGCAGATCCTTGAAGATCGCAAGGCGCTCCGGCGAGGTTACGGCATAGGCCTTGATCGTGCCGCCCTGGATCTGCTTGGTGGTGTTGGTGGTCTGGTCGCACATGATATCGACCTGACCGCCCAGGAGATCGGTCATGGCAGGGCCGGTGCCCTTGTAAGGCACGGTGACGAGCGGTGTCTCGATCGCCGACATGAACAGCATGCCGCACAGATGCGAGGCAGCGCCGATACCGGCATTGGCCACCGTCACCTTGTCGCTATTGGCCTTGGCATATTCCACCAGACCCTTGAAATCCTTGACGTCGAGATCCTTGCGGGCAACCACCGTCATCGGCACATCGGTGACGAGGCCGACATAATCGAAGGCGTTCAGCGTGTCATAGGGCAGTTTGCGGTAAAGCGTGGCGCTGGTGGCCATGCCGATATGATGCAGAAGCACGGTATAGCCATCCGCATCCGCATTGGCGACACGACCGGCACCGAGCGTGCCACCGGCGCCACCGACATTTTCGACGATGATCTGCTGGCCGAGATCTTTCGACATGGATTCGGCGACAAGACGCGCAACCGTATCGGTCGGGCCGCCGGCCGCGAACGGCACGACCATGGTGATCGAGCGTGTCGGATAGGTTTGCGCGAAGGCAGCCGTTGCCATGACACCCGCAGCGGCAAACGCCGCCGCGCCAAGAATCGTATTCAGGATTTTCATTGTTATCCTCCCAGATAAACTTGACCGGACGGCCACGGCTCCTCCCGCTTCGTCCGAATGTTTTATCTGTCCGCAGCCTCGGGGCGGCGCGCAATCAGGCGCTTTGCATGTGCCGGTTTTTTCCCGAATACGAAGCGGCAAATGTGTGGAAATCCACCCATGACAATCATCCGGTGAGTATGTTTCCACCCATCGGACTGCCTTTTCGAAAACGCAGCCGATCAGCCATCCGCCTCGCCCACATAGACGTGGTCAGCACTTAGCAATTTCTTGTCCAGCCCATGACGCTGCATCTTCTCGTAAAGCGTCTTGCGGGAGATGCCGAGCTGTTCATAGACCGGCCGCAAGGCTCCCCCATGCGCTGCGATGGCATCGGCAATCACGGTGCGCTCAAACGCCGCCACCTTTTCCGCAAGCCGTCCGTCCGGCAATTTCGCAGCGCTCGAAGCATCACCCGGATTGAGGTCCAGCCCGAGCACCAGCCTATCTGCGGCATTGCGGAGTTCGCGCACATTGCCCGGCCAGTCGCGTTGCGCGACGGTGGTCAGCAGCTCGTGCGAAATCGACTGATCCTCGCGGCCATACCGCGCCGCCGCCTCCCGCACCAGCTGCAGGAAAAGCAGCGGGATATCGGCACGTCTTTCTCTCAAGGAGGGCACATGCACGGTGGCAACATTCAGCCGGTAGAGAAGATCGGCGCGGAAACGTCCGGCCAGCACTTCCGCTTCCAGATCGACCTTGCTCGTCGCAATGAAACGCACGTCGAGTTCCACCGTCTCGTTGGAACCGAGCCGATTGATGACCCGCTCCTGCAAGACCCGCAGAAGTTTCGCCTGAAGGTCGAAGGGCATGGAGCCGATCTCGTCGAGCAGGATCGTCCCTCCCCGGCCATGCTCGAATTTGCCGTAACGCGGGCGGAGCGCGCCGGGAAACGCGCCCGGTTCGTGCCCGAACAGCTCGCTTTCGATCAAATTTTCCGGCAAGGCCGCGCAATTGATGGCAACAAACGGGCGGTTGGCGCGCGGGCTGACATCGTGCAGGGCGCGTGCCACTACTTCCTTGCCCGCGCCCGTCGCGCCGATCACCAGCGTATCGGCATCCGTGGCGCCGATGGCGCGTATGGCATAGCGCAGATCGACCATGGCCTGGGTGCGTCCCGGCAGCCGGGTTTCGAGGTCGTCGCGCTTGCCGGCCACCGCCTTCAGACGGCGGTTTTCCAGCACCAGCGCACGCCGGTCGAGCGCGCGGCGGATAATGCCGGCCAGATGCTGGATGGTGAAGGGTTTTTCGAGAAAGTCATACGCCCCTTCCCGCATCGCCTTCACCGCCAGTTGCACATCGCCGTGGCCGGTGACGAGAATGACCGGAATCTCTGCATCCAGTTCGCGGATCCGGTGCAGCAGCGTCATGCCATCCAGCCCCGGCATGCGGATATCGCTCACCACGATGCCGTCGAAACTGAACCCGGTCAGTTCCAGCACATGATCGGCATTGGAAAAGGTCTGCACATTGAGGCCTGCCAGTTCCAGCGCCTGGCTGGTGGAGCGCCGCAACTCTTCCTCGTCATCGATCAGAAGCACGCGCTGCTCGCTCATTCAGCGGCCCTCCCGATGGCGGCCTCGGCCGAGGTCAGATCGATGGCAAACACCGCGCCGCCTTCCGGGTGGTCGGTGACGCTGAGGCTGCCGCCAAAATCCTTGACGATATTGTAGGAGATCGACAGGCCAAGCCCCAGCCCCTTGCCGACGCCCTTGGTGGTGTAGAAGGGATCAAAGATGCGCTCGCGAATGGCAGCCGGCACGCCCGGACCAAGATCGCGCACGGTGATCAACACCCGCCCGTCATCGCTGCGGGCAGAGGCAACGGTGATGCGCCGATTTTCCAATCCCTTGATGGCATCGGCGGCATTGGTGATGATGTTGACCAGCACCTGCTGCAGCCGCACGGCGCCAGCCAGCACGACGGGCGGCGGCGTGTCCATCTCGATCATCAGCGTCGCATCGGCGGCACGCAGACGTGCATCGACGATTTCCAGCGTATCGCGCATCACGTCATCGAAGGACACAACGGACAGCTTTTCCTCCGGCTTGCGGGCAAAATTGCGCAGGTGGCGGCTGATCGAGGCCATGCGGTCGATCAGCGCCGAGATGCGCTTCAGATTGTCGCTGGCCTCGCCCGGCCGCCCGCGTTCGATCAGCAGCATGGCACTGTCCGCATAGGTTTTTGTTGCCGCAAGCGGCTGGTTGAACTCATGCGAAAGGGCGGCGGACATCTGCCCCAGCCCCGCCAGTTTGCCGGCCTGGATGAGATCCGCCTGGGTGCGTCGCAAGCGGCGTTCGGTCAGCCGACGTTCGGCGATTTCCTGCTTGATCTGACCATTGACGCGGGCGAGATCGGCGGTGCGTTCTGCCACCCGCCGCTCCAGATTTTCCTGCGCCTCCGCCTGCAGCTTGATGCGCTCGGCCAGCCGCATGCGCCGCTGCACCAGAATGGCGCCACCGAGAAAGGCAAGGCAGACGAGCAGGACGGCGACGATGGTCGAATTGCGTGCTTGTGCCCTCACCGAGGCGGTATCCATCAGCACCGATACGGTCCACCCGGCTTCGGGCATGCCTTGCGATACCGCGAGAAATTCCTTGGTCGCCCCCTCCTCCGCAAGCGACAGCATGTCATGCTCGCCATCTTTGGTTCGCTGAACCGGTAGTTCGCGCAACACGGCATCGGAATAACGACGCGAGGCTTTTGTATCAGCCAGCCGCTCCGGCGTCAGCGGCAGAAAGCTGCTATAGAGCCAGTGCGGCGTGCCGGTCATGAAGATGATGCCCTGCGGATCGGAGACCACGATACGGCTGTCGCCGTCACCCCAGGATGCCTCGATACCGTCGATATCCACCTTGAAGACGATGACTCCAAAAATCGTGCCGCCGATCTCGATGGGTGACGAAAAGTAATAGCCGCGTTTGGCCGACGTGGTGCCGAGGGCATAAAAGCGCGACTGTCGTCCGGCCGCCGCCTCCTGAAAATAGGGACGGTAGCTGAAATTCTCGCCAACGAAACTGGTATCGCTGTCGAAATTGCTGGCGGCGATGGTTTTGCCGTCCATGGTCATGACATAGATGTCCGAGGATTTCAGAAGCGTATTGATCTCTTTCAGGTAAAGATTGGTAGCATCGCGCAGACCCGGATTGGCCGGGTCAACGATCAGCGCCTCGACATCCTCATGGTCGGCGATCAAGGCAGGCAAGGCCTCGTAGCGGCGCAGATGCCCGTCGAGTGCCGAGACGGCGAGGCGCAGTGTCGTGCCGGCCTGCTCTGATGCATCGCGCATGTAACTGCGGCCGGCAACCGTGCCGCCATGCACGATCAGCGCCAGTGCCAAAGCCGCCAGACCAGCGGCCAACGGGACGAAACGTGTTTTCAAGAAAGCCCGGGCTCCTCCTCCCGCACTCAGTGCCGGGTTATTCTAAGCAAGACGGGGCAATTGTCACCACGGCGCGAAAAAATCGCCGCAATACGCTTAGAAAAATACAGCTTCCGCGCGAAGCGGAACCGTGCTTATCTTCCGTTCGAACGCGGGCGCACACTATACGAAACAGGCGCATCCGGGTCGGCGATCCGATTGCCGGCGTCGCCTTTAGGCATGCGGTGCGGGTTTGCGGCCTGATCCCGCGATGGGGACGCGAGAGTTTGGCGGCCGGGCCTCTGGCACAACGCTTATTCGTCAATACGGGGCGCGTTGGCGTCCAAGGGGGAACGGGGTCATGATATATCTACTTGCACTTCTCATCGGTGTAGTGGCGGCTCTGAGGGCCCTGACCGCGCCCGCCGCCGTAAGCTGGGCCGCCTATCTCGGCTGGCTCGATCTTTCGGCCACCTGGCTTTCCTTCATGGCCTCGGCCTGGGCCGTCGGCATCTTCACCGTCCTTGCCATCGGTGAACTCATCACCGATCAGTTGCCCTCGACACCGAGCCGCAAGGTTGCGCCGCAATTCGGTGCCCGGCTCGTCATGGGCGCGCTCGCCGGTGCGGTCATCGGCGCCGGCAGCGGTGTCTGGATCGGCGGGCTGATTGCCGGCATCATCGGCGCGGCCATCGGCACCTATGGCGGCGCGGCCCTGCGCACCCGGCTGGCGATCGGCTTCCACCGCGATCCGCCGGCGGCTCTGGTCGAAGATGCGATTGCCATCATCGCCGCCTATCTGATCATCGCCGCGCTCCCGGCAGGCGTCGTGACCCCATGATGCAATCCTTCGACGCCATCATCATCGGCACCGGGCAGGCCGGGCCGTCGCTGGCGGGCCGCCTCACCGCGGCCGGGCAAAGCGTTGCGATCATCGAGCGCAAGCATGTCGGCGGCACCTGCGTCAACACCGGCTGCATGCCGACCAAGGCGCTGGTGGCGAGCGCCTATGCCGCGCATCTCGCCCGACGCGGTGCGGAATATGGCGTCGTGCTCGGCGACGATATCGCCATCGACATGCCCAGGGTAAAACAACGCTCGCATCAGGTGACACTCAACGCCCGCAACAACAACGAGACATGGCTGTGCAACATGGAGCGCTGCACCTTCATCGAAGGGCATGCGCGGCTGGAAAGCAGCAACACGGTGCGCGTCGGCGATGCGCTGCTGACCGCACCAAAAATCTTTCTGAATGTTGGCGGACGCGCAACCATTCCCGATTTTCCGGGCATCAACGACGTGCCCTACCTCACCAATACGTCCGTCGTGATGCTGGAACGCGTGCCGGACCATCTGGTCGTGGTCGGTGGCAGCTATATCGGGCTGGAATTCGCGCAGATCTACCGCCGGTTCGGCGCCCGGGTGACCGTGGTCGAAAAAGGGCCGCGGCTCCTTGCCCGCGAGGACGAGGATGTGTCCGATGCGGTGCGACAGATCCTGGAAGCGGAGGGCATCGAAATCCGTACCGATGCCGAGTGTATCCGTTTCGCCAGACATGACGATGGCGTTTCGGTCGGCGTCAGTTGCACGCAGGGTGAGCCGGAGGTGATCGGCTCGGATGTGCTGCTTGCCGTCGGCCGCCGTCCCAATACCGACGATCTCGGTCTCGACAAGGCGGGCGTCGACACCGACGCGCGCGGTTACATCACCGTCAATGACGATCTCTCCACCAGCGTCGAAGGCATCTGGGCGCTGGGCGATTGCAACGGCCGCGGCGCCTTCACCCACACCGCCTACAATGATTTCGAGATCGTCGCCGCCAACCTGCTCGATGGCGAGAACCGCAAACTGTCGGACCGCGTTCCCGGTTACGCGCTTTACATCGACCCGCCGCTCGGCCGTGTCGGGTGGACGGAAAAGCAGGCCCGCGAAAGCGGCAGGAACATCCTTGTCGGCACCCGTCCCATGAGCCGCGTCGGGCGCGCCATCGAAAAGGGCGAGACGCAAGGCTTCATGAAGATCATCGCCGATGCCGACACACGCCAGATCCTCGGGGCCTCGATTCTCGGAACCGGCGGCGACGAGGCGATCCACGGCGTGCTCGACATGATGAATGAGGCCGCACCCTATGACAGCCTGCGCTGGGCCGTACCGATCCATCCCACCGTGTCGGAACTCTGGCCGACGGTCATCCTGTCCATGGTCAGGACTTAACGAAAGAGTAACCCCATCTTGCGTCTTCGAAAGGCGAAGCACCGGCGTTAACAGGTTTTCCAGCCGGACCTGTTTGGATACGCTCCTCTATCGGGGTGATGGCGATGTGCGGATTTGCAGGCTTTCTGGGGGACGGCGTGCCGCGCGAGCAAGCGCCGGCACTGCTGGCGGCGATGGCAGACGCGATCGCCCATCGCGGCCCGGATGAACGCGGCATCCATGCCGGCGCCGGTCTCGGTCTTGCCCATGTCCGCCTGTCGATCGTCGGGCTTGGCGATGGCCAGCAGCCGATGGCGCTGCGCGAGGGAGACGACGATCTGACGATCGTCTTCAACGGCGAGATCTACAATTATGTCGAACTTGGCGACGCGCTGAAGGCCGACGGCCACCGCCTGCGCTCCGGCAGCGACACGGAAGTCATCCTGCATCTCTACCGGCTCCACGGCGACGATTGCCTGGCGCATCTCAATGGCGATTTCGCCTTCGCCATCTGGGACGCGCGCCGCCGCCGCATGCTGCTCGCCCGCGACCGCATGGGCGTTCGCCCGCTGTTTTATGCGCAGCGCAACGGCACCTTCTATTTCGGCTCGGAGGTCAAGGCCCTGCTTGAGGCACCGGGCATCGTTGCCGAACTCGATCCCTTCGCGCTCGACCAGATTTTCACGCTCTGGGCACCGATTGCGCCGCGGACCGCGTTTCGCGACATTTTCGAACTGGAACCGGCAAGCCGCATCGTCGTCGAAGACGGGCGGGTCGATATCCGCCCCTATTGGCAGCCGCAATTTCCCGATGCCGGCGATCATACCGACATGGACGCGGACGCAGCGGCGGAAGCGCTGCATGCGCTGCTGACCGACGCGACACGGCTTCGCATGCGCGCCGACGTTCCGGTCGGCGCCTATCTGTCCGGCGGGCTGGACAGTTCGCTGATCACGGCAATCGCTGCGCCGATGGCGCCGGGCGGGCTCAACACGTTTTCCGTCACCTTTGACAGCGCCGAACACGATGAAAGCCGGCACCAGACGGCGGTCGCCGCGGCACTCGGGACCCGCCATAACGCTGTTGCCTGCGGACCAGCCGAGATCGCCGGGAGTTTCAAGGACGTGATCCGCTTTACCGAACGGCCGATCATTCGCACCGCGCCCGCCCCGCTTTACCGGCTTTCTGGTCTCGTGCGCGCCCGGGGCATGAAGGTCGTGCTGACCGGTGAAGGCGCCGACGAGGTGTTCGCCGGCTACGACATCTTCAAGGAAGCAAAGGTCCGTCGGTTCTGCGCCCGCCAGCCGGGCTCGACCATGCGCCCGCATCTGTTCAAGAAACTCTATCCCTACCTGCCCGGCCTGCAACAGCAATCGGGCGGTTATCTTTCGTCCTTCTTCGGCACGACGAAAGATGCGCTCGACGACCCCTTGTTCGCGCTGCGCCCGCGCCTGCGCAATACTGGCGCTGCCAAGATATTCTTTTCCGCCGCCCTGAAGGAACAGCTGGCGGGTTACGACGCGGCAGAGGAACTGGCAGCGTGTCTGCCTGCCGATTTTTCACGCTGGCATGTCCTCAACCAAGCGCAATATCTGGAAATGCGGTTCCTGCTGCCGGGCTATATCCTCTCGAGCCAGGGCGACCGAATGGCGATGGCGCATGGCATAGAGGGCCGTTTCCCGTTCCTCGACTACCGGCTTGTCGAATTCGCCAACAGTCTGCCCCCCGGCCTCAAGCTCAAGGGGCTTGAGGAAAAGCATATCCTGCGCCGCGTCGCCCGCGATCTCCTGCCGCCCGCAGTGGCCGAACGACCGAAACAGCCCTATCGCGCCCCCGACAGCGCCGCCTTCCTTGCTCCATCGGGGCTTGCTCCGTCAGAACAGGGACTGACAGGCTATGTGAAGGCCGCGCTCGATGAGGCCGCCATTGCGAAGGGCGGCCTGTTCGATCCGAAGGCGGTCGCGATGCTTGCCCGCAAATGCGAGATGAAGCCGGCGGCCGGCTTTCGCGACAATGCCGCCTTTGTCGGCATCATCTCGACCCAGCTTTGGCAGCAGACGTTCACCGGATTGGCGTCCGGTTCCATTGACGCCGCCTGCACGCCGGCCCGAGCCGAAGCTGGTGCCGGCCATGGCTAACGTATCGCACCAGCATCCACCGCCAAATTAACCTGATTTTCACGCGCCTCAAACATTCTGGAACGGTAGGAATTCTCCCCGCGGCCGTGCCGTGCGGGATGGAGAATGGATATGTTTCGCCCCAACGCGTCCGAAGACAGTTGTCGAACAAGGCGGGCAGACGCCTCGCGCCCCTCCGCGCCGTCAAACGGCTCGCTTCTCGACGAGATGGATCAGCACGGCGCCGAAAGCCCGGGGCGACCGATCAAGCCTGTCTATCGCAGCAGCGCCCAGGCCGAGCAGAGCGCCGAAGCGATCCTGCCGAACGCCGGGCAGGCTTCCGGTGCCCGCATCCGTCAGGACGACGATGCTTCGGCTGCGCTGGAAGCCCGGCTGCAGGCGCAGTGGCAAAGCGTGACGCGCATTGGTATCGGTCACGTCCTACACTGGCTGCAACGGGGACTGCCGATCATCCTGGGCATGGCCGTTCTGGGGGCCGTGATCGCGTTCGGCTATGCTAGCACCGCCACTCCGCGCTACACCGTCTATACCGACCTCATCGTCGATCCTTCGAATTTCAACGTCACCCCGGACGATCTGACGGCGGTCAATCCACAGCGGGATTCGCAGCTTCTCGAAGTGGACAGCAAAATTCGGGTCATGACCTCGGGCAATGTCCTGCGGCAGGTCATCCGCAACATGAAGCTGACCGAGGATGCGGAATTCTTCAAGCCCAGCCTGCTTTCCTCGCTGTTTGGCGGCGGCACGACCGATGCCACCCAGGAGACCCGCGAACTGGCCGTGCAACGCATGCTCGAGGAACGCATCAAGGCGACCCGCGAGGAACGCTCCTTCGTCGTCGTTCTATCGGTCTGGACCTCCGATCCGGAAAAATCCATTCGCCTCTCCAATGCGGTTGTCGAAGCCTTTCAGGCGCAGCTGTTCGAATCTTCCTCCGAAAGCGCCGGCCGTATCGCCGCCAGCATCAATGCGCGGCTGGATGAATTGCGCGCTTCCGTGACGAAGGCGGAAGAACAGGTCGAGCAGTTCAAGCGCGACAACAAGCTGCAATCGAGTGCCGGCGAGCTGACCAGCAGCCGCATCTCCAGCGCGCTCGATACCCAAGTGCTCGATGCCCAGCAGCGCCTGATCCAGGCTGAAACCCGCTACAACCAGATGCGCGCGGCCGTTGCCGACCGCCGCACCGCCAGCGCGACGATTTTCGATTCCGCCGCGATGACGACGATGCGCGGGAATTTCACCGCGCTGGAACAGCAGATCGGCGCGATGACACGCACCTATGGCAGCCGCCATCCGCGCCTGGTCGCCATGCAGTCGGAGCGCGCCACGCTGGAACAGGCCATCAACGAAGAAGCCGAACGCATCCTTCAGCAGGCAAAGCAGGAAAGCGATCAGGCCCGCACGACGCTGACCGCCCTGCGCGGTCGCTCCGATGCGGAACGCGCCACCGTCTTTACCAACAATGATGCCCAGGTGCGGCTGCGCGATCTGGAACGCGATGCGCGCGCAAGGGCTGCGGTGTACGAGACCTATCTCACCCGCACGAACCAGATCAGCGAACGCCAGGAAATCGATACCAGCAATGTCCGGGTCATTTCCAATCCCGTTCCCCCGAAGACGCGCAGCTGGCCGCCGGCCACGCCCCTGCTGGTTGCCGGTGGCGGGGTTGCCGGGGCCGTCATCGGCATCGGCCTGGCGCTCGTTTTCGGTCTTTTCGTCTATCTCCGGAACGTGCGCCCGCAGCCGCTTGCCGCCTGACATGTGATAAACGAGCGATCACGGCAGGTTGAGAACCGGCGGGGCGATTTGCCTTGCAATGGACCTTCAAAAGCGTAGGCTTGCCCCATCGCCGGCCAGGACGAACAAGGGCGGCCGCGACTGGAAGAGCAGGCCGATACTGGGCCTCGACAGCTTTCGCCCCCCCTGTGGAGGCAGAAACATGTATTCATCCATGGCATATCCGACGCTCGATCCGGTCGAGCTGGCATTCCTGCAGAAATTCTATGACGACGTCCGCACCGAGCAGGGTTTTGACGGCAACAGTCTTGCCGCCCACGATCTCGCGGCCCGTATCATCCTATCCTACCAGAAGGGTGCGCGCACGCGGATCGACATCGAGCGCGCGCTGACCGTCTGAACTTCGCCGAAACTTAAGATCGCAGCCGCCAGCCCTTTCGAGTGGCGGCTTTTCGTCAGTGCCGCGTCAGCGCTTGGCCTGCAGGTCGCGCTCGTCGCGCATGAGGTAGATGCGCGTCAGGACGTCGAGATGATCGTGCAGCCAGGCGGCCATCGCCACCTCCTGCTCCATGATGGCGGAAAGCACATCCTGTGCCTGCGTATCGCCGAGTTCATCGGCAGCGGCGAGCAGGACCTGATAGCTGGCAATCTCGCCCTGTTCGAAAATATAGGTCGACATCGCACCCTTGATGACCTCGTCGCCGGCCAGCATGCCGCTGATGCCCTGCGCCGCGGTGCTGAGCCGCCCCGCCACGGTGCGGATGAGTGGCGGCCCGGCCGTGCGCTCCAGCAGAGCGCGCAGGCGCTCCTGCTGCGTCTGGGTTTCGGCCAGATGGTCCTCCACCCGCGCCTTGAGGTCCGGGTAGTTCTGGATGCGTTTGGCCTGATTGGTCAGCATGGTGATCGACTGGCCCTCGGCTGCAAATGCATCGCGGAGCCAGATATTGAAGTGATCTTGGACATGGGTCATCGCTCAACCTCTCCCTTGATCTGTTCGGGCTGCACAATCAGGACGATAACGGTGGCAATAGCGAGGCGGTTCCGAAAAGATCTGCCGGCAGTGGGGAACCTTCCCCGCCCTTTCCGGTTTCCGAAATGGCTCCGCAAAAGAGACGAAGGAAGATTTCATGCCTGATCCGCGCGAACCCAGCGAACAGCCGCCGATGCCGGCCCCGACCTGGACACCGGAACCGCCGATCGAGGAACCGGAACCCGATCGCCTTCCCGACGAGGTGCCGCTGCCCAACCCGGACGAAAGCGATGCACCGCCGCTGCATTCGACACAACTCTAGGAAATTGCACGTATAAAAGCATGCGGCGGCGACCCTTTGAGGGAACCAGCCTCATGCCTGCGCGTTTATGGCCACGACGGATTTTGGGGCGTGACCAAGTGTATTCCATGCAAAAGACCAGTAACCAATCCCGCACCGAGGCAGCGGGGGCGATCATCCGGCATGGCCGAAATGCCTGGCGCACAGCGATTGCGCGAAAGGCCGCCTTCCTGATCGACGGCGCCGATTATTACCGCCGTCTCGAACAGGTCATCCTCAAGGCGAAACGGTCGATCTTCATCGTCGGCTGGGATTTCAACCCTGACATCCTGCTGCGGCCGGGCGATCCCGACAGCCCCACGATCGGCGGACTTTTGCGCCGTCGGGTCGAGGAAGAGCCCGACCTTACCGTGCGCATTCTGGTCTGGGGCATGGGACCCGTCTATTCGGGCAAGAGTTTCCGTATGTTCAGCCCGATGGAATGGCACACGCATGAACGCATGTCGCTGCGCTTCGATTTTCGCCATCCGATGCGCGCCAGCCATCACCAGAAGATCGTCTGCGTCGACGACGCGGTGGCCTTTCTCGGTGGCATCGACCTGACGTCGCGGCGCTGGGACACGCGCGAACATGCCATCGACGAGCCTCTGCGTGTATCGCCGGACGGCAAGCCCTATGGGCCGGTGCACGACATGCAGGCGGTGGTCTGCGGCGATGCTGCGGCAAATGTCGGGGAAGCGGCGCGCAAGCGCTGGAAACGGGCGACGGGCGAAGTCGTCGCCCAGGATCCCCCGCCCGCAGACCATGCGCAGGCGTTGTGGCCGCAGGACCTGGAGCCCGCGCTCACCGATTGCCCGACCGGTCTTGCGCTTACCATGCCGTGGCGCTGGCATGGCAAACGCGGCCATCGCGAGTCGATACGGCTGACCCATGATGCGCTGCGTGCCGCCAAACGCCACATCTATCTCGAATCCCAGTATCTCGCCTCGTTTGGCGTCGCCCGCACGATCGCGGCGCGTCTGCAGGAGGAGGATGGGCCCGAGATCGTCATCCTTGTAACCCGGGAATCGCATGGCTTCCTTGAAAAGGTCATGATGGGCAACAACCGCAACCGGCTGATCCGGGGGCTTAAACGCGCCGACCGCTTCAATCGATTGCGCGTGTATTTTGCCGTTACCGCCGATGGGAATGGGCTGGAACGCGAGATCATCGTCCATTCCAAGCTGATCGTCATCGACGACCGGCTGCTGCGCATCGGTTCTTCCAATCTCAATCACCGCTCGGAAGGGCTGGATACCGAATCCGATCTCGCCTTCGAACCGATCAGCGCCGAGGGCCGCCGGGCCATTACCGACCTTCGCGACGACCTGCTGGCCGAACATATGGGCGCGGACCGTCCGGCAATCTCCGCCGCCATGGCCGAGACCGGCTCTATGCTGGCGACGATCGACCGCTTCAACGACGGAAGCCGCGGTCTGCGGCCCTTCACGGTCGATATCACCAAGGGCGAGACGGATTCGGTGCTGGGAACCAGTCTTGCCGATCCCAAGCGGCCCTTCTGGCCCTATCAGCAGGTGCGATCGGTGCTGCGCCTAAGCCTGTCGCGGCTTACCCTCGGCCTGCTGCGGTAGGCGCCCACCACGACGCCGGTAATAGGCTTCGCTGGCAATGAGCAGCGGCACGCCGAGCAACAGCGGCAGGAAATAGTAGAGCGCCCGAAAGACGACTAGCGCGCCGATCGAAGCGCTGGCCGGCATCAGCCCAAGCATGGCCGCTTCCAGCACGCCGAGACCGCCCGGGACATGGCTGATGATGGCCGCCAGCATCGCCGTGACATAGGCGGCCGCCACATCCAGATAGCCGGCGGCAGTAAATGCCGTCATCAGCTGGTAGAGCGCTGCGGCGACGCAGGCGAAATTGGCGGTGCCGACTGCGATCTGGCCAAGAGCCAGCCCGACCGAGGGCGGCTCGAGCCGCCAGGAGCGCAGCCGAAGCGGTCGCCGCACCCGCGCGCAGAAACCGAGATAGAGAAGCGGTGCCGCCAAGAGAACGAGGCCGAGCATCCGTTTCGCATCGTCACCGAGATCGAGCAGGTCGATGCCGCCACCCGGCTGCAACAGCAGGGCGAGCCCGGCCAGAGTGACGAGGCCGAGCGCGACCGTGACACCGCAGAACAGAATGATCTTTGCCACCTGTTCGCCGTTCAGCCCCCAGCGCGTGTAGAAGCGGTAACGCACGGTGCCGCTCGACAGCGCCGCGACACCGATATTGTGGCCGATGGACAGAGCCGTGAAGGATGCCAGCGCCGCACGGCGATAGGCGAGCGGCCGTCCGACATAGCGCAGCGCCAGCATGTCGAACCATGTCAGGCAGATATAGGAGGCGATGACGAAGGCGAGGCCGCCAGCCATCCGCGCCGCCGGGATCGCACTCATCGACGCACGGATATCGGCAAGGCTGTAGCGCCCCAGCGCCCGGTAGACGAGATAGGCGGCGATGCAGACGGCAAGCGCAACGAGGATCCTGAATAAATGGCGCTTCACCCGCGGCATGCTCCCTGTCTGTTCGGCATTGGTTTTCAAGCGTGCAGGCGGAACGAAAAGCCTGCCTGCGGTGTTCCATGCCTCATGAACGACCGCCCGCAAATTTCAGTGCCGACGCCCGCCAAAGCGCCGACCCGACGCCTGAAGATTCTCAGCTATAACGTCCATTCCTGCATCGGTACCGACCGGAAGCTTGACCCTGCGCGGATCGCCGACGTCATTGCCGGGCTTGAGCCGGACATTATCGGCCTTCAGGAACTCGATGTCGGACGCAGGCGCAGCGGCAGCATAGACCAGGCCCATGTCATCGCCTCCCTTCTGAAAATGCATTTTCACTTTCATCCGGCACTGAAGGTCGAGGACGAGCATTACGGCGATGCCATTCTGACTGCCTTTCCGCTGCGGCTGGTCAAGGCCGATGCGCTGCCCTCTTATGGCGAACCGCGCGGGGCGATCTGGACTGAAATCGACATTGACGGTCGGCCGCTGCAGGTATTCAACACCCATCTTGGCCTGTTTCGGCGCGAACGCCTGCGCCAATCCGCGATCCTGACCGGGCCGGAATGGATCAGCCATCCGGATGCCCTCGGCAAGCCCAGGCTTCTGATGGGAGATTTCAACTCCATCCCCTCCTCCCCGGCCTACCAGCGCCTTACCGCCACGATGCGCGATATAAGCGCAGAGACCGGCAAACTGGCCAGCCGAAGCTTCCCCTCGCGTTTTCCGCTGCTGCGGCTCGACCATGTTTTCGTATCCGATGGTCCGAAGATCGTCGAGGCGCAGGCGGTCTCGACCCCGATGACCCGGCTTGCCTCCGACCATCTGCCGTTGCTGGCAACCGTCGATTTCTAGAGCGCGGGAACCAAATACGCAGACGGCGGTTGAAGACATGTACCGCTACGCCCAACCGTGGCGGTGCGTCATGGATACCTCCCCATCTGGCGCTTCCCTCACACGAGGGAAGCGCCATTCTTTTTCCTCTCACGCCTCGCCGGGATATTGCCGCTCCTTCAAAAGGGCGGCGAGATGCGCAGCGTTGCGGGCCAGCATGTCGATCGTCCCGGTCACGACATCCGGCACCTGCTCGAGATCGACGAAATTCGTGCTGCCCATCGCCTCTCCCACCCAGTAGGCGACCGCATTGGCAGGGATGGTAAAGCCGACATCGTTCAGCGCCTGAAACAGCTCGGCCGATACATGATGCGCCCCGTCCTCATTGCCGACGACCGCGACAACGGCGACCTTGCCATAGGAAACCATCCGGCCTTGTTCGTCGGTTTCCTCCAGAAACGCGTCCATTCGCTCAAGTGCGCGCTTTGTGACGCTGGAAGGTTGGCCGAGCCAGATCGGCGTTCCCAGGATGAGGATATCGGCCGCCAGAATCCTGCGGCGGATCTCGGGCCAGGCGTCGCCCGGACCTTCGTCTGAGGTCACGCCGGGCTTGATGTCGTGATCGGCGAGCCGCAGCGTCTCCGTTTCGACGTCGAACGCGCCAAGCGCATCCGCCACGAGCTGCAACATGCGCTCCGTCGAGGACGGGTCATTTCCGCTTGTCTTCAAACTTCCGTTCAGGGCCAGTGCTTTGAGGGCCATCTGCATCTCCTTGCGGTTTTAGCCTTCGCCCATGGGGCAAGGTGAAAACCGACTGGGGGCACGGTCGTTCCGTCGCAGCCTTGGCGGATGCAGCTCCTGTCAGGCGCCGCGGCTGGGGATCCGGTTTTCGAGGAATCGGAAGCCAATGACCAGAATGCCGGTCAGAACCACATAGATCGCCGCCAGCAGCAGCAGCGGCTCATAGGTGAGGAACGTGTCCGCCCTGACCTTTGTGATCACCGAATAGGCATCGACCACCGTGATGGTTGCGACAAGCGGCGTCGATTTCAGCTGCAGCACGGTCTCGCCGGTCAGTGTCGGCAGCGAGCGATGGATGGCACGCGGCAGCCAGATGCGGCGAAACAGGGTAAAACGTCCCATGCCGAAGGCGCGCGCCGCCTCCAGTTCTCCGCGTGGCACGCCGGCAAAGGCACCGCGCATGACTTCGCCCTCGTAGGCGGCAAACGACAGCACCAGCGCCACGAACCCGTACGGCCACGCCTGCCGCAAATAGGGCCACGCGAAGGACGACCGCACTTCGGGATATTGCGCCAGAACCGCACCGAGCCCGTAATAGATCAGCCAGAGCTGCAAGAGCAGCGGCGTGCCGCGGATGATCGTGCAAAAACCCTGGGCGAACCATTTCAACGGCCTTGGACCGGTGACCTGAACCAGGCCGAGCGGCACGGCCAGCAGAAAGCCGACAAACGAGGTCGTGACCAGCAGAACCAGCGTTTGCCAGACCCCGGCGATAAGACGATCCTGGTATTTCGGCAGCCAGTCCCAGCGCATGAAGACGACCGCGCAGACGACGATGGCGAGAAACACCGCCATCAGCAGCAGCCGATGCGGCTCCAGCAGGCTGCGGGCTTTCGGCGGCGTGTAGGCGGGCATGATGGTGACCTCGTCCCTCATCGTCTCATGCCTCCCGCGCCATGCCGCGGCGCGACCGCTTTTCGATCATGCCGATGACAAGGTTGGACAGGAGCGTGACGGCGAGATAGAGCGCCATGGCCGCCAGAAAGAAGGTCATGTAATGCTTGGTCGTGCCGGCCGCCTGTCGGGTCGCCAGTGTCAGTTCGGTGAAGCCGACAACGGCCAGGAGCGCCGTATCCTTGGTGGCGATCAACCAGAGATTGGAAAGTCCCGGGACGGCATAGGGCAGCATGGCCGGCAGGGTGATGCGGCGCAGCGTCATGAACGGCGACATGCCATAGGCGCGCGCCGCCTCGATCTGTCCGGCCGGAATGGCCTTGATGGCGCCGCGCAGGACCTCCGTGGAATAGGCTCCCTGGACCACGCCGATGACGAAAATGCCGGCGGCAAGACCGCTGATATCCATGGCTGGCAGGCCAAGCAGCGCGGCTGCCTGGTTCACCAGATCGGTGCCGGCATAATAGAGAAGCAGGATCAGCACCAGTTCGGGAATGGCGCGCACCAGTGTCGTATAGATTTCCAGAAGGTCGCGAAGGATCGGGCCGCCGTAAAGCTTGCCGGAAGCGCCGCCTATGCCGATGACGAGCCCCAACAGATAGCCGCCGACCGCAAGCTGCAGGGAACTGACAAGACCGGCCAGCAGCACGCCGCCCCATCCCGGGGGAGAAAGAGCAAGCAGGCTCAGATCCATGAAATAACAGCTCCGTCAGGAGAGATCAGCGCAAAAAAGGTCCGGGCAGGACGGTTCCGGCAAGGCGCCGGAACCGTATCCATGTCATCCATTACTTGCCGTAGACGTCGAAGTCGAAATAGTTCTTGGAGAACTTCTCATAGGTGCCGTCGGCACGGATGGCCTTGATGCCGGCATTGAGCTTGTCCTTCAGCTCGGTGTCGCCCTTGCGCAAGCCAAAGCCGATGCCGGCGCCCAGAACCGCCGGGTCGTCGGCGACATCGCCTTTCTTGTCGCAGCAGGCCTTGCCCTGTTCCGAGGTGAGGAAGGCGTCAAGCGTGATCGCGTCGGCAAAGACGGCATCGACGCGACCGGCGGCGAGATCGTTATTGGCTTCGTCGAGCGTCTGGTATTCCTTGATCTCGCTTACCGTGTCCTTGAAATGCTTCTGGGCATATTCGGCGTGGATGGTGGACACCTGCACAGCAAGGATCTTGTCCTTGAGACCGGCGGCATCGGGCGTGAACGTAGCATCCTTCGGACCGGCGAGCGAAGCCGGCGTGTTGTAGTATTTATCGGAAAAGTCGATCGTCTTCAGGCGTTCGTCGGTGATCGACATGGACGACATGATGGCATCGATCTTCTTGCTGGTAAGCGCGGGGATGAGGCCGTCCCAGGCGATCGGCGTGACAACGCATTCCAGCTTGGCCTGCGCGCAGACGGCGTTCATCAGGTCGACTTCCCAGCCGATCCACTTGCCGCTGGCATCCGGCGAGGTGAACGGCGGATAGGGCTCGGCGGCAACGCCCATCTTGATCGGTTCGGCCGAAGCGGCACCGAACGAGGCGACCCCGACCAGCGCTGCGAGCGCAACGGTTTTCAAAATGCTCTTCATGATTTTCCCCTTTTTCAATCGCAGTTTTTCGTTCTTCAATGAATGGAGCTGATGAACTTCTTCAGCCGCTCCGATTGCGGATCCTCGAAAATCGCCTGGGGCGACCCCTGTTCCTCGATGATGCCGTCATGCAGGAACACCACATGGCTGGCGACCTGACGGGCGAATTTCATCTCATGCGTCACGAGGATCATGGTCCGCTTCTCGCGCGCCAGATCGCCGATAACGGTCAGCACCTCGCCCACCAGTTCGGGATCAAGTGCCGATGTCGGCTCGTCGAACAGCATGACCAGCGGCTGAATGGCGAGCGCCCGCGCAATCGCCGCGCGCTGCTGCTGGCCACCGGACATGAAGGCTGGGTAGACATCGCGCTTTTCATAAAGACCGACGCGCTTGAGCAGGCTTTCGGCAAGGGCGATGGCCTCGTCCCTCGGCTGCTTGAGCACATGGACCGGCACCTCGATGACGTTTTGCAAGACCGTCATGTGCTGCCAGAGATTGAAGCTCTGGAACACCATGCCAAGCTGGCTGCGGATGCGCTGCACCTGTTTGCGATTGGCCGGCATCAGGCCGCCGCTGCCGTCGGACTTCATGAGGATTTCTTCGCCATGCACCGTCACCGAACCGGCGCTCGGCAGTTCCAGCATGTTGATGCACCGCAGGAGCGTCGATTTGCCGGAGCCGGAGCCGCCGATAATGGCGATGACATCGCCCTGGCCGGCCGTCAGGGACACGCCCTTGAGAACTTCGAGCGGGCCAAACCGCTTGTGGAGGTCACGAACCTCGATGGCTTGCGCCGTATCACTCATTCACACCGTCACCGCCGGGCTTCTGCTACCCGATCTGCTGTTCTGACATGTTCCCCCAGCGCATGTTTCAAAGACTACTTGCTGGAATTGCAGCCCGATTTTGATGCAAGTTATGCACTTGTCCAAAAATTACTCAAGCGTATAATAAGCCGGTGACCGGGTTGTCCGGGCTTTTGCCCGGTTCCCGACCGATCAACCCACAGCTTTCCAGGGGTGCCCGATGAGCGATTACGGCTGCCAGGTCATGTCGGAACGATTGTTGCGCGTCATGATGCGTCGGCCGGGCGAAAGCCTCATCGGCGCCGATGCGGCAAAATGGCATTATGGGCCGACCTTCGACGCGCAAAAGGCTATAGTACAGCACCAGGCCTTTGCGGCGCTGGTGGAAAAATCCGGTGCGGAGGTTTTGTGGATCGAGGATGCCGGGGACGGCTTGGCCGACGCCATGTTCACCCATGACCCGTCGCTGATGACCGACCACGGGGCGGTCATCCTGCGCATGGGCAAACCGCTGAGGGCTGCCGAACCGGGCCTGCACGAGAAGACCTATGGCGATGCCGGCATTCCGATCCTCGGCCGCATCGAGGCGCCAGGCACGGTCGAAGGCGGCGATTGCATCTGGGTCGATCACGAGACACTGGCGATCGGCCGCGGGGTACGGTCCAACCAGGCCGGCATCGAACAGATGCGAGACATTCTCGGCCGGATCGGCGTTACCGTTCTCGGTTTCGATCTGCCGCTCTGGCAGGGCGAGGACGCCTGCCTCCACCTAATGTCGGTGATGAGCCCGCTTGCGCCCAAACTGGCGCTCGTTCACGCGCCACTGATGCCCGCCGCCTTCTATATGCTGCTGCGCGAGCGGGGTTACACGCTGATCCACGCGCCGGACGCGGATTTTGCCGCCAGCAACGGCCTCAACCTCAACGTTCTGCCCGTGGCGCCGAACCATGTCATCATGGTCAGCGGTTTTCCCGACACCAAAACCGCGATGGAAGCACATGGCTGCACGGTGGAGACATTCGAGGCCGATGCGCTGTGCATTGCCTGCGAGGGTGGGCCAACCTGCCTGACGCGTCCCATCCTGCGGCAAAAGGCCGGCTGACGGTGAGCGCATGAGCCGGCGCACCTTTCATCGCGCCAGCGAGGCGGAGCGGCGCGAAGACCTGATCGCCGCGACGCTCGACTGTATCGCGGAATTCGGCATACAGGGCGCGACCGTGCGCCAGATCGCGGCGCGTGCCGGCGTGACCGGCGGACTGATCCGGCATTATTTCGAAAGCAAGGATCAGATGATGCAGGCCGCCTATCGTCAGATGATGATGGCGATGACGTCGGGCTCCATTGCCGCGGCAAACAGTGCCGGCACCGCGAGGGGGCGGCTCGGCCGCTTCATCGACGCCAACCATTCCGCGACGGTCACCGATCCGCGCATGCTGTCGCTCTGGGCGGCGTTTATCGGCCACATCCCGCATGATCCCGTCTTTGCCGCCATTCACCGCGAACATTATACTGCCATCCTGACCGCGCTCGAAAACCTGTTGAAGGACTTCTTCACCGAAAACGGACGGCCGGAAGATCTTCCTCGCTGCCGTCACCATACGGTCGCCATGACCGGCCTTCTGGACGGGCTGTGGCTGGAAGCGACGCTGGCCAACGATCTTTTCGCGGAAGGCGAATTGCCGACACTTGCCTTTCGCGCCGTCGAAGCGCTGCTCGGCTTGAAATCCGGCGCGCTTTCGGTGCAGACAGAGGGCGTGCCGGCCCCGCGCGCTCTGGGCAATACACCCCCAACCGAGAAAGACATCTGATGCGTTATGCCTCCATCACCGACCGCCTCGCCCATCTCGGCTCGGGTCGCTGGGCCCTGCATACCAACGCGCGACGCATGAAGGCGGCCGGCGAGGACATTATCGAACTCACGATTGGAGAGCCGGACCTGGCGCCCGACCAGGCGCTGCTCGACGAGGCGTCGCGTGCCATGTATGCCGGCCGTACCCGCTATTCCAACGGACGCGGAGAACCGGGCGTGCTGAAGGCGCTGGTCGAAAAATATGCCAAGCGCCGCCCCGGCGTGACGGAACGCAATTTCCTCTGCTTTCCCGGCACCCAGACTGCGCTTTACGGCGTCATGACCGGGCTTGTGGAACGCGGCGACGGCGTGCTGGTCGGCGATCCGCTTTACGCGACCTATGAGGGCGTGATCGCTTCGACCGGCGCACACATGATCCCGGTGCCGCTGCGCCCGGAAAAGAAGTTCCATCTCCAGGCTGCCGATCTGGAACGGGCGATCACTCCGGAAGCCCGCGTGCTCCTGCTCAACACGCCGCATAATCCAACCGGCGCCGTGCTGACCGAGGCGGAAATCGCCGCCATCGGCGATGTCTGCCGCAGGCACGACCTCTGGATCGTCTCGGACGAAGTCTACGAAGAGCTGATTTTCGATGGCGTCAAGTTCGCCTCGCCCTTCGATATTCCGGAACTGGCGGACCGTACGATCGCCGTCTCCTCGATTTCGAAGTCGCATGCGGCGCCGGGTTTTCGCAGCGGTTGGGCAGCCGGCCCGGAAGAATTCTGCGAAAAGGTTCTGCCGGTTTCCGAAACAATGCTGTTCGGCGTGCAGCCCTTCATTTCCGACATGACGGCGGTGGCGCTTTCGCGTCGTTTCGAAACGGCCGACGTGATGCGCGGCAACTATGCCCGCCGCGCCGAAATTGTCGCGCAGAGCTTTGCCGGCAGCAATCTGGTCAAACCGATGCTGCCTGAAGGCGGGATGTTCATCCTGCTCGATGTCACGGCGACCGGCATGGGCGGCGAGGAATTCGCCTGGGAACTGCTGCGCGCGGAAAAGGTCGCCGTCATGCCCGGCACGTCTTTCGGCGATCAGGCCGCCGGCTTCCTGCGCATTTCGCTGACCGTGCCAGACGATATTCTGGCGACCGCCATGGAGCGGATTGCCGCACTGGCCGGGCGACTGGCGGGGAAAACGGGCTGAAAGGCGGAGGCGGCGGTCACTCCGCCTCATCCCTCGGCCCGCCGGGCTGACGGCCCGCCGGATCATCGCCGTCGCCATCGTCCATGTCGATCTCGTAAGGGCTGACATAGCCGCCGGAATCGCCGGCATCGACGACGTGGCTGACATGACCGGCTGGCCTGTCGCCCTCGAACTGCTTTTTCGCCCGACGCAGATCGGCCGTGATCGGATCGCGGCCATGATGGGGCGCTTCACCCGTCCCGCAGCTGCGCGCGATATCCGGCTCCCGACCGGCCCTGTGGGCGTCTCGATCCTGCATTCCGGTCTGGTCCTGCATGACGGGTCCTCCTGCCGTTTCAGACAGGATAACATGCCGGCGGAAAACTTGGTTCCGAGATCGCTCGATTTCGCGATCGGTTCCGAAGGCTACGAAGATCACACCAGCGACCGGCCCTGCCGCCCTATGCCGGCAAAGGCCTCAGCGTAGGGTCTCGACAATAGGCGTTTTCAGCAACTGACCGGTGACGACGTCGGCGATGCCCCGGTCCGTCAGGTGAGGCCCGGCATTGCAGGCCAGCGTGGCCCCGAAGCAGGCCTTGAAGACGAGATAGGGTGGCTGCCATTCGACGATCGTATCCATGGCGGCACGCACCGCGGCAAAACCGCCGGCGACATCTTCGAGCGGAGCATCCGATACGAGGCCGGAGAGCGGCAATGGCAGAATGGCGATAATCTTGCCCTGCGCGGCAACGGCCAGGCCGCCGCCCGCCTTGATGACCGCATTGGCCGCCACTGCCATGTCGGCCGCATTGCCGCCGAACACCGTCAGGTTATGGCTGTCATGGGCAACCGTCGTCGCAAACGCACCGCGCCAATGCCCCCAATTGCCGAGGAAGCCGACCTTGGTCGAGGTTTCCGCGACGCCGTGGCGATGCGTGACGGCGATCATCGTCGTGCCTTCGGGTGGCACGACGTAACCATCGAGGACGTCGGCCTCGGCCTCGGCCCATTGCGTGAAGCGCGGACGGTCGATGACCGCAAGCTTGACCCTTTCGCCATTGGAGGCGACGCGGAAATCGTTTTCGGAGAGGGACGACAGCTTCACCGAATCCATCAGCGGACCAGTGTCGATCAGCGGCGTTGCCACCGTCATCGCCCCATCCTTCGCCACCTCGGTACCGCTTGCGAACACATGGCGGGCGCGGAAATCGACGAGATCCTCGAAAATGACGATATCGGCGCGGCGACCGGCAGCGATCAGGCCGAGATCGGCGCGGTCGAGACGGTTGGCGGCGTTGATGGTGGCTGCCTTCAGGGCCCATTCGGGTTTGAGGCCGTAACGCACCAGACGGCGCACGACATCATCCAGACCACCGCCCTTTACCAGATCGTCCGGGAAGACATCGTCGGTGCACAGGGTCACGGAGGACGGCAGACGGCCGAGCGTGTTCAGCGCCTCGACGAATTCCGGCAGAAGGTGATCATGGGACCCGCGCAACTCGATCGTCAGGCCGGCGCGCAGTTTTTCCATCAGGTCGTCGGCGGAGGTCAGTTCGTGATCGGAGGTCACGCCGGCCAGCATGAAGGCTGCAAGATCGCCGCCGGTCAGGCCGCGGGCATGTCCGCAGATAAGTTTTTCTGAAGCAAGCGCGGCCTGCATGATGGCCGCCATGCGCGGTTCACGGCTCACCACGTCGCGCATGTTCATCACTTCGGCAAGGCCGCCGATCTTCGGCCACAGCAGCAGTTCCTCGATGACCGAGGCATCGAAATCGGCGCCGGCCGTCTCGATGCCGGGTGCAGACGGCACGCAGGACGGCGCCATCACGACGGAGCGCAGCGGCAGTTGCTTGATCGCTTCGACAGCCCAACGGACGCCGTCGACGCCATGGACATTGCCGAATTCATGCGGGTCCCAGACGATGGTCGTGACGCCGCGCGGGATGACAGCCGCAGCATAGGTGGCCGGCGTCACCATCGAGCTTTCGATATGCATATGCGTGTCGATCAGACCCGGGGTGATGAAGGCACCCGCGGCATCGATGATCCGGGCGGCATCCGAACGGCGGCCCGGCGCATGGACGCTCGCGATCAGCGGGCCGATGATACCGATATCGGCCTGGCGGCGCTCCTCGGTCATCACATCGACCAGCGTGCCGCCGGTAATGAGGATGTCGAAAGCGGCATCGCCGCGGGCCGCGGCAATGGCGCGGCTGCGCAGGTCGGGATCGATGAATTTGTGGACGTTGACAATGATCTCGTTCAACGGCTTCCCTCCAGTCGCAACGTTTCCAGAATGATCGACCGCGCCCGGTCGACCGCAATTGTCGCCGCATAGGCGGCATTGAATTCCGCCTTGCCGGATCGCGTCTCCACGACGGTGCGCCCCCGTGTAAAGGTCCCGGAGAGTTCGACATCGATGCGCGCCGGCCTCCAGGCGACGAGGTCGTCGTCGATGAAGGCGACGGCAGCCACCGCGTCATAGAGCGCCATCGCGGCCCGTCCGCGGCTGGTGGCAATCGCGATGAACCCGTCCAGAAGATCGGCGATCAGGGCGGCATTGCGTCCTCCCGCCATGCGTACCGGCTCGACATCCGACGGTGCTGCGAGAACCTGGCGGCACAGATCGAGATCGACCATCTTGAACGGAATGGCGTGGGCAAGCACGATGGCGACGGCTTCTGGATCGGCAAAAGCGTTGAATTCCGCCGATGCCGTGTGATTGCCGACCGTCACCGCGCCTCCCATCCAGACAATATCGGTGATACGTGCCGCAAGGTCAGGCCGGGCAAGTGCCAGCGCGGCAATATTGGTCAGCGGCCCAAGCGCCAGAATGCGTTTGGGGCCCTCACCTTCCAGCCATCGGCACAGGGCATTGAAAGCATCGGCCATGGCCGGCACCACCACGTCCGGCAGCCGTTGACCCGATGTCGGCATGCCGTGATCGCTGAGGATCGCGGTCGCGGTTTCGAGCTTGCCGAGCACCGGCAGCGCACGCCCGGCATGGACGGGAAAACGCCAGCCAAAAACCTGCGCGGCACCCGCAGCATTGCGCGTCACCCGCTCAAGCGGCGCATTGCCGACCACCAGCGAGACGCCGTCAATGACGAGCTCGGGCCGCGAACGGGCTGCGGCATCCACCACCATGATGGCGGCGATGTCGTCAAAGCCCATATCGGTATCGATCCACATACCCATGTGCCAGCCCGTCCGTTACGCGTATCTGCGCAATTGCGCAGCGGCGCCTGCCGGCAGGTCAAAGGCCAGCTCGGCGCCCAGTTCATGCGACGGCAGCGCGGCATCGACTTCGGCCTTGATGGCCCCGAGCGGCGTATCGAGCAGGTATTCGCGGCTGTTGCCGGCAAAGGATGCACCGCGCACGGTTCCCTGGAAAGGACCTGAGCCCAGGGTGACCATGCGCGGTCGCCAGGCCAGTCCCGCCGCTACCGGGACCGGTCCGGAAAGTTCGACCGGACCCTTTGGGGTCAGCAGTCGTCCGTCGGAAAGTTCGAAAATATTCTCGAAGCCAACGAAATCCGCAACGAAGGCGGAAGTGGGGCGATTATAAATATCTTCTGGGGATCCGATCTGTTCGATCGCGCCGCGCTTCATCACGACAATGCGATCAGCCAGAGAAAGCGCCTCGCCCTGATCATGGGTGACGAAGATCATCGTCACGCCGGTCTCCTTCTGCACGCGCTGCAGTTCGGAGCGCATGTCGAGCCGCAGGCGGGCATCGAGGTTGGAAAGCGGCTCGTCGAGCAGCAGAACCTTTGGCTCCATCACCATCGAACGGGCAAGCGCCACGCGCTGCTGCTGACCACCGGACAGTTCACCCGGCTTGCGGTCGGCATAATCGGTCAGGCCAACGGAGGTGATGCCGGCGCGGACGCGTTTATCGAGTTCAGCCGCCGGCGTCTTTTTCAGGCGCAGGCCGAAGGCGACGTTTTCATAGACCGACAGGTGCGGGAAGAGCGCATAGGACTGGAACATCAGGCCGACATTGCGCTTGTTGGCCGACACGCGGGTGATATCGGCGCCATCCAGCTTCACATGGCCCGAAGCCGGCGACAAAAGGCCGGCGATGGCGCGCATGGTCGTGGTCTTGCCGCAGCCCGATGGCCCGAGGAAAGCGACGAGTTCGCCCTTGCCGATGGTGAGGTTCAAGTCCTTGACGGCAACGGTGTCGCCATAGGCAAGCGTCAGGTTTTCGAGGGTAAGGAAGTTTGGATCAGACATAACGGGAGAACCCCAGAAAACGTTCGGCAAGGAAAACAATGCCGATGGACATGAAGGCGAGCAGCGCGGAGAGCGCGGCGACGGAGGGGTCGAAGACGATTTCCATATAGGCGATCATGTCGACCGGCAGCGTGCGCACGCCGGGACCCGAGAGAAACAGCGAGACCGGCACCTGATTGAACGAGGTGACGAAGCCGAGAATGAAGGCGGACATGATGCCGCCGCGGATGTTCGGCAGCACCACACGGAAGAAGGCGCCAAGCCGTGACGAGCCGAGCAGGACCGCCGCCTCCTCGATATCCGAGCGCAGGTTGCCGAGGCTGGCGGAGACGACGCGCACCGCATAAGGCAGGATCAGCGCCGTATGCGCGAGAAACAGTGCCAGCGTGATGCCGACCTGAAACGGCACGACGATGTAGCGCAACAGCGACAGGCCGACGATGATGCCGGGCACGATGATCGGCGCCGAGACGATGGTGCGGATGGTTTCACCCCCCGGCAGCTTGTAGCGCGACAGCGCATAGGAGGCCGGAATGCCGAGGATCAGTGCCGCGATCGTGCCGCCGATCGCCAGGAACATCGACATGTAAAAACTGTCGCGGAAACTTTCGACGGTGAACACTTTTGCGATCCAGCGCAGCGAAAAGCCCTGCGGCGGAAAGGCCAGCGTTTCGCCACCCGAAAACGACGCGGCGACGATGATCAGGAACGGGCCGATCAGAAAGGTGATGACCAGACCGAGCGTGATCGGAATGAAGAGGTTACGGGCCATCATCACGCAGCACTCCGGTTTTTGTTGCGCGCGGTGGCGACACGTTTCAGCAGAATGTTGGCGGCAAAGCTCATGACGATGAGGATCAGCGCGATGACGCTGGCGGCGACAAAGTTGTTCGAAACCGTGACCTGCTGGTAAAGCAGGGTTTCCAGCATCAGCACCTTGGAGCCGCCGAGAATGGCGGGCGTGATATAGGCGGTGAGGCAGCCGGTGAAGACCAGCGTACCGCCGATGACCACACCTTCCTTGGTCAGCGGCAGGATGACCTTCCAGAACACCTGGAACCAGTTGGCGCCAAGAACGCGGGCCGCCGGAATGGCATCCTTCGGCATGTTTTCCAGCGCCGAGATCAACGAGATGATCATCAGCGGCAGGAAGAGCTGCAGAAGGCCGATAAAGATGGCAGTTTCCGAAAACAGGATGCGCAGCGGCGCTTCGCTGACCCCGAGCGCCTGAAACGCCTGGTTGACGATACCGGTGCGGCCAAGAATGACGATCCACGCATAGGTACGCGCGACGGGCGAGATCATCAGCGGCAGCACGATCAGGCCCGTAACCTTGCCCTTCTTACCCGGTTCGAGGCTGACAATGGCGAATGCCGCCGCATAGCCGATAACCGCCGCAACGATGGTGACCAGCACACCGAGCTTCAGCGTGCGCAAAAACACCGCCTGGTTGAGCGGGCTTGAGAAGAAATCCGTATAGGCGGAAAGCGTCCAGCCGCCGCCAGGCGCCCTGAAACCATCGGAGAGGAGGATCACCACTGGCGCAATGAAAACCGCGGCTGCAAACAGCGCGGCAGGCATTGCCAGTGCGAGGGCCTCGGCCCTGTTTTGGAACATTTCTTGGTCTTTCCTGCGTGTCGTCTCGTGTCCGGCGCAACGGCTGGGCGGATTGCCCTTCCCCGCCTGAGCGCCCCTTCTTCCCGCCGGCTGCGGGAACCAGGATGTTGCGATGCCCCGCTCGCGGCGATTGACTGGCGAGCGGAGCAGATCCCTTCCCCCTCAAACGGGAGGAGAGCAAAGGGTCATGGAGCAATCTGCTCCGGTCACAAGCTTACTGTCCGGCCTTTTCGTTCCAGCTCTTCAGCCAGCCGGCACGGTTGTCGAGCGCCACAGCAGACGGGATCAGCTTCAGGCTCTTGGCCGTTTCCTCGCCATAGGTGAGGTTCTTGGCGGCCGCCTCGGAAACCTTGGCTTCCTTGTTGGCGGGGCTGTCGATCAGCGCTTCGGCCAGCTTTGCCTGGGTCTCGGCCGAGAGCCAAAAATCCATGAACTGCAGCGCGAGATCACGGTTCTTCGAGTTCTTGGTGACGATCATCACGTTCATGCCGCCCGTCTGTCCTTCCTTGGGCGTTGCCCAGGCGATCTGCATGTCGAGCTTGGTGAAGGGCGCCCAGGTGAAGCGGCCGATCGGGGCAGCCCAGATTTCTTCCTGCTGCATCAGCTGCACCAGCTGCGACGACTTTTCATAGAAGGTGACGATATCGTCCTTGGCCTCACCGACCGCCTCGATCGGGGCGGCGAGATCCGGCGTGTCCTTGCCCAGCGCCTGGCCGAGCATATAGAGCGACGGCGGACCCTGGTTGGTGGTGACGTTCGGCCATGCGATATGCGCGGCATATTCCGGCTTCAGGAGATCAGCCCAGCTTTCGATCTTCATCTTGTCGGTGCGGTAGGCGATCGAGGTGGTGTAGAAGGTGTAACCGATGCTCATGCCGTCGCCGTTCGGATCCTTGGCGATGTCGTAGAGCTGGTTGAAGCTGGCGATTTTCGACGTGTCGATCTTGTCGATCAGGCCGGCACGCGCTGCCGACAGGGCATCCGCCATCGAGACGACCGCCATGTCGACCACCGGATTGGCCTTGTTGGCATCCATCTTGGCAATGCGCTCGACGCTGTTGCCGGTCTCGACGACCAGCTTGCAGCCGCATTTTTCTTCAAACGGCGTGTAGACGATCTTCTTGTATTCGTCCTGCGCCAGGGCATAGACGGAGATCGTCAGGGTCTTTTCCTGCGCAAACGCGGTATGGGCGGTGCCCATGGAGAGCATCAGGGCGACGCCCGATGCGAGCATGACCTTGTTCATTGTATCAGTTCTCCTACTGTGAGATTTGCAGTCTTCTTATGCGAACGGCTTGCAGGTCCGGTGGATTGGCGAACCACCAGTTCCATCGGTACTTTCGATTGCGCGGCGACCACGGCATCGCGCTCGACCCGGCTGCGCCCCGGGCCGCCACGCTCGCCCGGCGCCACATCCGCCAGCGTCGTCTCGGTGTCCAAAGCCGCCGCGGGGGACGGCGCCGCGATCGCCGTCATCAGCGCATTCACGGCAAGCTCGGCGATCGTCGCCACATCCATGCGCACGGTCGTCAGGCCCGGAGTGATGACGGAGGACCAGATCAGGTCGTCAAAGCCGGTGACGCTGACATCGCGTGGCACTTCCAGACCGGCATGGTGCAATTCCGTCAGCGCCCGCAGCGCGATCAGATCCGAGACGGTGGCGACCGCCGTGGCACCGCGGGCCACGGCATCGGCCAGACCCAGCGAACATCCCCTGCCGCCCGCATCTTCGAGCGCTTCGATCCAGATCGTCTCCGCCACGACCTTGCCGAGCCCCGCCCTGATGCCACCGATCCGGTCGTTCTGGACCGTCGAGGCCGGGCTGTTGCCGACCAGAAGCACATGGCGATGACCGAGAGAGAGGAGATGCCGGCCAAGCTCGGCGCCGCCGGCCCAATGGTCGGCCGAAACGGTATTGCCCGGCGTCGACGGACTGTCGATGACAGCGACGGGGCAGCCGAGCTGCCCAATCCGCGTGCCCCGACGAGGCACCACGACAAGACCATCGACACCACGCTCGAGCAGCCGCTCGATCGCCTGCGTCTGGGTGGCGATCTGCCCGCGGGAATCGGCGATGAGCACGCCGTAACCGGCCTTGGCGGCCGCATTCTCGATAGCCTGGGCGATCTGCGGGAAAAGCGGGTTGGCGATATCAGGAAGAACCAGGCCCAAAACGCCGCTGCGGCCGGTGCGCAGGGCGCGCCCGGCAAGGCTGGGCACATAGCCGAGTTCGGCAGCCGTTGCGCGAATGCGTTCCGCAAGCTCCGGCGAGACCCTTCCCTTGCCCGACAGCGCGTTGGAGACCGTGGCGGTCGAAACCCCCAGGCTATCAGCTATTCTGGCAAGTCGAGGCGTTTGGCGCGACACGGATATAACGCTTGCAGTTGGAACGGGGCTTGCGGTTTGAACGAGAAACGCGGTGATTAATCGTTTAACCAGCCGTAGCGGCAAATCATGCCATTGTCGAATCGAAAATGGCCCCTATGCGGCGATGCCTGCTGCTTCTCGGTGGATTTCGGCGGGAAGGCGTCCGCGGAATCAGTCGGGAACATCGAGGCGGCGCATCAGTTGTCTTTGCAGGACCAAAACCAAGGAGACAGGACATGCCCAATCGCGATCCGATCCCGACGCCGGACACAGACACTCCGCGCGGCCCGACGCCGACGCCCGGCATTCCCGACCGCGTCCAGGAAAAACCGCCGGTTCCGCCCGTGAAGGATCCGGGCGACAGCAAGAACCCCAATGACCCGCCGCTCGAACCGGCTCTTCTGCCGGTCGGCGACCCCGCCGGCGCTGCCTGACGCGCGGAATAGAGGCCGCGGCCGGCAATGACCGCCGTCTGCCATCCTGAACCGCGCCATGATCGGGACCTCTGCCAGTCGCGCGGAAGTGCGCATAAGGCTTGAGGGTACCAATGACGAAAAAAGCCGCCGGCTGCGTTTGCAGCCGGCGGCTTCGATGTGAGCCCCTGAAGGCTTTAGGCGGCAGCCGAAGCTGCGGTCGGGACTTCCGAAATCGTCTTCAGAACCTGGGAGGCGATCTGGTAGGGGCAGCCCTGGCTGTTCGGGCGACGGTCTTCCAGATAGCCTTTGTAACCGTTGTTGACGAAGGAATGCGGAACGCGGATCGAGGCGCCACGGTCAGCAACGCCGTAGGAGAACTTGTTCCACGGAGCCGTTTCGTGCTTGCCGGTCAGGCGCATGTGGTTGTCCGGACCATAGACGGCGATATGGGCTTCAAGGTTCTTTTCGAACTGCGCCATCAGCGCTTCGAAATAGTCCTTGCCGCCGACTTCGCGCATGTATTTCGTCGAGAAGTTGCAGTGCATGCCCGAACCGTTCCAGTCGGTGTCACCGAGCGGCTTGCAGTGGCTGGAGCGCGCGGCGGGTGCCGGAGCCCGAGGTGCGGCTGACCAGGACGACGGGCAGGTCGGGGCCGCCGAGCTGGGCCCAGGAGCGGATCTCGCCGCGGTAGAGGCGCCGTACGTCGGCGACCCGCAGGTTCCTGAGCCGGATCCGGTCGTTGACGACGAGAGTGAAGAGGGAGACGGCGACGTGGTTCTCGCTGAGCTGCGTGTAGCTCGCGGGGCGCGGCCCGTCGGAGAAGGCGACCACGGCCGGTGACCCCTTGGCCGGCTGCCCGGCGGCCCCGGTTCCCCGCGCGCCGCCGAGGGCGAGTTCCCGTACGCCGGACTGGCTGCCGTGGGCGCTGACCGTGATCGTCACGTCCGGGCAGTGCTCCTCGTACTTCTGCTTCAGCTCCTCGGCGACCGGCGCGAACGCCGTCGAGCCGGTGACCGTGAGCGTGCCCTTCTCGCAGTAGTCGGGCGGCGGTGGAGTGTCGGGCCACAGGGCGAGGGCCGCGAGCGCGATGACGAAGGCGCTCAGGAGGCCGGTCACCCGGCGGGCCCAGAGGCCGAACACGGGGGGCTTCTCGTCGGGCGTGACGCTGTGGTTCTCGTGCAGCTCACCGCCCTCGACATCCCCCTGGACGGTGGTGTCGCTGTCGACCGGTCCGCCGGTGAGCAGAACGAGGAGCTTGTAGTACGCGCCGGGGTTGAGCGGCACCCGCGGGATGCGCAGCGCGCTGCCCGAACTGACCAGTCCCGGACCCTGGTCGAAATGGCCCATCAGGTGCTCGGCCTCGGGCGGCAGCGTGACGGCCACGCCCCGGAC